>CAZWKR010000008.1:0-100191 GCA_964634215.1 uncultured bacterium
CATCAGAGGGTAGCAGCTTTGCCAAACTTGTATCTTCACTTAAAACAACGTAAGTGTTGGCTTCAACATTTTCTGCGTGAAACTCTTCTGGCTCTTTTCTATTGTCACTAATTGACCAACCTGTAAAGTCAATATCATTTGAACCGATAATTTCCACAAACTCAGATAGGGGCGATTCCGGATCAGCTAAAAATTCATTCAATGTAACCGCGCCAAAATTGTAACTTACCAAAATTGGAATTATTACTGTATTGTTGTCGAGATTCTCGTCATTAAAAATTTCAATGGATATTGTAATATCGTGGCGACCGGAAGACATAGCAGATATTTCCAATTCGATTAAAGTTGTATCGGACATGGCGATTTCATTAAAAGCAGAACTTGCAAGAACACTATTGTTATCTTCAATAAATAAAACACCTGAAATGGGTTGTAAGCCATTATTGATAACTGGTACAGTAAAAAGAATTGGTTCGGAAGATTCCGGATATTCCGGTGAAATAATAATATCCGAAAATATAGCACCGTCAATATTTTTTGCTACTACTGAATTTGATTTTCCCGGCGTCCACCCTGTGGAATCGGTTGAAACTTTCCATCCGGTAGAATCATTTGATACAAAATCAGGATGTATCTTTTCGGTTGATTTACCGGTTGCTAAATCCCACCAAGTTGTATAACTAAGTGAATCAATCAAGATGCCAGTAAAATCACGTAGATATATAGCATCACCATAATTATTCAAGGAAGGAAAATTTGGTACTTCAACAAATGCGGCGTCTTGCGGAATAATTGCCGCGAAAGCCGGATCTTCGCTTAGCACAATATATTTTTCTGCTGCCACTAACCCACCATTAAAACGATGTAGGGTATTGGTTTTGTCAGCGATGCTCCAATTTGTTAAATTAATATTTTCAAAAGCGACCAATTCTACAAATTCGGATTGTGGAGAAATGGGTCGCGGTAAGAATTCGTTTATCAAAACCGAGCCGAATTCATAACTAATTAAAATTGTATCAGCAACGGTATTATTCTCAAGGTTTTGATCTTCCACAACTCCCATTTTTATTTGAAGTGGATGTATTCCGGCATTCATCGCCGGTAGAGATATTTGTAAAATTGATGTGTCTCTTCTTGCTATATCAATAAAGTTAACACTGCCAATAGCACTATCAATTTCATAAACAGTTACATTCCCGGAAATTGGTTGAGTACCATGATTAGTAATGGGTAGAAACAACACAATAGGATCATTAGTTTTTGGGAATTCCGGCTCGTGATAGAGCTTGTCGGCGATAATTTCGCCGTCATAATCAATTAAATAATTTGAATTAACATAGCCGGGAGTCATTCCAATATTTGCTGTAGATGTTTTCCAATTAACAAGATCGTTGCTAATAAAATCAGGTCTAAGTTTTTCAGTTGAGGAATCAGCAACAACCGGCCAACCGGTACCATAGGATAATGAATCAATAATTGTATGATTCATATCAACTAAGTAAATAGTATCTCCGGTATTATTAAGCGTTGGTAAACCGCCATATGGAATTAAATATTTGGAATCAGGATTTGTGATTGGTTTTAATGATGTATCACTTGCAATTACAACGTAACCACCTTCTTTAATATATGTTATGGGAAGCAGGTTGCTGGCGGATTTATCAGCAATACGCCATCCATCAATTACAATAGATCGTGAACTAACAAGTTCAATGAATTCAATTTGATTGTCGCCGGGTTCGGCATGGAACTCATTAATTCTTATTGCTCCTTCTTCATAAGAAATACCGAGCGTTTTTTTGGCGGTATTATCAGAATCATCACCATCTCCTGCAACTGATAAATCAAATATTATTTTATGACGACCGGAAGGTAATGTGCCAATCGGAATATCAATTGTGGTAGTTGCTCTTGATAATAATGTAAATGTATTGGAAGAACCAATTATATTGTCATTTAATGATGCATTAATAGTTCCTGCAAAAGTAGATATTCCTATATTTTTTACTGTAACGTTCGCAACAATTGACTCACCCGGTTTTGGATAACGAGGAATAAAAACAATATTCTCAATAGTACCGTCTATATTAAAACTATTTGGTGCACCGGGAGTGCCGAGTGAGTATTTACTTGCTTCCCAATTATCTGCGGTGTTCGATAAGTCTAATCTAATTTTTTCAATTGAAAAATTATCTGGAACGCTATTTGTCCACCCAACTGAATCGATGGTAATGTTTGAACTATTTATTAGATATAGTGAATCACTGGTTGATAAAGAATTGCCGATACTACTGTCGTCTACTTTCAATAATAATGCGTTACTGGGTATAATGCTATTGTATATACCGGTAGATATATCATAATCATTTTCAAAAATTACAGCATAGCTTAAAGGAGAAAACAATAATTCTTGTCCGGCTTCTTCAATATCATCAATACTATATTTATCTGCGATAGTCCAGCCAGTTAAATTAATCGAATCGACAGAAGTGTTATAAATTTCGACAAATTCAGAATTCGCGTTATCTGGATCATACATCACTTCCGTAATGATAACTTGTGAAAATATTTGAGATGATAAGAAAACTAAGAGAGCAAGTATTTTAAAGGACCGTAGGTTCACTAAATTATTTTAATAGCGCCTTCAAAACAATTCAATAAATTTATCTAGTCGTTCGTGAATTTCATCACGAGTTTTGCGATACCTACCAATTATTTTATGGTCATTTTTCCAACTACGGAACGGGTCATCAATACTCCAATGTATCTTTTTTGAATCGCCGGGAAAAGTGGGACAAAACTCACGTGCATGATCACAGAGTGTTATTACAAATTTTATTCCATAACCAAAATACTTGTCAATTGGATCAGAAGTATGAGTAGAAATATCAATGCCAACTTCTTTCATAACCCTTATAGCAATAGGGTGTACCTTGCTTGGGTGACTTCCTGCACTATAAACATCAAAACGTTCTCCTGCCATTTCCCTTAATAATCCCTCGGCCATTTGCGATCGGCAGGAATTGCCGGTACATATAAAAATAACTTTTTTCTTTTCTTTCATAGTATATAAATTACTTCGATAATTATTTAATTTGTATAAAATTACCGGGTTTGGAATTGTATTTTTTGCAAGTTGTTCTTTTTTTAACTTTTATGATGAATATTTCTGAAAAGATGCCATTGTTTGCAAATCCTTTAGAACCTTATGAAGGATTGAGCATTGCTGATCTTAATCGGTATTTACCGGCAATACAAACAGCCGATGATATACAAATGACAGCTGACGATATGCGCGAAGGAATATTTTTAACCGATGGTTTGACCGGTCTTTCAAAATTGCCCGATAATTCAATTGATCTAATAATAGCCGATCCACCAGAAGACCCTTGGCGCCAAGCGCAGGAGAAAGGCAAACAGCTTACTTTGCAAGAATTCTATAAATGGAATGAGGACTGGCTAAAAGAAGCACGTAGAGTTTTGAAAATAACCGGTGCAATTTACCTGCTTTGTGGTTGGCGATATTCAGGAATGTTCCATTCCCTGTTATCCAATATATTTATTGTCCAAACGAGAATCACTTGGCGGGATGATAATGCAAGCGATCAAGCAAATGCAGCAACCTGGAAAAACCAAATGAGTGATATTTGGTTTGCTACCAAAACCAATGAATTTCTTTTTGGACAGGAGTCAGTGGGAACAGGAAAGTTGTTATTGCGTATGGAAAGTAAAGAAAGATTACCAAATTTTTGGAATGATATAATTAATATTAGAGCGGATTCTGATAATGACAAATCAGAACACAAGCCGGAGCCATTAATTAATCGTATTCTAGACGCCAGTTCGTTTAAATTGAACTATATTGTAGATCCGTTTATGCGAAGCGGTGATATAGGGGTTACAGCAAAAGTTCGCGGTCGGCGATTTATAGGCTTTGATACGAATCAGGACAATTTACTAATTGCAATGAAACGTATTGATCAAACGTAAAAGGGGGAATAATGAAATTATTCGAAAAAATACAGTCTGACATGTACCAGGCAATGAAAGACAGAGACACTACAAAAGCTAAAACCTTACGTGTGGTTATTGCCAAACTAAAGGACAAAAAAATCGAAAAGCGGGAAGACTTGTCAGAACCTGAAGAAGTAAAAATTTTACAAACGCTAGTTAAACAACGTAAAGAATCAATTACTATGTTTCGTAACGGCGGAAGAGATGACTTGGTTGAATTAGAATCAGAAGAATTACAAATTATTGAACAATATTTACCAAAGATGATGACTGATGAAGAAATTAAAAATATTGTGAATAATTCTATTGAGGAAGCAGGAGCGAAGTCCTTGGCTGATATAGGTAAGGTAATGCCTATTATAATGAAAAAAGGAGCAGGTAAAATAGACGGTAAAAAAGCACAATTATTTTTACGAGAGCTATTACAATGAATGCCATTTTGTTTTTTGATCTTTTTGCTATAACATTTTTATTGTTTTTAGGAATTGGCGGTTATAAGCGTGGCTTTATTATTGAAATTGGAAGGATAATCAGCTTAATATTTACATTTTGGCTTAGCATAACTTATTATGTTGATTTTGCTGAAATTTTACAACGAGAGTTTAGTAATAATCCATATCTCATACTATTTGCTAGCTTTTCTATAATTTTTATTTTCACGCTTATAATTACACGAGTGATTATTGAATTAATAGATCAGATTATCGGTATTGGAAAAAATTGGTTATTTAATCAATTACTGGGTTTTATAGTAGGAGTTGTGAAAGGTATTATTCCGATTATTATCATATTGTGGGTTTTTGAATTGCTTCCTATTCAGCATTGGACAGATACGTTGTATAAAGAATCGCAAATAGCAAATATTGCAAAAACAATTCGCGATAAAAATATTGAGTTTTTTGGATGGGAGGATCCTGTAAATGCAGGAAAGGAATATGTTAAATCAATAATTGCTGATGAATCTAATATTCAAGAAGATGATGAGTAATGGCTCGGATATCACCCGAAGTAATTGATCGTGTTCGCGAAGCTTCAAATATTGTAGACATAATATCGCAATATTTAGACTTACGTAAAAGAGGACAAAATTTTGTTGGAATTTGCCCGTTCCATAACGACACACACCCGTCGTTGTATGTTTCACCGGTAAAAGAAATTTATAAATGTTTCGCCTGTGGAGCTGGTGGTAATGTATTTACATTTTTAACGGAATATGATAAAATTAGTTTTGTAGATGCCGTCAAGCAACTTGGTGACAAATATGGAATAGATGTGATGCTGAATGAATCAGCAGGGGAAAAAGATTATTACACCAAATTGTATGAGATACATGATTTCGCACAAAATGCCTTTCAAAAGTATTTATTTTTGGATAAGAACAAAAATGTAATTAAGTACTTAAAAGAACGTGGACTAACACTAGAAACTATAAAAACATTTAAAATAGGTCTTTCATCTACCGGTTGGGAAGATTTAATAAATAAAGTTAAATCGCAGAAATATTCTAATGATGTGATAGAAAAATCTGGATTATTTACAAAATCAGAAAAGGGAATATTTGATCGATTTAGGAATCGAATAATGTTTCCCATATTTAATCAGTCAGGCAAAGTGATCGCATTTGGGGGGCGGACTCTTGACAAGGACGAACCGGCAAAATATTTGAATTCACCAGAAACACCACTTTATCACAAAAGTGATGTTTTGTACGGATTGCATTTATCCCGACAAGCGATACGTGAAAAAGGAGCCGTGTTTTTAGTTGAGGGTTATATGGATTTTATACAGCTTTACCAAGCCGGGATAGAAAATGTGGTAGCGGCGTCAGGAACGGCACTTGCTGAGCGCCATGTTCAACAAATTAAAAAATTTACAAATCGTGTTTTCCTAACATATGATGGCGATCAAGCCGGAACGGATGCAGCAATTAGAGCGGGTTATTTGTTATATCAGGGAAGTGTAGAACCTTTAATTGTACAAGTCCCGAATGGAATGGATCCTGATGATTGGATAAGAAAAAATGACGCAGAAGCTATTCAACAGGGTGCGGATTCGGCATTGGCGCTTATGAAATATATTATAAATGTATCGAAAGAACTTAAATTGTCAGGAGTTCAGAGATCTCAGTTTGTAGATGATAATTTATTTCGTATTGCAAATATTCCTGATGAATTTATTAGGAATCAGCTAATCAAAGGCTTACAAGGGGCAAGCCTTGAAATTGATGATACAGAATTGCAAAGACGATTAAAAAAAGAAATTGGTCGCCAGCGTACACGCGTACAAAGTGATAATACTGAAGAACAACCATTAGAATTTTCTTCGCTGATTCAAAAAGCACAATTAATATTAGTTAAATTATTGGCTAGTGACGACCTGCAAATTCGCCAACTTGTTAGGGATGGTACAGACATAGATTTGTTTACCGAACCGGTCTTAAAAAAATTAGCTGAAATTTTACTGCCTTTATATGACGATATAAATTTTTCCTCAATTATTGATCAATTTGATAATAAACAAGAACGCGAATTAGTTACAAAAATATTGATGGAAGACAAGCCGCAAGAAAGCCCGGAGATGGAAATAGTCGATTGTATGCTTGTTTTAAAATCCTATCCAATAAAAGAAAAAATAAGAGCAGTAAGATTTAAGATTCGTGAATTAGATCAACGCGGTGAAGACCAGATGGAAGCAGTAATGGAAGAAGCCTTACTGCAACAGGAATTGCGCGATTTAAAATAACTTTGTTTTATAAATCAAAACTATTGGATTTTAATAAGTCTTAAAGAAATTCCAGATTTCGGTATTGGCATCAATATCCAAATTTCTGTGGCGCGCCCAGTCTGGATCTATAGTTGCACCAGGCCAGCTGTGACCTCCATCAATCACTTTATAATATATTATATTACTATTGTCTGTACAGTTTGTATAAACAATCTTTTCGACCGTACATCCATCATTCGGAACTAAATCTGGTAAAATTATTGTATCGACCTGAGCACAGTTATTGAACTTGGTCCAGTAATTTATTGATTGATCTACCGTATTCCAACCCCCCTTACCATTAATGGGTACAAATCCATCCTTTGTGCCGTGAATATGAAGAATAGGCATGGTAGAAATTGGATTACAATTATCTATAGTACTATTTGACACAACCCCACCGACGGACGCAATGGCTGCTATACGGTGATTCAGTTGGCAAGCCAGTTTGTATGCCATAAATCCACCATTTGAAAAACCACAAGCATAAATCCTTTCAAGATCTATGCTATAACGGTTGCTCAAAGTGTCAATCAGGGCATTTATAAATCCAACATCATTAAAATTGGGCGTAGGCCAGGAAGGGCTGTCTCCAATTCCACTGTTCCAGTTAGGATTGGCAGAAGGGTAAGCAACTAAGAAATTGGATGTGTCGGCAACTGTATTCAGCGCTGTATAATTCATTCCCTGCTCGGGATTCCATCCATAGCTGTGCAAATAAATAACCAGAGGATAGTTCTCGGCACCAGTATAATTCTTTGGCAAAAACACACCATAAATCCTGTTGATTCTTTCAAAATCAAAACTGCCTGTTTCAACTTGTGCATATAGGTGTGACCGGGAAAAGATAAATGCCAAAACAATAAAAAATAGTGAAGATAATTTAATTTTCATTTATTACTACCTTGTTGGTGCTAAAACTTACAAAAAAATAGTATGAGATTGCCATCGCGTCGCTCTTCGCAATGACAAACAGATATTACAATTTATTATTTATATCTTTAATAATTAACTGTAACGCTTTTTTATCCTTAAAAATATTGAAATTATTTGTATCTATGGTTAACACAGGTATGTCTACAATACTAGAAATCCATATGTCATAAGAAACATTTAGTGTGTGTAAATATTCAGGGTCAATAGTCTTTTCATAATGGCGAGCACGTTTTTTAATGCGCGTTAATAAGGTGTCGGTTGATGCTTTTAGATATATAATTAGATCTGGTTTGCGCAAAAATGAAATCATTACATTAAATAAGTTGCGATAGTTTTCCCAATCTCTATCGTCTATGTTACCTAGAAGATGCAGATTTTTTGCAAAAATTTCAACATCTTCATAAATGGTTCGATCTTGTATTACCCCTTGATTGAGGTTTGACATTTTAACATGATTGCGGAAGCGATGATGAAGAAAGTATATCTGCAGATTAAAACTCCAACGCTTCATATCACCATAAAAATCGGTTAAATACGGATTGTCCATAACCGATTCATAAAAAGGATGCCAACCTTGGCTTTCGGCAACAATATCAGTAAACGTGGTTTTGCCTACACCAATATTTCCGGCAATTCCTATAAATGGATTAGTGTTTTTCATACAACGAAATTAAAAAGTATTTTATGAAATTTAGTTTTTTAATTTATACTATAAAAGAAAAACCCCCGATAAATCGAGGGTTTTCCATAACTAATACAATGTAGTGTGTTACGGTAGATTTACGTTAACACCAACATTGAATGATCTTGGTAGTCCAAAGAACACTTCTGCATCATCTGCATCATGATCTTGATCCCAAGAATTGTATTGACTATTGTCAAGTGCATCCTGGATAAAGACTGCATCTAAAGCATTGAATACATGAGCAAATGCTGTGAAAGTGATACCATTAAACTCAAACGGTAGGTTGTAATATGCGTGCATATCGATCTTGTAATAGCTAGGAGCTTCCCAACTTTGTTCACGATCTGCTTCGCCATCATCTCCCACCTCACGACCTGCAGGTGCCCAATCAGAATAATTGCGGTCATACCAGTTTACGATACCTTGTACCTGTAAACCATCAATTGGGAATAATGTTGCACCGATTGCTACCATTGTTTGTGGCATATCACCAACTTTAAGGTCTTTAACCGAATATTCATAATCCTCAGTAGTACGGTTTACAACATCTTTATATGTACCACTAGCATCGTCCACAAATTTCCAATCACCATAAGATGCTGCAAGGTCAACACGGAATAGATCCATTGGCTGGAAGGCAGCTTCAAGTTCTACACCTCTGTGATCCTGATCAAGACCGGTTAAGAAGATAATATCAGTATCGCCACTTGAACCTTGTCCGGATGTTACTGCTCTTGTAAGCGTACGGTCTCTCCACATGGAATTATAAAGGTTAAATTTGGCTGTGATTTTGCCATTGGCTGCACGGTAGTTAACACCGGCTTCAGCACTGATATATTTTTCATTCAATGGATCTTTTGTAAGAGCAATATTAATATCGTCAATTACATTATCAAGTATGGCAACTTTTTCTACATAACCAAAGTTAGCATAGGTGTCAATTTCATCTGAAATACGATAAAGTGCTCCACCCTTACCTTGTACTGCGGTTACCCAATCAGCTTCAATATAGAGTTCGCCATCATCGTTTGTTTCAAACGAATAGTCTTCACCTTTTGAGAAGTGGTCTGTTAGGGTGTATTTGGCCATTGCATATCCGGCCATTCCATAAATGGAGTATCTTGGTTGTACATATTCGCCTTGTAAAAAGCCACCGATCCAATCAACAGTATTATGGTTATGGTAAGCAATGATATCGCCTAGGCCTTTTTTATAGTCGGCTTCGGTATCAAAATCATTTCCGGTATAAACATAATAATCACCACCTAAAAGATCGCGTACTTCACGAGCATGCTCTACGCCTGCTGTACGCCAATCCAAACCTGCAATAACTTTTAAGTCATCATTAACTTTGTAAGTGGCTTTAGAAATGGCACCTAATGTCCACTGTCTGTTTATGCTGTTTCTAAGAATACCAATGGATTCTCCATCTTCTCTGGATCTGGTGCTTCTTTGGAAATAATAATCACCACCTGGAGAGGAGTTGATTGCAATAGTTGCATCCCAGTCTCTTACCCATGGTGATGGTCCGTAGTAATATTTAAATCCATCAGGATCAATATCGCTTTGACCTAAAGCATCAACGGTTACAATACTTCCATACGTACCGGTTCCACCACCTGAACCACCTGAATAATAAAAAGTGGTGCTAAGTCTCAATGCTTCTGAGAATGTTGCATACCAGTTAAGGTTGACTTGTGGTTTATGAAAGAAATTTTCTCTTTCATTTAAGAAATCAGGATCGTGGCGGTCAACGGTATTCGCACCATACATATACCAATATTGTTTTCCTTCATATGAAGAACTGATTGGAGACCAATTTTGGTTAAAGTATCTATCAACTTCTTTAAATTCACCACCATTTTCATAAAGTGCATCTTGGTCGTAATCTTCTTGGTCTTTTGCAAAATCAGTATCATATACTGCCATATTCTGTTTATAGAGATTTTGACCATGTCTTTGCGGTGCTCCAACTGCATAGAATTCCAAACGATGGTCAGCATTCAATGCATAGCTTGCACCAAAATAGTATGCCCATGCGTCAGTCCAAACTTTATCAACAAGACCTTCACCAATTTTTCTCACAATTGTACCACTCAGGGCAAGCTTATCACCAATAAGTCCTGAATTGTAACTTAAAGTTGATTTAAAGAAATTTGCTGCTCCATATTCTTGTTTGAAACTTCCACCACGTTCGTGTGCAGCAGGATCGGTGATGATATTCATTGTACCACCAATTGAAGGTGTGGCTAAGTTAACTGCACTTAATCCACGCTGCATCTGGATTGATGATGTTGCATCAGCAATACCATCCCAGTTTGACCAATATACCCAACCATTTTCCATGTCATTGACAGGAACACCATTGATCATAATGGAGATATTGTTTTGGTTGAATCCGCGAATATTAACACGAGCATCACCTGCACCACCACCTTGTTGTGTAGCATAGACACTTGGTGTGACATTCAATACCATAGGAAGATCTTGTGATCCAAGACGGAATTCAACATCTTCTTTTTCAATATTTGTGTAAGCAACAGGTGTGTTACGAGTAGCATGAGATGCAAAAACTTCCAATGCACTCAATTCAAGGGCTGAGGCTGTGAGTGCAAAGTCTACGCTTCCTGCACCAGGAAGGGTAATTGTAGCATTACCATTCTCATAACCGATCACTGAAGCAGTTAAAGTATATGTGCCATTTGGAACATTCTCGATGGCAAAATACCCGTCTACGTCAGCAGCAGCACCCATTGTGGTCCCGCCTACCACTACATTAGCACCGGCCAAACCGTTGCCTGAGGCATCGGTCACTGTTCCGGTAATTGTATTCTGCGCGAAAAGCGCAAGTGGTAGTACTAGGACCATAAGTATTTTAACAATACGGTTCATAGTAACTCCTTGGGGTTTATTATTATTACATGACAACTGAGGGGGCGTACCCCGCCAGTAAGAGTAAGTATTATATCCAGATTTCAATTTATGTTTAATTGTATGTTTAATGCCTGGAATTATCTCTAAAAATTCGCAAAATGCGATGTATAGCGCAAGTATTTTCTTCTATTCGTTATTATTACTTGATTTAATAAAGATTACTTTATTAAAGTTCATTTACAGGCAATAAACACTCAGATGAATTATTCTTTACTGAGTTAACAAGAGGTGATACGGGATAATTCTCTAAAATCGGTTTAATATTTTTTGCTAATTCCAATGCTCCCGAAACCGAGAACTCTTCAGTTTTTAACCATTTGTCTAAATGTGCCGACGGCAATATTACCGGCATACGGTTGTGAATTGCTGCAACTTCCTGTTGTGCCTCTTTTGTTATGACGGTATACGATGGGATTAAGTATCCATCAGGATGTTTCCATACATCATACAAACCCGCCATTGAGAGCAATTTACCATTAGGTTTCTTGAAATAATAAGGTACTTTTCTGTCACCAACCTTTTTCCATTCATAGTAGCCATCCGTAATAACAACACATCGCTTGCTTAATACTAAATTCCGATATGAAGGTTTTTCTGTAAGTGTTTCAATTCGTGCGTTGATCATTCGTGCACCAAATTTATCATCCTTAGCCCACGATGGTATCAATCCCCAGCGCATTGATTTAACAATGCGCTTACCATTGTCGATTAATATTGGAGAGTTTTGAGTAGGCGCAATGTTGTAGTTTGGTAAATAATTATCGGGATTTTCCCATTCCTCAATGGCAAGCTCCTCGATAATTGATTGCATATCTTTTGTTAATGTTTTACGTCCACACATTGTGATAATATTACCACGAAGTCACAAAGTCACGAAGAGGTTTCTTGTTATCTTTTATACTTTGTGTTCTTCGCGTCTTCATAATTTTCTGATTTAGTTTTTCTATATTTCTTGGTAAACTAATAAGCTTTTCAATAGTAATTGAAAATACTCCAAATGATTCTTCAACTGTTCCGCGTAATAGAAAGAGTTTTTCCCAATGCAATAGATCTCCATATTTACGAAACACTTCAGGGAAAAGAACACATTCGTAAATATCAGTTTCATCCTCAAGTGTTAAAAATTCCATTGGATCACGCTGATGTGTTTGAACCTCTTTGCGCGTAATGTAAACTCCTGCTAAGTAAATTGATTTGCCAACATATTTGGGAATATCTATTGCCTTTTTGACCCATTTATTTATTGTTTTAAAATATGATTCTAATGGATGGGATGATATTGGAAATCCAAAAGATCTCAATTCCAGTTCGCGCTTTTCGTCCCAAGACAGAGGTTCTTTAGAGGGTTCATTGGTTATTGGTTCAGTAGAGCCATCAGACAAGTAAAAATGAGCAATACGGTAGGCAATTTCCTTATGTGATAAATTTGGTTCCAATTTATCAAAACAACCGGAATTAGTGAGAGCAATCGCATCAGCAAGACTGAGGTCAACACGTAAAAGAAAATTATCTAACGATTGAAAATCCCCGGCTTTACGCTCATCAATAATTGATCTTATAGTTTTTTCTTGCAATCCTTTAATGCTCATTAAGCCCATACGTATCTTTTTTTCTTTACCCTTATACTCTCTATTACTGCGATTTATATGCGGAGCTAAAATTGTTATTCCAAAACGGCGTGCTTCACTCAAATAAGCGTAACCTGAATAAAATCCTCCTTGATTGGTAATAACTGACGCCAAGAATTCTGCCGGGAAATGTGCTTTCAGATAAGCACAGGTAAAAGATAACATCGCATAGGAAGCGGAATGCGGTTTGCAAAATGAGTATCCTACAAATGAAGCTATCATATCCCAAACATCTTCGATGAGCTTGTTTGTGTAACCGCGTTTCTGTGCTTTTGAAATAAATTTCTTTTTCCAGCCGGGAATTAAATTTTGCATCGAATCACGGCTCATTGTTTTGCGGAGTGCATCGGCTTCGGCATATCCGAATCCGGCCAATACACGCGCTGCCATAGAAACTTGTTCCTCATAAACCATGATGCCATAACTTTCCTTTAAAAAGTTTAGGTCAGGATGTTGCAGTCTCCATGGTTTGCCGTGGATACGCTCCAACATAATAGTGGTAAAACGATTAGCCGCCGGGCGAATAATAGAGGAATAGACAACAACATGTTCAAAATCAACCACACCTGCTTTGGTGAGTAATTGCCGGGTAGCCGGACTTTCGATATAAAATACGCCCATAGTACGTCCGGTTTTCATTAGTTTTTCTGTTTTAGGATCACCGATTGGTTGGATTTGGTGGTAGTCAACATAGCGGCTATTAGCCGCTATGTTGTTGTAATTTAAATTAACTTGTTTAATTGTATCACGTACAACTGCTAAACTGCGGTTTCCTAAAATATCAATTTTTAAAAGACCGGAATCCTCAACTTGATCTTTTTCCCATTCAACAATTTGTACACCTTTTGATGCCATCAGAACCGGTACGTATTTACGAATTTCATCAGGTACAATTATCATTCCGCCCGGATGTACGGAAGGATACCGAAACGCTCCAATAATTTTCTCGCTTTGATTTAAAATATCTAAAATTGTATCGTCTATGTGTGCATTGGCGAAACGCGGATCGGTGCTAACCCATCGTGCTAAATCGGTTCGTGAGCGATGATAGCCGATTCGCTTTGTGATACTCTTTATTTCCTCATTGGACAATCCATATACTTTTGCAACTTCCCGTACAGCTGAACGCGGACGTAAGAAGACTTGCGATGCGACCATCGCAGTGCGTTTTAATTTATATTTTTTAAAGATTGATTCTAGTATGCCATCACGTTCATCCCACGGAAAGTCTATGTCTATATCCGGCATGTTTTCACGTTCGGGATGAATGAACCGTTCAAACTGTAAATTATATTTGATGGGATCAACCTGCGTAATAAATAAGGCATAACTCACAATTGATGCCGCACCGGAACCGCGCCCGATTGTCGCGCGCGTTTGTTTTACAATATCATGTACAATTAAAAAATATGGAGCAAATCCTTTTTCACTAATAAGCGATAATTCGTATTTGATACGATCCTCAACTTTTTTTGATAATGTTTTATAGCGGTTTTTTGCACCTTTATTAACCAATTGCTCAAGTTTGATATTGGCTTGATGGGTGTCTTTCAAATTGAGATTTGGGAAAATAGTATTTATAAAATTCCAGTCGGTTTTGCAGCGTTCGGCTAAATAATGACTGTTATTAATAGCTTCTAAACTGTTTGGAAAAAGACGAATCATATCTTTTTCGCTACGGAACCAATGTTGATCATTTTTTACTTCTTTCAAATCAATCTGTGATAGTGTTGTATTATTTTCAATTGCCCGTAAAACAAGGTGAGCTTTTTGGTCTTCCGGTTTTAGGAAATACACATCGCCTGTCGCAACAATTTCTAATTTGAATTTTTTTGATAATTGTAACGCTCGTATTTCTGTTATGCCGGGACGTAATTCCACAAAAAGATTAGTATCAGGAATGAACTTGCTAAGTTCATTTATTGTTTTTTCCTGATGCGCCAGAAAAAATAAGCCGGTGTACCCGGCTGATAATATTTCTGACAATGACTGTTGTCCATTATCATGTACTTTGGATATGGCACGGCAAAGATTTTCGTATCCCGTTTGATTTTCCACTAAAAGAAGAACATCGTCTATAGCGGTTATAATATTTGCTCCGGCAATTGGTTTAACGTCGGCTGCTTTGGCGTGTTGCACAAAGCGGATAAAGCCCCAAATACCATTTGTCTCTGTAAGTGCGAGACGTCGCATACCATGCTTTTTTGCTTGAGTGAGCAATGATTGCTGCGTAACGGTTCCGCGCATTTGAGAAAAATTGGAATGGACATTGAGGTGAGTGAACAATTATTATCCCCTCTTAATCTCCCCCGTACAAGGGGTAGACAAATCTTGTGAAAAAATTCTTAGGGCCTTTGTGTTAAGTAAAGATTTTTGTTTTGGCACATTTCCTAAAGCTGACGCAGAATATATACTGTTGGCTCCATGCTTACGGCGGATTATATCCAAAGCCTTGGAGATGGCTTGATTGCGTTTATTTTCTGTATCAAAAATGGAAACCTGATTTGCAAAATATATAAATTTGGACGCATCAATTATAATGGTTCGGATACGATTGCGACGGTAATTGGCCAGATCAAATAATCTATAACATGTTTCTACGATTGATTTGTCATTGTTTGTAATGAAAGCAGCGTGGCGCGCTTTGCGCAAACCATCGGTATAATGGATTTCCAGTTTAACATTTTTTGCAATTTGTTGACGCTTACGTAACTGAAAAGCAATTTGTTCAGCCATAGTTCTAACAATTGAACGTAAAATAAATTGGTCATTGGTATCTTTTGGTATAATGACTTGCTCAATAATATGGTCTCTTAAAATTGGGGGGCAGACGGCAGATGTATCCTTACCCTGTGTTTCACGGGACACTTGTTTAAAATGCTTTCCGAAGATGATAGAACCCTCGTGTGCGCTATGAACAATTTTTTGAATATCATTAATCTGATTAAGATATAGAAATCGCACAATTTTTTTTACCTGCGGTAAGTGAACAGATGGTAGAATGGGTGATTCTAGCGGTGATAGGAAGCGCGGTTCCTCTCCGATGGTTATTTCGTTGATGGTTTCCGGTACCACTGCAGTAGAAATACGACTCACTAACTTATTGATGCTAATACCAATTGTACTAGCCAAGCTGGTTTTATCTGCTATAATACTGGAAACCGATAAACCTGCCTGCTGATAGCTAGGGTACAAATGTCCCATGCCCGTCATGTCAAGATAGAATTGCCCAAAGTTGGCAGGTTCTGCTATTGGCGTAAAGGTTGATACCGTTTTATAAAGGTATGAATTAAGGCGCGTATACAAAGAACGATTATAGGGCATCAACAAAGCACTGTGGCTTATTTTACGGGCTAAGGATAGTTTCATGCCTCGATACAAACCCTCTTCTTTTGCCTCAGGGGATACGGAAACAATTGTACCATCTTGTTGCTGTGATGAAATAATAGCAACCGGACGCGTACGCAATGTAGCATCCATCAAGCGTTCCGCCTGAAGTTCAAAATCTTTTAAACGTACATGAAAAATAGAAGACATTTTTTAACCACGAAAACACAAAAGATTATTTACCACGAAGGCACAAAGAACACGAAGAATATTTAAACGAAAAACACAACATTATTTATAACGTCCGCCTACGCCAAAGCTTCGGCGGGTAAAAAAAGACAAAAGCTTTAATATGTTTTGTCTAAAAGGTGTCATAGCCCGTTATTTGAATTAATTAACTAACTATTCTTTTTATACCATCTTTAATCAGTGTGATGTTAAAGTTAATCAGGAAGCCCAAGTGGTTATTAGTAAGTTTTAGATACGATATTAATTGTGCCTGAAAAACAGGATGCATTTCTTCGACAGCCTTCAATTCTATGATTACGGAATTTTCCACCAGTATATCTATTCGAAGTTTCAAATCCATATTTTCTCCATCATATAGAAAGGGTATATCAACTTGTGTTTTTACTTTCAATCCGGCTTTTTTAAGTTCATAAACCAAACATTTTTCATATACTGATTCAAGCAACCCCGGACCAATGTTTTTATGTACGCGATAAGCACAATTCACAATTATTTTACCAATACGTTCTGTGCGCTCCGATAAATTTGTTTTTATTCTCATTTTAGTTTTTTCGTGTTCTTTGTGTCTTCGTGGTTTAGTATTCTCGGAAAGAGTACAGCACAACGCCATTGATCTGAAAATTATCAGTATCCTGAATTTTAATAATAGGAAACTCTGGATTCCTGGGGTGTAATTCTACTTTATCTCCTTTGGGGTAATAACGTTTTAGTGTAGCTTCACCATTTATAAGCGCTACTATGGCCTGCCCCCGCTCAGCTTGTGGAGTTTTTCGTACAATTACGTAGTCACCGTCTTCAATGCTATCGTCTTGCATGGAATTTCCCTTGACTTTTAGTACAAAATTATCCGGACGTACAAATGGGGCTGGTACATTAATTGGTTCAGCATTTTCCAAAGCTTCAATCGGTTCGCCCGCGGCAATCATTCCTAAAAGCGGTAGAACTGTTGGTACGGCGTGTTCTTCAGAAAGGATAAGCGCTCTTTTGCCATTAGGACCGCGGGCACGATGTATGTATCCATCATCCGATAATGTTTTTACATACCAATGTACTGTTCCTAACGATGAAAACCCTAATTTGTCCATGATTTCTTCGTAGGACGGTGCTTGCCCGTTAGCTATCGTGTAACGCTGAATGAAGTCCAAAAAACGTTGTTGTTTGTATGATATTGGCTTTTTCATAATATGCTCGTAAGTTTCTCGTAAGTATTTTAATGGTTTTGTCAATGGAATGCAAGGAAAATCTTAGTAATATTGTTGGAGACTTATAAAACATAAAGATATATAAATAAGAAATATGAAAAAATCACCCGTAGTATTAATTATTTTAGATGGTGTTGGGTACAATGAAAACCCGAACGGAAATGCTGTTTTAGCAGCTCATACACCCAATTTAGATAGTTATTATAAAAAATATCCGTTGACGTTATTAGATGCCTCCGGAGAAGCTGTCGGTTTGCCGGCCGGATTTCAGGGATCAAGTGAGGTTGGGCATTTAAGTATGGGTGCCGGACGGATTGTTGAACAGGAGTTAAAGCGCATCAATGATAAATTGGAGGATGGCTCATTATTCGCAAATGATAAATGGCGCAATCTAATCGATAATTGGAAGAATAATAATTCTCAGTTTCATTTCTTTGGACTGCTGCAAGATGAAGGTGTGCACGCTCACCAAGATCATCTATTTAAATTGATGAAGCGTGCACGACAGGAATTCCCCGAAGGAAAAATTGTAATCCATCCATTTTTAGACGGTCGTGATACACCACCAAAAAGTACTTCAGAATATTTTTATACACTCCGTCAACAAATGGCGGAAATCGGAAATTGTCAGATCGGTACAATAATGGGACGTTATTATGGAATGGATCGGGTAAAAAGTTGGGATTTGACCGACCAAGCGTATCATTGTATTGTGGATGCAATTGGCAAAAACGTTGATGAACCGGAAATTGCTATCAAAGAATCATATGAATCTGACAAAACTCCGAGCGGAACCGATATGTTCGATGAATATATTGAACCACACGTAATTGGTGATTATTCCGGCGTAGCTGATGGTGATGTAATTCTGCACACAAATTATCGGCAAGATCGTGCCATACAACTCACATCTGCCTTTGTTAATCCTGATTATCCGGGGACATTGAAGCGCAAACCACAAGTTACGTATGTTGGACTCACCCGCTATTATGATGAATTTGAAGATTACTTATTGGGCGGAATGGATGAGGGTGATGAAAAATTAGACAATCTCGTTGGACAAGTAATATCGGAAGCCGGATTAAAACAACTGCGCTTAGCGGAAACTCAAAAATTTCGTCATGTAACCAGCTTTTTCAATGGGAAATCCACAACACCATTTTCGAATGAAGACCAAGTTGAAGTGCCGGGACGGTTTGATCCATCCAGCTTTGCTGAGCACCCAGAAATGGAAGCATACCGCGTTACCGAAGAATTATTGAAACGGATTGAAAACAATCCCTATAATTTTTTATTAATTAATTATGCCAATGGTGATATGGTTGGCCATACCGGTGATTTTGACGCCACAAAAAAGGCAGTTGAAATATTGGATGAGAATCTTGGTAAAGTTATCCCGCTTTTGTTAGAGCTTGATGCAAAAATATTGCTGACTGCCGACCATGGCAATTGCGACCAAATGATCGATTATGAAACCGGACAAGTACGCACAAGTCATTCCTTAAATCTTGTACGTTGTGTCTATATATCCGCCGATACCGGCGGTATTACATTGAAGCAAAATGGCATTCTACCGGACATTGGACCAACAGTTTTACACTTAATGGGTTTTGACATACCAAAGGAAATGATGGCGGATTGTTTGATAGAAAATAATTCGTAAAAAAGGGTTATACGAAATAACATTCAACAAATTTTTTATAGAAGCCATCAATATTGTCCATATTTCGATATAGATTGACATCTATATCGAATAATAAAGCAAGTATTGGATAAATAACACACGTTATATATCCAATACTTGCTTTAGAAAAGGAAAGTTTTTACACTTCATTACTATTTAACACCACTGTCCTAGTAGGGCAGTGGTGTTAATAATTAAATGAACAATACATATAGAAGTAATGAATTTTTAGAGGGTAATTAGTCTTTTTTGAAATAATAGCACTGTTTTGTACATCTGCCGTGTGAAGACCGTGTTCTATGAGGAGCAAATTTGAAAGTGTGCTACAACCGTGCTACACTTTTGTCCATTACTGTCCACTTGTGTCTATCCATTTTATGGAAAATTTCTTTATATGGTATTACTATATTCAAAAATTAGATTTTTGGGTATAGCAGATTTATAATAATTACAAGGGAATCAGTACATACTCCGAACTCTAACGATGAAACCTCACAGCATAGAAATACGAGCAATGATAAAAACAAACTGACCAGCCCCCAAAGCTTGGACCACATATAAAGTTAGGATTAATTGGTTTAAGTTGCATAAAACTAGTAAATTGGATGATTGAAAAAGTGAGCGCGTTTGGAGGATTTTCATAAATTCTTAAACCGCTAATATTCATCACAATAATTTTACATTAGTCAGGGTTTAGCTACAAAAAAAATACAATTATACATAATGAAAAAAATAAAATAAAGAAGAGACCTTCAATGCTTAAACGAATTTCAAAGTATATTCTAATAATTCTAGGGTCAATTATTCTTGTGATTTTATCTTTTGGAATATGGATGTATTTTTCATTAATCGCTGGTCCAGGCCCAATGGACATATCAGATTATCACCCTTTCAAATCTGCTGAAGCAAAAGAGAAATACTTGGCATATGAAGAAGAGATGGCAAGGTCCTGGCCATTTAACTCTGAAGAAAAGCTAGTTTCTACAACATTTGGTGAAACGTTTATGAGAATTAGCGGCCCAATTGATGCACCTCCTTTGATTCTATTACCTGGAGGTGGTTCAAATTCATATATTTGGAATGCCAACATTGAAAAACTTTCAAGCCAATACAGAACTTATGCACTAGACAATATTTATGATTGGGGTAGAAGTGTTTATACTAAAGAAATATTGAATGGGCAGGATTATGCAAATTGGCTTAATGAATTGACAGATAGCCTACAAGTAGACAAGGTTAATATGATTGGTTATTCATATGGAGGTTGGGTAGTTAGTCAATATGCATTGAATTACCCTGAAAAACTTTCCCATGTTATTCTTATAGCTCCTGCCTGGACAGTTTTAGATGTTACCAAAGAGTGGTGGACACGAACGATTAAATCTTTAATTCCAATTCGTTATTATAAGAAAAAAATTATGTATTGGGCTTGGGCAGATCTGGCAAAAATGAACAATGAAGGAGAAGAATTAGTAGAAGACAGGATTGACTATTTTACCATTGCAATGGAAAGTTTTAAATTAAAACAAGGAGTACAACCTACTGTGTTGTCTGATAATGAACTATCAGGATTAAACATGCCGGTTCTTTATCTGGTTGGAGAAAATGAGACATGTTATGATGGTAAAGAAGCTGTTAAACGTCTTAATAAAATGGCTCCGAAAATAGAAACTAAACTAATCAATAATACAGGGCATGATTTGATGTTTACACACACAGAAACAGTTAATAATTTAATCCTTGAGTTCTTGAAGAATGACTAAAAAAGGAACAAAAGCACCTAACAATATGCATTATAAGAAATTATATTCATGTCAATACAAAACGTATCCATAATTTGATATTATTTGGCATCATTTGACGAATCTAATAAAGGTATATAAAAAGATAAACCTCGTCGTAAAACGATGTTTTCTAACAGTGACTCCGGAGCGACTCGAACGCTAGGACAATGGCTTAAAAGGCCACTGTTCACCGAGGAGGAATCTTAAAAGTGTGCTATAACTGTGCTACACTTCTGTCCATTACTGTCCACTTGTGTCCATTAAAATGGAATTATTTTAATCGACTACTGCTTTAAAAATATAGCTGTCAAACATAAAAAAATAGATTTCTTTACTATTAATGAATAATGGTGTATTCAAAAATGTACCTGTACAGATATTAGTTACTGATTCATCCTCTATGTTATAATAAAATAATATATCCTTAGTACCGGACATTGCTACTTTTCCATCATCTACGAATGCTAAGTATTTACTGTCTTTAGACCAACTTGCCCTTTTATTTGTATGTATCCCGTCTTCAATTTGAACTATATTATTGAAGTCGCTTGTAGCGACTGATAAGGAAAGCACGCTAAAATAATTTTCTAGCGGTGACAAACCACCGACCATTTTTTCCTCATACACACCACTTGGTTTGTATAATGCAACGTGTTTTCCGTCTGGTGAATAATATGCCTTGATGATATTGTTTTCAGAGAGAACCACTTCCTCATCGGTTGTAAGATTCCTTTCAATCAGTTTGTAAAATTCTGAGTTTGTTGCTCCTTCAAAATATGAATATATCAGTGAATTATTGTTTTTCCAAGATACTCCACATGAGTATATGACATTATCATTATATGCACCGGGCACATAAAATTGTTTGACTATTTTACGCTCAAAATTGTTGGCATTAATAATGTAAGTAATAGCTTTATAATGCATGGGTGAGTATATCAATGTGGCTATTTTGTTACCATCCGGTGCCCACGCCATATCAATAATGTACCTCTGTGCTTCAGCCCATTGTTCCAACTGTTCCATTCCTGCTGTTATGCCTTGCAGAGCAGCTCCTGCAGCGGCATCTTTTCCCCTAACCTGTTCAATGTATTCATCTCCTCTTCTTTTATCCTCAGCATATCCGGTTGTGTCAGTTTCTTCGATTTTGATCATTTTATCAAATTTATCATCTGTTTTTCTGTCATATAATAATTTCTCAATAGTCTTATCTAAATAAATTAATTTAATATCTCCTGCCGTAGTTGCCTTCAATTGTAAATTTCCTATGGGAGAAATTGCCGGAGTTGCAATTAGACCCGGAGATTTGGTTATTGCACTACCCTTCACAACAACTTGAATTTTATCAGGACTAAATTTTTCGTGCGCGGTTGGCATCATAGTCATGCAACTCATTAATATTAGTGTGAATAGCATTATGATAATAATTACTTGATGTTTTTTCATTGGTCTAACCTCCTTAAAGATTAATTTGTAACGATATTATCTATATCATTAAAAAACTCTTCTTCTAGCAAACCCCTAGTGGGATATATTTCCCATCTTCTTTTACCATTATTACCATTTATAGCCATATAGAGTATTATAGGCTTAACTTCTGTCATGGTGCTCTCTTTTAATGAATTATATGTAACTAAAACTTTATAATTTCCAATCCAAGTAGCCAATAATTGTTTGCGGACTTTTGCAAATTTGTTGATCGTTCTTTCTCCTCTAGTATCTGTCGCAAACCGTTTTGACATTAAACCGGTTTCCCATTCCTCTTCAATTTCTAATCCATTCTTATTAAAGAATTCTTTCGTTATTAGCATGATAGAATCAATTACCGTAGGAACGATCCTACTTTCCAATGATAGGATATAATTACAACTTTTTAACAATTCCTTTTCAAGGAAACCATTAGATTTGCAAGGAATTGTTCCAGTAAAGAATACAATTTCTAATTTTACCATTGTTTTAGTTCTGCCTGCTTTTTTTAATGTTATTTTACCTTCAAAATCGGCAGTTGTGATCGGTCCTGACATAGATGGTCCCATCATTTTTGTCATGCCACCTATTCCTTTTGAGGGATCTTTGAGATAACTATTGATATTAGCGATCCTCCCCTCTTTTAATGAACTTTCATCAAATTCCCAAGTCAGGGCATCCTCACCTAGTTTCTCATAACCAAAGAATTCTCCAACTTCTCCGTTCTTAGGTGCAATAGGAGTTCTCATAATATCAAAAATGAAACTCGAAGTAGTTTTATTTAATTCATACCGAATTTCTGTGAGTATTAATAATTGATGAAAGGCAGTCCCCACTTCATCTATGGATTCATTAATTGTTTTGGTAATGGGCTTAACTTTACTACTTTGTTTGAATAAAGTTGTTTGAGAATAAATTAATCCCATACTAATTACTGTTAAAGTTATACTCTTGAGATATTGATATTTATTCATTTTGATCTCCTTATATTTTAAATGATTGTCCTCCCCAATTCTATTGCGTACATAGTATTATCTATTACTTTAAAAATTATTCTTCTACCCAAAACCTCTTCTGCATTTATATATATTGTTCCTTTTTGAAATTTTTGGAAAGCTCCTCTATTGGCCTCAGATAACAAAGCTTCTTCCATTCCATCTCTTTTATTCCAAACTTTTGCTGATTCTAATAAGGGCAGCATTATACCAGAAAGCGGTACTACTGTACTAATTATTGCTTTCCCTGTTTCTTCAATTATTTCTTCTTGAGTTTCTGCTTGAACAATATTTTTTACAGTAAACAATGTAGACAGTCCATTAACAAGTTCGTTATCATATGAATTGACCAATTCACCGACTAATTGTTTTTTCCCACCATCGCTAATTTCTTTTTCAAATCCCTCTCCTTCCAGTAAGTCACCATTGAGTTTTGTCCATTTTTCCAAATCTTTCATCCACCATTTATTAGTTGGTTGCATCCACACAATTTCGCCAGAGAATGACGCAATTTGACCACCGGAAAGTGTTAACCCAAAAAGCGGCTGTTTTTCTCTTGATAATTCGGAAACATAAAATTCAACAATTTTACTTAAATTACTTTCCGCTTGTATGGGCTTAAGTATAAATGTTTCAGTTTTATTAATTGTATTCCAATATTGTTCATTTCCTGACAAACTAAGCTCATAACTATATTTTATGGGAATTGTAACTTTTAATTTTTCATCATATTTAACTTTAGGGAATTGAACATATGAATAAAATATTATTGATTTATTGGATAATTTGCCTGTAAACCTTTTATTAATCTTTTTATTGAATTTTTCTTTACTATCTGAAATTGTGATTGGATTTTTTAAATTATATGTATCCATCCATTTACTGTAGTTTACCGATTCCGGCTGAATAGAGTATTTTGGTTCATCCCAACTCATTAGGTAATCTTGCGAGTTATCAGAATCTTTCTTAATTGAGAATTTTAAATAATATTCTTTTTTCGCAATAACATCTTTAGAATTAACTGTGTTACCATCAGAATTAACTAATTCAATACTGGCTATTGGAGGTGTTTCGATCGCTAATTCAGATTCCATTGCTAAACCATCTGTTCTTGAGTTGATGGCTTCAGTCCAAATTGAATTAACATTCTCAGATGAGAAATAAGATTTACTCCATTTTATTTTATATTCGGCTTCAATAAATAGATTTGGACCAAGTTCGATAAAATCACCTAATAAGTTCCTAAGTTTTTTATGAGGTATTCTAAAAACTGCATTGCCTAGATTATTTTTCTGTATAAAAGATATACTACTCTTACTAAGTTTTTCTCTCCCCTTTTTGGTTTTTGCATAGATAGCGAGTTTTATTTTTGTGATATCATAACTTGAATTATTTTTAAGAGATATTCCAAATTGATGATCAGATTCACGAAATATTGCTAGTTTTTTACGCGGTGGAACAATCTCAACATTGCCAGCTATAGAAAAGTTCTCATTATTTGCAGTTGATTCTCCTTCCGTATAAAGTTTATTTAATGCAGCATATTTCTTATTCTCAGCCTCAATATATTTTTCTGTCGTCTCTTCAAACTCCTTAAAAGCTTTTTTCCTTTGGATTTCATATTCTGACTTCGGTTTTATTGTTGGTTCGCCTTGTGAATCAATAACTATATCTGTATCTAAGTCAGTTGTGGATTCTGACGATGGTGGAGTTGGAATTTTTGGTAAAATATACTTATATGCCAAGTCGGCATATTTTTGGGCTTCTGAAGAAGAGCCAGCATTTTTTACAATTACAATCATTGTAAAATGTCCTTTCTGAGTATTATACCTACACTGTTGATCTGTTGATTCAACCAAAGATACTGGCCATCCTGCTACTTGATGAGTTTTATACCCAAATTGGTCAATCCATTTTTGCACTTCATTTAGATCGATTATAAATTCTGAGTAATCAATGTAAAGATCAACCTTTAAATCTATTGCCCAATCTCGATGAAAATATGCATATTGTAAATATCTAAATCCATCAGCACGTTCATAATCTGAATACTTTCGTGCATCTGTCAAATCACCAACGGATGGAGGTATAAGACTTTGGGTACTAGGATAAACAGGATCGTCAGCTAACAATTGTTGTGAGAATATTGTTATCGCAACTAGTAAGAATGCTTTGGAATAAGTTTTGATCATTTGGATAAATGGAATTGTATAATGAATATAGAAATAGGAATGTAATTAACTCCCCCTCTATAATGAAAAAGTATCTGCATTAGTCTCCTACAGCAGATAGTTACGGATTTCGTTGGTTTACCGTAGATGAATAGTAGCTCTAAATAGTGTTATCCTTCAACGCTTTTCAACTTATAGATTATGTGTCAAAACCGCCATTTTTGGTACACTCAAATTAGGCAGTTTGTTTTGGTACACGTTTTTGGGACGATTCAACAGTTTTGCATCCACAAAAAGTGCAACCACAATGTGGGTATATTTAACTTTGCTTAAATAAAAAGCCCTGTTTATTAGCAGAGCTTTTTAATAATAATTATAAAGATAACCAATTTCTTAGTTTTTACCACCCTTAATAGCAAGCCATATAACCAAAGCTAACTCACTTATTAAATTAGGAATGATTAATATTTGATTAATGATTTCAGGATAGCTGAGCAATAAAATTGCATCTACGCTCGTTGTCAAATATCCAATAAAACCCAATAGCATAAATATTCCAAGTATATTGGGAACGTAGTCAGATTTTAAAATTAGATAACCAATTAAACCTAAATGAAAACTGAAAAAGAATATTCCAAATTGAAAACCATAATTATAACCATCAATAAACATCATCATTAGAGACTGTAATTGATTTGGTTCAAATGCTACTACACCTGTTACAAGTTCTGAGGCAAAAATAAGATTTACGAGAGCACTTCCAAATATTGCATCGTGAAGTAGCATAAACCACGCAGATAGTAGTGCAATACTTTTATTTACCTGTCTAAAAAAGGCAAAGAGAGCCCAAGCCCTTACAACATCACCTATTATTACAACAAACCATCCGATAATACTTAGACGGAAAGAGTAATCATTAGATACTATATTTTGTGCTGTTATCCCAGCGTCTCCCGCAACGATGATATTACCACCTTTGATACTTGCGAAGATTACTCCAACGATTGAAAGTAAATAACCAATCCCTGCAATTATAGCTGCTTGGCGGAGAGATATAGTGTTTGTTTGATTATTCATTTATAACCTCTATTTGTTTATACTTTAATAGTACTACTACAAAAAGAAAAACTAATGATGTTGTAACCATAACACCGTATTGTGGATTTACCTGATAATTAGGAAATGCTGCTATGCTTACATTAAATACTGCGTGAAATAATATTATTGCTGCTCCAAAAGGTGCAATGGCAGATAAAAATATGAATAAAACTATCATTTCTTCAGGAAAGATTATATTTTGCGAAGCTAATCCACAAAGGATGTATCCAGGTAATGTTAGAATAAATGTAATTATGAAAAAAGAAATGGTATTATCACTTTTTTTGCTCATAAAAACTCCTTATTTAATTAATCATTAATTAATATTAAATACTCATCCATTAACTCATCCATTTTATTGGCAACAGCATCATATGGTTCGGATGAAGTTAGATCCACCCCGGATTTTTTTAATAAATTAATTGGATAATCAGAACTTCCTGTTTCAAGGAAATCATTAAATCTTTGAATTGCTGGTTCTCCTTCATTTAATATATCTGACGCAATTTGTAATGATGCAGAAAAACTAGTACCGTAACTAAATAAATAATAATCAAGATAATAATGAGGCCATTCTAACCATGAATACTTGTCAGCTTCAGTAATAGTTATGTCTTTGCCATAATACTTAGAAGCGAGCGTGCCATAGGCATTGCATAGATCTTCTGCGGTCAAACTTTCTCCGGCTTCAACTTTATTATACATCATTAATTCAAACTCTGCCATCATTGCTGAGCTGTGTAAATACAGAAACACGTTATCGAGGTATTTTTCTATGTGATATGATTTCTCTTCCTTTGATTGTGCATTATCAATTAAATAGAATTGAGATACCATTTCTGCTGTTGTTGATGCAACTTCAGCAAGAAATGGAGGATAATTTGCATAAATATATGGCTGTGATTCCATTGATTTTGTAGCATGAACATAGTGTCCCAACTCATGAACTAATGTATAAAAATCAAACAATTTACCGCCCCAATTCATTTTTACATATGGATGGGGACCTCCAGACCCAGAACTATAACCACCTGTTTCTTTTCCTACATTAGGATAAGCGTCGATCCATCTATTATCATAAGCATCTCGTATATTTTCCAAGTATTCTTCTCCCATAACCGAGAGTGATTCAAAAACAAGATCCTGAGCATCTTCCCATGTATAACTTCTTTCAAATTCAGGAAACATAGATGCCCTTGTGTCATAAATATACAGTGTATCCAGAGCAAAATATTCTTTCTTAATTTTTATCCATCTGTGGAAAGTTTTCAGATTTTTATTTAATGATTCTATTAGATTTTCATATGCCACAATCGGAATATTGTCTCGGGCAAGTGAAGCTTCAAGAGCGGACTCATAGTTCTTTTCATTTGCCAAAAATATCTTTCCATCGATGAAATTATTAAGGTTTTTTGTGAGAGTCCCTTTGAAATCGCCTAAGGAATAGTAATATTCATTATATCCTTTTTCCCTATATTCTCTATCATTTGAAGCCCTGGCTTCCCATGATGTCCTTCGATTTAATTGAATATCATTATGGTTGTCATCTTTGATGATGGGAAATGGTAACTCAGAATAAACAAATTTCCCGAATAAATCATACGAATTATCAATTAACCGAGAAACTTTTATTAATTGTTCTTCCTGATCCTTATTCAATGTATGGTCTTTTTTTATTAGTAAACTGTTGAACAAATGATTATAAACTATCAATTCGTTTTTCCTCTTTTTAAAATCATTGATCTTATTTCCAGGAATAAATATTATTTCAGGAACAATAAAAGATCGTGCTATATCTACTTGAGATTCAAGCGATTGGTATTTCGACCATAACTGTTGATAATGTTCATCTTGCATATCTACATCTTTATTTAATTTAGCATATAGCCATAAATAACTTAGTTTGGTTTTTATTTTTTCATCGAATTTTAGGCAATCATATAAACTTTTTGCAGACGTACTCAACTGCCCTCGATATTGATCATATTGGCTCAAATTCTGTTCAATCCATACAAAATCTGTATGCCAATCTTGTTCATTTTCGTAAATATCGCTAGTATCCCATTTATATTTGTCATCAACTTGAATTCTTTCAAGAAGTCCACTGGTTAACTCTTGTCCTAAAGTAATATTTAATAAAATTATTATTGTTATTGTAAGCTTTGAAATATTCATTATTTATGCTAATTCTAATTGATTAATCACCTTTTTTAATAGTTTCCTGATAATTTATATTTTGTTCTTTTAAAGATTCCAATATTTGTTCACGATGCTCACCCTTAGGGCTGCCACCGAACACAGTTATAACTACATTTCCTTTTTTATGTCCTTTTTCGACATATCTATGTGCATTGACAATCTGCTCCAAAGGATAGCTTCTATCTATAACCGATTTTATCTTTTCAGCTTCAATAAGTTCTTTAAGACAAATCAAATTAGTATTGTCAGTAGGTGCTATTCCAAAAATGATTTTATTACTTCCAATTATTAAATTCCATAATGCTTGAAAAAGAGGCCAATCGACTGTAAGATATTTCCCGTTTTGCTTTAATGAGCTTTTACATTTTGCAAATGAAGTCTTTATAACACAGTCAAAAATGACGTCATAACTTTGGCCATTTTTGGTAAAATCCTCTTTGGTGTAATCAATAACTTTGTCAGCACCCAAAGATTTAATTAAGTCTAAATTAGAGGTACTGCATACACCTGTAACTTCTGCTCCATAATATTTAGCGATCTGTACAGCAAAAGTGCCAACACTTCCGGAGGCACCGTATATCAGGACTTTTTCTCCGGGTTTAATATTACCCTTTTTAAGAAAATGTAATGCGGAAATCCCCCCAAAAGGAACAACAGCAGCTTCTTCGAATGTCATATTAAACGGTTTTATAGCTACTGTCTTTTTTTCAAGTAGACATCTGTATTCAGCATTAGTTCCACCGAAACCCATTTCGCTGCTCATTCCAAAAACCTGATCACCTTTCCTAAATAATCTAACATCTTTGCCTAATGCTTCAATTTCCCCGGCTAGCTCATCCCCAGGGATTTTTTTTCTTGGTTTTCTAATACCAAACATCAATAGTCCAAAGAACCTGAACTTGGGAGGATATGTAAAACTTCTAATTCTACAGTCCCCTGCTGTTACTGTTGACGCATGTACTTTTATTAGGATCTCATTGTCTTTTGGGATAGGTTTTTTGACTTCTTTTAATTGAAGAACATCAGGTGATCCGTATTTTGTGCATACAATTGCTTTCATTATATTTTCTACTTTAGTTGTTTTATAAATCAAAACTATATCCAACATGCAATGCAATTACGCAATTGATTTTATTAACATCAAAAGAAATCCCATTTACGGTATTATTGTTATCAAGAGTAATTTCACTACCTATATTTATCCATGGATTTAGGTATAAGTTCATTTTGTTAAAAGGATACCATATATAACCGGCACGAATATTTGGAAAACTACTACTAAATGTGGTTCGCTTTTGGGAAGATTCTAAAGTAACAGATTTGTTATATAGAAACAACGAAGGACCTATATAAATTCCGTCTCTTTTGGTGTTAAAGAAATATTCAACTAATACAGCGTAACTTGTTTCAATGCGTACATCTTTCCAACCTTTATCCCGATTAGAATCTATCATCATGCCATCCGGAAAATCTGCACTATAAATGGATCCCATGATAGCTAAGTTTGGCAAGTTTTTGCTGCTAAACTTTAAACTCACTGAATATCCACTTAGAATAAACGGGGCTGGATCTAACTCTACAGAAAAATGGTTAAGATTGGAATAGTTTTGTTCTTGCTCTGATGATTCGAAGCTAATTGCATTTGTTTGAGCATAAACAGATTCTAACAACAAAAACAGGAAGACAAATCCAAGACTGAAAATTAATTTCTTACTTTGATTTTTCATCTTTTTCTCTTTGCTCAATTTTGTTAATAATTCAAAAACTCTTTATCAAGTGTATTCAGGTATTCACTGGAACTGAAACTAGTTTTATTAACAATAATCACAGAAGCAATTCCTTTTACCGGATAAATTCTCATTTCACTGTGATATCCTGCTCCTCCACCCTCTTTAAAGAAATACTTTTCACCTTCTAATTCACCGATATGCCAGCCTAAAGTCATATCTATTAATTCTCCGGCGTTATTTTTCTGTTGCGAGATAAATAGATTTCTGGTCTCATTATTGTATAACACAGATCTTTCCTTCAATTGATCTTGTAAAAACTTGCCGAAACTACAAGAAGATCCTATCAAACCCCCAAATGCTGGTCCATTCAAATACAGATTATTAATATGAAGCCAATTGCCTTCATATCCTCCAATCAAATCTTTATCGAGTAGTATACCTTTGATCAAATTAAAAAATGATATTTTTGCTAAATATCCTTTTGCATGATTTGCATGGTCAGGAATAGTATAACTCATTTCATTTTGTGTTACTTGTAATTGTGTTGTAATGTTTTTGTATATATAGTCTGAATAACTTTGTCCACTCACTTTTTCTATTATCTTGCCAAGAAGCCAGTAAGAAATATTTGAATATTTGTATTTTTCGCCAGGTTTAAATTTAAGTTTAGAATTTTCGTTCACTACCTTTGCAAGCGTTGCATCTTCATCATAACCATCGTGATTTTCTGCTAAATGAACCCATTTAAGTGGAATTGGAGAAGGAATGCCAGACGTGTGGGAAAGCAAATGTCGAATAGTAATATCCTGACTGTAGGTATTATTGTCGATGTATTTACTAATACTGTCATCTAAATTTATTTGTCCATTTTCTACAAGCTGAAGCACTGCCACTGCCGTAATAGTCTTAGTCATCGAAAAAACCATCATGGTAGTATTAACAGTCATCGGTAATTTGTTTTTGATGTCTGCAAATCCTCCAGCATGTTCAAATAAAAATTTATCTTTATCCGTTACTATGTATTGAATACCTGGTATATTAGATTTACTTGTTTGCTCATTTAAAAAGTCTGATACTTTTTGATTTTTATTTATTATAGATTGATCCATTTTTATTTCTCCACAACTTGAGAATATTATTACGGCTAATGACAATATACATGTTTTCAAAATATAACTCCTTTTAAATTTTGGAATAAATTACTCCAAGAATTACTCCTCCAAGTCCCTGTTCTACCGTATGCCATGCTGCGTTTTTAAATACATAAGAAATCGAATCTCCATGTGCACCGGCCATAGCCAACTCGTGTGGGAATACCCATAATAAGCCAATCAATGCACCAAATCGTAGTCCTTCAAAGATTGGTCTACCACCCTTATAACCTATTGGGTACATATATGACATAAATAATGCTAGAATAAAGTAGGCAATTAACATAATACCAACACCTTCATGAGCGGCCTCAGTCTCCCTTGCATAAAAATTGGCCAATATTAGATTGTGCCAAAGTCCTGCAATAACCCACATTGAAAAACCTACAATTACTGTTGATATAACTATTTTTTTAATATTCATTTTTTCCTTTAATATTTAAAATGTAAATGATATACTGATCGACATTGGCGGAATAATTGAAGCAGATGTACGACTTTCTTCTTCAGGGCAGGTATCTGAAACGCCACCTTCAGCGAACCACCGTTGAGTAAATCCGATTGTATTAAACCAAGTATGGATGGCTATTGATAGAGGCAGACCTCCCTTATCATAAGAATAATCAAATAGCAAGGTAGAAAATCCACGTACAACAAACTGTTTCAAAATATAATCCGTTTTTCGTCCGCTTGCAATATCCATTGGGACATGAATTGCAGGAAAGAGGAAGAAATCGAATAGTTTAGCTTTTAACGGTCCATATGATACTTTCAGTTCTTCATAGATGACTCCTCGATAAAGGACTTCCTCTCCTATTCCAGTTACAAGAAAATTCAGCATATTCAACCCCATTATCGATGGAATTGCTGTGCCCATAGACACTTCCTTGCCGTCAATATACGCCTTATTCTTTTTGAAGATAGAACAATCTGATGTTTTAACATTATTGTATGCACTATACAAAGACAACCCAACAGGGATATAGAACAAGGGATGCAATAGATTTTCTTTTTTAAAAGGGGCAACAGCAAGTTCTTTCAGTTCATAAGGTCTCCAATCATTAGTATAAATACCGGGTTTTGCTTTACTTCGGGATATTTTATACATATCGTAAGTTGAATACCAGGCGGTTTTTGTGAACATATTGACTGGAAAAAGAGTAAAAGTCGGGCTACTTTTTGTTGCATAATGAAAAGCTAGCAGACTACCCTCAATTAATGAGTATTTTCTACCGAGTTTGGCGTTTAACTTATAGATAGGCAAATGCTGTGTGGAGACAATAACAGGCAACCACCAGGGCACATCAACATTAGCTAAATCAACACTATCAATCAGACCAATTGAAGTAACGGCCAACACATTTAAAGCCGTTGATATAAGCGGATATTTTAGTACCTGTTTTCTGGTATAGTTACTTGAATCGGCTTGTCCATTAACTGTCCCAATAGAAAGTGTTATAAATAATATAATTAGTAATAATTTATTATATTTCATATACGTAATCCTTTTTAATAACCAGCTCTATTCAAATCCCTGTTATTTAAACAAATAGGTAAGAGACATACTTCCCCAATTGTTTTTGTAGAATTTTTATACATGTTCATAAATGTTTTTCATTTTGGAAACCTTCTTATATTTTATTATTTTTGTTTGTCCGAATATTGAGTCTTAACACCTGCCCAAATAATTTTGAGTTGTTCTTTATATGTAATATTAATTTTATCCACCATGCTATGCCGAAGCAGCATTGGTATTCCAAAGAAAATGGATCTAAGTGAATAAGCGATTATTTCAACAGGTGTTCCTGAGGGTAATTCACCGTTTTTAATCGCCCAATTAATATGTGGTATTAATATTGATTCTAATCCTATTGATTGTATTTCATCAATTCCGGTTAAATTAGGAAAGGCTATAATTTTATCAGCTGTGGATAGTTTGGGCAGTTTCGTGGGTGATTTAAATCTAGCTTGGTGAGATACAATTTCAGCCATGATCTCAGGATGTTTTTTAGTTGCATCTGCGGTTTTCTCAAAGACCAATTCAATAGCCTTTAATCCCTTTAATTGATTCTGTTTCATGATTAACCAATTAATCTCTACACTCCATAGTTGAATAAAATAAAATAGCAAATCACTTTTTTGAGGGAAATAATTATAAAAACTTGCTTGTGAGATTGAAGAGTCGACACACAAGTCACTAATCTTTATATCGTCGAAGTCTTCCAATTTAATTCTTTCAAACAAGGCATTTAAAATTGCTTGCTTATTTTCTGCAGTTTTTCTTTCGCGTAATGTAATCATTTGGAAACCTTTTTAAACTTATAGTCAACTCTAAATTAGTAATATTTAAACTTATAGTCAACTCTAAATTAGTAATGCAAAATAATTTTATTATTTTATAATACCAAAACCCGCCGTTTTTGGTACTCTCAAATTAGCCCGTTTGTTTTGGCACACGTTTTTGGAACTAAATAAATAAGACATCCCACAGAAAGCGTATCCACAATCTGGCAAAGATTGACAAAGTAACTCAAAATATAAACAAGACCAATCTATCTGCTATCTTTTGTAAATTTTGGTATACTTCTTTATAATATTAGGAGGTAGAAGATGAAAGCCATTAATTCTTCAAAAGTTGTTTTCTCTATAGTGATATTATACTTAGTGTTCAGCATAGGTTGTTTGGATATATTCAATTCTGATGATGAGCTCTGTGAAAAAAATAAATGTTTTAGTATAACTAAATTTGCTGATAATTTAGATGAAAATCTCACTGTTACCACATTAGGCTATAGCTATGCTATTTATTATGACAAATCCCTTCAAAAATGGGGTCAAAATGGCCAAGCAAGAAGAGCACCAGACCAGAATGTATATGATATAAATGCCATTAATACAGACATGAATATTGCAAGTTGTTCAAAATCTATAACAGCTATTGCAGTTCTCCAGTTACTCGAAGCTAATAACCTAAGTGTGAATACAAATATAAAAAATTATCTCCCTCAATGGTGGACATTTGGCCCCAATATATGGTTAATAACATTTAGAGATTTACTAGCTCAGGAAAGTGGATTTAGACCGGTAGGGAGAGGTGAAACTTATAGCGAAATAAAGAGTGAGATAGCTTTAGGTATTAATTATAATGATTATGGGGAAGAAGCCTATCGAAATATGAATTTTTGTATTTTACGTATTATAGTTCCAATATTAGCAAATACATTTGATGAACAAACATCCCAATCAGATTTTGAGAGCGAGGCACAAACTACAGAGCAATTTATAAATTATTTGAATATGAATATTTTTGATAAATTGACTGTAGAAGGTTCTTGCTCTAATCACCATGATGTTCTTTACTACGATTTTTCTAATCCTAATAAACCTGGGTGGAATCCAGGTGATGAATGTTATAAATCCGGTGGCGGAACGCTAAGTTTATCGGCTAATGATCTAGCAAAAATTATGTATTATGCTGCGAATACAACAGAGTTACTTTCTAATAATATGCAAACCGCAATGTTTAATGATAATGATCCCTTAGGATGTTATTCCAATGAAGTTAATTTAAATGAATCTTGGGGTGACCAATTTCACCACAATGGAGGGATTACTTTTGAAGGCAAAGGCGCTAGAGCCTGTTGGTATGCTTTTCATAATGGTGTAGTTTGTGCTGTTACTGTTAATAGCGCAGGAGGAATCGTAAGACATGGCTACAAAGACATTAATGATTTGATCGAACAATCATTTGATGCATCTTGGACATCTAAGCGAAATTAAAAATATTGTACCACTGATATTGATTTAAGATATGAATATTTTTCATAATATAAAAGAGGCTATGATTATTCATGGACTAATTGCAGCTAAGGAGGATTCGAAGCTTAAACCAGCGGATATAGAATCCGTTGTACTTCACCAATAAAAGACTACTTTTATCCACAGAAAGTGTATCCACAATGTGGATATATTTGACTTTATTTTTTGAAAAATAAAGTATAGTTAAAAAAGTAGGTTCAATAGATAACCTACTATTACAATTCCAATCGCAACAATACCAACAAAGGCTACAATGAGTTGTGTTTTCAATACCTTTTTTAAAATAATTATTTCTGGTAAAGATAGTCCAATTACTGACATCATAAATGCCAACGCAGTACCGAGGGACACTCCCTTTTCAATTAAAACACTGATAATCGGTATTATTCCCGCTGCATTGGAATACAAAGGTATTCCTAATAAAATTGCCAATGGGACCGAATACCAATGAGCTTTATTCATTAATTCAGATAAATACTCGTCTGGTATAAAACCGTGTGCTCCCGCCCCAACAGCTATTCCAATTACAATATATATCCAAATCTTTCCAACAATATCTTTTACGGCAACCATTCCTGCATTAATACGGTCAGTAATCAATAGTTTGTTGGATATTGATTCAGCTTGATTGGCTTTTATTTGATACACCCAATCAGCAACGTATTTTTCCAGTTTTAATATTCCAATCAACCATCCCGAAAAGATTGCGATCGCAAGTCCCGTTGCAATATATATCGCAGTAACCTTCCAACCAAACAGACCAATTAATAATATTATAGCAACTTCGTTAATCATTGGTGCTGCTATAAGGAATGAAAAGGTTACGCCTATTGGTATTCCTGCTTCAACAAATCCTAAGAATAGTGGAATAGCTGAGCAAGAGCAAAAAGGCGTAATTATACCTAAAAGCGCTGCTAAGATATTTCCTGTAAACAGTGATTTACCTTCTAACGCTTTTCTAGTTTTTTCAGGAGAAAACCAAGTACGGATAATACCAACAAAGAAGATTATCAATATTAATAGTAACAATACTTTTGGTACTTCATATATAAAGAATCGAAGACTTTTAGTAAGATGTTCCCCTTCTGTCATATGCAATATATCATTAACTATGAAATATGAGATAGGTTGTAAGGTTTTGTAAACAATAATCCAAATAGGTAATAATATAGCAATAAATAATATTGGTTTTTTCATAAGTCCCTTAATAACTGATAAATATGTAATAAATCCCTATGCCAATAAATACTACGGCAACTACTTTTCTAAAGACTGTCTCAAAAGACTTCACTCTATTAAAATTATTACTAATATTTGAAGCTGAGTATGCAATAATCCAAGTAAAGATTAGAGCAGGGATACCAGTAGCGATGGCAAAAACAATAGGTAAATAAAGTCCTGATGCATTAGTTAATGTTAGAGGCATAAGCATACCAAAATACAATACTCCACTGTAAGGGCAAAAGGCCAGTGCAAATACTATTCCCATTAAAAGTACATCCGCATATTTATTTTGATTTAATTGCTGCACCCTTTGGTTTAGTAATCTCGAACCACTGAAAGTTGGTTTAATTATACCAGTCATAAATAAACCAACAACAATTAGAAGGGGGCCTAATAATTTTTCTCCCCATTGTTGGATAAAACCCGAAATAGTAAATTGGCTTGCACCAAAGAAAATTAATAATCCGATAGATGTATATGTTATTGCCCGGCCTATTATATATATTACACCTCTAATCAGAACTTGTTTTCTATCAGTAAAATCTTTGCTTATATATCCAATCGCCGTGATATTTGTTGCTAAAGGGCAAGGGCTTATAGCAGTCATTAATCCTAATATAAAAGCTGATAGAATTGGTAATTGAGAGTTTTCAAATATACCAGTCAGAAATGTCATTTATTTTAACATTTTATCAATTTCATCAGTTATGAATACACTCAATTTCAAGGGATCACTGACGGCATTCATAAATGCTTGATTGGTCAAATTAACCGTGTCATAATCTGAAACAAATAAAAGTGTCTGACCAGATACTTTAAGTTCATTTGCTAATATTTTACTATCTTCTTCATCTAAGTTAATGGCTTCAAATGAAATTGTTTTATCTGCTAACTCGGAGGCATAATATTCGTTTAATATTTCTTTAGTTACTTCTTCAACAGCCTTACAAGTTGTACATCGACGGATACCGTGAAAATAGTACCCCCTTACAACACTTGTGATTTCTTTTTTACTTTTATCGACGATTGCAGTATCGCTCGATTGGCAATTTATAAAACTCACTACGAGCAATCCTGAAAGTAGAAATAATAGTGTCCGTTTCATTTTGACTTATATATTTTTAAGTAAGTTTGTTAATTCATCTCGTGATGGCACATATCCTGAAACAATTAATTTTCCATCAACTAATAAAGCAGGCATGCTCATTATCCCTGTTCTCATAATCTCTTCAATATCTCCTACTTTTTCGACTTGAGCATCAATATTTAACTCTGTTACTAATTCTTTTGTCATTAATTCTAATTTCTTGCAGCTACTGCAACCAGTTCCTAATACTTTGAAATTCATTTCATCTCACCTTATTATGATTATTAAAATAATTCCTTAAATACTTTTTGGGCTATTTGCCAGTTTTTTTGGTTCAAACAATATTTTATCTTTGTTCCTTCAATCTCACCTTGTATCAATCCTGCGTTTTTTAATTCTTTAAGATGTTGAGATAGTGTTGATTTGGCTATTGGAAGTACTTCTGTTAAATCTCCGCTGTAACAGCATGTCTGCTTTGAAAGAAACTCTACTACATAAACTCTTATGGGGTGAGCTAATGCTTTTGCTATTCGTGCAAGTTGGGTTTGTCTATCAGAAATTACTTTTGGGGTTTTACATGTCATTTTAATGTTCGTAAAAATACGAACATTAAACAATCAGCTCAATAATTAATTTTGGTGGCTCTGTCTTATTAGGGCAACGCTACACAGCCATTCTTTCGTCGTGAGACATTTCCTTTAACAGTTTTACATCCACAGAAAGTGCATCTACAATGTGGGTATGTTTGACTTAGATACTCTATAATTCTAATTTAAAAATTCCGCCTAAATATGTTGCGCACCAAATATCACCCTTCCTGTCTTTTAATAATTTTGCATTAGCTCCATAACTACTTAAACTAATGACTATAGTCCAATCTTCACCGTTATATTTGGCAATACCATAATCAGTACCAATCCATATATTGCCATTATTATCTTCTAAAATACTCAATACTCTTTTAGACGGCAAACCATCTTCAATAGTGAATACAGACCATTTTTTCCCATCATATTTGTAAACTCCACCAAACTCTCCTGCCCCTGCAAGCGAGAGAAACGTAATACCTGCTGTATACCACACGTTTCCATTACTATCTATTAAGGAATCAGTAATTCTTAAATAACGGGAATCTGGTAAACCATCTTCAATAGTAAACTCTTTCCAATTTTGACCATCATACATTTTTATTCCGCCACCATTTGAAGCTATTAAACCAGTATTTCCGTATCCTTCACCTATCCAAATATTTCCTTCATTGTCTTCTGTGATTGTTTGCACACACTTATTAGGCATTGTAGGGTTGGGATTTGTTAATTTAGGTTTAAAGATTTTCCACTTGTTGCCATCATAATTTCGTACTCTGCCTCGTAATTTGGACTGGGATTGTCCTACGCCTACCCAAATTATATCATTGCTGTCTTCAAAAATTGTTTTAATTCCCCAGTATTTGTCCATTCCTTTAGTTTTCTGTAAAGACCATTTTGCCCCATCATACATACCAACTTGCCCCATATTCTCTTTATTGTCTTCACCTCCAGCCCAAATATTGCCTTTACTATCTTCAAAAATTTTTCTTGTGTTAACTAACAAAAACTCTTTTCGGGTTGTAGTGAGTTCCCAATTAGTGCCATCAAACCTACATATACCTCCCGAAGTAGCAACCCAAACATTTCCTTTAGAATCACTATGTAGAGCATAAAACTTGTCTGTAGCTACACCATCATTCTTTGTATACCGAGTCCAATTTATACCATCAAATTTTGAAAGATTATAATCTTTCTTAACTAGCGATATTTGGTTATATGTAATTAACCAAATATTACCCATAACATCTTCAGACATATCTACAAAATATTTATGGATGGGGGCTTTGTCTTTTGAAAAATGTATCAATTTATTGAAAGCTGGGTGTTCTTGAGATTGTGAAAAACCAAGAGAGAAATAGAGTAGAAGTATTACCAACCCCTTAAAACAGGTTTTCATTAATGCCTCCCTATATTGTATCCTAATTATAGACTTACCGTAAACTGAGTACCAATAGTTCGTAAACTACTATAATTCGTATATTTTATATACTTGAGACTAAATACAGGATATTTTAATTACAAGTATGAAATACTGGCTCTGCCCTAAGAGGGCAGCGCTACAATGCAACTCTTTCGTCGTGAGACACTTCCTTTTAACAGTTTTGCATCCACAGAAAGTGTATCCACAATAGCTATTTTTAGCATATTTTGGCGTTTTTTGATGGGATAAAATATTATGCACTCCTACCCGTCGGGGAGAGCCTATGCTAAAATTAATTTCGATTAGAGAAAGAAGTACCTACCCTCGTTTTTTCAAAGCAGTTTCCATTTTTACCAAAATCACCCCCGACAAACTATCTATCTGTTTTTGATTTGTATCCTTAAATATCGTATCCCTAATTAAGTCTAAGTCTTTTTTGATTTTTCTACCAGGCAAATCATAAATTGCTACATATTTTCAAGACTGTCAGCAATGGCTTTTGCCTTCATTGCTTTTTTGAAACTCCACAAGGAATCTATTTCATTAGCTTTCATATACATATCATAAGCATTTGTATAATCTTCTATTTTCATAAAAAAGTCACCTTTTGAATCGTATGGATTGGGAAGGTTTGGCTCAAATTCGATATATTTGTCAAAAGCAATTTCGGCTTCTTCATTATTTTCAAGTCTCATATATACATACCCAAGAATGTTATATATAGGAGCAGGTTTATCAGTGATTTCTAACATACTTTTTAATGTTCCTAAGTTACCTTCATCATCCCTTGTCCTATATTGGTAATGACTGAGCAAATCATAAGCATCTACGTCGTTTGGATACAATTTAATAAGTTGCTTGCCTAAATCAGTTAGGTCAGCATTATTATCCATTAATAATTTTGACACGGCATCCTTATGCAGTAGTTCGCCCTTGCTAAGTTTGGCTTTACAATTAACTGCCGCCTCGCCATATTCTTTGAATTTATCTTCATTTTTAAAAAAATGGTAATACATTGTTAATCGATAATTAGCCATAAAGAAGTCAGAATCCTCTATTAGAGCTTCGAGCATTAATTTGCGGAATTTGCTTAAATGATAGTCGCCATAAGCAGACATAGCTTCTTCATATAGTGTTATTGCTGTTTCTGAATTTGTTGTTACAATCATCTTATTTTCTTTTGCGCACTGATTACATAATAAAACAATTATTATGATTAAAAAGGGAATAGTAAGCTTCTTCATTTCTCCTCTCCTTTATATATTACATTGCTCTAAGTACAGGTGTACTTTTTATTATAGGTTGACCACCCACCGAGTTTCAACAAGGCATAAGATACTATAATTCGTAAATATTAATATGAAATTCTACTATTAGATGTTCAACATTTTCAATTTCAAGTTTAAAGTACAGATATTCTATATTAGGTTAATTCAGTAAAGTGCTATACCAGGTCTCTGTCTATACAGGGCAGAGCTACACAGCAATTCTCTCGTCGTGTGACAATTCTTTTAACAGTTTTGTATCCACAATTAGGTATTATTTGACTTTAGTTGATTATAGTTGAGTAAATCAATTCACAACAAAAAACACTAAACCCCGTCGTGAAACGGGGTTTGTTCTCGGTGGGCGATGGCAGGCTCGAACTGCCGACCTCTGCCGTGTGAAGACAGGGTGTTACGAGGAGCGATTTTAGAAGTGTGCTACAACCGTGCTACACTTCTGTCCATTAGTGTCCACTCGTGTCCATAGAAAATATTTTTAACACACGACTTATTACTTAATCAATACCATCTTCTTTGTCAGTATAAGGTCTCCAGCTCGTATTTGGTAAAAGTAAACTCCTGTGGGGGCTCGGTTACCTTGTTCATCAGCTCCATCCCATTGAATTAAGTGAGAACCTAGAGGCATATTTTTGTCTAATATTGTAGCTATTTTTTGACCGATTTGATTATAGATTTCAATTCTTACATTACAAGCTTGGGATAGATTATACTTTATTGTGGTTGCCTCGCTAAACGGATTAGGGTAATTATGCCCAAGATTACTAGACTCTTCAGGATTAACTATTATTATAGAAGGATATTGTAAAGATTTTTGAAAAATACTACCTGCATGACCTGCAACCCATAAATGTGTCTTTGAATTATCAAAAAATGAGATGTCGTTTGATCTATAATGAGGTATAGAAGACACTTCCCAGGTATATCCGTTGTCTTGACTATAATATAGACATGAGCTAGCATCGCTAGTCCAGAAAACACCCTTATGGCAATTCAATAAATCTATTGGTCTATATCCAGGAGTATCAATACTGATCCAATTTTTACCATAATCCGACGTTCTTAGAAATAAACTATCACTTACTAGAAACCCATAGCCAGAATCTGAAAACGCAATTTTATTAATATTTTGAATGCCAGATATATTAATTTTATCCCAATTTTCGCCGCCATTTGTCGTACTATATAAAATCGAGCCATTAGAACCAAACCAACCAGTCTGATCATCTAACCAAAATACACATCCGATAAATCCCGTTTCATTATTACTCTGTAAAGGTGCACTATCCATTTGAATCCAAGTTGCACCACCATCATCCGTTTTTAAAACTCTCCACACGCCTTCAACTGGATTTCCAATTGCTATACCAGTAAGCTCATCGAACATCGTGATATCATTAATTTTTCCACTCTGTTCATGGTATACATTATTCCAAGTTCTACCACTATCGTGGGAGCGATAAATTTTCACTTCAATATTATTTATGCTCTCAACAAAACCGGCAATAAGTAAGTTGGTACTATCTATTGCATCAATTACTGTATAATGCATGGAATCAATATTTGCTGATATTATATCCCAGTTATTACCACTATCTGATGTTGTTATAATTTTTCCATTTAATCCTGATGCCCATATAATATTCTCATCTACTGCATCAATGCTATATAAATCATTTATAATTTTTGTTTCTTTAAATTCCCAGTCATATTCTGGAAATGTATAACCTAAAAACCGACATGCTTTGGGGATAGACGAATCGTATGCTATTACTAATTCATTGACTATTTCGGAAAGCAATTTATCTGATTCGGGTATTACCGGTGAGTCTACTCGAATGCTTATATTTTTTTCTACTCCCTTAATTGATATAGTTTCAACTTCGTCTACAAAAGGGAATAAACTTATCATTTCGGGATCACCATAGAGGGGTTTACCATTAACAATGGTAAGCATTATATCTTTTACCTCGGATTCCAACAGTGTCTCATATGGATCTGATGATAATTGAGGGATTACTGCTAAATCTGCCTGATAACCTACTTCAATTATCCCTATGCGCTCTTGCATTCCTAAAGCATCAGCTGCATTTCGGGTAACAAAAGAAGCAAATTGCTTTGGAGTGATGGCATCACTCCATATTGCCTTATTAATACGATTTGCAAATTTAATTTCATCCAAGATATTTCGTTCTCCCGAAAGTGACCAGTCAGGAGATAGAGAAACATTAACACCCGCATTTAAAGCAGTTGGTATATCAGTAGTATTGCCATAAAGATTCCAATTACTTTTTGGTGACCATACAAGGTGAGCACCTGAATCAGCCATTTCTTCAAATTCATTCCGAGTTAATGCAGTCCCATGGATTATTGTAGTACACTCATCTAGGCCATTGTGGTTTTTCCAATCCTCAAATTCGTTTAATGATAATTGATCAATTCCTTCAGAGAGATGTATCATATATCGATTCCAGTATTCGTTATTGATATTTTGCCACCATTCAAGTGATTTGTCTAAAGGATCAACAGCATTTTTTGTTCGGCTCGGAAACCTTTCGGCATTCTTTATACCTATTCCCTGACGAGTTACTGAACTGTTTCCACCGCCCTGAATATATGTAGTTCCTGAACAGAGGGCTCGTATCTCAGATAGTTTAACAATATTTGATAATTGTGCTTTATCACCGTTGTAATTAAGAATATTGTTTCGTTGAGATTTTACCTGTTGGTAAAGCCCTGAGTTTCGCCATTGATATCTATTGGAGAAACGTTGACTAAAAGGGATATAATCCAATACATTCCATTGAGGGTGATTATGGGCATCAATAAAACCCGGGAAAATATATCCCTGTACATCAATAATTAAAATTTCAGGAGGAGAAGTCGAGATTCCGATAATTTGATCACCAAGAATTTCTAAATAAGCTTCAGGTAGAACATCAAAATTGTCATTCATCGTCACAATATTTCCCTTAAGTGCATAGTGAGGAATTATATCACCAATGAAATCATTTGTAAATCTCGGCTCTATTTTATAATCTCCAAAAAAATAAACTAAAATCCCCCTTATGGATTCAAGTGAATCTCCAACCGTGGGGAAATATACATAGTCATTTAAATCATCAATTCTAATGGTACCAGTAGAATCCTGAATAATCCATTCTCCATACTCCTCCTGACTTATTATTGCTACATCGTTAACCTCAATTAGCACAGATTCATATTGTTCTGTACTAGCTTCAATAGCGCTAACAGGGGCTGCTTCAATCATATTACTATCTGATAATACTTGATAATCCGTTAGGTCTTTTATTTCCGTTAATCCGTCATACTCAAAAACTAGTCCGCTTAGTTGTACTTCTTGTCCCAACGTTGGAGATTTCCATTTAGTCCATATATAAATTGAATTCCATGGCCCTACCGCATCACTTACAAAAAAACCATCTTTAAATGCACCTGTAACTGTTCCCCTAATTGTAACATTCTGACCGTTCATTGGAGAGTCTCCTGATGAATCATTTGTAAATTGAATATCATAAATTGAAGTTAATTGACTATGGGTAGGAGAAAATATTAGTAGTATAAATAATATGATATGTAGACTAGTAGTAATAATATATTTCATAACAAGTTATTTATTAAAGACAAGAAAATCCGATAATGGAATATTACAAAAGAAAGACAATATACTTTAATACAATACGAAACACCATTTTTATCTCTTTCTATACACAAACCAACTGCACCTACTGATATTTACCGTTTGTTTTGGGACACGTATTTGGGACAAATAGGTGCCTATTTCTATCGATAAAACAATTCCTGTTGAAAAAACTAATGGAATAACAGACTATGTCTAATTATTAAATCTTTTCCAATTGTTAATAACGATATTTATTACAGTATCAGATTTAACAATATGAGTGTAATTGGGTAAATTGTTTCCCTCACTACTTAAGGCTTCTGTTTCCCAACTGCCTAATGTGAATTTATACTCAAGGCAAGTTCCTTCTTCAACCGATATTGTCTTGCTCCAGGTTTTGTCAGAATGCTGCTTCAAAGCAATTTCAGAAGGATCCCACATAGCAATTTCTTCATGATTCCCGGTAATAAATACGATTGAAGAGGCAGATAGTATCTCAGTAGTAACATTAAATATTACTTCTCTTTTTGGAAATTCTTTTGCTATATATCCAAGTAATACTGACTGTTCTTGAAATTTTTGTCTTTCTTCTAAATTAGTCGATACTTTTGTTAACTCTCCTGGATTGTAATCACATAACTCCGGTCGAATAGATTTCCATCTTTCATAATCTAAAATAACCTCATTAATGTTTTTATTGTCGATTGATTTAACCATGTATGGAATGATTGATTTTTTATTAAAAGTATACTCCAATCCATTAATAATTAAATCTGCAACAGCAGGTATTTCATGGTCTTTACCTTCAAATATTTCCCATTTGATAAAAAGATCGGCAAAGTTTTGCTCCTCCAATGACTGAATTGAGTTTATAAATTCATCCTTCGGACCATCAAATTCAGGGTGGCCTACATATATACTTATTGGGCGATCAGTTTTTTCTTGTCGTAAATTCGCTCTCTCATTTAATCTTAATTCTTCAGCCCAGTCTTTAGGAAACCGACGCCCCCCTCCAATTATATAATTGTCAAATAATAATCTTTGCTCATATAAAGTATGACAGGCAAAACTGAATCCTGATGACCATCCAAAAAAAGTTCTGTTTGTTCTTTCAGCACGATATTTTGATTCGATATATGGGAAGAGTTCTTCTTTGAAAAAAGATTGAAAAAGAGCATACCCTGGAACATTTTCTTTATTAAAGTTATCACCATGTAAATCATATCCTCTTTTTACCCATCCTTTTTCTTTTGAACCATAGCCAATTCCTACTAGGATGAATTCTTGAGAATTTAATTCCATATGATAAGCCATATCGGAAGCAAAGCCAAAATAGAAATCAGCATCGGTTAGGTAAAGTACCGGATATTTTTTGTTTGAATCATAATAATTGCTTGGCAACAATACTTTTATTAGAAATTCTTTTCCGAGTGCATATTCTGATTTTAACCAAAAATCCTGTCTAAAATTATTGTATGTTTTTACTTTTTTATCTTTTGATTCTTGATTAATCTGACAACTGGTAATGATTAAAAGGGTAGTTAATAAAAATAATTTAATATTAGATAGAATGGTATTTTTCATGATTAGTTCCTTGGGACATTACCATTCAAATTACTTACTACTGTCTTCTATACCAAATAGAATTGGAAGAGGGCGATCGGTGTGAAGGTGGATATTTGTATCAAAACCCGACGTTTTTGGCACACTCAAATTAGACCGTTTGTTTTGAGACACGTTTTTGGGGCAAAAAAGTAGGAAAAGAGCCAAAAAGAACAGAGCGCAAAAAAAATGTGCTCCAACTGTGCTATTTTTTTGTCCTTTAGTGTCCATTTGTGGCTGTTACTGTCCATTACTGTCACTTTAGAATTTGGGGTTTTAGGCAATATTATTGCTTTGAAAAACAGCAAATCCCCGTCGATAAACTCTATTTACCGAGGAAGGCTTTTTCTGTGGGCGATGGCAGGCTCGAACTGCCGACCTCTGCCGTGTGAAGACAGCGCTCTGACCAACTGAGCTAATCGCCCAAAAATTAATAGAACTATTATCTCAGCAATATCATCTTTTTAGTTTGAATAAAATCTCCAGCTTGGATACTATAAAAATATACTCCGCTACTGACCATTCTATCCGAATTGTCTGTAGAATTCCAATTGACTGATTTTATTCCAGGTTCCATTTCTTGACTTACTAGTGTTTTAACTTTATTTCCCAACATATCGAACACAGTTATTGTAACAAGTTCGCGTTTTGATATTGCAAATTCTATTGCTGTAGTCGGATTAAACGGATTTGGATAGTTATCATATAATTTAAATTTTGTGATTTCACCACCATCATCATTAACCGCAGTTGTAGGATTTAATTCTAATGGTTCTCCGGGTACTAAATCTTTACCAACTAATCCCGGGTATTCAGAAGAATATCTATAACAACGGAAAACTTGAAGATTTCCAACAGGTTGGTCTCCTTGATTAAGTATATTATCACCATCAACTGGATTTTGATACTTCCAAACTATTTCCTCGGTTGGAGTAACCTCAAAAAACTCACCGCTATCAGCATTACATATCAAGGTATTGCCATTTGGAAGTCGCTGTGAACCACCAAAACGTTGCGAATTAAAATCAGTTTGCGTGGGTGTTGTGTATGTCCATAATTGAGCAGAAGGTTCATAGGCAGTTCCTGCTGTTAAAACATAATTTCCATTACCATCAACCGGTGGTACAATTTCTTCTATAGATGAATATCCACGATCAGGCCAGCCATTGCTAAAAATCATTATATTACCTTCGCCGGGCAACCCCTGTTCAATCCATTGTGCGTCATGTTGCCCATGTAGTTTTTGGTCAGCTTCCGTACCGGCTCCATATCCAATTGGATTTCCCCAGCGATACAATAAATCACCGCCTTTTCCACTATTACCCCCTTCGTGAGTTGCAGCTACTTCTGTTGTAGTACTATGATCTATTACCCATACTTCATGAGTACTTCTATTGCTTACAATAATCTGATCAAGTTCTTCATTATACGATACAGAATTTGTATGCAACCAATCCTGGGAACCATCCTTTGAAAAATTAACATCCATAAGTTCCGGATGATCAGCGACTACGCCAAAATTGTCTTTAGAATTATCAAAATCCTGGACAAGATGATCCCAAACATTCCATCGCCAGACGATTTCACCGGTTTCAAGTCCGGTTTGTTTTATTTCAAGAATGGAAAGCGATCTAATATTACCATCATCAATTAAGTTTGAGTCTCTTCCCGCTTGTATCGCTATATTTTTAACCTTACGGTCATTAACAACCATTAATACATTTCCATTTGGCATCGGTTCAATGTCGTGATGTTGTGTTCCCCAATAGAAATCCCAAACTAAAGTACCATCCCATTCAAATTTTTGAAACCCGCCCTTTAAACCTGATACTCCACTTGGATCCGAACTTTTAGCAGCACGTAATAAATGTCCGTCTTCTAATAAATAAGCACTTACTCCAGGTATAACATCACTTTCCCATTGGTTTATTAATTTACCATCATGATCAATCAAATAAGTGATTTTTGCCAGGTTAGGAGCAAAAAGGGTATAACCGTCATACGATTTTGTATCATCATTTAAAATCAATCCAACTGTTGGATCCTGTGCCTGTAATATATTAAAAATAATGAATGTAAATAAAATTGTACTATATACTTTTCTTCTTAGAATCTTAAATGAATTCATCGGTTGTTGTCTCCTTTTACGTATGTGATTTTAATATACAATAATCAATATTCATCAATGAAAAAACGCCAAGCACAATAGTATTCATTGGGGTGCTTGTCTGGAGGGCAAGCAATACAGGCTGTTTTAATACGTGGATCAATTGTTTTAGCAAATTCTGTATATTCTACAAGTCCTACCGATTTACACGGGAAATCAGGTAAACCATGGCGCTTTCTAGCAGACTGAACACGACAGTCGTTCATCTGAAATTCAAAAGAGTTTTCAGTTTTGCTTACAAAACTTTGGATATTTAAACGACTATACAGCCGAAAACCAAGAGCTTTCTTCAATCCGTCCAAACCACTGTTTTTAGGAATATTGTGGCGCTTCATAATACGTTTGGCTTCAATAACAGTGAACTTTCGCCATGCATCGGTGTCGCATTTTATTGCAGCTTTCATTCCAAAATCGTGTTCAACTGTTTGGAACCACAAGCCATCATGTGCTAACCAATTTTTGGCAAAATCATCTAACATTCCAATTAATTGATCTTTCGAAAATTCTTTCAAATCCATTTTAACTCCATAACTCATAAACTTAAAAACTAATTAAACTTTTACACTTTCAATACTTAAACTTACCGTACATTTTTTGGACAAATCGAGTTAAATCATATGGAAAACTTTATACACTGGTGGCAATACTTGCCAAGCAAAATGGATCCTACAATTTTCACGGTCGGGAATTTCCCGATCAGGTGGTACGGGATGATGTACATCGTAGCGTTTACGGTTGCGTATCTAATGGCAAAATATCGCTTAAAAAGCGAAAAACTTCCCTACACAACAGAATTTTTGAGCAATGCAGTTACTTGGGCAATACTTGGATTATTATTAGGTGCCCGTATTGGATATGTACTTTTTTATAATTTTGAATGGTTTATTTCTAACCCCCTTAGCATAATTATGCCGTTTGCAAAAATTAATGGCTCTTGGCAATTCACCGGAATTTCAGGGATGTCCTACCATGGTGGCGCAATTGGTGTTTTTGTTGCTTGGATAATATTTTGTCGTAAAGAAAAAATTCAATTATTTAGGTTAACTGATTTAATAGTCCCCGGCATTCCATTAGCTTTTACATTTGGCAGACTCGGCAACTTTATTAATGGTGAGCTTTACGGTCGTGTAACCGATGCCGCAATTGGGATGTACTTTCCCGCTGCCCGCGAAGCGATACTACGTCATCCCTCACAATTATACGAAGCATTTTTTGAAGGGATTGTATTATTCGCTATCCTTTGGCCACTGCGAAGATTCAAACCATTCCCTGGATTCATTTCCGGCTTATATGTATTTGGATACGGATTCTTTCGATTTTTCATCGAATATTTTAGAGAACCTGATGAACATTTAGGCTTCGTCTTTCTTAATTTTTCGATGGGGCAAATCCTTTGCTTTGCCATGATGATCGCTGCCGGCATTATTTGGTATCTTGGAAAGTATTTGCAAAAAGCAAAAACAGACTAAATTTTTATTGCGAGGAGTGTAACAACGAAGCAATCTACTTTTAAAATCGAAAATGTTGGCTTTTCCATTGACGGATTAAACATCCTACAAGATATTTCCTTAGATATAAATTCAAATGCTTTTACCGTTTTGTTGGGACCATCCGGTTCTGGCAAATCTACATTATTAAGAATGTTGAATTGCTTGAATTCGCCAACTTCAGGTAGCATATATTTTAATGACAAACTGATAACTGATTACGATATAACATTGTTACGACAAAAAGTTGGTATGGTATTCCAATCTCCAACAATGATAAATGGAACAGTTGCAGAAAATCTAACAATGACGCAGAAATGGATAAAGGATGGTAACAGCTTTGCTGATGACGAATTAATCGAAATATTAGAACACGTTGATTTGAATGCGAATTTCTTAAGTAAAGATGCCCGCTCGCTCTCCGGTGGTGAGCAGCAACGCATTGCTTTGGCGCGTACATTATTAAACAAACCAGAAGTTTTATTATTGGATGAGCCGACCGCTAATCTCGACCCGCAATTAGCAAATAAAATACTCAAACTGGTATATCAATTATATCAAGAATTGAAGTTGACAGTCATTTTGGTGTCCCATGACCATCAAATACTAAAACGATTTGCGAAATATGTAGTATACTTAATTGACGGGATAATTGTTGAAGAAGGTAGTGCCGACATCATCGGTAATCCGCAAACTGTAGCAGCACAGGTATTTATTGCAAAGGAAGCGGAATGACACAATCATTTTATGCAATAACCTGGATTGATGTTTTAATGTCGTTGATATTCGTTGCTATCAGTGTTGGACTTATCCGCTGGTGGAAAATCGGAATCGAAAAAACTTTGCTCATCGGAACCTTCCGCACATTTATTCAGCTTACTGCTATGGGATACATCCTTACTTATTTTTTCCAACAGCACCATTGGAGTTTCATGGTTGGATTAGTATCACTTATGATAGTAATAGCAAGCTATGAGGGTTACCGCAGACTAAAAAAATATAAAATACCAAATTTATTCTGGATTTTACTAGGATCATTTTTCTTTACCGTTTTCATTGTACTTGGATTGATACTAAAATTAATTTTATCTGTTGAACCGTGGTTTTATCCTTATGCTATGATTCCAATCGCCGGGATGATAATAGGTAATTCGTTAAATTCTGCAACACTCACGGTTAATCGCTTTGTTAGTGAAATAACACATCGTGAAGACGAAATTGAGATGCTGCTTTCATTGGGTGCACCGGTAAAATCTGCCGTTCAAGATTCATTTAAAGAATCCGTAAGAGCGGCACTGCTACCAAATATCAACGGACTTATGACGGTTGGATTGGTTCAGCTCCCAGGCGTTATGACCGGGCAAATATTAGCGGGCATTGATCCGCTGATCGCAGTGCGCTATCAAATTATGATAATGTATATGTGGATCAGTACCGCGACCATGGTAGATATTTTAGTATTGAATCTTGTTTACCGACAGTTTTTTTCAACGCAGATGCAACTAAAAAGAGAGCTATTGCGAAAAATATAATCAAGTATTTTTTTATTAAATTTTAATTACTTACAAGAATTATTTATGACAACATTCTTGCGCTGAGTGAGTCTAATCTATTTTACAGTATATCAATAGGAAATATCATGGGCAACAAAAAGAATGTTATTTATAAAATATCGTCATTTTTTATTATTTTACTAATTGGTGTTTTTGGAATGAAAATGTTGGGCTCGTCCAATAAACAAACCAACAAAAGAGAGGCTGTACAAGAAGTACGAAAAGTTGAAACTCAATTGTTAACACACGACGATGTTCAAATAGAGATTGATGGAAATGGAACTATTGAAGCGCAAAAAACAGTCGATATAATATCTGAGGTACAAGGGATTGTTACTTTCGCAAAAAATGATTTAAAAAGTGGCACTTACGTTAAAAAAGGTGAAATAATTTGTAAAATTGATCCCCGCCAAGCAGAAAATTCTTATCAATCCCAATATGCTGAATTTATGCGAGTGCTCGTCTCGTTTTTAGCTTTTACAAATATAGAAAGCGACGAATTGTACAATAAGTGGTCTAGCTATTATAATGAAATAGATATAACTAAACCGATAAAGGACTTGCCGAAAATAACTGATCCTCGCGAGAAAAACCAAGCTATTAGCAATAATATTTATACACAATTCTATGCTGTTAAAAACGCAGAAATTGTTTTATCTAAACATACTATTTTTGCACCCTTTGATGGATATATTACTTCTAATGGGATTGTTGAGGACAGTTATATCAATTTTGGTCAAAAACTAGTAAGTTTGCAAGATGTAACCAATATTGAAATATCGGTCCCTCTCTTATTGGAAGATGCTAAGTGGATAGATTTTACAAAAAATCCAAAAGTAAGAGTATACTGGGGAAATGATCCTGATAGTTGGACATACGGTAATATTTATCGCAAGGAAAACCAACTGAATCCCAGCTCACAATCAATTAATGTATTTGTTTCTCTCAATAATAAGACCCTGAACCAACATTTATTCCCCGGGAATTATGTTAGAGTTATGATTGAAGGTGTTACTATTCCAAATATTGCTACGATTCCAAGAAATGTAGTTGATAATGATAATCAAATTTATTTTGTTGATGACAGCAGTAAACTAGGACGTATGTACGTCCATATTATCTCTGTACAGGGTGATATGGTTTTAATAGAAAATTCTCTTAAAGACAGTTTAAGAGTAGTTACATCCATTCTTCAAAAACCACTGTTAGGAATGCCGATTGAAGATATAAATACCGTTAGTGTTATCAACGACACAACAGCTATAAATTATCAATAGAGTATAATTAAATGAAAAACTTCATCGAATATTTCATCAAACATAGAGTAATAAGTAATTGGATAATGTTAATCATCTGCCTTGCGGGAGTATTTGCTGTTTCCAATTTACAAACACGGATTAATCCAAAAATTGAATCACCTTACGTAACTGTTGCGGTTGTCTTCCCCGGCGCTTCACCAATAGAACTCGAAGAAGGAATAATGGTTAAGGTCGAAGAGGCCTTAAAGGGGTTAGAAGGTCTTTCAGATATATGGTCGCAATCTCATGAGAGCTACGGGGAAGTAACGGTTGAGGTTGACGATAGTTATGATATGAGCAGGGCTATCCAAGACGTGAAAAATGCAGTCAATTCTATTGCTTCATATCCTGCCGGTGCTGAAAAACCAATAATTTATCAGGAGACCGAATGGAATCGTGCTATTGCCCTTAGCGTTTGGGGTCCCGATGATTTATTTACGATCAAGAAAGTAATTGATGAATTTCGTGATGATTTGATGCGAACAGGAAAGATATCAAATACCATGGTTTGGGGACTGCCGGAACGTGAAATATCCATCGAGATTTCACCACGGAATTTAGAAAGATTCAAACTGACAATTAATGACATCGCACGGGCGGTGCGTAATTCCAATTTGAATATTTCTTCCGGTTCAGTATTAACGGAACAAGAAGAAATACTGATCCGTTCTTATGGAAAAAAATATAGTTCACTAGAGTTCGAAGATATCGAAGTAATATCTGGAATTGACGGCACAAAAATTAGATTGGTTGATATTTGTACCATTAGAGAACAATGGCCCGATAATAGATTTTATTCTGAGTTTAATGGCAAAAGATCAGTTTCTTTTAATGTTATGTACAACAACAATGAAGATGTTGTGGAGATCGTTGAAATAACTGAGCAGGTCGCTAAACAATATAATGAAAAATATGCCGGGCTGATAACCTTTGAAACATTTATCAAAGAAACTGATGATCTTCAAGAAAGAATGCGACTACTGATTCAAAACGGATTAATTGGGTTGGCATTGATCATGATTTTGTTAAGCATATTTATGAATATGCGTATGGCATTTTGGGTTGCACTTAGTATTCCAATATCATTCCTTGGAATGTTCTTTGTAATATGGATATTGGGAATTAGTATCAACGAAATGTCCTTGTTTGGTATGATATTAGTGGTTGGTATATTGGTTGATGACGGAATCATTATTGGAGAAAGTATATTTGCTCAGGCAGAAAAAGGGAAGAGTAGATTTAAGGCTACAATTGATGGAACTTTAGATGTTATAAAACCAGTATCCATTGCAATTTTAACAACAATAGTAGCATTCACTCCTTATTTTTATTTCTATGGTCAATTAGGAAATTATGTCTGGCAAATTGCAGCAATTGTTATCGTTAGTCTCTGCTTTTCATTGATTGAAGCCGTAATAATATTGCCTGCTCATATCGAGCATTCCAAAGCATTGGATATGGCAAAAAATGGGAAGACTAATATAAAATCTATTTTTTATCGGATTAGGAAAAAATTTGATGCTATTTTAAAAAAGATATCTGATGATTCTTATGGCCGATTCTTAAAATTTTGTCTCAGGCACAGATGGAGCGTTACTGCTGCTACACTATCGATAATTTTATTGATTGTTGGTTTGTTTCAGGGGGCTCATGTCAGATCTCAATTTTTTCCAGAAATGGAATTCCCCTTTGCCCGTATTGCTATAGAAATGCCGGCAGGTGCTTCCGCAGTTGTGGCCGATGAAGTTAGAAATGAAGTAATAGACAAGGCCCTGACTTATGGAAAAATTATGGAGGAAGAGGACGACATAAATCCTATTGAAAATTATATGTCATGGGGCGGACGCGGTAACATCAATATTTTTCTTGATTTAATACCTGCCACAGAAAGAGATTGGGCTGTGAACGATTTCTTAAGTGATTTAAGTGATTATATCGGGACAATCCCTGAAGCCGAGAATGTCAATATTCGTACAGCTTCTTTTGGAGGTAGCCCGGTAGCAGTTAGATTCTTAAGTGCTGATTATACTCAATTGTTAAAAGCCAAAAACTTATTAAAAGAAGAACTTGAAAAAATTGACGGTTTAAAAGACATCCGGGATGATACTCCATTAGGTAATAATGAATTTATAGTTTCATTAAAACCACGTGCCGAAGCACTTGGATTTAATCTCCGTGACGTTACAACGCAGTTGCGTCAAGGGTTTTTTGGACAGGAAGTTATGCGCATGCAACGCGGACGCGATGAATTACGAATTTGGGTGCGCTTTAATAAAGAAGATAGAGTTTCGATTAGTCAAATCGAAAATTTGCGCATTAGGACACCAAATGGTGATTACATTCCATTTAAGGAACTTGCCACATTCAAGATTGAACGCGGAATTGAAACGATTCGACGTGAAAACAGGCAACGGTCAGTTAGAGTTAGTGCGAATATGGACTTCACAAAAAACAATCTGCAGGTAGTGTTGGCTGAACTTAATTCAACCATAATTCCACGGGTTTTATCTCAAGTTGATGGTGTCACCGAAACTGCGGGAGGCCAATCGGAATACACTATTAAAATGGTTGATTCAATTAAATTTTCAATGACATTCGCGCTAATTGTGATTTTTACAATTTTGGTCTTTTTACTAAAATCATACATCCAAAGTGGAATAATTCTTTCTCTTATTCCTCTTGGAATAATCGGCGCTGTATTAGGACATTTTGTTATGGGAATTCCTGTATCAATTTTATCTTTCCTTGGGATTGTAGCTCTTGCAGGAATTATCATTAATGATTCAGTAGTACTTCTTGATCGTTATAATAAAAACATTAAATCCGGTGAAGGTGTTAACGATGCAATATTCAATGCCGGAATGGCACGCTTCCGCCCAATCGTTTTAACGACGTTGACTACCTCAGTTGGACTAGCACCGTTGATATTACAGAGGAGTCAGCAGGGACAATGGTTAGTACCGATGGCGTTAGCTGTAGCGGCAGGATTAATATTTGGAACACTTATTACTTTATTGATGTTACCGTCTGCGCTTTATTGTGTAAGCGATTTGAGAGTATTAAAAAATAGATTTGCTCATAAATTTATGGGACGTGAATTATTGGACCGTTCTGAAATGGAACCTGCAAGAAAACATAACTAATCACATCAAGAAATACATTAATAAAACCCTTACGGAGGATACAAACCTTCGTAAGGGTTTTTCTATATATATAAAATATATTTTAACTTTGGTTTACCGGCAGTTCTTTACACCGCAAATGCAGTTGAAACGGGAGCTGCTGAGGATAAATTAATCTACAACTATTTTACTATAATACTTCGCATAATCTTTTTTCTGCGAACAAATTACAATACTGTCTACTTAACCGGTGATATGTAGACAATTATTTCAATATATAATTTAAAAAATCGCAAGTATTAAAAAGGTTGCAATATTTTACTTATGGCACTTTGATTTTGAGACGAGTTTTGAGATACATTATTTAGGTTTTGAGAAGACTTTTGATACAAATATGAAAAGTCTCAAAAACGGCGGGTTTTGATACAGTTTAGATACTACTAAAATTAGTATTAAATTTTACTTCTGCTGACAGAATAAATCGTGCTGACTAATTGTATAATATACCAAGGAGTTTAGTATGAAGCATTTACAAATTGCACTGATATTTTTCTTTGTTCTATTTATTTCCTGCACCAATACTCAAAAAAACGAAATTAAAGCAGAGATTAATGCTATTGAAAATAATCTTGAAACGTATATTCAAATTAAAGGTGATTCCACGGCCAAGTTCAATATCTTGGACAGAATGGACTATCACAAAGTACCTGGAATAAGCATTGCTGTTGTAAAGAATGGCAAAATTCACTGGGCAAAGGGTTATGGTGCTTCAAATAATGAAACAGGCAAAAAGGTAACAACAAAAACTAAATTTCAGGCAGGTTCTATTAGCAAGCCTGTTGCTGCACTTGCGGCATTAAAATTAGTTGATGAAAATAAAATAAATCTTACGGATGATGTTAATAACTATTTAACAGATTGGAAAATCCCTGAAAATGATTTTAATAAAGTGGAAAAAGTAACTTTAGAAAAAATACTCACGCATACTGCTGGTATGACAATTCACGGGTTTCCAGGATATGCACAAACAGATTCATTTCCAACTATAATACAGGTTTTAAATGGAACAGGCAATACTGAAGAGGTTGTTGTAGACACGTTTCCTGGAAGTATTTGGAGATATTCGGGTGGTGGATATACTGTAATGGAAAAAGTTGTAGAAGATGTTAGTGGTTTACCCCTTGAAGAGTATATGGACCAACATATTTTAGGACCTATGGGTTTAAATAATAGTACTTATGAACAACCAATCAATTCAAAAAAGAATAAAAATATTAGTGCGGCTCATAATGGTAAAGGGGAATTAGTAGAAGGTTTATATCATAATTATCCCGAACAAGCAGCCGCAGGATTATGGACCACGCCGTCTGACTTAGCACGTTATTGTATTGAGATTCAAGATATATATATGGGAAGACGGGAAGGTTTGTTTTTAAAAGAAACAATGGAAAGAATGCTTACAAAACATAAAAATGGTTGGGGACTTGGACCAGCTACAAGGTGGGATGGTGATTCTTTAATGTTCAGACACGGTGGCGCAAATAAAGGCTTTAGAAACAGTTTTAATGCATTTGCAAAAAAAGGCGATGCTGTGATTGTTATGACTAATGGTGATAATGGAATGAGATTAATTAATGAAATTTTGCTCGGAATTTCTATTTATTATGATTGGGGAATGATATCTCCCAGAATAATAGAACCTGTTTTATTAACAATAGATGAATATCACAATTTTATAGGTTCCTATAAGTCAGAAGAAGAGTGGTTAGATGATGGAGATTATATCATTGATGTAAGATTGGAAGGTGATAAACTTATTCTTGTTGATACAATCGAAAATATTCCATATAAAATATTACCAACCGATTCTGTCAGTTTTATTGATGTAGATAGTGGAACTAAATTCGTTTTTGAAAAAAATGAAAAAGGTCAAATTGTGGGATTTAAATTTGCAGGTACATATCCATTTGAAAAAATCATGTAGAGGTTAGACCAAAAAAACATATATAGATAAATCACTGTTGTAGGATAAATTTCTGCGGATTAGTCCCAAAAACGTGTCTCAAAACAAACGGCCTAATTTGAGTGTGACATAAACTGCTTTGATTGATATAAGATAGAATTAAAAGAAAAAACTCTCCTAAACAAATAATCGTGACAACTTTTAGTAATAAAAGGTATCTATATACGAAAATAGGACCTTATTGTATTATAAAATCTAAGATTATAGCAATGAGAAATATATGACTATAATATTTCGCATTCCTATGATTGGATTCTAAACAACAAAACTAATAAATAAAAAAGGATAATATTATGTTTAAAAAACTAATTATCATCTTATTTGTAATTAACAGCTTATCTACAATGGTTTTTGCGCAATCAGCTAAAAAATATTCTGCTCAGGAAGTGAAAGACGACCTGAAATATATGTATGAAAATCTTGAAAAAAGCAATTATAATTTATATGCATATACCGGAAAAGAAAAAATGGATAATGCGTATAAAGAAATCGAAGGCTCAATTACAGACTCTCTGACATCATTAGAAGTCTTCAGACTTTTTCAACCTTTTGCGGCCACAGCAAAAATGTCACACTGTTTCTTGATGTACCCTTGGAAAGATTATTTTGGTTCATACATTGAGCAGGAAGGCACTGTATTTCCCTTAAATTTATACTTTTCGCAAGGAAAAGTATTTGTAAAAAATAATTTCTCGGGAAATAATTTGATCAGTGTTAACGATGAGATATTGGCGCTTAATGATCAGCCAATTAGTGATTTTATGGCTGGTATGTATAAAAACATTTCCGGACCCTCTGATTATTTTAAAGAGTCGCATATTGAGCAGAGGGTATTTGCCCGACTATACTGGTACTTTTATGGCGAATGCGAAACATTCAAATTACAGATTAAGAAAAAAACCGGTGAAGAATCTGAGCTTGTATTAAATGCAATTTCAGGAAACGAATTTGAAGAAAAAAACCGACAGCAAAAGTCAAATATGAGACATTACCGGGAATTTCATATCAACGATAATAATACTGCTTATTTACGCCCCGGTGGGTTTATTAACATCAATGTTCCTTTTAATGCGGAAGATCCGGCAACTTTCGATAATACTGAATTCTGCCACTTTATTGACTCTGTATTTTATGATGTTGCTAAAAAAGGATCAAAAAATCTTGTCATTGATTTGAGATATAATATGGGTGGCGATAATTCGTTTAGTGATTATTTAATCGCTTATTTTGCAGACAAGCCATTTAGTCTTTCGTCGAAATTTAGTATGAAAACAAGTCAGATGACCAAAGACTTTTGGAAGGAAATTAATATTCCTGAACATCAAACCGTAAAAGAGCAAATTTTGTCTCATGAAAATGGAACTTATTTTGATGTTTTTATTCCTGAAACCAAGCCTCATAAGGAGTCTAAAAGATTCAAAGGAAAGATATTTGCACTCATAAATCGATATTCGTATTCAAATACGTCAAGTGCCGCTGCAATTATTCAAGATTATGATTTTGGAATTATTCTTGGAGAGGAAACCGCAGAAGAACAATCATCATACGCAGCGTTTCATATTTTCAACTTGCCTAACACTCAGATGTCTGTGGCATATCCCAAAGCATATTTTATACGACCTAATGGCGATATTACACCCAGAGGTATCGTTCCAGATTACATCGTATATGAAGATATCTTTTCTGATAAGGATGAAGTTTTGGAATATACCTTAAAACTCATTGAGGGTAAGTAATAATCAATAAAGCTTATTAATTCTTAATTCATCTTTTAATCAAATTTTCAGAATGAATAAAAAAACGTTGATTCTTGTTGTTCTTTCATTACTCATCATTAGTTGTGGTGAAAATAACAGGACTGTGGCTAGCGGTCGGCTACTATGCTTATACTAAACGTTTATGGCCGGTTTTATTAATCTCAGGAGTCGTTTAAATCTTGCAGGGTAACTAATGAATTATAAAACGAAACGAAAAAGGCCTTTGATTTGTTCAGGACAGATCATGATCTCACTGTTCGTGATTATGGCTTTTACTCAAAATGTTTATTCACAAATAAAGCCGGATTCAAATAAATCTGATTCCATTAGGCTCATCCTTACTAAAGTAGTAGATGATGGTGAAGCGCCCGGAATGGTTGCTGCAATAACTTCTGGTGAAGGTTTAATTGCCATAGCTTCTGCCGGAGAGCGTAAGGCTGGTTCCGGTATTGCGTTTACCACCAATGATGTGGTGCATCTGGGTTCGTGTGGAAAAGCAATGACCGCCACGATGCTCGCCACTTTGGTAGCAGAAGGTAAGCTTAGTTGGGACACAAAGCTTATAGAAGCCATTCCGGAACTAAAAAACAGGATTCATACAGATTATCATAAAATCACCTTGTGGCAACTGCTTACGCACCGTGCCGGAATTCCGAAAAATCCAACGGATGAGGGCGCATTCCGTTCGAAAGAAATTAAAGCAAGGCGTTTGGCAATTTTAGAAGATAATTTTAAGTCGCCAGCTACTTATGAAATGGATCAATTTCATTATTCAAATTTTGGATATGTGATTGCCGCTTGTATGGCAGAACAAATAACGGGCTTAAGCTGGGAGATTTTAATGAAACAACGTTTGTTCGATCCTTTGGGGATGTCTTCTGCTGGAATCGGAAATCCAAATAAAAACAAAGCTACCGATCAACCTTGGGGCCACCATAAATATTTATGGAGTTGGCGGCCAAGCGAAGCTTACTATAATGAAATAATCGGGCCTGCAGGCAGGATATACTGTAGTATTGCTGATTGGGCTAAATTTCTTTCACTTCAATTAACTGATGAAAACCCCATTTTGGAACGCAAGTATTTAGACAAATTAATAGAGCCAGTGGGACCTTACGCCAGTGGTTGGATTGTTGAAGAACGTGACTGGGCAAAAGGAATTACTCTTATCCATAACGGATCCAATGAAATTTGGTATGCTTTACTTATAGTTACCCCAAAAGTAAACAGAGCATTTGTGGTGGCAACAAATTCGTGTGATTTTGGTGCTACACCTGAAATGTGTAATGAGATATTGAAGAAGTTGGTTAGGATGGAATTACAATTGGCTAAGGATGAATAGGGAAAATGGACGTTGGTATTAATAAAAAACACAACTGAAAGGTAAAAAAATGAAAAGAATCACTTTGCTAGTTTTATTGGGAATTATTTGTACAAACTGTTCAGAATCAGGCAAGAGTATATTTGGTACAAAGAATGCTTATTTTGGCCTTACACCACCGGGTTTAACTCCTGAAGTTTTTGCTCCAGGTATTGTTTCTGATAGCACCTGGGCAGAACACTGTCAGGTAACAATTTCGCCTAATGGAGATGAAATATTATGGTCAGCTTGGACAGGCAATTACAAAACAGAAGATGGTTCAAAAAATACGGAGCAAATATTTTATTCTAAAATTGAAAATGGAATGTGGACAAAACCTGAATTGGTTGAATTCACAAAGAATAACAAACACGGATTAAATGGAGGACCAGTATTTTCTCCTAACGGAAAAAGAATATATTTTTATCAGGTTAAAAGTCCCTGGACTTCATCAGACATGAATACCTATTATGTAGAAAAAAAGAATGGAAAATGGGGTGATGAACCAATCAACATCGGCCAAGCTTATAACTCAGGAAGCCAGAACTACAGTCCAATATTCACCAAAAAAGGAATTGCTTACAAAAACCTCTTTGGGAAAATCTCAAGATACAGTTATGAAAATGATAATTTTACTTTAACAGATAGCATTGTAATACATAAAGATTTTCGTCCTTTATGGAATTTTTATATGTCTCCAAATGAAGATTATGTAATTTTTGCAGATCGGCATGAGGGAGGCTATGGTGATGTTGATTTATACATCAGCTTTAAAACTGAAGAAGATAAATGGGGATATCCCATAAATATGGGTTCCGAAATCAATACAGAGCTTCGTGAACGCTTTCCAATGGTATCTCCTGATGGTAAATACTTATTCTTTATGCGACATACGCCCGGTCAGGATTTCTTTTGGGTTTCAACAGAAATAATTAAAAATTTAAAAGCACAATCTGAAAACGAATAATATGAGAAAAATAATAATTCTATTTCTACTAGGATATATTTGCATTAGCTGCACAAAAACAGAAAAGTATTTTCTTAACACAAAAGATGCCTATTTAGGACAAAAACCTCCCGAGTTAATTCCGGAAGTGTTTGCGCCTGATATTGTTAATCATTTAGCACATAGCAGCCCTAGCTTTATGCCTGATGGTAAAGAAATTTATTGGTCAACAGTAAGCGGGGATAATGAAACCCGGAAAATCCTTTCTGTGAAATTCGAGAATAATAAATGGACAGAACCAATGCTTGTAAATATTTCGGGTAATTATCACGACGATCAACCATTTATAAGTTATGATGGTGAAAAAATGTTTTTCGCATCAAAGCGACCTAAGATAGAAAATGGAGTGCAGGAAAACGATATATGGATTTCAGGTAAAACAGAAAAGGGCTGGGGCGAACCAAGAACAATAAATAATTTAATTGGTTTCTGGACCCCTACAGTAACACGCAATGGCACAATTTATTTTCTTGAGATTATTGAAGGTACACGAGTTATTTGCCGTGCGGAATTAATAAATGGGGAGTATTCAGAAATTGAGCCTCTAAATGAGAATATAAATAAAAATGGTGTACTGAATTGGTGCCCATTTATTGCCCCTGACGAAAGCTATCTGATATTCTCTTCGAATAGAGAAGGTGGATTTGGTTCAGGTGACTTGTACATTAGTTTTAAAAATAAGAATGAAGAATGGCAGGAGGCTATTAACATGGGAGCTTTAATCAATACCGATAGACAAGAGAGGTTTCCGGGAGTATCTCCTGATGGAAAATATTTATTTTTTACAAGATGGCATAGTGCTCCATATTATCATGATCTATATTGGGTTGATGCTCGAATTATTGACGATTTAAGAAATAATGAACAAAAATAAATGGAAACGACTCATGAGAAAAATAATTACAATATTTACATTATTGACCGTTTGGATTAATGCATCCGGACAAATCACTGATGATATCATACAAGACATGAATTATAGAGGGGACTACCTGGGACTGCCTGCTCCGGGACTCCTTCCTGAAATATTTGCTCCTAATGATATTTCAGGAAAAGGTCGATTGCATTGTTTTCCGTCATTTTCAATTGATACAAAAGAAATGTACTGGATGATAATTCCTCCAAAAATAATGATGATGAAGGAGATTGAAGGAATATGGAGCGATCCGGAAATTGCGCCCTTTTCTACTGGACCCAATGATCAAGCACCATTTGTGGCTCATGATTCAACACTTTACTTCTCATCCACCCGGGAAGGCGGACAAGGCATGTTGGATATTTGGTATATTCCTAAAATTGACGGTAGCTACAGCGACCCCATTAATATGGGTGAAAATATTAATACGGACAGAATGGAATCGCATCCGACAGTATCCAAAAATAAAAGCATATTTTTTACCGGTTCGGCGCAGGGGAAACTATACGATCGGGGAATCTATTCCTCTTTCTATGAGGACGGAGCCTATACAACTCCGATCCTTCTTCCCGAACCCATTAATATGCAGGATACATTGATTCTGGATTATACTCCTTTTATTGCTCCCGACGAAAGTTACCTATTATTCTGCTCTAACCGACAAAATCCAGAGAAAGAGAGATGTCATATTTATGTCTCATTTAAAAACAAAAACGAAGAATGGGATGAACCTATAGATTTAAGCCTGAAAATGAATTTTACGATAAGTAGTAAATTTCCCTATGTATCCCCTGACGGTAAATTTTTATTTTTCAGTAGTGGTCAAAATATATATTGGGTTGATGCAAAAATAATAAATATTGAAAGAAACAAAATGCTAAAATTATAAATTCAGATTAAAATGGACTCGAAAACATTAATGAATTCAAATAGAAAAACTGCACTTTTTGCAGGTATATTGATTATTACCGGAATTACTGCAGGCATGATTAGCGTCGTTCCTGTAGTGGAAGGCCCGGATTATCTTACTGAAGTTTTTGCAAACAAGAACCAAGTGCTAACTGGAGCCTTTTTTCAATTTACACTGGTTCCTATTTACATCGGATTTGCATTATTATTGTATCCCATAATAAGAGAATACAATAAAAGCCTAGCTATTGGATTTGTTAGTTTTAGAATAATTGCAGGAATCTTTCAATTAATTGGCGTAATTATCTTGCCATTATTTTTATTATTGAGTCAGGAATATTTACAATCTACAAGTTGGATTTATTATATTTTCAACTTTTTGGAGATGTATTAAAATTGGCGCGTGATTTAGCAAATCATATGGGGGTGATGTTGGCTACAGGCCTAGGCAACCTAATTTTATTTTATATATTATATAAAACGAAACTAGTACCTCGATGGCTTTCAAGTTGGGGTATTATTGGAAATACGTTAGCAATGCTGGCAAGTTTTTTAATATTGTTCCGTCTAATTGATGTTATTACACCTCAATTTATAGTCTTAACTGCTCCATTAGTCCTTCAAGAAATTGTCTTGGCGATTTGGTTAATTGCTAAAGGATTCAATCCATCAGTAATTGCTTATAGTACTGATTAAGAATGATTCAATTACCTTCTGGCTCCAACGAAATTTGGTATGCTTCAGTTTTAGTCACGCCAAAATTAGATAGAGCTTTTGTGGTGGCTACAAATTCGTGTGATTTTGGCTCTACTCCTGATATTTGTACTGAGATGATGAACAGGTTGATTAGGATGGAATTGAATTTAGATAACAACTAAGTAAATACAGAATTATACAGACATATAAAAACAATATTAATAATGGGTTATACGGTTTTGTTATCTTGTTTTATACAAGTTGTTATTGATAAAGGATCTCATTAGTATAGCCATACTTAATATTAATAAAATAATGCTTATTGTATTATTTATCATTTTCAGACAACCAAAAGGAGAAAAATTATGCCAAAATATGTAATCGAAAGAGATGTGCCTGGGGCAGGAAAAATGTCCACAAAGGAATTACAAGACATATCGAAGGTGTCAAATAAAGTAATACAGGAAATGGGTCCAGATATTCAGTGGAAGCAGAGCTATGTAACAGGTGATAAAATTTATTGCGAATATATTGCTGCGAATAAAGAGATGGTTATAGTACATGCGAAAAAAGGTGGTTTCCCTGCAGACCGCATCTCAGAAGTAAAATTAATGATTGACCCAACATCTGCAGAGTAAAAATATAATTAAAGCTATAATTGATAAAAAGCAAAAACACCCTTCTTAGACGCAGGGTTTTTTTGTCCCAAAAACGCATCTCAAAACAGACGGGTAGGTTTTGGATTTTTTTATAATACTAATTATTAATGAACACAAGTGAACTGTAATGGACAATAGTGTAGCACAGTTTTAAAATGTCTCCTCGTAGAACACTGTCTTCACGCTGCAGAGATCAGTAGCTTGAGCTTGCCATTACCCACCCTCTAAAAACCTTGTTTCATGACAAAGTTTGTTGTTATTTGAAAAAAATTACTTTGACAAACTTGGTAAAAGATATCCCAATATACCCAAAAAGTGACATTGTGGATGTGCTTTCTGTGCATGCAAAACGGCTTTTAGTAGTACCACACGACGAGAAAAAGTTTATTTAGTGGCGCTTTTCAAGATTATACTTTATAATTTTAACTATTCCAATAAAACTATTTTTCCTGTTTGTGTAAAATCACCCGCTTGAAGTTTGTTGAAATAAACGTCAACAACTATTGTATTTCCTGTATAATATTGTAAGCCTAAATATTGTTGACCATTAGTTAGGTAACTGTAACAATGGTTGTATGTTTGAATCCAATTTCGTTATTAGTATGCAGTTTTTATGCGTAGTTGAAATATTTTACAATGCTGTTAAACAAAATATAATTTAAGTATATTTTACTTTAATAAGAGCGCTGTCATTTCATTATATATTTAATGAAAATTAATTTCTATTGAACAGATGTACTGCAATGATTGTCGCGTTTGGTTGTAAATTTTAGTATGAACAATTACAATGTGGGTATTGACTTGGGTGGCACAAAATTACTTGGCATACTCGTAAATAGCAGTAATATTATATTAGAAAAGAAGAAAGTAAAAATTCGTAATAATATAACAATTGAAAAATTAATTGATGAAATCATAGATATCTATTCTGCACTGTCGCATGGCTTAAAAGTTGAAAAATTAGGTATGGCGGTCCCAAGTTCAGTTCAATTTGAGTCTGGAATTGCTTCTTTTCTTCCTGCCTACAGATGGAAAAATGTTCCATTTAAACATTTAATTGAATCAAAAATTAGGGTTGATGTTAGTTTAGACAACGATGTTAATATGGCTACCTTAGCTGAGTTCAAATTGGGGGCAGGAATTGGGATTAATTCTTTATATACATTTTATTCGGGGACGGGTATAGGAGGTGGTTATATCTCTGGTGGCGAGTTGATTCGAGGGCATAACGGTACAGCAGGCGAAATCGGTCATATGATAGTAGATATTAACGGAGTAAAATGCAAATGTGGCCAACGTGGATGTTTGGAGACTATCGTAAGTAATTCCGGCTTTAGAAGATTATATAATGAATCAAAAAACTCATCTTCATTAAATAATATTGATAATATTACTGGTGAAAATATTGTAGAAGCATGGAATTCTGGAGATTCAGCTGTCCAAAATATATTGAGATATCAAGCTAAAGTATTAGGTGTCGCTGTGGCGAATATAATCAATATTACCGGAGTTGAGAGAATTTTAATTGGTGGGCAAATTTACCATTTGTTAAAAGAGGAGTTATTGCCAATTGTGAAAAGAACAGCAAAGATGCATGCTATTGGAAATGGTTTGAAAAATGTTGAAATATTGCTAAATCAATTAGGTTCCGAAGCACCTGCCTTGGGTGCCACGTTATTATAATTTATAATATTCACAAGTTATTTTATTTTGAAGATAAAAAAGGGCGTAGAAAACTACACCCTTTTTTATAAAATCAGAATAAATCCCTATTTCATCATTGTCATCTTTTTAACTTGATGGAAATATTCACCGGCATCTAACTCAAATAAGTAGGTCCCACTTGGAACTTGATTCCCATTAAGATCTAATCCATTCCACGTTGCTTTATAATTACCCGGTTGAGCGTAGCTGTTATATATAGTTGCCACTCTTTCACCTAGTAAGTTATAAACATTCAATTTAACATCCGCACCGATCGGTAGTTTAAACTCAACGGTGGTGGAAGGATTGAATGGGTTTGGATAGTTATCGCCTAAACTAAATTGATGTGGCAATGCACCACCTGTCAATTCAATTTCTAAATTTGGTGAATTTGTATCATAATTCCATGCGTCATAGAACCCTGGATTTATTGAACCCCAAGAGTTATAAACTCTAGGATTGGTAGGGTCAACATTTTCAATATGATTTAAACCATAACCCGATTCATTATCTCCGCCACCGATACCAAATTTAAATTCTTGACCAAAAATAGAACTATTTGTTTGATATTTTGCCCAAACAGCATAAACAGAGTCTCCGGCAACAACATCACCAAAAGTAGCTCCATCATCCCACATAGTTCGAGAAGCTGTCTGATTAAGTTGTCCGCCCCAAGTCGTCCATCCACCAAATGCAGGACCGTTGGCTGATACACCTAAAGCATCAATGTCTGCTGGTGTGCTAATATCTATATCACCTTGAATATCCTCAAGCGTTGTTCCAGCCATTACTTGATAATACGCAGGACGCAAATCTAAGTAATATGTAAATAATACTGAATCTGTAGCGGCAGCATTTGCTACCATTATTCTGGCATCTATAAATCGAGGCCATCTACGGCTACTTACATTTGAAACTACATTGTCTGTAATAATAAAATCATCACCAGCTGATGCACCAGCAAGATCATGTAATCTTCTTTCTGCTAATGAATTATCACTACCACTATAATCAAAATTGAAGAATATTTCACGATATTCAACATTATTCTTTAATCTATAATATTGATAATACATCCCGTCACCGCCTAAGTCTACTCCTAAATTTGGAATTGTTACGCTATAAATAGTACCAAACCCGGCTACTAATGTATCAATAGTTACACTGGTTTGAGTGCCACCATAACCATATTTTACCAATAACGTATCACCTTGTATAAATCCATTAGTTGCAATGGCATTTGCAACATCAACCGAAAATGTTAAACTATTTAATTCATCAGATGCAGCAAAAGGTTTTGGCATTACATTATTATAATAAACCCATTGAATAGTCGTATCTTGAGTTACATTAATAACTCTGTTGTCTACACTTTCATGAGTACCAGACCAATCACCTAGTGTATATTTATACTCTACAGGTACCGGAGCATCAGCTACAGCATTACCACGCCAATGGTAATTATAATAGGATGATGTACCTTCCTGGTTCATTACTATGGAATGTGACCAACCTTCAAGTGAACCAGCCATATGTACTTGTTGAGTTGCCGGATCAAAATCTGTATTAGTTGACATATTTACTCTGAAATATACATCCAGTGAATCTGCGACATCAACAAACGGTGGTGTTTCAGAGTTTACATAATCAACATCCAGGATAGTATCCGTTGCTGGAACCGTGAGTGGACGGTTTGTTGTTCCTTCCCAGGTTGATGTTACTGTACCGTCAAGGTTCAATATATTGAAACCAAACTTATATTCTAAATCAGTTCCAATAGCTGCAGCAGGAAATGTTACATCTAATTCCCAATAATCTCCACCAACGCTCATCATTGGATTATCTCCTGGTGTCCAGTCTGATCCTCCAGCATAGCTTTGAACTGTGCCGCGAAGATCTACACCGGTAAGACCAGGTCCTCCCGGAGTCACATCCGATGTATCTGTTACACCTTGTACAGTTGATGTATTAGCACGGAAAGTAACTGTTACGTCTTGAGCTATTGCATGACTAACAAATAATGCAATAATAACGAATAACATTTTTTTCATTAATTAATACTCCTTTTATTATTAATTCTTATTAGTAACTCACAATAGAGATACTATTGATTGAAATTAAGTTTTTTTATTCTTTTTACAAAGAGAAATCATGTTGACTGCAAACTTATAAAATTAACGATAAGCCCCAATGAGGAATATATCCAAATCGTCCAAAATCTTGAATTGCATAATCAACTACAATACCGAATCCGCTTACATAAGCCTTTGCACCGATACCTGCAGTTAAACCCTCCTCACTTGCAGAATCACCAATTGATTTATATCCGGCACGTAAAAATACTCGTTCTAAGAAACCGGCTTCTATACCAAAATTAACCGATTCAACATCGTCACTTGGCATAAAGAAATCACTCGCCAATGTTAGACGAACTGCATCAGTTTTTATTATGTCTGATGATATACCAACTCTAAAAAATAATGGCAGTGGCCATGCATCGGTTTTTAATTTTGCAACGATAGTTTCATTATGACCGCTATTATCAGAATCGAGATCTATCTTATGGAAAAGATCTTTACCGTCCATTGTCATATCGGAACCGAAGTTGGATATGCTCATACCGATTCTGAAAGCTTCGCCTAGCGATTGATACAATAATCCCACGTCTAATGCAACCGACGAAGCGCTTTCATTGTGGATTCTCTGACTTATATATTTCAGTGAGCCACCTATCGAAAATCGATTGGTAAGATTTCGAGAATATGATAATCCGGTTACTAAATCGGAAGCTTTCCAATATAAATCGGTTCCGGATTGATTATATAAATCAGTTATCTCTTCATCACCATAGTCAAGTTGTGTAAAGAATATACCGATAGCATTCGATGGATTTAATTTTAAAACTGTAGCTAAAAGATTCACGTTTGTATCTACAAGCCAATTAGCATTTGAGAACATTGTTTGACTTTTGTCTAATCTTGATATGGCACCCGGGTTCCAATATAATGTTGAGGCATCGTCAGCAATGGATGTAAAAGCTCCACCCATTGCAATGGATTTTGGTCCTACGCCAATACCTAAAAATTGAGCAGCGGATGTACCTACTTTAGACTGTGCTGATATCATCGCAAATGCGATAAGAATTGTCATTGTAATTTTCTTCATTTTATCACCGCAAGTTTACCTGATTGTTTGCCCCCTGTAGGGGAGTCTACGATGTAAAAATATACTCCGTAGGCGATATCTAAATTCTCTTTTGTCTTCAAATCCCAAGTGACAGTTCCTGTAAACATATCACCTGAATGTTCTATTGTCCTAAGATGTTGGCCACGAGATGTAAAGATATAAATTTTTGCATCACTTGGTACATTTTGGAAGAATACTTTCCGTTCTCCTCGTCCGCTTGTGATGCCAGGAGGTAGTGGGGATTCAAATTCATTAGCTGCTATATAGGGATTGGGAACCACACGAATGTCATCCATGTTAATTTTAGTTATTTCCTTATCTACTTCAGGTACAGGAGTTGAGAATGTAAATATGTCACCTTCTCTAAAAGGTTTAGACATACAAATAAATAATGTGTCTCCCGTTCCAAAATTTAAATCATTCGCTAGTGAAGTATCTCTTTCTGTGAAGATCATTGACCATGTATATCGATAATTATCGTCATCATCTTTTTCGTAGAAATAAATAAGATCTATTGGGTCTAATACGCCAGGACGACCTAGCGCACTTTCAGCAAATATAAATGGAACATCTATATTATTAGTACGATCAACTATTTTAAAATTCGTATTATTTCCTGGGGTCGCTACAGGGAATGTAGCTGGATTCAATGATTGTCCAAATACTGCATCATCGGAAAATACTATCATATAATCGCTAGGCATTTTAATTGGTATGTATAATGTTCCTCCAAAATTTAAATTTTGAGCACCGATACTAATGTTAAATGTTTTTTCACCATCATCTTTAGTCCAATTTGATCCATCTTCAGTGGTCCACCAATATGTTAAGGAATCTATAGGAGCAGTTACCCAATAATTTAATTTACCGGTAACTCTGTCAAGTAAAGGACTATTCTCAAAATTTAATCGAATACCGTCGAATGTTTTTGTATCTGCAGTTTCCGGAGCATACGGTGTGTTATTTGGATCATCCCATGGAGATTCTTGTATATTTGGATCGCGGAAAACAGGATAATGTTCAAACATAATGGTATGTTCATCGTTCCCTAAAGCATTGTGACTTGAAGCAAATATTTTACCATTTAGTGGATTCAAAATATATTTATCATTAGATATAGTTGATCCAATACTATTTTTTAAAACAACTGTTTCAGAAATAATATTTCTATATGGTAATTGTATAGGTAATGTGTCATTTGGTGCAAATGTTATAGAAATCGGCGTCATATCATGTACAGAATAATAAGTTGTAACAGGAGCATATTCACTATTATCATTTTTATCCACATTGACTTCGTTCCCATCGGGTAATCCATTGTCATTTAAATCATCTGCAATATTCCAATCTCCATCATTATCTTCATTGTCTATAGATGTATCTAAAAATTCAATCCTGTAGTTGTGTCCGGTTAGTTTAGTCTCATCAATTACTTCATATTTTATAGAACCAGTTCCGACACCACTTGTATGTTCAATTGCAGTGGTATCAATTAATGTATATCCTGCCGATTTACTGGTAGGTGTAAGTACGACTGTATTCTTGTCAGTAATGACTTCGCCAGATGGCTGAACTGAAATAAATTTAGTGTTTTCAGATGGGAAAATGTCATTTTCAGCATTTCCATGATCGTAGGATACTAATGCATAATAATATATACGACCATTATCGACATCCTCATCCACGTAACTGTGAACTAGACCTGTATCATCTCCAAGATAGTAACTATATCCTTGAGTCTGTTGAAAAAGATCATTCGATGGATAAAAATAGCCGTCCTTTCCATCATCTAAATCCCATTGTTTCATTGGAATGTAACCCTCAACGAGTCCATGTGCGTTCGTAACATTCCTTACATCATTGAAATCAGAATCGGTAGCTCTGTAAAGCTTATATCCCTGGAAATCCATTTCCTTTGTGATTGGATCTACACTTTCCTCAGAAACCCTATCCCAATACAAAGTTATTTTACCATCTCCGGCTACTGCATTTAACGTCGGTTTTTGCGGTGGTGGTGGAAAACGATAATCATTATTATAAATATTTTGAACAATTCGTTTATTATTAATTAGGTCATCTAAATCTTTACCGTATACAAGTGCAATAGAAAACCGTTCAGTTTGACCTGCCCGCAACGGGAAATAACCTGATCCATAAATAAAGTCTCCATCTTCACCTGATATTGGTTTTCCGTCAACAATAGAACTTGGTGTGTCGAAAAATCCAGGTCTCATTCTATCCCAAAGTGCTTCATCGTCTTTCATTGGGTAAAGATTGGCTGGGGTAAAATAATCAAAACTTGTCAAACCAATTTGATCAGATTCGTCAACATCTGTGCGGTCAAAATTTGGTTCACCAGTTGTTGGGACTCCATCTCCTTCGCCAAAATCGTAAGTATCTGAAATACCATCGGCACCGAGATCATCAAATTCAGGATTCCAGTCACCATCATTATCAATTCCATCATCACGGCGTTCATCGATCATGAAATTTTCAATATTGGGATTGTTGATGTAGTCAACATATGCGCGTGGATTCACAATATCAAATAGGACAACTCCAAATTGGTCGATACGTCTTTGTCGGTAATGTAAGTAATAGTTTTCATCAATTAATCCGTCCAGATCGTTGTCGATTCCATCATAAGCATTTGGATTAATGATTTCATCACCTTGCGTATTTAATATAACATTTCCTTCAGCAAGACTTGTCGTCCCAGGATTTACTGTAATGGTTTCCCCTAAAGTTTGAATTTCAACGGTAGCTTGATTTGGAATTGTGAATTCTGATCTTTCATAATTATTGTTGATAATTATTACTTTATCACCAACATTTATAAATGCAGAATCAAAGTTAGCTTCCTCAAATAATGTTGCCCCTGCGGCACCAATTGCTAAATCATAATCGCCATCATTGTCGATTCCATCGAATGGATTGCCGGGACTTTCCAAGAATGCATATCCAACCATGCCAACATCGCCAACCCATTTGGGATTACGAGAAACATCATTGCCAAAATCACCGGTATATGTAATATCATCATTTACATCAAAAAATGACCAGTCATCATTGTATTCTTGCGGTCTATCATCAGTACCGGTTACACCAACGTAAGTACCAACCAACATTCCAAAGGATGCTTGGGAGTAATCAGTTGTGCTTTCATTTGATACTTCATACAACCAAAAAAGAACATCTTGAGCAAGGAATTGCTGCCATTGCATACCTCGTACACCAACCTGCAATCCTAAACCATTTCTGGTGGGATCATTTGCATCAGGTTCAAAATCAACATTCCAAATATTATATTCAGCATTATTGAATTCTTCATCATTATTGTCATCCATAATAAAAAAGCTTTCTTGTTGAATATTTTGTAAATCTTTACCAAAGAATCCATTCCACGAACCTGACCATCCTGGATCGCTAATGTCATTTAATTTATCAGGCCAGTAGGGGGGCCAAGTATTTGAATTAGTACTTAGAGCAATTCCATGTCCGGTAGTTGCTTCATTAAAAAACCCAGAAACAGGCTCAAATGACCATGCCTTACCTGTAGGTGATTCCTCAGGACCAGTGGAGCTAGGACGTGAAGCAGGTGTTATAACAACCGAGTGAAATGATACAGGATTTCCATCGACATCTTCAGTATCAACTTTTACACCAATTAATGGACTAACATCACCAATATATCCGTTATTATCATTGATCCAAGCACCTCGAGGACCTTTGTCGGCTGGTTGTCCAACAACTCCCCAATTTCCAAAAACTGTACGGACTAAATTCCCATTATGTATACCTGTTCTACGAAATTCTCGTCCCGAGGCAAGTTGCGCAAAAGCGACAACACTTACGAGAACCAGCAATAATGTTAATTGAAATAATTTCTTAAAATTCATAAGTCACTCCAAACTCAATCCTGCGAGGTCTTGAGTAAAATGTTTCGTTGGTAAACCATTCATTAACAGAGTTGACAAATTCAGGTGTGTTTTGATCCAATGCTATCTGTATTTGATTAGTACGATCAGCAACTCCTGAATCGTCATACACATTTGTATGGTTTAATTTGTCAAATAGATTTTCAATACGAACAAAAAACGTCATATTATGATTCCCAAATCCTAATCGGTAATAACTGCGTAGATCAACATTTGTATAAGCTGGTTTGCGAGCAGAGTTACGTACAAGTGCCGAAATATCTTGAAGTGATAATGGAGTATATGGGAGTCCCGAACCATATTGAGCAATTGCACTTCCACCCCAATTTCTTGCATTATAAGAAACCGAAGCATTGATAGTATTTGTTTGATCCCAATTCAATGGTACTAATTGAACTTCAGGTAATGCTCCTCCAGCAGCAGCTTCTTGAGCTTGTCTTGGATCTGAAGCGCTTCCTTTAGATATTTGGAAAGTGTAATCAAGATTTCCGGACCATCCGGATGATTCTCGCAGAGTAAGTGCTAAAACTAATCCCCTTACGTATGCAAAATCTGAATTGACTAATTTGCTGTATGTAGCTGAGCCGCCAAAAAGTGATATTTCATCTGCTCTTGTTCCAGCTAAATCTCTTATATCTCTGAAATATCCGGTAACGTCAATTGCCATAGTATGTGTTAACTGTTGTTGTACACCTAACTCTCCACTTACTGTTTTTTCGGGTCTCATATCAGCGTTGCCAATAACTCCAATATTGCCGGTACCCTGATCCAGATCAAAGTCGGGATTCTCATATAATAATTCAAAGCGCGGAATTTGGAAAAAATGACCATATGAAAAATGTACAACGCCTCGATCTGTTATTGGGAATGAAACGCCAAGTCGAGGGCTGATCTTCCATTTAGGTGATGTATCTTCATACCAATATTCTTCTCTTTCTGCAATAGTCACTATGGGTTCACCATTGTCTTGAATACCATTTCCATTTAGATCTTGGTAGCGGTTTTCCGGACGAATTGGATTATAAATGCTTGGATCAGAAGGATCAGCTAATACTCTTCCCTTCGGATCGAAATAATCAAAACGAATGCCGGCATTTACGATCAATTCATCAAATTCAATTTTATCTTGTAGATATACACTAAACTCAGTTGGGTCTAGTTCGTAACGACTTGTGTGGATAGTAGAATCGGGCATTATAACAGGATTCTCTAAATAAGGACTATCATAGAGATGATCAATTGCTGTTTTTTCTAATGGAGGTTGCAAATTGGCACTGAAGTATTTCAAATTATGCAATCTATATTCTACACCAAATTTTACCAAATGTTGTTTAGTAATCTGGCTTGTCAAATCACCTTTTATAGTGCTTGTTACTGTACTACGTTCAAACACATTATTTTCATCACCGCCGGTTTTAAAACTGTAAGGTAAAGTTAGTCCAAGTGTTGAGTGAACATATTTATTTTCTTCATCTTCTGGATATGTCCGATGATTATAATTTTTATCGAATCGAGTCAAACTAATTGAATAATATGTTCTGGCGCCAAAACTTTGGTTGAATTGTAGTAGTTGAGTAATTCCCGAGCGGTGTCTCAATAAATTTCCGTCTGGATTATATCGGTAGTCACGATTATAATCTTGATAGTCAACATTGTCACTAATTATTGTATATTTTAATTTGGCAAAAGTTGATATTTTCCATATTAATTTTAATTGACCGTAAAGTTTACGATTCCACTCCATTGACACAAAAGCACTATCTCCGGCTGCAACTGCATGATTAGTTCGTAACAATTGATACATTGAATCAATTTCAGTTTGAGTTGCGTTTTCATCAACAAAAAAATTGTTTATCAAAGTATCAAATTCTTCGTCTGTGCCTAATATATATGTATCTGGTTCACCTTCTTCGTTAAAATATGTTAAAGCGACTGAATTGGGTTTATATAGTCTTTGTCCTTCGTAAGCACCTTTAAAATCTATCCATCGAGCATTTCCATAGAAGAATAATTTACCGGGTATTATGCTGCCTTGTAAATGCCCTTCAACATTTTTAGTTGTAATTGGATTGAAGCTATTAATGTTAAGGAAAATATCATCATGAGTTGAGAGGAAATCACCGCCATAAAAAGTTAAGCCGCCCCGGAAATCATTGGAACCATCTTTGGTTACGATATTTACAATTCCACTCATTGCTTGACCATATTCAGCATTAAAAGCACCAGATATGACCTGCATTTCTTCAACAGCATTTTTGTTTATATCAACAACAGTTCCGCCATCGTACACATCGGTTACCGGTACGCCATCGATCCAATAGGCAACTTCACCGGAACGACCTCCCCGTAAATGACCATCTACGAAACCGGCTTGTAGTTCGAGTACATCGGAAATTTCGGTTACCGGAAGTGCCTCTAATGTGGATGAATTTACAATAGCCGTAGATGCGGTTAAGTCTTTTGTAATTAAAGCACGTTCAGCTACAACTACTACTTCCTCACCCGCAATTGCTTCAGTAGGAAGAGAAAAATCAGCGGTAGTTGTTAAGTCAATGCTTATTTCAATATTAGTCATGCGTACAGCTGAATATCCAATCATACTAGCACGTAAAGTATAACTCCCAGGTGGGACGTTTAGAATATAAAAATTACCTTCCCAATCAGTGGCTGCTCCTTGATCAGTTCCTTCGATCCATACATTGCACCCTATTAATGGTTCGCCGTTCGATTGATCTATCACGTTGCCAGTAATTTTACCGGTTGTACCAGAAAACAGGAATATAGGAAATGATATAAGAGCTAATAATGTTATTAAATATTTTATTTTCATAATTTAGTAACTCACTTTAGAGTGTCGTTTTAAAAGGGTAGAATTTATACCTCAATTTAGAATATTTCTAATACAATTATATTAGAAATCTAACATAATGTAAATAAAAATGATTTAGATAATTATTTTTATCATTTATTTGCTATATATATCGCAAAGGATTTTGGATTTAAATTATTTTTTTCGACATAACCGGCAATTAATATCCATGAATTATCATAACCGAGAAGTATTTCGTTGGATAAATTCTGTACTTCATCTGATGAATTGAACACAGAAATTATTTTCTCATTTTCTAGCTCGCGAACAAAAGAAAATATACCGGTGTCATCATTCAAGTAATTAGTTTTATATGTTCCTCTGCGTAAAGATGGATATGTTTTACGAAGAGTGATAAGAGATTTGTAAAAATCTAACAGATCAATATCAACAGTCACTTTATCAATCGGTCTTGAATAAGAACAATTCTCCCAAATATTACATGGATGTTCTATTTCATCATCATAAATAAATTCATCCCAAATCATTGGTTTTCGGCAATCAGGATCATCAGCACCCCACATGCCAGCTTCATCACCATAATAAGTGAAGGGTGTTCCAATAAAAGTAAATTGGAAAGCAATCATTGATTTTTGAATATTTCTTTCTTCAAAATTGGGTTTACGAATATCAAATTCTTGGTTCCATTTTAGATTATTGCCGTGATCCATCCAGCGATCGGGATTGACAATGGCAGAAGCTACTCGTTCCATATCATGGCTATCTAAAATACTTTGCAAATTCATTGCCTTTTCCATACCATAATCGTTAATGAATGAATCCAAGAGTGATTGTAGTTCTGATGGTTTAATTTGTTGTTTTGCATTAATAAAAAAACTATACATAGCATCGCCAAAACGATAATTCATTACTGCATCAAATCTACCTGGAGATAGCCATGGTGAGGCATCAAATTGTTTATTATTCCAATAATCTTTCCACCAAACTTCACCAGTGATATACGCGTTTGGATTTATATCCCGTACCCATTTACCAAATATATCCCAGAAATCTATTTGAACTCTTTCGGCCACATCTAACCGCCATCCATCAATGCCATCAGAAGGATCACCGTCCCCGTTTGGGTCCATCCATCGTTTTATTATATTGTGGAAGTGCTGGCGAATAGGTTCAACTGGTCCGAACTCATCTTGTCGAAAAGCGGGAAGATCTTCCACATATCCAGTATAGCGCATCGGTTTACCGCTATAAGTATTGAAAGCTTCAGGTAAATTTTTGTATTCATTTAAATGAGATTTGTCAGGCAATCCGCTTCCTTCAATATTGAACCATTCAAAATATGTACTATTTTCACGATTTTGGATAATATCTTGAAATGCCCAAAAAGTCAATCCAACATGATTAAAAACTCCATCAATAATGATATGCATATCTCGTTTATGTATTTCATCTATTAACTGTAGAAATAGTTTATCTGCGGCTGTCCATTGCCATGTATTGGGATCTTCAAAAATTTCCGATTCAATTATTTGTGTATCGCCGATTGGATCTGGACCTAAATGGCGGTCAATATGATGATACATTGCCGCACCATATTTATGACTTGAAGGTGAATCAAAAACGGGATTTAGATAAATTGCATTAATTCCTAATTCTTGTATATAGTCTAATTTATCAATAATCCCCTGAATATCTCCGCCGTACCGGCGTAATTGAAATTGATAGTCGTAGTCTCGTTCGTTTGCTTTTTCCCAAGGTTGCAATTCATACCAATCCGATGTCCATGGAGATACTTCCCACCAAGTTTGGTGTTCCCAAGGCCATACACCCCATAAACTTTCTATTGTAGGATCGTTAGTTGTATCTCCATTATAAAATCTATCAGGGAAAATTTGATACCATATCGCATCTTTTGCCCAGTCTGAATTATTTGCTGATAATATGGTAAAAATGAAGAAAATATTGATGATTACTTTATTGTATTTATTATTTTTCATAGTGGTGCTAACTTAGTGACTCATTTATGAGTTATTAATATTACAAATGTGGTTAAATTTACCCACATATTTTTCAAAATAATATGAATATAAATACTGCAGAAAAAGAAATAATTGATTTACTAGCTGAATTTGGTTTAGCAGCAAATCTAGGCAAAACGTATGTAGCTCTATTGGATAATAATCCTGCTACTGGATACGAAATATGTACTCAATCCGGTGTACCGCGTTCGGCTATATATTCGGTGTTAAATAAATTGGAATCACATGGTATAATAAATTCTATTGGTAATTCACCAAAAAGATATATTCCTATTCCTCCCTCAGGATTACTAGAGCATTTCAGTCAATTACACTCTGACCGAATGAATTTATTGACAGATGCGTTAGAAAATTTAGATACTAAAGCTGATGCATTTGATTTTTGGCACATCCATGGTTACCGCAATTTGATTTTAAAATTGCGTGAATCAATATCTAAAGCCAAAGAAAAAGTATTTTTAAGTATTTGGGCTAGAGAGTTAATCCAGTTAGAAAGCGAGTTAATTGCAGCAGAAGATCGTGGAGTGGCCATATCAATATTTTCTTTTACAAAATTAAATCGTCAGTTTGGAAATACAATTTCATATAACTTGGATGAAGAAAAACTTAAAAAAGTTTGGAATCCAAAAATTATATTGGTGGAAGATCAAAAGATTACAATTATGGGTGGCACCAACTCTAAAAATGGAAATCGTGCTATATGGACTGACAATAAAGCAATCACAGAAATTGCCACAAATCACATTCTTCTTGATATAACTTTGGCTGCTCAAAGATTAAAATTTGATCCAAATCCAATTGTTAAACCAATGATGAACCGTCCCGATCTCAATCTTGATGATATGCTTCTGTAAATGCGGAATATTTGGAGTAATAATTGAAAAAAGTACAATTTATATTTGGTATTCACCTTCATCAGCCGGTAGGAAATTTTGATTGGGTTTTTGAAGATGCCTTCCAAAAAAGTTATAAACCGTTTATTGAAACGCTAAAGCGATATCCCTCTATTGCCATAGTAATTCACATTAGTGGTTCACTATTGGAATGGTTGGAGGATAATCATCCCGAGTATTTAGATGATATAGCAAAATTAGTTGTAGAGCGAGACATTGAAATATTGAGTGCAGGATTTTATGAACCAATTTTAGCAGTAATACCTGATCACGATAAAATTGGGCAAATAAAAAAATTAAATAAATATATCAAGAAACGGTTTGATTATGATGCCAAAGGAATTTGGCTCACGGAGCGAGTATGGGAACCACATCTTGCCAAGCAAATTAGTAAAGCTGGAAGTGATTATATCGCTGTTGATGATTTTCACTTCCTTTCAGCTGGTAAACAAATCGAAGATTTGGATGGTTATTATAACACAGATGAACAAGATGCACGTCTTGGCATTTTTCCAATCAGTCAAAAGTTAAGATATTCAATACCATTCCAAGAGCCATCTGCAACAATTGACTACTTGAAATCTATGGTATCAGTTGATGGCAATCGGGTAATCGTAATGGCTGATGATGCTGAAAAGTTTGGAGTATGGCCTGGAACTTATGAGAATTGTTTCGGAGAAAATCAGTGGTTAGATAGATTTTTTCAAGCACTTGTGGAAAATAATAGTTGGTTAAAAACTACTACTTTTAAGGAATATCATCAATCTAATAAACCTAAAGGTAGGATCTATTTACCGACTGTAAGTTATTTTGAAATGAGCGAGTGGACATTACCCGCAAATCAAGGAGCCCAGTTTTCAGACTTAGTTCATAATTTTGAAAATACCGATAAAATTGAGAATAATCGACAATTCTTACGAGGCGGAATGTGGAGGAATTTTCAAAATTTATATGATGAATCAAATTGGATGCAGAAAAGAGTAACCGATTTATCATTTATTTTTAAAAAGTATAAGCAGAGATTTGAGAAGAAAAAGAGACAACAAATACAAGATAATATATGGAGGGCTCAATGTAATTGTGCCTATTGGCATGGTGTTTTTGGTGGATTATATTTACCGCATTTACGTCATGGTATTTATCAAAATTTGATAGTAGCCGATAAGCAAGTAAGCAAAATATTACCGCCATTTACGGGGACTTTTGATATTGATAATGATGGATTTGAAGAAGTTGATTTGGTTTCTAGCAATATAAAAATAATTGCAAGCGCTAAAGGTGGCTGTATTCGAGAATTTGATATTCTATCGAAGAATTTTAATATATTAAATACCATGCATCAAGAAGCTGAGAGTTATCATAGGGATATTGAAAGAGCGACAACCAAACAAATAACAGGTGCATCTATTCACAATCAAGTGGTTGCTAAAGAAGCTAATCTTGATAAATATCTGCATATTGAAAAAACACCAAGATATATGCTGGCTGATCATTTTTTACCAACAAGAACCTCTCTTAAAGCAGTGCAAAGCAACATTCCTGATAAAAGCAATTTCTCTGAAATTGGTTTTGATATTTCAAGAAAGAAAAACATTATTTTTAACGGTATTGGTACTGTGTTTGGTAATCCTGTACAAATTAAGAAAAAATTAAACTTAACAAAAAATATCTTAAAAGTTGAAATTGAATTGACAAATAAAAGCCATAAAAATTTATCAGGATTGTATGCTAGTGAATTAAATTTTTCATTATTAGGTGGACATACTGATGACCGATACTATATAATAAATGGTAAAAAACCGCAAAATTTTTATATGGATTCATCAGGAATTGAACTGGGGGTTGAATCTATTAATATTCTAAATGAATATGATAAGTTTTCAGTTGAAACGAAATTTAATAAACCAACAAGATTATGGAGATTTCCCAACTTTACAGTTTCAGGAAGTGAGGCAGGTTTAGAGAAAGTATATCAGAGTTCGGTAATAATACCAAATTGGAAAATTGATCTTAAACCAAATGAAAAGAAAAAATTTATATTTCAAATTATTATAAAGGATTTATAAGGTAAACGATGACGAAGATCGCATATTTTAGCGCGGAAATAGGAATTTCGGCAAAATTGCCGACATATAGCGGTGGATTAGGGGTTTTAGCGGGAGATCATATTAAAGCTGCAGCTGATGCGGAGTTACCGATGTGCGCTGTGACTTTATTATATAAAGAGGGATATTTTAAACAACGTCTTGATGATGAAGGAAACCAAACAGAAGTTTATCCACGGTTCGATCCTGACCCACTACTTAAGAAATTACCTATTAAATTTACATTACCATTACGTAAGCGTGATGTGTGGATTCAAGTTTATGAATACCGATTTACTGGATTAACAGGGCATGAAATACCTATCTATTTTCTAGATACAAATGTTGAAGAAAATTTTACAGATGACAAGATTATCACTATGCGTCTATATAGTGGTGATAAGGATCATCGTATTCTACAAGAAGCAATACTCGGATTTGGTGGAATAAAGTTATTAGAAGAATTACAATATGATGATATTGAAACTTATCACATGAATGAAGGACACGCTTCGTTTATCATTATGCAATTATTAAAAAAATTCGATGGTAATCATGAAGAAGTTGTTAAACGATGTCATTTTACCACTCATACTCCGGTAGCTGCCGGGCATGATGAGTTTGCAATCGATCGTTGCGAGCGGTTATTAGATGGTTTGATGTGGAAAGATATCAGTAAAATTAATTCAGTTCAAAACGGCAGATTACACATGACCGAATTAGGCTTGCATTTCAGTCGTTCTGCAAATGGTGTATCCAAACTGCATGGGGAAGTAGCACAAAAACAATTCCCCGATTATAAAATTGATTATGTTACAAATGGTGTATATCATCCATATTGGGTTGGTAAGGAATTCCGTGAAGTATTCGATAATCGTTTACCTGGTTGGAGAGAAGATCCCAGCCGTTTATTAAACGTTGACGCAATTTTACCAGAAGAAATAATGAAAGCACATCAAAGTCATAAACATTTTTTAAATGGTTATGCCAATTCCCAAACTCAAAAAGCTCTTTCAGATGATGTGTTGACAATTGGGTTTGCTCGCCGTGCAGCCGGCTATAAAAGAGCCCGTTTAATATTTAGAGACCTAGATCGATTAGTTGATATTGGTAAAGGTAAGCTCCAAATAGTATTTGCTGGGAAAGCACATCCTGCAGATAGCGATGGTAAACGCATTATTTATGATGTTATACAAAGTGCTGAAAAATTATTTGGAAAAGTGAAGGTCATTTATCTTGAAAATTATAATTTATGGTTAGGCAGATTAATCACTTCAGGCGTTGATGTTTGGTTAAATACACCACTTAGACCGCATGAAGCATCAGGTACAAGTGGAATGAAAGCAGCTTTGAATGGCATTCCAAATTTATCAATATTGGATGGATGGTGGGATGAAGCGTGTCTACATGGTAAAAACGGTTGGGCAATCGGAAAAACGGATATTACTGACGACAATGCAGATGCTAATCACTTATATGAAATATTAGAAAAGGAAGTAATACCAACATTTTATAATGACCAAGATAAGTGGGTTTCAATGATGGTTGAATCAATCAAAACAGGTGTTCAGTATACCGCTTTCCGCATGATAAATGATTATAAAGAGAAATACTATAAAGTATAAAAATTGGGGATTTTGTAATGGATGTTGATTGGTTTGGAAATACTTTTCTGACCCGTGATTTTCATATTTCAAAAAATATCCGTAATAAATATAATTTAAAGAAATCCTTATTTCAATTATCAGGTGAAACTCTACTATTAGATTTCACATCAGTTCGTGAATTAACTGCTAAACTAAATGAAGATAGGGATGAATCCCTGTATGCAAGTGATTTATATGCGCTTGGTTTGATCCATGAAAGTATTCATTATATAATTTCTCTTTATAAGAAACAAAATAATTCGGATATATTTAAAACCGCGATAGAATATTTATCTGAAAAGATATCAACAGATAAACTCGAAAAATTATTTCAAAAATATATCGAAGCATTCCCCTCAAACGATGTTTTTAATAAAATTAAAACAACCAAATCGTATTTAAGTAGTGATACTAATGGAGTTCCAAATCGTGAAATAGTAGTAGAAGAATTACTACTGCTTTGGTTAGAAAACCAAAATCCAGCGTTTGAACCATTTAATGAATTGTTTGATGATACTGATTTAGGAAATAATACTGAATATGAAAAATTCATAAATGAATTAAACAAATATTTCGAAACGCAACCGACTTTTAGTACTGATGATCAAAACTTAATTGATATGCTTAGAATGCCAGTTAAGGTTGAATCAAATTCACTTCAAAAACAATTAGAATATATACGTGATAATTGGGGGGATTTGTTAGGGGATTTCTTACAAAACCTTTTAAAGGCTCTCGATTTTATATCCGAAGAAAAAAAATCACATGGATTTGGTCCGGGTGAGATAAAAGTTCCCGAATACTTTAGTGAAGATGAATATGAACGATTCAGTCCAGATCGCGAATGGATGTCCAAAGTAGTAATGATAGCCAAAAATGTTTACGTTTGGATGGATCAATTATCTAAACAATATAAAAGACATATCGCACATCTAAATGAGATTCCTGACGAAGAATTGGATAAATTAGCTGAATATGGTTTCACTGCTTTATGGTTAATTGGTCTGTGGGAAAGAAGTAAAGCCTCAAAAGAAATTAAACGGATATGCGGAAATCCTGAAGCCGAAGCTTCTGCCTATTCGTTAATGAGTTATGAAATTGCTGAAGATATTGGTGGCTGGGATGCCTTTCACAATTTTCAGCAACGTTGCGGGCACCGCGGAATTAAAATGGCAAGTGATATGGTACCCAACCATACCGGTATTGATTCACATTGGGTAATTGAGCATCCCGATTGGTTTCTTTCGTTAGATTATTCCCCATTTCCTTCCTACACATTTAACGGCAAAAATTTGTCTGATAATGATCGAGTAAGTATTTTTATCGAAGATAAATATTTTTCGCGCAGCGATGCATCTGTTGTTTTCAAACGAGTGGATAACTGGACAGGTGATGAAAAATATATTTATCATGGTAACGATGGTACTGCTATGCCATGGAATGATACTGCCCAATTGGATTATCTTAATCCGGAAGTTCGGGAAGTAGTAATCCAAACAATTCTACACGTTGCAAGAAATTTCTCGATCATCCGCTTTGACGCTGCGATGACGCTTGCCAAAAAACATTTACAACGACTTTGGTATCCTGAACCTGGAACCGGTAGCGATATTCCATCACGCGCGGAATTTGGATTGTCAAGGAACGAATTGAATCAAAAAATTCCACAAGAGTTTTGGCGGGAGGTAGTCGATCGTGTAGCGGAAGAAGTACCGGATACATTACTACTTGCTGAAGCATTTTGGATGATGGAAAGTTATTTCGTACGGACTTTGGGAATGCATCGTGTTTATAACAGTGCTTTTATGAATATGCTGAAAATGGAACGCAATGCCGACTACCGAACTACAATTAAGAAAACTTTGGAATTCGATCCCGAAATTCTAAAACGGTTCGTTAATTTTTTAAACAATCCGGATGAAGAAACTGCTGCCAAACAATTTGGCAGAGGCGATAAATATTTTGGTGTCACGCTTTTAATGATAACAATGCCGGGATTACCAATGTTTGGTCACAGCCAAATCGAAGGTTTTGAGGAAAAGTATGGAATGGAATATCGAAAGGCATATTGGGATGAACTACCTGATCAAGGATTAATAGAACGTCATAAATATGATATTTCCCCACTTATGCATAAACGTTATTTATTCTCCGGCGTTGAAAATTTTTATCTGTACGATTATTATGATTCCGAAGGGAATGTTAATGAAAATGTTTTTGCTTTCTCAAACCATGTAGGTGATGAGAGAGCATTGATTTTATATAATAATTCATACAATAGTACTTCCGGGTGGATTAAGACTTCCTCAGCATATAAGGACAAAAATAGCAATAATTTGATCCAAAAAAGTATTGTGGAAGGTCTTGAACTTTCTAATAACAACAATAATTATCTAATTTTCTGTGAGCATAGGTCGGGTTTAGAATTTATCCGTAGAGTCTCTGATATTTTTGAAAAAGGTCTCTATACTGAATTGAACGGTTATCAATATCAGATCTTTTGGAATATGCGGGATATAGTTGATAATGAGTCTAATCATTATACAGAATTGCATGACCGACTTGCAGGGCGTGGTGTAAAAAATATTGACGAAGAATTGCAAATGAATTATCAGCAGAAAATGGATATCCTTTACGTTTCAGCAGAGGTCGCACCATTTTCAAAAGCGGGTGGTCTTGCCGATGTTGTAGGTGCTTTACCTCATGAAATGGTAAAAAAAGGACAGCAAGTTGCAGTAATTACGCCGTTCTACTCAATTATTGATGAAAAGGTACATGCAATAAAGCATTCTGGTATTAAGGGTGCTATTCAACTAGGGGACAATCATTTTGAATATGATCTATATCAATATGAAGATAACAGCGGTGTTGATATCTTCTTTGTGAGAAATGATCATTTTTTCAATCGAGCCGGAATATATAATGATGAAAATGGTGAAGGATTCGCAGATAATTTTGAACGATATTTATTTTTACAACATGTTGTTGTGGACTTAATCAGCAGAAACCTATTTTCTACTAAACTGATTCATTGTAACGATCACCATACAGCTTTAATTCCATGGATGTTGAAAAACAGAAATATCAATATTCCATTATTATTGACAATTCACAATGCTGAATATCAAGGATGGTTCAGCCTCGATGAAGCAAAACTTTTACAATCTACAGATTTTCAAAATAGAGATAAGCGACGTAAAAGTATTAGTTCCTTATCAATTGGAATTAAATATTGCAATGCATTAAATACTGTAAGTCCGAATTATGCTAATGAATTATTAAATAAAGAAAAACTGTCATTTGGTCTGAAAAAAATATTATTAGCTCATCAAGAAAAATTTTGCGGAATAATCAACGGTGCTGATTATTCTATTTGGGATCCACAAAGTGATTCATTTTTGAAGGACCATTTCTCAATTAAATCAATCTTGGGAAAAAGTAAAAATAAGCGAACTTTGCTTAAAAAATGTAATTGGAAATATTCGACCCAACCGGTAATTGGAATGGTTTCAAGATTAGTTACAACAAAAGGATTTAGCTTATTATTAAAAGCGATTGAAGGATTATTAGAAACAGATCTTAAACTGGTAATTCTTGGAACTGGAGATGTAAAGATTGTTAAAGCTTTAAATAAATTGACTCAATCGTATCCTGACCAAATTAGTTTCCATAATTATTTCGATGAAAAAATGGCACATTTAATTGAAGCCGGTTCGGATATATTCCTTATGCCATCACGTTATGAACCGTGCGGATTGAATCAGATTTATAGCTTGCGCTATGGTACAATTCCAATTGTTTTCAATACAGGTGGTCTTGCCAATACAGTAACCGGTTGGAACAAAAAAAATGGTGACGGGTTTGTTTTTTACCGCTATACATCTAAAGAGTTGATTAGAACCGTACAGAAAGCGGTAAAAATGTATGATGATAAAAAAACTTGGAAAAACTTAATTTCTAATGCGATGGAAAAAGATTATTCGTGGTCTAATTCTGCCCAAAAATATATTAATTTATATAAAAAGATTTTAAGGGAAAATTGACAATGAATATTGGACGAAATCTTTCTGCAATAATTATGGGTGGTGGAAAGGGTGAACGTTTATGGCCACTTACTCAATATCGCGCTAAGCCTGCTGTTTCAATCGGAGGAAAATATCGGTTAATCGATATCCCTGTGAGTAATTGTATTAATTCGCATGTTAAAAATATATACATACTAACACAAGTAAATACTGCTTCACTTCATAGGCATATTTTTCAGACCTATAACTTTGATATGTTTACGGAAGGCATTATAGAAATTTTAGCTGCTCAGCAAACATTGGAAAGATCAGACTGGTTTCAAGGTACTGCAGATGCTGTCAGATCCTATTGGAGTCGTTTCGGAAAAATGTCATGTTCGGATTTTCTAATTCTAGCTGGTGATCATTTATATAACATGGATTATCGTAATTTTTATGAATTTCATCGGAATTCTGATGCCGAATTAACAATTGCCACAATTCCAATACCTGTTGAAGATGCAAGCCGGTACGGTATTATAGCTACGGACAGTAATGATAAAATAATTAATTTTATTGAGAAACCTACGATGGATCAAATAAAACCATTTATCAAGAAATCCGAATTAGGTGAATATGTTTTAGCCTCAATGGGAATATATATATTTAAAAAAGATGTATTAGATAAAGCATTAAAATTTGAAGGTAATGATTTTGGGAAGAATATAATTCCCGCTACTATGAAAAAATTTAAAACTTCCGCTTATAAATTTGGTGGCACATGGGAAGATATAGGTACAATAGGTGCTTATTTTAATTCTAATATTGCCTTAACGGATGCTGTCCCGGAATTTAATTTTTACGAAGAAAAACATCGATTGTTTACTCATCCACGTTTTTTGCCGGGCAGTAAGATTGAAGGAGCGGACATTGCATCGTCAATAATAAATGAGGGGTGTCGTATAGGCAAGGCTAAAATAAATAGATCGATCGTTGGAATACGTAGTATTATTAGTGATGGCGTTGAATTAGACCATGTTGTTCATAATGGAGCTGATAATTATTCCAATGATGGTATTGGTGCTAATGTCTTTGGAGGCATTGGTGAGAATACAGTAATTAAAAGAGCAATTATTGATAAAAATGTAAAAATCGGTAAAAGTGTTATCTTAGATAATAGGAATAATATTGAAGAAGAAGATTTAGAATATTGTGTTATTAGGAATGGTATCATAGTTGTACCGGCTCAAACTGAAATACCAGATGGTTGGTCAACTGTATAATTAAATATTAAGGAGTTATTATGCACGGAATTGATTATGGGATTGTAGCAATATATTTAACGACCATTGTGTTGATAGGTCTGTATTTACAGCGTAAAGCATCGCGTGGAATTGACTCATATTTCCTTGGTAATAGAAATATGCCGTGGTGGGCTTTGGCGTCTTCCGGTATGTCCTCCAATTTAGACATAAGCGGTACGATGATAATTGCAGCATTAATTTATGCTTTGGGTGTAAAAGGATTTTACATTGAGATTCGTGGTGGTGTCACCCTTATAATGGCTTTCTTAATGATATACATGGGTAAATGGAATCGTCGCTCGGGAGCGATGACCTTGGCGGAATGGATGGAGCTTAGATTTGGTAAAGGCACACAGGGGCAGGTAGCGCGTTTGATTGCAGCAATTTCTTCGATTATTATGACAATTGCGATGGTTACATATTTTGCTCTTGGCGGTGGTAAATTTTTGGATTCATTCTTAGGTTTGCAAAATTATCTCGGTTTACCATCTGAATTTTGGGCAGCAGCTATTTTAATCGCTGTAGCGATGATCTATACTGTGGCTTCGGGATTGTACGGAGTTGTTTGGACGGATGTATTCCAGGGATTTTTGATTTTTGCTGCAATTATGTATATGGCATCATTGGCGTTTTCTATAACACTTCCAGAAGAATTCAGTATTTCCTTGCCACTTTTTGATGGAGGATTTGAACGTTATACAACAACCCTCAAAGAATGGACTAGTGTTTTACCAGCTTCAAAATTGGATATAGATCAGGCTTCGCAATACTCAATATACAATTTATTTGGGATCGCGGTAATGTTTTACATCTTAAAGGTAGTATTAGAGGGTTCAGGCGGAACCGGAAACTATATGTTGCAACGGTATTTTGCCGCACGTAATGATCGTGAAGCGGGATTGTTAAGCGCATTTTGGGTGTTTTTACTATCTTTCCGTTGGATATTCATTGGTGCAATTGCAGTGATTGGTGTATCGCTCGGAACAAAGGTTACCGATCCCGAATTGGTATTACCGGCTGTTGTGGAAACCTTACCAATTGGTGTAAAAGGATTCTTAGTAGCAGGTTTAATGGCAGCAGGAATGTCAACCTTTGATTCTACCGTGAACGCCGGAGCAGCTTACTGGGTAAAAGATATTTATCAATTATATATTAATCCAAAGGCGTCACAAAAAAAACTGATGCTGCATAGTTATTTGGCATCAATAATAATTGTGTTATTTGGTTTAGGATTAATGTTAGTATTTAAAAATATTAATTCGGTTTGGGGATGGATAACAATGAGTATCGGTTCAGGAATGTTAATACCTATGTTACTGCGTTGGTATTGGTCGCGTATGAATGGTTGGGGATTTTCTACTGGAATACTTTCCGGCATGATTGCTGCAATATTATTCAAAGCATTTGCCCCGGAAGGGACAACTGAATATGCAATGTTTGCTGTAGCTTCTATTTCATCATTATTGGGAACAATTATTGGAACACTTTTAACTTCTCCAATTGATGATAAAACTCTTACTAAATTCTATAATAAGACTCGTCCATTTGGAACTTGGAGCAGATTCAAGAATAAGTTGACCAAAGATGACATTATTGCAATTGACAGTGAAAATAAACGTGATATTTTCTCTACATTTATTGCTGTTCCGTGGCAAATTATATTTTTCCTCTTTATGATGAGTATAATGTTCAAGAATTGGACAAGTGTCACGGTACTTGGAATTTTATTGGTTATACTATCAACAACACTTTATTTCAGTTGGTACAAACACTTGTCTACGGAAGTTAAAGTAAAATAGTGTTAAGAACACATAAGCACATTGGCGCAATAATTTTGTTTATTGTGTTTTGCGGAAATGTCTATCCACAAGATGTTTATTGGGAACCGGAAAATCCTGTTGAAGGTGATCAAGTAACAATATATTATAATTTAGAAGGCAGAGGAATTTTACCTGCTCAGACCAATCCGATTTACCTGCATCTTGGATATGATGATTGGAATAATACAGCTGATTACGTCATGATAAAATCCGGTGGTTTATGGGAATATGAGCTATCAATTCCGCAAAATATAACAGCGATAGATTTTGCTTTTACAGATAATATAGCAAATTATTCTGCCGGAACTTGGGACAATAACGGTGGAACAGGTATAGATTGGCATATTGATGTATATCCTGAAGGATTATCCGTATTAGTTATATCACCTGAAGTGGAAAATCCTTATGGCAACCCAATGCGTTCGCCGGTATTTGGATTTCAAAATGAGATAATCCCAATTACCATATCAACAGTTTCAACCGGTGTCCCGTCTGATTCACTTTATTTAATAATTAATGGAACGGAAATATCAAATACTGTTGATGATACACTGCAATTTGATTTTGATACTTCCATTTATACTCCTGATGGATATGAAATACTATGTATTGCCAAGGACGTAACAGGTGTTTCTGATACGATTAATTTTGCTATTGTTATTAGACCTGATCAAATCAGCCAAGTTCCACCCAATGGTATAAAACCCGGTATTAACTATATAGGTAGTTCATCAGTAACATTTGCATTATTTGCACCCTACAAAGAATTTGTGTATCTGGTTGGCGATTTTAACGATTGGAAAGTTGATAATGATTTTATTATGAATATGTATCAGCCTGATGCTGACAGTACTTTATGGTGGATTACTCTGACAGATTTGACACCCGGAATGGAGTATGCTTTTCAATACTTAGTTGATGGTGAAATCCGAATTGGTGAGCCCTATACTGATAAAGTATTGGACCCTTGGAATGATCAATATATTCCTTCAAGTATTTATCCAAATTTGAAAGAGTATCCATCAAGCAAAACTAAAGAACCGGTAGCGGTTTTTCAAACTAACCAAATTAATTACGAGTGGCAATATGATAGTTTTGAAAAACCTGAGCAAAAAGATTTAGTTATATATGAATTATTAATTCGAGATTTTCTCGAACAACATGATTATAATACATTAATTGATACGTTAGATTATCTTGAAAATATGGGAATTAACGCAATCGAATTAATGCCGATCAATGAATTTGAAGGTAATTCTAGTTGGGGTTACAATCCATCATTTTATTTTGCACCCGACAAATATTATGGTCCCAAAAACGATTTAAAAGCATTTATTGATGAGTGTCATCAACGCGGAATTGCAGTAATTCAAGATATTGTCTTAAATCATTCTTTTGGGCAATCACCACTGGTGCGCTTATATTGGGATAGTATCAACAATCGTCCGGCTGCCAATAATCCATGGTATAATGTTAAATCACCGAATAATGTGTTTTCATGGGGTTATGATTTTAATCATGAGAGTGAGCATACTAAGGCATTCGCAGATAGGATTTTACGCTATTGGGTTGAGGAATATAAAGTTGACGGTTTTCGATTAGATTTCACAAAGGGATTCACTAATACCGGTGGCGATGGTTCTACCTATGATGCGGCACGTATCTCGATTTTGAAGCGTATTGCTGATAACGTTTGGAATTTTATACCGTCTACTTATATGATTTTAGAGCATTTTGCACCAAACACAGAGGAGAAGGAGCTATCGGATTACGGATTTATATTGTGGGGAAATTCAAACCATAATTATAATGAAGCAACAATGGGATATCACGGTGACTCAAAATCCGATTTTTCATGGGGATTTTTTAAAAGTCGCGGTTGGGCAGAACCCAATTTGGTAACCTATATGGAAAGCCACGACGAAGAACGTTTAATGTACAAAAATTTACAATTTGGAAATTCTTCTGGTGCTTATAGTATCAAAGATATTGCAACCGCATTAGAGCGACAAAAATTAGCTGCAGCATTTTTTTTTACTTTACCGGGTCCAAAAATGATCTGGCAATTTGGTGAATTGGGTTATGATTATTCAATCGATCACAACGGACGAGTGGGAGAGAAGCCAATTCGCTGGGATTACTTCAGTGATTCTGATAGGAAAGAATTGTACAATATGTACTCCCAATTGATAAATGTTAGGAATAATAATGAAGTATTCCGTAGTCCTGAAACGAGTGTGGAACTATCTTTAAATAATTCAAATGGACTAAAAAGAATTGGACTATCCCATTCATCTATGAGTGTTATAATAATCGGGAATTTTGGAGTCGAAACACAATCAATCAATCCAAATTTTTATTACTCAGCAACTTGGTATGATGATATTAATTCAGATTCATTAGATGTTAATGATACACAATTACTTATTGAATTAAAACCCGGAGAATTTAAGATATTCTCTAATAAGCATTTATTGGTGGTAGAAGATGAAAGCAACGAAGATAGTAGTATCCCCATAGAATTTGCGTTATCACAGAATTATCCAAATCCATTTAATCCAGTTACGACTATTGAATATACAGTTCCATCTACGGAGATGAACCGTTCTCAACCGGTACAACTAAAAGTCTACAATGTTCTCGGGAATGAAATTGCTACTTTAGTTGATGAAATTAAACCGTCAGGGGAATTTGAAATTAAATTTGATGGTTCTTCATTCAGTAATGGCATATATTTCTATACTTTATCTTTTGGTGATAAAATTTTGACTAAGAAAATGTTATTGTTGAAGTGATTTAGTCTTTTATCAAAACCATTCCACTTGTTGGATTTACTATTAATTTGTCTGAAACAGTAGCTCCATTTTCCCAATTAACTTTTTCTCCATCAACCAAAACTTTCCATTCGCCATCTGGTAAATCAATTTTCAATTCTTGTTCCGAATCACCATTCATTGCTACTATGAATTTATTCTGCAAAATGTAAGCTAATGCTACTTGTTCACCCACATCAATAAAATTAAAATCTCCCGGTTGTGAATAACGAAATTCAGAATATTGTTTTCGAACTTGAATTAATCCTTTATAATAATTAACTAAATCGGAATTTATTTCTTTCTCATCCCAATTGAGCCAATTGGTTTCGTTATCCTTATTATATGAATTATGGTCAATTTGTCCAATATGCACTTCAGGTACGTCAGTATCTGTTATTACCTTACTGCGCGCCCATTCCTGACCCTCGTGCATAAAAGTAATGCCTTGGCTAGTGAATAAGAATAAAGCACCCAATTTATTTAATGCTAATTGTTTTTCAGTCAACTTGGTGTTTTCTTCCCGATTATTTATGATATCATGTTCTTTAATATCTCCATTGCCAATTCTGACAAAATCACCATAAGTATGATCATCGTGGGATTCAAGATAATTTACACTATGAGCGACATCTAAATATTGTCCACTATGTTCACGGAGAGAACCCATTGCATACCGTTGTAATGATTGTTGATTATTACCACCGAACCATTTTCCAAAAATGAAACCATGTCCGTTTACCGGATTTTGACCTTTTACTCCATTTCTGATTTTATCATTAAATGATGCCCATCCAATATCGGAAAAACCATCGGGATCATATCCGGCACCCCAAGGCTCCGCTAATATTATTGCATTTGGATTAATCTCTCGTAATTCATCTAATATTTGTTTACGTGTCTCTTCATCTATTAAATATCCTAGATCAAATCGGAAACCGTCGATATGATATTCTTGCATCCAATATTTTACACTTTCAATGATTAGTTTCCGCATAGCAGGATGCTCTGTTTGGCAGTCGTTCCCGCAACCGCTTTGAGCGATATAGTCACCATTTTTATCGAGGCGGAAATATGATTCTTTATCAATATATTTTAATGGATGAAAATCATAATTGGAGACATGATTATAAACAACATCCATAATAACTGCAACCCCATTATTATGCAATCTCTTTACCATATCCTTCATCTCGGTAACTGCTTTTCCGCTTATACCATTCCAAACATTTGGTTGCATTGTCCCATCTGTGGCATAATAAGATTCGGGTGCAAAGAAGAAGGTGGTCATATAACCCCAATGATTGCGTGCATAGGAATTCCAATCATTGTACATATAAATAGAAGAATCCTTGTATGGAATTTCTACATTGGCAAAATCTTGCAGAGGTAATATCTGAACTGCATTTACTCCCAAATCTTTAATATGGTTTATTCCACCGCGCTGATCTTTTTCAGTAAAACCCTTATATGTTCCAGGCGAGTTAGAAGCAGATGTTGGATGAACAGTCATATCGCGTAAATGCATTTCATAAATAATTAGGTCCCGCGGGTCAATTTTCATCCATTCGTCATTCTCCCAATCGTAATTCGTGTCAACTACAAGAGATTTTGCTAATTGACGATAATTGTTCTGTGTAACTGCAGCTTTAGAATAAGGATCAGCAATTATCACATTGGAATCATTGGTTGGTCCTTCCAATCTATATCCATATAAAGTGCCGTAACCGGAACCACTTAAATTGAAACTCCAATCACCCTTTGTGTCTTTTGTCATCGGAAATTCCTTTCCAGTGAGGTCTTCAGGATTATCAAAAATCACTAAAAATACTTTATCCGATTTAGGTGCATAAAGTTTGAATTCAATGCCATCGCTTTTAACAAAAGCGCCATAGGAAAGAATTTGATTACTCATGTTTTGACATCCCAAAAGTAGAAGAGCCATGGAAAATATTATTTTTTTCATAGATTACCATTTTAATTGTTATGCTTTGTGAATATTCAAGTAGCTAAATTATTGCATTATTTGGAAAAGGAATATGAGAAAAACAATTTATATAATGATACTAATAATTTTTATTGGATGCACGAAAAATGAAATCCAGAATGTATCAAATTTTCAAACTATTATACTTCAGACCGGAATTGAAAAGACAATCGATTTAACAAAATATTTATCGAATTTAGAAAATATTTCAATCGGTAAAACCGATGGGCTTTCCGTTGCATACTCAGCAGATTCAATATTGTTAAGACTCACGGCGGACGGAAGTAAATCACTCATTATACTACCCTTAAATATAAATAATAATGATATTGATTTGCTTTTAAAGATTAATCCAATGGTAGAGCATAATTTTACATTTAATTCCGAAAATGCAAAATCTAATATAGTAGTTATGGGACAGTTCAATGATTGGTCACGGACTGCACTCCCGCTTTCCGATGATGGCAATGACGGTACATTCGAGCGAATCGTATTTCTCAAACCTCAAAGACATGAGTATAAATTTGTAGTTGATGGTGTAGAACTAATTGATCCGGCAAATCCCATATTTATATCAAATAATATTGGTGGATGGAATTCGATTTTAGAATTAACAGAGTTTAAAGCTGAAGCGGGTGGCAAGATCATCAAGGAAGAATGGGAAAAAGGATTGCTGACCTATCAATATAATCCATTAGATGATAATTCAGCTTTAAAAGAGTTGATATTAATTCACAATAATTCTATCGTTGATGAGGGAATATATACTATTAATGAAAATAATTTGATCAGTGTCAATTACACGAAATTAGGCGATGGAACTCTAAGAATTACAGGCATTGATGATAAAGATCGAACTATTCCTGAAAATATTACAATTATTAAAAATAATCGTGTGTTAAATCCGACTGACCATGCAGACGATTGGCATTTTGCAGTATTATATAATTTAATGGTAGACAGATTCTTAGACGGTGATAAATCCAATACAGTTCATATTGAAACCAAGGATCTGCATGACTTAGCAAACTTTCATGGTGGAGATCTATCTGGAATTATTCAAAAATTAGAAGTTGGATATTTTACTGATCTAGGAATTAACTCAATTTGGCTTTCGCCGCTTCAAAAACAACCGGATAGCGCTTATGTAGAGTGGATTCCTCCGCATCGCAAATTTAGTGGGTATCATGGTTATTGGCCGATTGCTCCAAGGGAAATTGATCCACGTTATGGTACTGAGAAGGAATTGAAGAGATTGGTCGAACTAGCACATTCCAAAAATATTAAAGTGATATTGGATTTTGTGTCTAATCATGTTCATGAAAAACATCCATATTTTAAAGAACACCGTGAGTGGTTTGGTGATGTAGAACTTCCAAGCGGTGAAATTAATATCCGAAACTGGAGTGAGGAAACACGTCTAACAACATGGTTTGATGAATTTATACCGTCATTCGATTTTCCATCTGCACCGGAAGCAATTGACCAAGTTGTAGATGATGCAATATGGTGGCTGGAAACTTTCAATTTAGATGGGTTCCGGCAAGATGCAGTAAAACATGTTCCGCATACATTTTGGAAGCAGTTAACTGCAGAGATGAAAGTAAAGTATCCCAATAAGCACCTTTATCAAATTGGTGAAACATTTGGCTCGGATGAACTTATTTTGGATTACGTTAATCCGGGTGAGTTGGATGCTCAATTCAATTTTGCTATTTATTTTAACGCACGCGAACCATTTACATCTGATAATACAAATTTTTCTAACTTAGCAAAAATAATTGAAAATAATTTGAGTACTTATCATCCTATTAACTTGATGGGCAATATAACATCAAGTCATGATCAATTAAGATTTATTGGAATAGCAGACGGACAAGTGTTATTAAGTGATAATGGAACCGAAAGAACTTTTTCTAGTCCCCCCGAAACAGTACAAAATGAATCGAGTTACTCGAAATTAGCAAATTTCCATGCTTTTAATATTTCAATCCCGGGGGTACCAGTAGTGTATTATGGTGAAGAGATTGGATTAATGGGCTCGGGGGACCCTGGTAATCGCAGACCAATGCGGTTTGACGATAATACGACTGAAATTGAGGCTGACTTATTTACAAAGATGAGCAAATTAAATGAATTGCGAAGTAAATATCCCGCTTTAGCGGTGGGCGATTTGGAAATAATTAAAGTGGTTGGTCCATTATTAATAGTTCAGAAATCATATTTTGACGAGAAGATAATTGTTGCAATTAATAATGGTTCGGAAATTCAATCCATTGAATCTGATATAAAATATGGGAAATTGCAGAATCTATTGACTGACGAAATACAATTTATCAATGATAGAAAATTCGAGCTGAATATTTCGCCATACTCTTACGGTATTTATAAAGTATTATAATTGTGTCATTCCCGCGAAGGCGGAATGGCAAAATCATTTTATCAATAACATTTTCTTGGTTTGTATAAAACTTTCGGTTTCTAATTGATAGAAATAAATACCGTTCGACAGGTCACTGCCATAGAATTTTATTTGATATTCTCCCGGCTGTTGCTCAGAATTAACTAGTTCTATGACCTCATTCCCCAAAATATCATAGACAATTATGGATACATCTCCAATTTCGGATATTTCATATTGTATTGTAGTGCGTGGGTTGAACGGATTGGGATAATTCTGCGATAGGGAAAATGTTGTAGGTATAGTCACTTCTTCCATTATTTCAACATAAGTCGGATTTGAGAATGTTGTCAGAATACCAAGATGATCTGAGCAGTAAAAATTTTGACTGATTGGCTGGTCTCCAAACAGATAAGATTCATTTATACTAAAATTAGAATTATTGTTAAGAAAAATATAGTCAATTCTAATGGATTGACCGGGATATGGCGCAGTAAATCCATTTGTATTTGGGTGGATTGTTAAATAAGTATCGGAATAATTAGCATTAATCATTTTTGTGTAGGATGGTGTATCAGGTGTGGCATTGAAATCTCCGACAATTATACCGTTATAATTATTTTGTGGCGCCATTATAGAAAAAGCATAGTTTAGCATTTCATTAATTTCTTTCTCATTAACCCAAGCTGAATAATAAGATAAATGTGTATTGAAAAAATTAATCTTGCCAAGCGGAGTATCAAACAATCCCCAAACTACTTTTCGTGGAAAAATACCGGGTTGTAAATCTAAATAATTCTGTTCTTCAAATGCGTATTTACTAACAATTCCAACATATTCTTTGAATTGGTTATCCCAGGCATCATGCGTTTTTTGGTAATAATAGTAGTATGGAATATTAAAATGGTTATTCAGCGCATTAGCGATGACAATTGCTTGGTTATCAGAATTGTCACCACTTTTATCTTCGTTGATCTCCTGCAATCCTATAATGTCAGGATCAAGTTCTATAAATTTATTTATTATATGTTGAATTCTTGTGGCAGGCTCGGTTCCGGGTCTCATTCCTTGGATATTATAGGTGGCCACTTTCAACGAATTTTGTGCAAATAAGGTGCTTAAATTGAATATAATTAAAAGAAATATAAAAATGTTATTATAGATGTTCATTATAGTTCTCTTGTACAGGAATATTGATTGTCAATTTACTAATATTAAATAATTTTTTATTAACACTAAGTAATATTCTTAACTAAAAATGTATATTTCCCCTATTGCTAATTATTTATTTGATATATTACATTCTACAATACAGATATTCAGTAGTATAGCAAAATACTGATATTCTATAATTTAGACTTGTTACTAATATGGGAAGAAAAATATGAAAAAAATATCAAGTATGCCAATATGGATTAGTATTCTAATGTTGCTATTGGTAGGATGTGAAGATAAACCATTACCGTTTGAACCGAATAACGAATTAATAGCGAGTGAATCACTTGGGAAAAGAGATTTTTCCGATTCCGAGTTTTTCCTTAATCAAAGAGCTGCTAAGTTTATAGAACAAGCTACGGAGAAGATAGCAAAGGCAACTGAAAAAGCAAATGCAGCATCAGTGGATGTAACGACAGTATATGCAAAGATATCGGAAGCTGAAGCTAAGTTATTAGAGGCACAAGCATATTATGATAATGGCGATTACGCAGAAGCGATTGAGTCAGCCAAGGAAGCAAAGGAGCTGGCAAGTGACGCCTTAGATATATTAGAGGACATTCTTGATGCAGCAGGTGATGATGATGACGATGATAATAACGATAGTGCCGACCAAGCTTTAAAGTTTATAGAGCAAGCTACGGAGAAGATAGCAAAGGCAACTGAAAAAGCAAATGCAGCATCAGTGG
>CAZWKR010000008.1:100291-122649 GCA_964634215.1 uncultured bacterium
AAGGAGCTGGCAAGTGACGCCTTAGATATATTAGAGGACATTCTTGATGCAGCAGATGATGATGACGATGACTAAAAGTTAACACATTTGTAATTTTTATAAATAGCCCCACAGTAAAGTGGGGCTATTTGTTTAACGTAGTCAAATTTATCCATTGTAGATGCACTTTCTGTGGATAGTTGAAAATCAATGCCATCTTTTTCGGTTGATCTGTGTCTAAATAGTAATTACCAATTAACAGGTATAAACTATGAGACAGATATTTGTATTAATTACAATAATGTTTTTTGCTAATGTGTATTGTGCGGAAGTTTGGGAAATTGTTGAAAATAATGGCAATAGCTTAAATTGCTCTAATCTGTTAAAGTTAGAAAATGATTCGTTAATGACAGACACTTTAGGTGAGACTCAATTATTTCACATAAAAGATATTGCAAGTATTACTCATTATAAAAATTATGTAAATCTTGCGCTGATTAGTGGCGGTATTGCAGGCGGTGCTATTGGATTAATTATTGGTAATAACAATTCTATACAAGGGATGGATGAGATTGGGAAAAATCGAGTTACACCTATAATTTTAGGTTCCACTGTAGGGACGTTGATTGCACAGACACTAATGCGTAATAAGCCTGTTTCATTATCTGAATTATCTTTCGAAGAAAAAATAACAACTATACAAGATTTGATAGCGAGTAATTAACTTTGATTAAAGTACTAATAAAATCCCTTCCATTATTACTGATGTTTTCAAATTACACCGTCAAATATTTCTATGCACAAATTGTTGATGCAATACAGTATCTTATAATATAATTTACGTTTTAATGCGCTATCTACGACAGACAGCGCATTAAAAGATTATTGTAAAAGTAAATGAATTGTCTAAAATAGATTAAATTTTCTTACGATCCTTATCATCAAATTTTTTCCCAACAATATTTGCAGTTATAAACCCAATACCGGTAAAAACAAAAATACTTAATGGAACCAAAAATTCCTTATTTCCACCTTCTTTTGCTGCAATACCCAGTCCAATTCCAAGTCCAAACGACACTGCAATAATACCAATTTTCATTAGATTGTACGAACTTCTTTGAGTGTATTTGTTGTTGTAGAGTTGTTTAATTGATTCTGTATCTAACCCTTTTTCAATGATTAATTGTTTTTCTTTTGAACGCAAATAAAGGTAGGTAACAAGAATAATTCCAATGACTAAGATTAAAATCAATGGGATGAGTATTTCTATAACGGGCATAACAAGTTCTCCTATATTATTAATTAACTTCTTCTAACCCTTATGACAAACAATTTTTTAAAATGGTTACACATTACTTTTATAATGAAACACTCATTCTGAATAAAATAAAATTACTGATCAATATAAATTTTCAAGTGACGTAACCATTTCAATAAGAACTTAGTCTAAACCAAGTGATGAAAGTACCTTCTGATATTGAAATAATTGAATCGATAAAAAACGGAAAACAATCTGATTATTCCATATTAGTTGACAGGTATAAAGACAAAGCATACACTCTTGTAAATGGTATCATAAAAAATGATATGGAGTCAGAAGAAATACTTCAAGATTGTTTTTTGAAAGCATTTAATTCATTAAATAAATTTAGATTTGAATCAAAATTTTCAACCTGGTTTTACAGAATAGTATATAATACATCATTGACCCGAATAAATAATAAAAAGAGGCGTATTGAATCAAATTTTAAATCCATTGACGAGTTTGAAAATACATTAATCAATAATAGTATAAATAATTACATAAATGATGATATAAGCGAAACATTGTCATTGATTGTTGGAAAATTACCGAATAAATATTCAGTCGTAATTAATTTATACTATTTAGAACAAATGAGCTGTAATGAAATTAGTATGATAATTGATTTATCTATAAACAATGTAAAAGTACTATTATATAGAGCAAGAAAGGCATTAAGAAAAATTGTATTTGAAAATAATTATACAGAAGAATTATTATGAAAAAAATAAGTAATGAAATAATAAATCAGTATCTTGATAGTGAACTTGATATAGGCGATAGTCAGGAAGTAAAAAAACTATTATCAAATTCATCAAAAGATGAAAAAGAGTATCTTTTGCTTTATCAGCTAGATAAAAATCTAAAAATAATGAAAGCCAAACGGGTTTCACAGAACTTTACAAATAATTTAATGGACAAACTGTCTGTAAGAGCATTAAGAAATAGAAAACAATCAATATTTATATTATATATTGTCGTATCTCTTCTCATTCCACTATTGGTTCTCTCCGGTGCAATTATTTATAACATATTCTCTAATTACATTTTGAGTACAGTGGATTATTCTATAATAAATTCCGTTAATACTAAAATCTCTATTTGGCATTTAAAATTTATAAGCTATTTTACAAATACCACTTTCCCAATACTTTGGATTGGTTTTACCTTTGTTTTGAGCATTGCAATATATTTTTTGTTAGATGAATTAAATAGATCAAGGTATTATTTAGAAAAAATTCGATAAGTCAAAATATTGGAATTGTAAATATACGTTCTGTGGATACAGAATATAGAAAATTCTGATCCCCCCCCAGTAAGTCTCATGTTATCTTCACACGGCATAAATCGGTAGTTTGAGGATGCCATTGACTACTCCCACAGAGCCACGTTTCATGACGGCACTTTGTACTTTATGTAATCACTTGATGTATTCATAAATGCTTATCAAGAAAAAAATATCTCTTTATATTATTTAATTGTTTTATTAAGTTCAATACAGATAATCTGTATTGTGCCAATACAGTATATCTGTATTGGCATTTAAAAAGATTATAGTAATAACTTATTATGAACAAGATTTTTCACTAATTAAGGAGATTACATAATGTTAAAAATAGCCCACAATAGATTTATAACAATTTTAATGTTGATTGCTACTTTTTTGATTTTTGGCTGTCCGGATAGTAAATCTACTAATTCATCATTTATTGAAGACAATTATGAATCAGCAGATGCTGTTAGAGGTGGTTTGTTATTTGATAAATGGTGGAAGGTAAATAGCGGAACTGAACCTACTGCCAATTTTGACCCAATCTGGGCATCTCAAAATACTAACGCCCGATCAGGCTCGGATTCATGGCGATGTAAAGAATGTCACGGATGGGACTATGTAGGTAAGGAAGGTCGGTATGCTTCCGGAAGTCATTTTACAGGATTTAATGGTATTTGGAATTCGAGGAATGATCATATGGAAGATGTTTTTGATGCTATCAAAGGTGAAGGTACTGACCATGATCTTTCGGCTGTCTTGAGTGATGACGACATAGCTAATCTCACTAAATTTGTCAGAGAGGGTCTATTTGATATGAGTTTGTATATAACCAATGGGGTCGCAACAGGAAATGCCAATAATGGACAAGGTTTATATGACGCAAATTGTGCTTCATGCCATGGGCTTGATGGAAATACGCTTGATTTTAGTTCTTCTGATGGAATACAGGGCATAGGTTGGTTAACGAATGATAATCCCCAAGAATCGTTTCATAAGATACGTTTTGGACATCCGGGATCTTTAATGCCAAGCATGTTTGAAGTGGGCTTGACAGATGCTGAACAGGGAGATATTTTAACTTATGGACAATCCCTTTGATGCTTAGAAATTGACAAGCATATTGGAATAAAACTTGTCTCACAAATAGCTATCCTATTAGTTATTCTAGTAGGATAGTTATTGCGGAAATTTAATTTGAAATAATTATTTAGATTATTTCATGCAAATGGATTATATATTAAGGGAATCTTTGATAATTGGAACAAAAAAAATCTTCTAAAACTATGAAACGTCGAAAATTTCTTAATATAGTATTTAACTTTAGTCTGTTCACTTGGCTTGCAGCAATATTATACCCAGTTATTAAATATCTGATCCCACCGGAAGCTCAAGAAGTAAGTGTTAATAGTATTACTGTTGGTGTAATTGATGATTTCCCTATAAATTCATCAAGGATTACACGGTTCGGTAGAAAACCAATATTAGTAATTCGTAAAACAAATGGTGATTTTCGTGCGCTTGCCGCAACCTGTACACACCTTGATTGCAATGTTCAATATAAATCTGATACTGAACAAATATGGTGTGCTTGCCATAACGGGTTTTATAATATCGAAGGTAAAAATATTTCAGGCCCTCCACCTAAACCACTAGCACAGTATCAAGTAAACATTAGTGAAGATAAGATTATTGTAAGTAAGGGAGATTTATCTTGAAAATTATCCTTGCTTGGTTGCGAGAGAGATTTGCTATTGACTCGATAATTGAATTCGCAAACAAAAAACGTGTTCCTGTTTTCTATGGTAGTGTATGGTATTTTCTTGGAGGAATATCATTGTTTCTCTTCATTATTCAAGTAATTACCGGAATTTTGTTGGTTTTGTATTACCAGCCAGGGGCAAACACATCTTTCGAGAGCGTAAAGTTTATTGTTAGTAAAGTTGAATTCGGGTGGCTGATTAGAGAAATTCATGCTTGGTCTGCAAATCTATTTATATTTTTTGTTTTCAGTCACATGTTTACCGTTTTCTTTGCCAAAGCCTATAGAAAACCTAGAGAAATGACATGGTTTACAGGTATGATTCTTTTATTCATGAGTTTAATCTTTGGATTTTCAGGATATCTATTACCGTGGAATGAATTGGCTTATTTTGCCACAAAAGTTGGTACCGATATTGCAGGTGTAGTACCTTGGATTGGAGATTTTATGCTGAAATTACTGCGATCGGGAGACGAAGTTAGTGGGGCAACATTAACACGTTTTTACGGGATCCATACTGCAGTATTACCACTTATTTTCACAATATTTTTAGCTATCCATCTTGTTCTAATTCAAATTCAAGGGATGAGTATTCCACCGGAATTAGAAAAGATACCTGAAGCAAAACGGAAGTCAATACCATTTTTCCCTGATTTTGTAATACATGATTTTATTATTTGGATGATTGTTCTGAATATAATTGCTTTATTAGCAGTTTTCTTTCCATGGGAATTAGGTATAAAAGCTGACTCACTAGCATCTGCGCCTGCCGGTATTAGACCGGAATGGTATTTTATGTTTATGTTTGAAACGCTCAAATTAATTCCACCACACGTGTTATTTATTGAAGGTGAATTATTTGGGATATTAATATTTATGGTGGGCGGATTAATTTGGTTCTTTGTACCATTTTTTGATCGTAAAGCAAATATTGGAATTCGTTCTAGATTTTGGAGTTATTTTGGTATTGGTTTAATTGTATATATGGTTGGTATGACAATTTGGGGATACGTCCAATGAAATTAATTAAAATTTTATTACTATTGTTAATTGCAATTGGAGTTGGGTTTTCAGATGATTTGTTCCAAGATGATGCATGTGTGTCTTGCCATTTGGAAATGGATGAGGATCTTGATATTCCAGTTATGTCAAATATGGCTGATGACGTACATATTAAGATTGGATTAAGTTGTGCAGACTGTCACGGTGGCGATCCGAATGCGTTTGATGAATCCGATGTTGCTATGTGGGACGATGATTCTTTCATTGGCGCAATAGAAAAAAATGAACAACCGGAAGTTTGTGGCACCTGTCATAGCAATGCAGTTTACATGAGAAATTATTCAACATCATCTAGGATCGATCAGGTTGACCAATATTGGACAAGCCGTCATGGTATATTATTGCAGAGCGGTGATACAAATGTAGCTACGTGTACTAGCTGCCATGATGTACACGGTATTTATCCTAAAGATGATCCTCGATCAACCGTATATCCATTAAACATACCAAACACTTGTGGGTACTGTCATAGTGATGCTGATTATATGGCAGAGTATAATATTTCAACTGACCAGTTAGAGCAATTCAAGCTTTCTGTGCATGGAGTTGCACTGCTTGATAAACAAGATATCTATTCGCCCGCGTGCAATGATTGTCACGGTAATCATGGTGCTATTCCGCCGGACGTATCACATATAGCAGATATTTGTGGTTCGTGTCACATCAATAATAAAAATTTATTCAAGGATAGTTCTCTTAGAGAAATATTTAAGGAGAATGGTTTAAATGAATGTGAATCATGTCATGGAAATCATGAAGTATCAACACCTACAGATGAAATGTTAAATTGGGAAGAAGGATCAATATGTTTGGAGTGCCATGACGATGAAGATAGTGAAGTAAAAGAAATGTCCTTAGCTTTCTATCAAACAATAGATAGTCTTAACACACAATTAGATTCAGTGGAATATTTAATTTCAATTGTGGAGAGAAAAGGAATGGAAGTCTCTGATATATTTATTCATTTGGAGGAGGCTCATCAAACATTAATCCAAACACGCACGAATATTCACAGTTTTGACCAAGATTATGTTGATGAAAATGCTGAGGCAGGATTTGCTGCCATCAAAGAGGCCAAAGTAGGTGTAAATGAAGCATTTGGTGAATTAAAATATAGAAGAAAAGGGCTGTTGGTATTTTCACTACTTATCACATTATTGACCATTGCATTATATTTAAAACTAAAAACAATGCAGCATGAACAATTAACTAAAAAGTAATCTTTTATTTTGTATTTATTCCAAAATCATTTAATTAGGAATTAAAATTATGAAAGCCATTATACCAAAATGGATTATTATATATTTATGGTTTTTAACAATAATGACAATAGTTTTTACTCTAATTGGATATTTAATGCCTGACATTTATTCTGTTACTTGGCAAAATTCAGAGGACACCAGTGGGACGCTTAACCTTTATATATCTCGAAATATTGCAATTATTGTGGTGTATTTATTTGCGTTATATAATCAAAAACTTAGAGTATTTAAGGCAGTTTTTGTATTGCGCGGTGTTATTGATTTATTGGATTTTTTTCAGGATGCAATTAACGGAAATTTATTAGCAATGTTAATTCCTTTAATATTATTTCTAATCGATATTTATACATTAGTCAAGTTATATAGTTTGAAAAAAAGCATTAAAAAAGGAGTCAATATGAATAGAATATTATTACTAATAGCCTTGTCTTCATCCGTCATTATAGCACAAGAGTTTAATTTTGTTGGAAATTCAAAATGTAAAATGTGTCATAAAAAAGAAGAAAAAGGTGCACAATATGTAAAGTGGGAAGCTAGTCATCATGCCAATGCTTTTGAAACTTTAAAAACAGAAAAAGCAGAACAAATAGCTAAAGAAAAAGGAATTGAAGTTGATGCTTGGAAGTCACCAATCTGTGTAAAATGCCATACTACTGGTTTTGAGAAGGGTGGGTACGAAATAAAGGGTGATGATTTTTGGAATCCTGTTGAAGATGATAAAGATGGAAAAAAAGCTGTAAAAAGAATGATAGGTTTACAGGCTGTTGGATGCGAAGCATGTCATGGAGCAGGAAGCAAATATAAATCAAAAAAAACAATGCAAGGGATATATGCTGGAGAATTGGATGGAGCAGAATATGGTTTGCAATCAATTGGTGAAGAGGCTTGCAAAGTATGTCATAATGAATCTAGCCCAACATTTAAACCATTTAATTTTGAAGAAAGAGTTGAAAAGATAGCGCACCCCATACCTGTCAACTAATTTATAATCAATTGCTTAGACTGTTGATCAAACAAAATAGGCGACAGTATGAAGAACCTGCAATAATAGAGGAATGTAAATTCCATGATAAATACAGCTCTGAATACATTCAGAGCTAGATTGATAACTTTTTTTGACTACTTAGATTTTATATGTAGAGCTATATATTTTCGTATTTGGCATTGACAAATTTGCGAGCCATTAGTGTTTAGAATATAGTCACAATGTACGGGCGGTGATTCATCACATCTGATGTATTCATTGTCTCCAACTATTGTTGCTTCGCATAATCCTTCTAAATGTTTATGGTAACAAGAGAAATCTTTACGACAAATATTTGCTTCCATCAGCGCACAAATTACATCTTCATGCTTCTTTTTTAAAGTTTTGTCTTTTTTCAGTATTTTGTGACCTATAAAAAAAGTATTACAACTAGATTGTTTTACAGTAGGTCGGCGGAGCCAAACAGAACCAATACATAAATTCCATATTGAATTATATAAATTAACTGTATTTATAAAAAATACCAATTATTATTACAGATATTCAAATACTAACAGATTATGGATATTGAAGAATAAATATTATATTTTATCGTCGACTAATTTAAAACTAACACTTTTTGGACATAGCTGAGTAGGGGGTTAATAGTTTTTATTCAGGACTGGATTTTATGCTTTTATTATTTTACTATTCTTGGTAAACCGGATTCAATCAGTAAATCAGCAACCTTTTTTTCAAGACATTTAGTGAAATTATTAATGGGATTGCCTGCAGCGTTGTTATCAAGACAGGAACTAATATCCGTTGGTTTACCAAAGTTTAAAACCATCCTCTTAAATGGGTTTAATCCTTCAGCCCCATAAATACTAATTGGAGACACAGGTACCTTTAATTTATGTTCTTGATATAGTTCGTATAAAATTTTTCCGACTGTTGGATGAAACTTTGGAATATATGGATGATACTCACTATGTTCTTTGAATTTTACCTTCTGTTGTCCAATAGTCTTTAAAATGTCTAAGGGGATTTGAAATATAACAACAGCTCTATCCTTTAATAAATATTTTTTTACTTGGTCAATTGAGTGCCTGATATTCTTAGTAAATTCGATTTTATTACCATGATAGCTTTTGTTTATTGGAATCATTTTACACTTTTTAAGTTTTCTTGATAAATATTTAACAAATATATATATAAATGGATATATTATTGTATACAGAATTCGTCCAAGGGTCGATTTTATATATTCAAGTGCCTTTTTTTGGTCGAACATATAGTGTGCTGTTAAAAAATATAATTGTCTATCATTTGCGGTTAGAATACCTGCGATGTCACGACCAATTCCCGGGTGATTTGCAATAATTAAATTAGGACCGTCTTTTACTATATTCTCTCGACCAATATAAGAAACATATTTATTAAAAGGAATAAAGATTGGTTTTAGAATTCTTTTAGCTTTTTGATATTCGGACTTGATATTTATAATTGGTTTAGCCATTGTATCAATAATTTAATTGCCTGAATCCCAATCAAAAATAAAACTAATAAGGTTTTGGCTTTAATCAATCAACTTAACGAGTTCTTTGCCAGTCAGAATCTTCTAAATATTCCTCAAGTTCCTTCCACATATCATTAACATTGCATCGCATAATTATTAGATCCTGCTTGGTACCTCCCAAGTCTTTAACATAATCCGGTAACACCGTTTCTTGCTTAAATCCAATTTTCTTGAAGATGTTAATTGCAGCCACTTGTGGTTTCATCATTTTTACAATTATTTCTTCAACTTTCTTACTAATGGCCAATAAGTACAGCTCACGTGCTACCAACATACCTAATCCTTTTCTGCGATAGGATTTTGAAACCACAAGTCTTATTTCACCAAAATGTTTTTTCCATTTCCGTTTTTCCAATTCTAAAAGTCCATCTGCAATAATCTCATCTTTAAGTAAAGCGATAATTCGTATACTGACGCCTAATTTTGATGATTTAATGATCTGTTTAATAGTGTCTTTATCGGTTACATCAACACGCAAATATATTCGATCTTCTTTTGGAATAGATCTGAAAAATGCAGTTAACCGCGTACGATCTTTCTTTTTCAATTGACGTAGTACGATCTCAGTGCCGTCCTTTAATTTGACATCTTTCTTCATATTAGTACCTTTTAGTTGAATATATTATCAATTAGTAGTTCATAGTTAGAATTTCATATAAATAGAAAGGCTTGGACCATAAATAATACCTATTGTAGCTCCAAACGTTCCTCCATAACCTATTCCTCCCAAAATAGTAGATCCAATAAGACCCAAAAATATTTCATCACTATCAAAATTAAACTGTATTGTTTCCATATGTTGACCAATAACAAATAGAGGTAATAGACTTGCAGTGAAAGTAATAGCCCCATCAATACCACCATATAAAGCACCTTTCAGTATTGCTTTACCAGGTTTAGGATTTCCTTTTAGGATTTGTTTGGTTGCCCATTCTGATGTTTTATATCCAACATAGCCCCCTATCAAGGATGAAGGAACACCAGTTACAACATTTTTCCATAGAGGCTCACTTTCGTCAGACATATTCGTGGCACTCCAATATATGTGTGCCATTCCCATTGTGCCACCTCCAATTACACCCAGAAAACGCCCTGTTTTTAAACATTTATTATATTTATAGCTAAAGTCATTGATTTGACTGGTTTGGGAATAGATAGTGGAGATAAAGAATAACAGAAAAATAATGGATGATTTTTTCATACAGAATCTCCTTATGCACTAAATTATACGTTATAAAGCCTATTAAAGTGTAATACTAAACAGACTAAATAACAATCAATACCATTTATGAAACGGTTTTTAGAAATTGACACGACTTAGACTTTCAAAGTTTTCGAATAAAAGACAATTGGAAAACATAATCCAATTAAATCTTTGGAAAATTGTTAATATATTTACAACCCAAATCACCTTACCAAAACATTAACTGTGCATAAATAGATGGCGACTAATAAATATATCAATTACCCTGAAATAGGGAATGTGCTTTTTGAGAAAAGTAGAAGATCTAAACGAGTTATCATTTCTGTTAAATCACCAACAAAGATCAGAGTCGCCGTACCAAGATTCATTTCATTTAGAAGAGCTGAATCTTTAGTACTTCAAAAATTAGACTGGATAAATAAGCAACAGAATAAATATCTAAAAAAAATCAATATTACCAAATTAACAAAGTCTGCATCTCCTGAAGAGATGTTAGTGGTTAAAAAACAAGTTGAACATCTTGCAAATAAGTATGGTTTTACTTTTAGCAAAATAACATTAAGAAAAATGAGCACCAGATGGGGAAGCTGTACAACAAAAAACAATATTAGCTTGAACATCGGATTAGTTGCCCTAACAGATGAATTAAGAGATTATATTATTTTACATGAACTTGTACATACTAAGATCAAGAATCACAGTAAAGAATTTTGGAATGAATTAGGTAATTTTATCCCCAATCCTAAAGCACTAAATAAAAAATTAAGCCAAAACTACGGATTATACGAGATATAGAATATATTGGTTACTCAAAAAATAACTAAAGACCCAATGTTTCGCTTCTTAGCGATTTTATCGATTGCAGCGACAGTTGGACTACAAGCTTGGCGTACGCTTTTCAATAACTTTGCAGTTGAAGTTGTACATCTTGAAGGCAACCACATTGGGATAATTCAATCGGTAAGAGAAATTCCAGGGTTTTTAGCACTACTAGTTATATATATCATTCTTATTCTGAAGGAACACAGATTATCAGCTCTTTCAATAGCAATTTTGGGGCTTGGTGTTGGAATAACAGGTGTTTTTCCATCATACACTGGACTTATTGCAACAACCATGATTATGAGTTTCGGTTTCCATTATTTTGAGACTACGAACCAATCGCTGACTTTACAATATTTTGACAAAGATTCATCCCCCTTGGTTATTGGCAAATTAAGGAGTTATGGAGCAGCCTCTAATATTGCCGTAGGAATATCCATATATTTTATCACTTATATATTGTCTTACCAGACTACTTTTGCCCTAATAGGGTTCGTTATTGTTATTGTTGGAGTTTGGGGGATATTACAGAATCCTACTCGAGACGGACTTCCGCCACAACATAAAAAAATGGTTTTTAAGAAAAAATATTGGCTGTATTATTTTTTAACATTTATGGCTGGGGCAAGGAGGCAAATATTTATTGCTTTTGCGGTATTTTTATTAGTTAAAAAGTTCGAATTCTCAATACAAGATATCACGATGTTATTCGTTTTAAACAATGCTATTAATTACTTTTTAAATCCGCTTATAGGAAAAGCGATTATAAAATTTGGAGAGCGCAAAGTACTTTCACTCGAATATTCTAGCCTAATAATGATATTTATTGGTTATGCTTTTGTGGAATCTAAAATTATAATTGCCACTTTATATGTTTTAGATCATATCTTTTTCAATTTTGCAATGGGAATTCGTACCTACTTTCAAAAAATTGGAGATCCTAAAGATATTGCACCAAGTATGGCAGTCGGATTTACAATTAATCATATTGCTGCGGTAATTATTCCTGCTATAGGTGGGTTAATGTGGATCTTGGATTATAGAATTCCTTTCATTGCAGGCGCAATTATGAGTGCCGTATCATTGCTGTTTGTACAATTTATAAAATCTACAAAATAAATAATATATTTCATTGGATGTTTATAAATTATATAAGGATCGCAACAGCATTTTAACACAATATTGTTTTTATTCTTTAGGTTTATATAAATTAAAAATATCAATATAGATAATATAATCGAGTTGATATATACTTTAAATTGAATAGAGGGTTAAAATGAAATATTATAAACCATTGATATTTCTTATTATTGTAATAATAATTAGTGCTTGTTCACGAGTGCTTATATCAAATCGAAGACAGTTAAATCTAATACCTAGTTCATCAATGTTACAGATGAGTTTTGATCAATATGGTCAATTTCTTGAAGAAAACGTTATTAGTGCGGATAAAGAAAAAACTGAGATGGTAAAACGTGTTGGAAAAAACATCCAAAGAGCAGTCGAGCAATATTTTGTTAATAATGGATTGGAAGATGAATTGACAAATTACGACTGGGAATTTAATTTGGTTGAAAGCAATGAAGTGAACGCTTGGTGTATGCCCGGTGGAAAAGTGGTTTTTTATACAGGAATTTTACCTCTTACTAAAGATGAAAATGGTTTAGCAGTAGTAATGGGACATGAGATCGCTCATGCAATTGCTGAGCATGGTAACGAACGCGTGAGCCAGGGGCTTATGGCACAGCTTGGTGGTGTCGCTTTAGCGGTAGCAGTATCTGAGAAACCAGAGGAAACCCAACAATTATGGATGACAGCTTTTGGTGCAGGTACTCAACTTGGCGTATTGCTACCTTTTAGCCGTTTACACGAAAGTGAAGCTGATCACTTGGGATTGATTTTTATGTCAATGGCAGGATATAATCCTAATTATGCAATATCATTTTGGCGACGTATGGCAGAAATGAAAGGAGGGCAAGCACCACCTGAGTTTATCAGCACTCATCCATCAGATGAAAACAGAATAGCCCAAATTGAAAAACTAATACCGGAAGCATTAAAATATTACCATGCAGCTGAGCCTGTTTCACAATGACATAAAATTTGTTTAATAAAAAAAAGGGCGCGATTCAGCGCCCTTTTTTATTTCTGTAAAAATGTCTATTTCTTTAAGGCATCTCTAATATCTTTAAGAAGCATAACTTATTCACTTGGCTTGGGTGGTTCAACCGGTTTTTCTTTCCGTTTTTCTTAGCACTGTTAATCGCCTTGATCACCATAAAGATTGCAAAGGCAATTATGGTAAAATCAACAACAGTGTTAATAAACACACCGTAATTTAAAGTAACAGCATCTGCTGCTTCTGTTCCTCCTTTTTTATTAATAATTGATATAGTTTATTAAGGTTGCAAGAATATTGATAGAATTAATTGTTTTGGATTTCAAACAATACATATTTGATCTGATATTAACTTGATTTTCTCTATTATGAGTATATAACGTTGATAATTCTAAATAACTATTAATCATTACCTTTGGAGGATATTAAATTGAAATTCATTAAAGTTCTTATAATAATATTAATTTCTCTTTCCGTTAACAATTTAAATGCACAAGTTTTTAAACCATATATTCTTGCTGCAACAAGTGATGCATCTTTAGCAGAAATTTCGGATTTAGTAAAAACCAATATAACAGAATCGGAGTTGGAGATTATTGGAGATTATTCTCCTGCGAATGATAGCAACCGAATAGTGTTTGTCATCACTTCTGTTGAATTGGAAGATGCCGTTAAAACGATTGGAGGCTTAACTGGTTTTGCATCTGCTTTGCGCATTGGACTAACTATTGAAAATGATATAATTAATATTTCTTATACAAATCCAATCTATTGGGGAAATGCTTATTTTGGTGATAATTATGATCAAGTACAACAACAATATATTTCTATAACTGAAAAAATAAGCTCTGCGCTATCCAATATAGGTGAAGCTAAAGACTTACCATTTGGTTCTGAAGATGGTATTACAGAAAAATCTTTACGGAAATATCGTTACATGTTTGGAATGGAAAAGTTTGATGATGTAGCCAAACTGAATGAATTTGATAGTTTCGAAGAGGCTGTTAACACTATTGATGAAAAATTGTCGAACTCAGAAAATTTGGTTTATTCAGTTGAATATCCTGAACAAAAACTCAAGCTGTATGGAATTGCTATTGACGGTGATAAAGGTGAGGAACATTTTCTACCAATTATTGATATTACAACTCCCCAACACACTGCTTTTTTACCTTATGAATTATTGATCGTTGATAAAAAAGCAGTAATGATGCATGGTCGTTACCGTATTGCATTATCGTTCCCGGATTTAACCATGATGACATTTAGTAAAATTATGTCAACACCGGGTGATATCAAAAAACATTTACAAAGCTATACCAAGTAAATGAAAGTAATATTTTTAGATATTGATGGAGTATTAGTTACTAGGAATTCTATAAAATATCAGTATATAAATTTTCCTGATGAAACCAATATTCGATTTAGCAAAAAAGCAGTAAAAAATCTAAACAAACTTATTCGTTTAACGGAATCTAAAATTGTTGTTAGCTCAACATGGAGACTGTTTCATTCATTAGAAGAACTTCAAAATATTTTTATAAAGCAGGGAATTAAAGGCAACGTAATATCTACAACAAGTATAGAAAAAGCCACTGTTGAAGAAGACATTCCGCGTGGACAAAAAATTGCCGATTGGTTGAAGCAGCATTCTAAAATCACACAATATGTTATTATTGACGACGACGTTCAAGCCGATTGCATACAATTTCATCCTCATAATTGTGTAGAAACATCATATAAACGTGGGTTTTCACCAGAAGATAGATTCAATGAAGCTCTGGCAATATTAAATGAATAATCCTTACATCAACAACAATGAAGATAATCATAAAAATAAACACTAAAGCAATAGCATTGTCTATTGGTTTTGTTTGAGGTTTTGCCATTTTTTTACTGTTAATAACTTATAGATATCATCTTATTCATATTTCAAGGCTTTAATCGGATTTGCAAGTGACGCTTTTATTGCTTGGAAGCTCACTGTTGTTATAGCAATAAGAAGGGCAATAAATCCCCCCAAGATAAAAAGCCAATAATTCATTTCAATACGATATGCAAAATTTTGAAGCCATTTGTTAACTGCGTAAAAGGCAATAGGCCAAGCAATTATATTTGCAATCAGCACCAATTTTGCAAAGTCTTTTTCTAATAAGATTAAGATACTAGGTATGGAAGCTCCTAGTACTTTTCGAATTCCTATCTCTTTTGTCCGGCTTTTCACCGAAAATAGCGCAAGACCAAAAAGACCCATCGATGAGATAAATATAGAAAGGAATGTTAAATACCCCATTAATTGAAAAGTGTATTTATCAGCTTGGTAAAGATTCTCAAGTTTATCATCCAAGAACTGAAATTCAAATATTTCATTAGGATAAAAGTTGTTACAAATTGTTTGTAGTTTATCAATAGTACTTTCAGCGTTGGAAGGATTTACTTTAACTATTAATTTGAAACATGCGCTGTAGTCAATTACAAAAGCTGTTGGACGGACTTGCCCATATAACGATTCAAAATTTACATCGCCAGTAACACCAACTATTAATCTATCTGATTTAGGCCAGCTACATTCAAGGGATTGTCCAATAGGATTTCCTTTAAGCATTAATTTCTTCACGGCAGATTCATTTAGTATTATTGCGTTATCGATATCAGTTGTAAGCTGGGTAGAAAAAAGACGTCCCTCATTAGCTTCAATTCCAAGCGTCTCGAAATAATCTTGATGTACATGAATAAATGCCATTGAAGTTGGTTTAGCTTCTCCTTCTGGTGTTAAAGATCCGAAGTTAGTGGTAGTATTTGAAGGAACACGCGAACCAGAAGAAACATTTGTAACAATGGTCTCTTTAAGAAGCGCCTCTTTCAGAGCGTTATATTTTTCAGAATTCTCAAAAGAACTGTTTATTTCAGAGGTTAGAACGTATTCTTTTTTAAACCCTAAATTTTTATTCTGAAGATAATCGATTTGACTAAACATAAAAAGTGCTGAACAAATTAAAACAATTACTATTATAAACTGAACGCCAACAAGTAATGTTCTAAAATTAAATTTCGATTTACTAGTGAAAGAATTTGCCTTAAGTGTTTGAATTGGTTCGAGCTTAGATAGAAAAAATGCTGGGTAAAACCCCGCAATAAAACTTGTTCCAATAAGAAAAACCAAAACTCCCACAATATTATTTGTTGTAAATAATAAGGAAAAAGAGAGTGTTTTTCCTGTGAGAGCTTCAAAAATTGGCAAGCTCAATTGCACAAAAATAAGTGATATAATAAAAGCGATAAATAACACCAAAAACGATTCCCCCACAAATTGTAAAGCAAGTTGGTTACGTGTAGCACCAATTACTTTTTTAATTCCAATTTCTTTCGTTCTAGTTGTAGCGGTGGCTGTAAGAAGATTAATATAATTGACACAAGCAATTAGCAAAATAAGAATTCCAATTGCTGAAAATATCAACACAAATGTGATGCTATTTTGTGGCTGGATATCGTTTTCTATATGTGCAGAATAGAGATGAATATCTTTCAAACCTTGTAATGAATATTTAGTGAAAGGTTGATCAGGATTGGGGTTATTAGGGGTGTAAAAAGGTTGAATTATATTTAAGCATTTTTTCTCAAGAATGGATTTAGAGAAACCTTCTTGAAGCTCAAAATAAACAAGAAAATTTTGCCATCCCAAATTTTCCATTAAAGAACCAAAAACTTTGTCAGCATCAGTAAGTGTAAGAACTATATCATAGCGAAAGTGGGAGTTTTGAGGCATATCTTTCATTACTCCTGTAATTGTATAGTCGTGCTCGTCAAACAATCTAAATATTTTTCCAATAGGATTTTCTTTATCAAAATATTTTTTAGCAAATTTTTCTGAAATCACTGTAGTAAAAGGTTTATCTAATGCTGTTTCATTATCTCCAGATACAAACTGAAATGAAAACATTCGGAATAATGCAGGGTCAGCAAAAGGAATATTTTTTTCTTTAAATAGTTTATTATCATATTCAATAATTCCACTGTCCATTGGAAAAATTCGCACATAATCTTTTATTTCAGGTAGATTATTAGCCAATTCTCTTGCAACCTGTGGTGCATGATATGCATGATCAGGTTGGGTTAGCCTGTAAATATTATCAGCATTTTCGTTAAATCTATCGTAGCTAAACTCATTCTGAACATACAATAAAAGTAGTGTGCATACAGCAAATCCAAGTGCAAGACCAAATACACTTATGAATGTGTATGCTTTGTTTTTTTTAAGATTACGATATGCAACTGTAAAATAATTCTTAATCATCTTTAATTACCTATAATTTGTCATGTTAAATGGCAATAATTATCAATTGTAACTGTGGTATCATTCATATTTCAATGCTTTAACCGGATTGCTCTTGGCTGCTTTTATTGCTTGAGTGGTTACGGTTGCCTGTGCAATTATAAAGGCTATGGCGCCACTTATTATAAACAATAACTGGTTAAACTCAATTCTATAAGCAAAATTCTCAAGCCAACGATTCATTGTCATATAAGTAATAGGCCATGAAATAACTGTGGCAATCGCTACAAGTTTTAATATATCCTTAGACAATAATATATATATGTTTGGTACCGATGCTCCCAATACTTTACGGATACCTACTTCTTTTGTCCTTTGCTCAGCAATAAAAGAAGATAATCCAAATAAACCGAGACTTGCGATGAATAAAGCTAAAGCAGTAAATATTGTCACAATTTTTCTTGTTCGTTCTTCAGCAAGGTATAATTGATCGAAGTCGTCATCTAAAAAAGTATACTCGAAAGGTTGGTCTATAGCATATTTTTTCCAAACACCTTCGATATACTCTAAAGTTCCCTGTACATCTTCAGATGCTATTTTTACTGCAGTATATCTCCCGAAACCATCTCTAAATGGAAGCAGCAGCATTGGACGAATTTCCCAATGAAGGGATTGCAGATGAAAATCTTTTACTACCCCAATAATTGGAATTAAAAATTGATTATCCAGATCCATATTTACAAAAGCCTTTCCGATTGGATCAGCAAATCCTAGTGCTCTTGCTGCTGTTTCGTTGATAACAGCACAGACAGAATCGGCGGGTCTATTGTAAGAAAAGAAACGACCTTTTGCCATCTCTAATCCATATGTTTCAGCATAAAAGTCATCCGCAACAAATTGATTATACATAAGTGCGTTTTCAGCAGGTTCTCCCTGGATAGGCCTTACACCTCCACCAAAATTATGTCCTATTAGAGAGGTTGAATTAGATACAGATATAATTCGTGGATCTTTCTTTAGATCCTCCTTAAAAGAATTAATAACAGCACCAATATCATCTGTTTTTTCGACTATGACAACATCTTTCTTATCATATCCCAATTCTTTGTTTTGGATATATTTCAACTGATTGTAAATCACCATTGTGCCTGTAAACAATGTGATTGAAATAGTGAATTGAAAAATTATCAAACCACTACGTAACCATGATTTATGTCCCTTGGACCCTGATGAACCTTTAAGGACCTTAACAGGATTAAATGATGCCAGATAAAATGCAGGATAACTTCCGGAAATAGTACCTACTAGGAGCATCATTATTGTAAGCGCAGGTAATACAATAGGATCAGAGAACAAATTAATTTCTAATTGAAATCCTCCTACAGTATTATAAAATGGTAGTAATAGTTTTACTAATAGTATAGCTAATACAAATGAGATTAAACTTAGTAGAATTGCTTCAGTTAAAAACTGCTGGATTAACTGCGATCGCTTGGATCCAAGTGTTTTTCTAACTCCAACTTCCCTTGCCCTCTTCGTTGACCTGGCTGTTGCTAAATTCATAAAATTTATACAAGCAATTACAAGGATAAATAAAGCAACAATAGAAAATATCTTTACGTATAAAAGATTACCGTTCTGTTCTACTTCATCATCATTATGACTGTGCAGATGAATATCTGCAAGTCGTTGCAAGTAAAAACCGTACGATGCACCTTGCTCAACTAATTTATCCCATGATACACCAAGAAATTGTTCGATTTGTGGTCCGGCATATTTTAATACCATCTCTGGGAACTCACTTTCTACTTGATCCGGTGGTACATTCTTATCTAAAAGTAAATATGTGTAAAAATTAGTATTCACCCATATGCCATCGTTGGCTTGACCAGGATACGTCATTAATGATGCTAGAAAATCATAATGAAAATGCGTGTTAGCAGAGGGATCTTCTATAACACCAGTGACCACATAATCTCGTCGCCTATCCGAATTTAATATTTTTCCCATCGGATCTTCAGAACCAAAATACCTCTCTGCTGTAGATTCAGTCAAAACAACTGTATTTGGTTCCTTGAGCGCTGTCTTGGCATCTCCTTGGATTAAAGTAAAATCAAATACTTCAAAAAAGGATGAATCGGTAGTAAACCAACGTTCTTCACTAAATACTTTGTCTTTATAGCGAATTACTGGAAAACCGAAATTTCTTACTCTTGTAAAATTTATAACTCCCGGTATTTCTTCAACAAAAGCTGGACCTATAGGTGCAGGTGAGACAGCACTTTCAAAATCTCCATTCAGGGAACCTTTTGTGGTCACACGATATATCTCTTCAGAATTAGAGCTGTATTTATCATAACTCAGCTCATAGCGAACATATAGCATTATCATAATAAATGCCATTACTCCCACTGCAAGTCCAACTATATTTAACAATGAGTAAGTCTTGTTTTTAATGATATTTCTAATTGCAATTTTCAAATAATTTTTAATCATTTGTATTTTCCTATTTGGATTATTAAATAATCATCCTACCAAATTTCTAGAGTGTTTAATTTTGATTTGGATAATCTAACTTCCATTAATTTTTTCGTTGGAAATTTTGCCGTCAAATAATTGAATTGTCCGATGAGCATATTTAGCATAATCAGGTGAATGTGTTACCATTACAATGGAAGTGCCTTGTTTATTAAGATCACCTAATATTTTCATAACTTCATCGCCATGTGATGAATCGAGATTTCCTGTAGGTTCATCAGCCATAATAATTTTCGGTTCAGAAACAACAGCTCTTGATACTGCAACCCGCTGCTGTTGTCCACCTGATAGTTGCTGTGGAAAATGATTACTCCTGTGCGCAATCCCCATTTGTTCAAGAACTTTTTTAACTTTTTTCTTGCGGTCAGCTGATCCCATTTTTAAATAAAGAAGTGGCAGTTCAACATTTTCAAATACTGTTAATTCGTCTATCAGATTAAAGCTTTGGAATACAAATCCAAGGTTTTCTTTTCTCAAATCAGCACGTTGCCTTTCATTATAGCCTGATACCTCATGACCTAAAAAATGAAATTCTCCACCAGTCGGATTATCAAGTAATCCTAAAATATTTAATAGAGTTGATTTACCGCAACCTGAAGGTCCCATAATTGAAACAAATTCACCTTCTTTTACTTCTAAATTCACATTGTTTAAAGCTGTTGTTTCTACTTCTTCCGTCAAAAACACTTTAATCATTTCTTTTGTTTTAATCATTTTATTATCCTTTTATTCATTTTGCTTCTATTTTGATAGTATTAGTTTTTCTACTTCCCCAAACAATTCGTATGACGATGTAATTACTTTGTCACCTGGATTAAGTCCTTCTAGCACTTCAAATACTTCAGTATTTTGACGACCTAATCTAATTGGTTGTTTTACTGCGTATTCTTCTGACTCATCAACTAAATATATCCATTGACCTCCTGTTTTTTGAAAAAATCCACCTCTCGCTAATAGCAAGCCTTCACCAGGATCACCTAACTCAAGTCTAATATGTTGTGATTGCCCCCGACGAATACCTTCCGGTTCTTCAGAGACGAATCCCATATCAACTTCAAAACGGCCATTCAACACTTCTGGATATACTTTACTTACTCTCAATTCATGCTTTTTACCATCAAAGGTAAATGTACCTTTCTGTCCAATACTCACTCTCGACAAGTAATATTCATCGACCGCAATCAATAATTTGAACCCATCAAGCACATCAATTTGTCCAAGACGTTCTCCTTGAGATTTCGATTCACCAATTTCCGCATTACGTGAAGTAAGCTGACCTGAAACAGGTGCTTTGAGGACAAGATTGCTCATATTCCCTTTTACAATCTCTAAATTGTTTTCCATGCGTTCTAGGGAAACTGATAATTGATCCAGTTGAATTTCTCTGAATACTGAATCTTGATGATAAGATTGAAGAGTTAAATTTCGCTTATCTTTTAAGTATTTATAATTATCCTCTGCCGTCTCAAATTCTTGTTTCGCAATCAAATCTTGTTTAAATAAACTGTTTTTGTTATTGTAATCCCTATGAGATTTCTTTATTTCAAACTCAAGATCTAAAAGTTGAGCTTTAATAATTAATGCATTCTGTTCCATGGCCAAACGCGTATTCCGTAAATTGTTGCTTTGTTGAAAAAGTTCGGCTTCCCTGTACATAATGTCTAATAATAATTTGGTATTAGCCAGTTTTAGTATAGGATCTCCCTGATTAACAAAACTACCTGCTTCTAAATAAATTTCTTCAACAGTGCCTCCCTCAACAGCATCAAGATAAATAGTTTTAATTGGGATTACTGCTCCAATTACAGGAATAAATTCTTGAAATTCTCCATTATATACTGTTGAAACAACAATACGCTCTTGATTTACATTAAGACGAGAACTTTTATCACTAAAGAAAAGCTGATAAATGATAATTAAGGCTACCAAAATAGTTCCTGCATAGGTCACTATCTTTTTTGGAGGCCATTTCTTTTTTTCTATTTTACGATCCATTTAATTGTCATTTCCTAATAAATTTTGGTTAGAGAAGAAAATTTAATTATACTCCCGATAACGTCATTTCATTTTTCAATAATTAGACCTTATTATCTGATTATTGTTGTCAAAGAATATTTTTGTTAGAATTAAAAAAAAGAATTTTAATAATGATAAATATTATAATAATTATTTGATACAAATTTTATTCCTGAATAATTAAGAACTATGTTTTACTTGTAAA
>CAZWKR010000009.1:0-111110 GCA_964634215.1 uncultured bacterium
TTTCATTTAGAAACGCTTCAGACAGTGCCATTCCAACTGCCATTCCAACTCCCTGTCCTAAAGGTCCGGTAGTCGCTTCCACACCGGGCAGTTTTACTTCGGGGTGACCGGGTGTATTACTATCAAACTGACGGAATTGTTTTAGATCTTTTTTCTTCAGCCATCCTATCAAATGTAAAACTGAGTATAATAACATTGATTCGTGACCCGCTGATAATATAAAACGGTCACGGTTGAACCAATTGGAATTCTTTGGATCGAATTTTAGAAAATCGGAAAAAAGTACATAAATAAAATCAGCCGAAGACATTGCTCCACCCGTGTGACCAGAGTTTGCATTCCGAACTCCATCCATCACTAAACTTTTTATAACATTAACTGTATATTGATCTTTATCTTCCTCAGACCATTCAGTAAATTTTTCTATATCTTTATATATTCTCATTTTCCTATATATTTTTAAAATTCTCGATTGTTGAATGCGGGTCGTCTGTATTAAATATTGCCGAACCTGCAACTAATATATCAGCCCCCGCTTCCTTTATCCTTTTCGCATTTGTTAATTTTATTCCACCATCTACTTCTATTATTACCTGTTTGCGAATTCCTAATATTTTTAATATTTCATCTAATTTCTGAATCCGATCAGTTGATTCAGGAATATATTGCTGACCACCAAAGCCAGGTTCAACAGACATAATCAAGATCAAGTCAATTTTTTCCAATAACGGATCTAAAATTTCCAAAGGTGTTCCCGGTTTAATTGAGATACCAACTTGTTTATTAAATGATCGGATCTGTGCAATAATTTCTAAAGGATTATCAATCGCTTCAATATGAAATGAAATGTTGTCTGCACCGGCTTTTACAAATGGTTCAACAAAGTCTCCAGGATTTGTTACCATCAGATGAACATCCAAAAATAAATCTGTTTTAGGTCTAATCGATTTTAATACAACAGGACCAATTGTCAAGTTAGGTACAAAATGTCCATCCATCACATCAATATGAAGATAATCTGCACTCGCACTTTGGCATATCGCAATTGCGCTCTTTAAATCGGAGAAATCCGCTGATAATATTGATGGTGCAATTTTCATTATTTATTAATTTTGTCGTTAATGTGTTAAAATTTACGACGTTAAATTTGTAACTTTTCAATTAATTTTTATACTTTTTACTTATAAATATGAGGAATTAATGGAATTAAATGCACATATTGCACAAAGAATAGATTTGTCACCAGAGCTAATCATTTTACGAGTAATACCAGATGGATGGGAACTATCAGATTTTAAACCGGGTCAATTTGCCGTATTAGGTTTACCAGGCTCGGCAAAACGAACAGATTTCTCTGACCATGACGAAGAACATTCAAATCCGGATAAATTAATTAAACGTGCCTATTCAATAGCATCATCGTCCACAAATAAAGAATATATCGAGTTTTATGTTGCCTTAGTTCGTTCAGGAGCCCTTACTCCACGACTTTTTGCCCTTAAACCTGGTGATTCAGTATTTATGGGACAAAAATTTACCGGAATGTTTACACTTGATATGATAGAAGATGATGTAAATATAATTATGCTTTCTACCGGAACCGGCTTGGCACCCTACATGAGTATGCTGAGAACAGTTTTAAAACCATCTATGAAGAAACATTTTGTTGTAGTGCATGGTGCTCGACATTCGTGGGATTTGGGATACCGTTCTGAATTAATGACATTAAGAAATATATGTGATAAACTAACTTACGTTCCGGTTCTTAGTCGCCCGAATGAAGAAAATGTAAAATGGGGAGGCGGAATTGGCTATGTACAGAATATTTGGGAAAATAAATTAGAACTTTTGCCTTTCACTCCTGACCCAAATAATACACATATTTTATTATGTGGTAATCCTGGTATGATAGATGGTATGGTAGAAAATCTTACCGCTGAAGGTTATTCAGAGCATTCTAAAAAATCCCCAGGAAACATCCATTTAGAGAGGTATTGGTAATAGTTGTAAATGTACTAAAATACTAATTGGTTAGTACTATTAAATTTCTATTTAATTGAAATTTTTTAACAAATCTTTTACTGCATCTTTGTGTACAATAAAGTTCATCATCTTCAATTTAATATAATCTTCATGATAAAAATAGTAACCAGGATGTGAACCTGTATGACCGCCACTACCGGAATCTTTAATTAAAAACCACATTCCATCATCTCGGTCTTGGTAGCCCACAACATGAATACCATGGTCATCAGTCGTAGAACGATTACTAAATCGAAATTGACGAGCATTTTCCTCTATATATTTTGAAGGAATATCAAAAGAAGGTATCATAGCTACCTCGTCGTAAGCACTAATACCTGCTTCGGACACATCACCTCCTATTCCAACGGTATATCCCTCTAATACTGCATTTTTTAGGGCAATCATAAATTCTTCCAAGGGTACATTATGATAATCACTGTTATGCCACCAATTGTCAGGAACGATATACTCATCAATTGAATAATATGGGACTTCCATAAGTGACAATATATCAACATAATCATCAATATTTATTTCAACTATTTTTTTCAAATAAGTTTGTGGGGTCATCTTTTTACCGTCAATTTTAATTTCAGTTGGTGGTTCACCCAAATAATGATTAAGAATTGATTTTATTGTAGATAAAACAACTACTTCATTCCAATTACTTGTTTTCTTAATGTGTCCTAAATATGTTTTCATTTCTTTCCACATTTGACCATGATCGTGAAACTGCTGTCCTTCTTTTAGCCCTGTATAATCATCATTAGGCACAACACCGTATTTCTTCCAAATTCTGAGTGTCGCATTTGGCAAAGATCCTTGTGAAAATTGTGAATCACCTCTTTCTTTTACATATCGACGTGCTTTTTCAACTGTTTCCCAATATACGGTATGCATCAATGATAATTTCAATTTTTTGTTAGTTTGCCTATATATTTCAGACTCAAGAAATGAGGTTGAGCAATAACACCAACAAGTTCCTGTTAAACCCTGACTTACAGGATTATTGTGCCAATAAGATGTAAATAGATCAGGGTCATTTGGCAGATTAAGCTCTTTATAATCCATTTTAAAACGTAGCTTCGGATTCTTTTCGATTGTCTTGAATTCCTTGGCTGTTTTTGTCATCTCTTCTCGGAATTCGCTTTTGTTTTCAATAAATTTCCCACGATGACGGTCTATTTCTTGTGATAAAATTATATTGTTCAAAGAAAAAATAATTAATACAAATAAAATAACATTTTTCTTCATGATAAAAATTCCTTTATAATTCTTTAATAAATTACATAACAAAATTAATATTTAATATTAAAAGGAATGATAGTTATGATTGAATTACAACGCTGTGATTGGCCAGGCACAAATGAACTTATGATAAAATATCACGATGAAGAATGGGGCGTACCAAATCATGATGATCGAAAATGGTTTGAATACATCACTTTGGATGCATTCCAAGCCGGTTTAAGTTGGTCAATTGTTTTAAATAAGAGAGAAAATTTTCGTAAAGCATTCGACAATTTTGAACCAGTGATAATATCAAAGTATAGTCAAACCAAAATTAATGAATTAATCCAAGATGCCGGGATAATTCGTAATAAACTAAAAATCAATGCTACTATTTCAAATGCTAAAATATTTTTAGATGTTCAGAAAGAATTCGGTACTTTTGATAAATATATCTGGCAATTTGTAAAGGGGAAACCTATCGTAAATAAATGGGAAACTATTTCAGACTTACCAGCAAGCACATCTGAATCCGATATATTAAGCAAAGATTTAAAAAAGCGTGGATTCAAGTTCGTTGGTACTACTATTTGCTATGCCTTTATGCAAAGCGCCGGTATGGTCAATGACCACACCGTAACTTGTTTCCGGCATAAAGAAATAATTAGAAATGTCTAACTATTTTGTCCTCATAATACTTTATATTTTTTGATATATTTAAAAATATTCCTTGCTTTGACTATCCATTAATTTATAAAATAGACCGACCGGTCGGTTTATTTTATGAGTCACAGCAAACAAGATAAAAAAAGATACCAAATCCTAGATGCTGCTTTGGAAGTAATCGTTAGTAAAGGTTATGAAGGAAGCAGTATGTCCGATATTGTAAAAAAATCCAAGATGAGTAAGGGTGCAATATATTGGTATTACAGTTCAAAAAAAGAAGTTTATCTTGCGCTTGTCAACCATTGGGTGCACCACTACAGTCCAACATTAAACCATATTATTGAAGAAGATCATTCTGCTTCAGATCAATTAAAAGAACTATTCAATTACTTTATAGCACAATACGAGTCTGATCCAATTGTTTTCAAAGCATTGGCAGAATTTTGGTCATTAGCAGGCCGTGATAATGATTTTAAAGACAAATTCGATAAAGTGTATTCAGAATTTTTCTCACTAATAGAAAAAATTATTATCAAAGGTGTCGAAAATAAAGAGTTTAAAAATGTTGATACCAAAATTGCAGCACTTTCCATAATGGTAAATATTGAAAGTGCGATCTGGTTTACTTTATTTGATAATTTTGGTATGAGCGCGACAAAATATATGAAAACTATTACCGAATTTATATTAGCCGGTTTAACAAAATAACTAGTACGAGGAAATTAATATGAGCGAAACCCAACCAAAAATAGGCGGTCGATTTTTAATCGAAGATATAGGTACAAATCCTATTTTTTCCCGTGAAAATTTTTCTGATGAACACAAAGAAATTGAACAAATGATTAGAGAGTTTGCAACTGAGCGCATTGGGGAAAATGCGGATGAAATCAACAAGTTCAATAAAGATTTGAGTCTTTCGATACTACGTGAAATGGGCGAACTAGGTTTATTAGGTATTGACGTTCCCGAAAAATACGGCGGAATGGAAATGGATAAAATAACCACAGCAATAGCAGCCGAATCCTTATCTGCCGGTTTTTGTCCATCATTTACTGCAATTTGGTCTGTACAAACCGGTATCGGTGCATTGCCGATAGTTTGGTTCGGAACATCCGAACAAAAAACCAAATATTTACCCAAACTCGTTACAGCAGAGCAAGTAGGCGCTTATGGTCTAACAGAACCCTCCGCCGGGTCGGATGCACTTGACGGACGAACAACGGCTATGCTCTCAGAAGATGGTAACCATTACATTTTAAATGGTGAAAAAATATTCATAACAAATGGTGGATGGGGAGATATATTTACGGTTTTTGCAAAGGTCGGCGGTGATAAATTCAGCGCCTTTATTGTAGAAAAAGATACACCGGGATTTGAAATTGGACCTGAAGAACATAAGATGGGAATGAAAGGTTCATCAACAACATCATTAATATTTAAAGACGCAAAAGTACCTGTTGAAAATCTATTATATGAAGTTGGGAAGGGAGCAACAATTGCTTTTAACGCCCTAAATATGGGACGATATAAGTTAGCCGCTTCCGATTTAGGTGGATGCAAAATGGTCATTACTGAAGCTGCAAAATATGCATTAGAACGTAGACAATTCGGTCAACCCATTGCACACTTTGATGCTATTAAAGGAAAATTTGCTGATATGATCATTGGAACCTATTCTGCCGATAGTATGATATATAGGACAATTGGGTTAATTCAGGAAGAAATCGATACTCTTGATAAGAAGAATGATAAATATTACATAAAAGTAGGCGAAGCAATGGAACGTTTTGCCATTGAGACATCAATGGCAAAAGTTTATGGTAGTGAAATGTTTGGTAAAGTTGCAGATCATGGAATCCAAATTTTAGGTGGATATGGATTTATAGAAGAATATCCCATGGCGGGCGCCTACCGGGATACCCGCATTGATAGAATTTGGGAAGGATCCAATGAAATCAATCGCATGATCATTACCGGATATATGATGAAAAGAGCTCTTATGGAAGAACTTCCAATTCGTGAAAAGATCCAGCAAATCGAAGATTATCTTGCCACGGATCCTAACGGTAAGAACGAATCCGAAGGAAATCTAAATCATGAGGTACAAATGCTGGAAGCCGGAAAAATGTTAGGTTTGTACTTATTCCATGAAGCTTTATCCGAATATGGTCAAGACTTGAAACATGAACAGCAGTTAACCGAAATTCTTGCGAATATTTTCATAGATATATACACAGCAGAAAGTACAATCTCACGCGTTCGCCAAAGTATTGAATCAGGTAATAACGATAGAATTCCGTTATACATTGCAAAAGTATTTGCAGCAGAAGCATCAATAAGATTATTGAACATGGCTCTTACTGGAATGAACGGAATTTATAAAGGTCATCTAAAAAATTCAATAATCGAAAAACTTAAGAATTTCCAAGTTCGGATGCTTCCGAAAATTGATATCATCGAAATGAAGCGCCTGATCGCTGAACATGTTTATTCAAAACAATCATATCCATTTTAGGAGAATATTATGAGTACAAAATCTGTTATAGTTGATGCAGTAAGATCACCAATTGGTGTAAGAAACGGAAAATTAATGGGAATAAGACCTGATGATCTTTCCGCACAAGTAGTTAAGGGATTATTAAAAAGGAATCCAAATCTCAAACCTGAAATGATCGAAGATGTTGTTTTAGGATGCGCATTTCCTGAAGGGCCGCAAGGTATGATAATGGGGCGTTCTGTAGCTGTCCTTGCCGGAATTCCAAAAGAAGCCGGTGCCAAAGTTGTTAATCGCTTCTGTGGTTCATCAATGGATGCGGTTCATCAGCTAAGTACTGCCATCGAAAGTGGTGATATCGAAGTTGGAATTGCCATAGGTGTAGAAGATATGTTCTCCGTACCAATGGGTGGTTTTGCTCCTGATTTTCATCCCGAATTAGCTGAACAGGAATTTTATATTGGAATGGGCGATACTGCCGAAAATCTTGCTAAAGAAGGAAATATTTCCCGTGAAGATCAAGAGGACTTTTCTATAAATTCACACAAAAAAGCGTTAAAAGCATATACAGCAGGCAATTTCAAAAATGAATTGATTCCAATAGACCTTTATGGCGAAGCAACCGTTGAAAATGATGAAGGACCCCGTGAACCTGATGTAGAAAAAATCAAATCTTTAAAACCGGCATTTTCGGTTGATGGTACGGTAACTGCTGCAACAAGTAGTCCATTATCAATTGGAGCTGCAGCAATTATTGTAACAAGTGAAGATTTTGCTAAAAAGAATAATCTACAAATCAGAGCTGAAATTGTTAGTCGTGCTATCGCCGGAGTGGATTGGACGCGCATGGGTGCTGGTCCCTTACCCGCAACAGAAAAAGCTTTGAAAAAAGCAAATATGAAAATGGACGAAATTGAAACTATTGAACTTAATGAAGCATTTGGAGCTCAATCATTATTTGTTATTCGTACCGGTGGATGGGATGATAAGAAAATCAATTTAAATGGAGGTGCCATTGCACTTGGACATCCATTAGGATGTTCAGGAGCTCGAATTTTAACTACATTAATTAATGTAATGGAACAGCAAAAGACAAAAGTTGGTTTAGCTACAATGTGTATCGGTAGTGGTCAAGGAATTGCAACAATAATTAAACGACCTGCTTAACTAAAGAGGTAAAAATGGAAAACAAAATTGAAAAAGTCGCTATTTTAGGCGCAGGAGTTATGGGAGCTCAATTGGCAGGACATCTTGCTAATGCCGGTATTCCGTCACTTCTATTTGATATAAATCAGGAATTAGCAGAAAAGGGTGTCGAAATTCTGACAAAGCTAAAACCTGCACCTCTTTATAAACCAAAAAATGCTAAGATGATCACACCTTGCAATTATGATGATGATATTGAACGAATCAAAGAAGCAGATTGGATTATGGAAGCAGTAGCTGAACGATTAGACATCAAACATATAGTTTATAAAAATATCACCCCACACCTTAAGAAAACTGCAATTGTTACGTCAAACACTTCAGGCATACCACTTGCTTCACTGATTGAGGTATTTCCGGATGATGTAAAAAAACGGTTCATGATTACTCACTTCTTTAATCCTCCTCGCTATATGCGATTACTTGAACTCGTAAAGGGAGATGTGACTTCTGATGATGTTTATAAAACTATGGCTGAATTTGGTGAAAATATATTAGGTAAAGGCATTGTTCATGCTAAGGATACACCTAATTTTATCGGAAACCGAATAGGTGTTTATGGTATGATGGTAACCATTAAAATTGCCAAAGAAATGGGATTCACCGTGGAAGAAGTCGATAAGTTAACCGGAACATTAGTGGGACGCGCAAAAAGCGCGACTTTCCGCACAGCAGATGTAGTTGGTCTTGATACACTTGCTCATGTAGCTACAGGCAGCTATGAACGTGGAGAGGGTGATGAGGAACGAGACATTTTTAAACTACCTGATATTATTAAAACATTAATCGATGGTGGAAAATTAGGTGCAAAAACCAAAGCCGGATTTTATAAAAAAGATGGTAAAACTATTCTTTCAGTCAATTTGGAAAACGGTGAATATGGTCCACAGAAAAAAGTCCGTTTCGATGGATTCCGTCTTGCTAAGGATCGTCAAATTACTGGAGAGAAGATTGCAGCTCTTGCCTTTAGTAATGATAAAGCAGGTAAGTTTTTCTGGGAAATATTATCTCGTACCCTGATTTATTCAGCAAATCGTATTCCTGAAATAAGTGATGATGTCGTAAATATCGATAATGCATTAAAGTGGGGATTTGGTTGGGAATTAGGTCCGTTTGAAACGTGGGATGCGATTGGTGTTGAGCGTGCTGTAAATAGAATGAAAGATGAAGGCAAAGCAGTTCCTAAATGGGTTGAAGAAATGCTCTCATCCGGCTATTCAACATTCTACAAAATTGAAGATGGTAAATACACATATTATAATCCATTAAAGAAAAATCAACTAGCAATTGATCTAGGTGAAAAAACTTTAAACCTTACATTAGAAAAATCTAAAGGTAATTTGCTCGAACGTGACTGGAGTGCAAGTTTGATTGATCTTGGTGATGGTGTACTCAATGTAGAGTATCATTCGATATTACAGCCATTTCTAAATCCGATTGACGGTTCAATGGTACAAACAATTCTAAAAGGATTAGATTTGCTTGACAGTGGTAAATATAAAGCAATGGTACTCGGACATCAAGGACAGAACTTTTGTGCAGGAGCAAATTTAGCCGGTATACTACAATTCTGTGAGAATAAAGACTGGAAGGGTCTTGAGGAGACTATTAAGTTATTCCAAGATCTTACACAACGTATTCGGTTCTCAAAAGCACCTGTAGTTGCTGCTCCATTCCACCTGACTCTTGGTGGTGGATTTGAGTTCATTGGTCCGGCAGCCCATCGTGTCGCGGCAGCGGAATTATATATTGGAGCTGTCGAAGTTGGCGTTGGTCTAGTACCCGGAGCCGGTGGCAATCTACGATTGATATTGAATCTCATGGAAAATTCCGGGGCGGGCGGTATAAGGAATGCTTTCCAAATATCTCAAAAGGCATTTGAGACAATCGGTTTTGCTAAAGTTGCAACAAGCGCCGATGAAGCCAAATTCGTTGGTTATTTGTTAAAAACTGATACTATTATTTTAAATAATGATCATAGGATTTGGGAAGCAAAACAAAAAGCCATTGAACTTATGGAAGGATACGTACCACCTGATTATCGTGATGATATCAAATTACCCGGAATTGGTGGTCGTACAACATTGAAAATGGCAATTAAGGGATTTAAGGCACAAGGAAAGCTATCAGATCACGATGAAGTAATCGGCAATAAATTAGCATACATTCTTACCGGTGGTGATAAAGCGGGACTAACTAAAAGTGTTGATGAACAGTATCTATTAGATATTGAACGAGAAGCATTTTTATCGCTATCCGCTGAACCGTTGTCGCAAGACAGGATACGCTTTATGCTTAAGAAAGGTAAGCCACTTCGTAATTAATAATCACTTGTCTAATGGTAAAAATACCCGCATTACTTTTGTAATCGCGGGTATTTTTTTATGTTCATCTTTTAGATTAGTATTAATTAATTGTAAATTTGGACTGTGTTATCCTATTAAATAGTAGTAAATAAATCAATTCAATATAAATATCAAATTATTAGTTTAAAATAATTCAAATAAGGATCGAAAAATGAGTAATGGAAATCTAAAAAATCGTTGGTTTGTGGTTTTAGGTGCAATTCTAATTCAACTGTGTTTAGGTGCTATTTACGCCTGGAGCGTATTTACACCATCATTAGTAGAGGCAGATTGGACAAAAGCACAAACACAAGCTGTCTTTGCTGCTGGTCTAGCACTGTTCGCAATTGTGATGGTAATCGCTGGTAGATTATTACCAAAATGGGGACCAAGAAAATTAGCTTTTTCTGGAGGTATAGTTCTCGGTCTTGGATATTTACTGGCAGGATTATTTGGTGGAACTAATTTTTGGTCTATCTTTTTCTTTATCGGAATCATTGGTGGATCAGGCATTGGTTTAGCTTATGTAGTCCCAATTGCTGTTGGCATGCGTTGGTTCCCTGATAAGAAAGGATTAATAACGGGATTAGCAGTGGCAGGATTTGGTTTCGGAGCAATGCTCTGGGTAAAATTAGCAGGTGCTTGGGGTAATTTGATTGGCGACCTTGGATTAAGTACCACTTTTACAATTTACGGTGTTGTATTTTTCGCCACAGTGATGATTGGTGGGATATGGATGGTATTCCCGCCTGCAGGTTGGAAACCTGAAGGTTGGACTCCACCTGAAGAATCTAAAGACAATAAAGTAACTAAAGTAGCTGATTTAGGTAGCACGCAAATGCTTAAGACTCCGCAATATTATATGATTTTATTAACATTTGCATTTGGTGCAAGTGCAGGTTTAATGAGCATCGGTCTAATGAAATTATTTCCTATGCAAGCATTAACGGCATCAGGATTATCGCCAGCTGCTGCATCAGGTATCGCTGGCACTGCGATGGCAGTATTTTTCTCACTAGCTAATGGTTTTGGACGTATCGCATGGGGTGCAATAAGTGATAAACTCGGAAGACGTAATTCTATTATGATAATGATGGCCACACAAGGTATTGCAGTAATTTTATTCCAATGGATGGCAGGTACACCTGCATTACTCTACCTTGGTGCAACTTTAATAGGATTTAACTTTGGTGGAAATTTTGCACTTTTCCCAACAATTACTGCAGATACTTTTGGAGCTAAATTTATTGGTCAAAATTATGGCTGGGTATTTTTAGCATATGGAATAGGTGGAATTTTTGGACCGATTCTAGGTGGGAAGCTTGGCGACTTAGGTAATTTCCCGCTTGCCTTTACAATTTGTGGTATCCTTTGTTTGGTGGCAGCAGGTATAATCTCTATGGTAAAACCACCTCAAACAGCATAATTCATATTACTGATTAAATATAAAAAACTCCCCTTAACAAAGGGGAGTTTTTTATAATCAAAAGTTTAAAAATCAAATTCCAATCCTAAAGATAAATGTGAAAAATCTTCCATTTGAGTAAAACTATTTTCAGGATCATTTTCATCTCCAATAAAATGACTAACTCCTAACTCTAATTCCCAATTCTCAATTGGTGAATAACTTACATTCATTCCAAGCATATAACCGATTTCTTCAAGATTTATCAAACTCATTGCTTCAATGCATACTTGGTCATCTAATAAATTAGTGGAGCCATTTACTATTAATGCTTTCTCAGCGATCATCGCAAATGGGGTTCCCATTCCTGGTACGAAGTTATTTTTTGTTAGGTCGACAAATCCCATTCCTGTAAAAGTTAAACCATCTGCTGAAATAATACTTGTACCTAGAAATTGAATACCAATATTAATATCAGAAAAACCTGAATATTCGAATTGTAATACATACTGAATGTACTCTGCTGATATTTTTGGGTTTTGATACAATAAATACAACATTGCCAATTCTTGAGCTGTTCGGCTATCAAAGAATAACTGCATGTCGGCAGGTGTATAATTTGGATCAAAATCAATCCGACTATCCTTGATTTTATTGTATTCATCATTATTAGTTTTAAAATACCCTACTTCGGATCTAATAGTAAAATCTTTGATAAACGTAACAATATCAGCACCGATCATTTCAGTTTTGCGATAGCCAAATACCGGTACTATAAAATTACCATCCGTTAAAATATCGGTCATTCTTAACCAACTAAATGCTTTGTCATGTCCGTCGAAATATGAAATTGATGCATCACCCCAATTAAATGCTGATTGCAAACGAATTCCATATTCATATTCATCAGCGACTATTTTTGCAAATCTATCAAATTCAGGAAATTGAATAGGAAAATCTTCTTCTCCGAATGGTAATCTATTTGCGGTATGCTCAGGCACAACAATCACCTCAGCATTTAAATTATTCCAATATGCTTTTAGTGACCCCGATAGAACACCAATTTTTCTATCTGCGCCTGCTAAGAACATATAATAAAAATCATACGGATTAATATTATCGGTTGGATTGTTGCCGTCCGCAGCACCCCAGGTGTGGATCATTTTCCCAAGCTTAACTTCCCCAAATGATGGATACCATGTTAAATATGCTTCTCTCAAATCTAAAGTAGCTTCAGTATCTTTCCAGCGTGTTTCCACTGCGGTATTCGTCTTCAGTTCAAAGTCACCGTATGAGTAACTTAATTGTAAATCAGCTAACCGGAACGGTAAAGAAATTTCCGAACCATCAGAGATCCGCAAAAGGTATGTCGGCGATACCGAACCGGAATAATTGATTTGAGCAAATAGGATTATTGGTAAAATAAGTAAACTCAAATATTTCATTTCTATGCCTTAATCATCACTAACATCATTTTGAATTTTTCAATCGCTTTTAAGGCATGCGGAACATTAGCGGGCATAATAATCATTTCTCCTTCGGAAACAACATTTGATTTGCCGTTAATTATAACATCGGCTTTACCATCTAATACTTGAACTAGTGCATCAAATGATGCAGTATGCTCACTCAGTCCCTGTTCTTTGTCAAAGGCAAAAACTGTTATTGTCCCTTTCTCTTTTTTGATTATTGTCTTACTGACTACAGCATCTTTTTGGTATTCTATTAAATTTGCAATTTGATTTGATTTATTTAGATTCATTGTAGTTTTACCTCGGTAACCGTTTGAGATTTTTTTCTTGAAATAGATCATCTTTAACATTGGTATCTAATTCAAGATTGTCAAAAGTTAGTGTAGTACTGTGGTTCTTTTGAATATTCTTAACATATATTTCAACAGGGACATTATAACCTTTTAATTTGACAAAATTTATTGTTTTAGTTTTCAATAATCGTTCTGCATTGTCATAAGATTCTTCCTTCTTGATCAAGAAATCATTTTTTGTTACCCATGATAAATGTTTAGAATATTCTGAATCCAATTCCGGCTTCGGTATTGATTCCAATAAATAATATTCTACATTATCAAGTGTTTCACTTCCGACTAGACTATATGTATAATCATCCAGTTCTCTTGACGTCATATCTTCATAGCTCATATCAGAACCCATGAATGAGTCTGATTTTTGATTTGAGGATATTCTCCTAACTTTATTAAAAGCCGGTAACCACAAACGCATTTCATCGTCTTTCCCATCATGCTCAATTTTTAAGAAAGCAACACCCTTATCATCTGCCGGAGCTAGAAACCAAATAATTTGTTTTTTTGAATCATCTTTAGTGATCGAACTAATTGTTGAATTACGCGATTTACCTTTTTTGTTAGTTAAAACCATTGTAAGGTTGGCTTTCATGTCATCCGGCTTTTCTTTTTCATCAACAAATCTTGCAATCTCTAAACCGGTTTGTGAAAATACAAAACTGGTAATTAAAACGATTATATTAAAATATTTTTTCATTATCTAATTCTCCAAATAATTGTTATTCATAAGTTTGTTCTTCAATAATTCTATTAAAGAGGCCATTAAAGTAAGTGTGCCCACTGAAGTGGCGAACATGGCAAGAACCATCAGTCCTCCAATCTGTTGAATTGGAATAAAGGCTGAAAACATTAATGCCCCGAAAGCCATATTTGATCCTGCATCCAAAAGTATCGGATATCCGACGTCATCAATAACTTCATTGGTTATTTTATCATTATCCTTTGATCTAGTAGAAATACGTTTGAATTGTGAGATATAGTGGATCGCAAAATCCACCCCAACCCCAATGATTACCGAAGATAGTATTGCTGTAACATGACTAAAATCGATACCGATTAAACCCATCAGACCAAAGTTCAATATTACTGCTGAAATTAATGGAGCAACTGCCATTATTCCCCATAATGCCCGTTTAAAAAATATGCCTGCAATAAGACCAATTAACAAAATAGATGCAAATATACTAATAAATGAAGAATGAACAATTAAATCAGTCATATCACGAAAAACAACTAAAATTCCTGTACTTGTAATTGATACTTTGTCACTTATATTTTCCTCAACAAATTGATCAATTTCATCAACAAATCTTGCAATCTCTTGTGTTGAGACATTGCGCATTAACGCTGTTACCAGACCTGTTTCGTATTCATAGTCAACAAGTGATTCAAAATCATCCGGATCACCAGACATTGAGTAAAGTGTAAATAAATTATTTATTTTTTCTCGTGTATCTGGTGTTATATCATAGACAGGATCGCCATCCATAACAGTTTTATGCATCAATTTGATGATATCGGCAATAGAAATTGATGTAGCTACATCAGGATGCTTATGTAGAAATTCTTGTATCATTTCCATATCCAACAATACCTCAGGAGATTTGATATCACCTTCAATTCTAAATTCCATATCCATTGTACCCGTCATTTCATCGTCCAAAAATTCCAGACTATTGCGTATATCGGTGCCTTTCTTAAAAAAAGTCATAATATTTACTTCAATGTTGAGCAATGTAGTACCGTATGCGGCTATACCAACAATTATGATTCCGGTTGATAAAATGATTTTGGGGTATCTCATCACATTCCCACCAATTTTATCGATAATTCTTTCAAATAATCCGGCTGCACTCATAGCTTTTGAATCAAGATTCCATTTTTTCAAAGAAATCATTGCCGGTAAAAACATTGAGGACAATATCCACGCCCAAGCAATGCCGACAGATACACCAACTCCGTATCCTATCAATTGTTGTAAAGGTGCAAACACCATCGCCATAAAGGCAGAAATTGTTGTGATACTTGTTAAAAATATTGGCAATAAAAGTGAGTCCATAGTAATTGTTAACGCCTTGCGAACATCTTTAACTAATCTCATCTTTTTAAAATATTTTGTTAATACATGAACGCCGTCAGAGTTGGCAATGGTTAATAGAACAATCGGCATTGATGTATTCAACAATGAAAATATGAATTTATCAGATCCTGTTAATCTATAAATCCAACCCAAAAATCCCATCATCGCAATAAGCGATAAGAAAATTACTGCCATGTTCATTAATACCGCCGGCACACTACGGAGGCTAAACAGTAAGATTAATACCATTATAACTAATCCAACACGCATTAAGAAGTTTATATCACCACGGATCATTGCTGGCATAGCACCCATCAAATAAACTTGTCCACCATAGTGTTTTTCATAATCAACCAAAATTTTATCAGCAACTTCAACAACATTATTGCTAAAATCATCCATATCAATACCTGAAACAGGACGAATAATTATATTTAAATAATCACCGTTTTTACTAACTAGGCGGTCAGAGATATCCTTATTCTCCTCCAGATAACTCTTAATAGAAATAATCTCATCATCACTCAAATCTCTAGCAGGTTGTAAAGCACCTACTTCCAAAAAACCATCTTCACTATCCATTCGATTACTAGTTGTAATCGTCATGATTTCATTTACTTCCGGTATTTTTTCCAGTGCATCACTAATATCCCATAACGTTTTTAATATTTCTGTGTTATACACTGATACACCACGGGTTCCAAATGCAATAAACATCATATCTGTAGCACCGAACTCATCCTTAATCGTTTCCCATGTTTTTACTGACTCAATATCTTTTGGTAATATTTTCATCATATCATCTTCGATAACTAGCCATTGTAATCCATAGGCAAAAAGCAAAGTCATTAATATACTGATTATAATTGTTCTTTTAGGATGATCCAAAGACTGGGTAATTGCCCAATTTTTAATTTTTGCTGTCATTTTGTTCCTTTATTATGTTGCTTCATTGCCAATATACCCTTTTCAGTAAACATTCCTTCAGTTATGAGCTTAATAAACAATTTGACAGTATCAACAGGTGCCAAATTATTTGTAAAGAAAAATTCCGGTTGAAATGTTGAATTCACAATATTCATATATACTGTTGCCACAATATCCATATCAATATCTTTTCTAGCAAATCCTTTCTCTTGGGCTTCAGTAAATATTATCGCGAAATCACGTGTCAATCCTTGTCGAAATATTTCAAATTTATTCCATATAACCGGATGACGATTTTGTACTTCAACTAATTTATCCATTGACATTCGACTGACTTTATTCATTATAAAATCCATTATCTTAGTATATTTTTCTACTGGATCAGCATCGGATTCAATAATTCGTTTTATTTTTCGCTTAATCATTCCAGTAAAATAATCGAATATTTTTTCAATTAGAATTTCTTTAGAAGGGAAATATTTATAAATAGTTTTTTTACTCATACCAAGATGAGCTGCCAAGGATTCTACTGTAAAATACCTTACACCATTTTGAGTTATTGTCTCAAACCCCTGTTCTAATATCTGTTCTTTTGATTGTTTATCTTTATCCACAGGAAACGTTTAGTGTTTATTTCGTTTCCTAATTTATAATAAATATATTGTGAAACACAAGAAAGATATTAATTGTTACGGTTTTACTAAAGATTCTTTTGTAAAATAATTGTCGGGGAGATCAATGTTATATTCTATATCAGAAACATCCATAATAGTATGTGAGCCAGTTTGGATATTCTTCATTATTAATTTTGTAGAGAAATTGTAATTCTCAAAATTTTGATATTCACTTATAGTTAAAACCTTAAATAGCTTGTTACTTTTATCATAGAATTCTACTCTGCGCAGTAACCAATCACTGCTATCTATCCAAACTAAGCGGCGTTTATACTGTGTTTGAGTATGACCAATTACTTCTACAATATAGCAATGAGTACTGTCAACATTCTCTTCAGCCTCTAAGAAATATTGCTCATCTGACTGATTAAAGCTTTCTAAATCTTCATAGGAGAATTCAGTATTCATAAATCTTGAAGTTTTTTCTTTTGACTCAATTTGTTTTGCTGTTTTTAATTTTGGTAGGAATAGCCATTGCTCATTACCTCCTAATTGTTTTGACCAAATTAAAAACCCGGTTCCTTTAACAATATCAGGTTTTAAAAACCTCAGCAATGATTTACTCTTATAATTACTATCGTTATATCTTTTGTGATACCTGATCATTTCTCGGATTTTCACTTTTTCTTTACCACGTTTTATATCCATTTGTGTCAATTTTATATTCATCTTTGTAGTTAGCACTTTTTTAGATGATTCCATATTGACAATGACATCACGACCGGTTAAATCACTAGCAGATAATGAAATCAATAAACTAAATAGTAATAATAATAATTTTTTCATTTAAATAAGAATTTTGGTTTTAATAGACTGATTATTGCCGGTAATAACGCTAAAGCACCTACCAAGCACATCCCAATAGATAATAAAATTAATATACCAAAGAAATTAACCGGAACAAAAACTGAAAACAATAATACAGAAAATCCGATAATAACTGACAAAGCGTTAAACACAATACCCTTCCCGGACAATCTCAATGTAGTGAAAATTGCTGTATTCAAATCCTGCCCCTCTTTGATATGCTCTTTTACATGCCACAAAAAGTGAACCGTATAATCGATACCAACACCAATCATAATACTGGATAGCATAGCAGTAGCAATGTCTAAGTCAATACCAGTATAACCCATAAATCCAAATACGATTATTATCGCAGATATAAGCGGAACAATCGAAATAATACCACCGACTATCGATCTGAAAACAATTGCCATTATTGTAAACATAATGATCAATGAAATTATTAAGCTAACCATTTGCCCTTTTACAATTAATTGTGCCAATGTTCCCAGCATTGCAGCTCCACCTGATAATTTCATTGATCCCATATTTGCAAAATTTGTCTGAATAAAATCTTGCGTTTCGTTAACAATAATAGATATCTGATTTGTATTAATTTCCTTTATACGAACTATTAACTGCGAGTTCTCAGGAAAATCTATATCATCAATTAACACTGATATACTGGATTGCGTATCAGTTAAACCGTAAAGAAATATATATTGAGCAATTAATTCTTCATCATCAGGTATCGCATAAAATGTTGAATCACCATTGTTAAATGCCATATGAATTGTTTTAACAACATCTACTATTGACGCTGTTTGGCTTACCAATGGATATTTTTTAAAATGTTCAGTCAATAAATCAATATTATGCAGTACCTGTGGATCAAATGCATTTCCTTCAACCAATACAGATAATTGAGCTGTACCTCCAAAACCTTTTGATATTGCATCATTATGAATTCTTATTCTAGCATCTTTTTTATAATAATTATTAGGATTGGAATCAACGCTCACTAATTTTATCCCAAAGCCGGCGACTACCAATACGATCAGCGTACTAATAATGGCTGTGCGATTATATTTTATAAAAAACTTACCCCAATGGTTTAGGCCAGTATTAATACGTCTAAAACTTAGAGGATTACTTAGGAGAGCTGGTCTCTTTGCAATATTAAGAATTGCTGGAATTAATAATACACTTATTATAAATGCAATAAAGATACCAAAAGCCACAAAAACACCAAGCTCACGGGCCTTCGGTAAAATATGACTTAACAAACCTAAAAACCCTAAAACCGTAGTTAATCCGGCAAGAAATATGGGGAAGCTTACGCTCTCCAATGTTTTTTTAATTATTTGTACTCGCGATGCTTTTAAATCATCCTTAGAATAATCATAATAATGTGAGATGATATGAATACCATAATTATTGGTGATCGCAATTAACATTACAGGAATCAAAATGCCTGTAAATGGCAGATTTAGTCCAAGATAGCCCATTAACCCCAAAGTCCAAATCGTTGAAATAACTACAACCATTAATGGTAACAGAACGCCTAACCAACTTCTAAAACTGAGAATCAAAAACAATATCATTAATACTAAACCAACAGGGAGAAAAATCGACATATCACGGCGCATTTGATCTGTAACATTTGCACGCGTTAACGGCATTCCAGCGAAATAAATATTTTCAGATCCTTCAAATTGATTTACAAGATCCTCAATCGTTTTAATTAGTTTATGCTCGTCATAGTCAAATGATACTGTCAATTGGCAAATGAATGACATCATTCGAAAATCATCAGAAATAATGTTTCCAACTACCCTACTAGTTGTACTGAGATAATCCTTTAATGATTCAACTTGCGCATCAGTATTAGGGAATTGCTCTATCAAGGGATTGATTTGGAAACCATCTACAGTACTAGAAATTTTTGATGACGAGTATAACGATACTACTTTATCAATAATATCGATATTTGCCAGAGAATCGGCAAATGCTTTATATTTTATTAATGTGTGATCATATAATAGACTATCGGATTCAACAGCCAAAACTAATATAGTCGTGCCTCCAAATAAATCATCAATTTCATCCATAGTTTGTAGGAATTCATGTTGTTTAGGTACCATCGACTTCAGCGATGGATCAAATTCAAGTCTTAATGCCCCTAAAAGAAAAAATACTGTCGTCGCAATAATTGCGATGACTAACGCCCACGGTTTATGCGAAATAATTTTGTATAAAATATTTGTAAATTGTTTTGAATCCATAATAATCGGGCAGAAATATACATTATTTTTTTATTTCAAACATACAGCCATTTAAATTGAAATTCATGTAAATTATTGTATGCTTCCTGATATAAATACATTATTAAAACCACGTCCTAAGAAATACAGAAATTTAGTAAAACATATTAGACATGATCTAGTTTTTCAGAATTCAGAGTCACTTTCTTTAACTCAGGAAGAATTATTTAATGATCTAACTACTAGTCGTGGTACTTCAAGATTTTTAGGTGTTTTTAGCACGCGTGGGATAGAGTTTACTCTAAGAAGATTTGGTTATTTTGATCACCTTAAACAAGTAGGATTGGCAGATCCAATTGTTAGTTTGGATACTACTGATTCATATAAACATCGAGTTCAAATTAGTCATAGAATTGGAGGGGAATTTTTCCTTTCTGGCGAAATAGTAATGCGGCGCAGTACTTTTAAATCTCCTCCTTTAAGTGAAAAAAAATATCCACCTGCTGATTTGTTAGTAATCGAATGGTTTTTATTACAGAATCCATTAAAAAAATTCGCTCGTCGGCGACAGCAATTACCGGGTCAAGATTATCCCGGACTAGGAATAAGCAATATTATATTTGAAATTTTCTATTGGATGGCAAAACGACTCAAAGCAGATGGAGTTGTTCTAGTACCAAATTACTTACATACCGGTATTTTTTACGGTAGAAGATTTTTATTTATTAATCCAACGAAACAGGGAACCTTATTTGCTATCGATAAGATTCGAACCATTAAATATTCTCTAAATCAGCTTTCGTGGGCTTGTGCGGAGGGACAGCTTATCAATAAAAAAACAGATTCAATATTTCTATGGAAACCTGCACCAATGATACTTCCTGTCTCAAAAATTGCTAAAGAATATTTCGGATCAGAAATATACAAAAAAGAAGCAAAATCAGCTCAAAATAAATTAAACTTAAAAATTAACCGAGGTTATAAAAAACAATTTGATCTAAAGTGGAAAGCAATATCATGAGTAAGAAAAAATTAATAGAACCAATAGTAATCTTGGCCAACGGTAAATACCCATCCCATCACTATCCACATGAATTAATTGAAAGCGCTAAAACAATTATCTGCACTGACGGCTCTGCTAATAAGCTAAAAAACCATGGATATGATCCTGAATTTGTAATTGGAGATATGGACTCTATCAAAAATATTAAGGATTTTAACGAATCTGAGTTCCTTCATATTCCCAAACAAGATAACACTGATCTCGAGAAAACTTTTGATTTTTGCGTTGATTCATTAGTAAAAAAAGTAACAGTACTTGGTGCAACCGGAATTCGCGATGACCTCGCCATGACAAATATGTTATTATTAATGAAATATCATAAAAAATTAAAAATTCAATTGGTCACAGATATTTATACTGTAGAATGTATAAAGGGTAAAAACACATTTAATTCATTCCAAGATCAACATATTTCTCTCATAGCAGTATACAGAGTAAAATCGGTAACGACTAAAGGCCTAAAATATTCACTGACAAAACAGTCACTTTTACCTTCAGGACAGGGAGTAAGTAATTTAGCCACCGGTACTCAGTTTACTGTTAGATCCTCAAATAGAACGCTGCTTTTCCGAGGTCATAAGTAGTTGCATGCATGATTTAGATTTTTCAATAGTACTTATATACTTCACTATTGTTATAGCTATCGGTTTTTACCGAAGCAAGATTTCTTCCGAAAATTCAAAAAATTATATTCTCGCAGGGCGAAAACTCAGCTTACCGGGTTTTATCGCAACTCTAGTTACTACTTGGTATGGCGGAATTTTAGGGATCGGTGAAAATACTTACAATTTTGGAATTCAAACTTGGTTTATTTTCGGACTACCTTATTATTTCTTTGCAATTTTATTTGCGATATTTATTGCGCCGCGAATCAGAAAACTAAATTTTATCTCAATACCTGATCACTTTCATAACCGATATGGAAAAACTACAGGTGTTGTAAGTGGCTTATTCCTACTCTTTTTAGCAAGTCCTGCTCCCTATATTTTAAGTATAGGAATTTTGTTAGAATATACCATCGGGGTACCGTTTTTGTGGGCGTTAATAGTAGCAACAATTTTTAGTTTAATATATATATGGAAGGGTGGTTTTGGAGCAATTGTACGAACCGATATTCTTCAGTTTATATTAATGTTTGGTGGATTTATACTGCTAATAATATTTGCATGGATAAAAATCGGTTCGCCTTTTGAAGTCATTAAACAGTTGCCCGCTGAACATCTATCACCAACCGGTGGAAATTCAATTCAATATATTTTTGTTTGGTTTTTCATTGCAATGTGGACATTTATTGATCCCGGATTTTATCAACGTTGTTCCGCGGCTAAATCGCCTAAAATCGCACAAAAAGGAATTCTAATTTCCGTATTATTTTGGTTTGTATTTGATTCACTTACCCTGACTTCAGGATTATACGCTCGTGTTTTACTGGATAATGGACAAGGACTATTTGCCTTTCCTGCTCTCGGACAAGCGCTACTACCACCAATATTCTTCGGATTATTTATCACAGGATTGCTTGCAACAATAATGTCAACAATTGATTCACTTGGATTTATTAGTGCATTCACATTTGGCAGAGATATTGTTGGGCGTATAAAAAACAAAAATAAGGATGATATTGATGATTTAGCATCTTTAATCCGTTTAGGATTAATTATTATGGCAGCCATAGCAATTCTCTTAGCCTATGCGTTACCATCGGTAGTAAAATTATGGTATATAACCGGATCGATCTTTGTCCCGGGATTACTACTTCCATTTTTACTAACATTTACTAAAATAAAGTTGAAAAATTGGCAGGGTCAATATTTATTAATAATACCTGTAATTATTTCGATCTCATGGTTTATTCTTAACAGTACTATATCAAATTTTACCTTGAAAATTGAGCCATTTTACCCAGGGATACTTTCATCAATATTTTTATTTATTTTATTCGTAATTGGCAATAGAGGGAGAGATGCAAAATAATTCAAAATATATCAGATATGTGATTTTAATTAATAGACAAAAAGACTATTCTATTGATGTAATCAAAAAACACGTTGAACGTTTAAAAAAGTTGGATGAAAACGGTCAATTAGTAATATGTGGACCATTTCTAGATTACAATGGCGGAATAGTGATTATTAGAGCTGAATCAATTGAAGAAGCTAAAATAATAGCAGAATCCGATCCATTTATTGCTGAAGGATTTAGTACTTATGAAGTACGGACTTTGGAATTATCCAACAAAGAAAACAAATACCTATTAAATATATAATTATAGAGAATATTATGAAGACAATATTACTTGCATTTGGAACAATATTTTTAGCTGAACTCGGAGATAAAACTCAGTTGGCAATATTAGCTTTGAAATCTAAAGGATTATCCGGGTGGGGTTTGTTTGTTGGGGCTATGTTAGCATTTACAGTTTTAACTGCAATTGCCATTCTATTTGGAGATTGGCTGCAGACAAGATTTTCTGCTGAGGTCATTAAAAAAATTGCAGCAGGAAGTTTTATGATTATTGGACTTCTAATGTGGATTGGAAAATTATAACAAATTTATTTGCAATATATTACCGTCTAGCGGTATGGTCTAAATAATTATCCAATGGATTAACTGAGGAGGTATTGAGCGAAGTGATCCAATCAATTGTAGGTTGATGATAATTCATTGAAGTGTAATATGGATTTGTATCATATTGGCTGAAAGGTTGATCTGTACGAGCATATAAATAATCTGTTGTTAAAACGCTATAGGTAGTATTCTCATCTATCTCTGTACCATCTAAAAGAAAATAGCCGCCAATTGTTGTCATTCCACCCACTATAATATCGTAACTAATACAATGAATTAATTCCGATCCGGTTAATTGCAATTCAATAATATGATTTTGGAAAGGTAATACACCAATAATTACCTCTTTATTGATTTCACCAGCCGGAATTGATTGCCTAATTCCTCCGGCATTTGTCATCGCAATGTCAGCGGATGGATATTTATATAACCATGAATCAACTACCATATTATGCATAGCGTTGGAATATCTTTCAATTTCACTATCCGTATAACCGATAACTTCTGACAACTCAGCATCTGTCTGTACTCTCCAATATGACACTACATCAGCAACTGCCTGATCAGGAACTCCACCTGTATTAATATGACCACTAGGTGTCATGGATACTACTTCTTTTTCAAGGGTGTTATATGTTATTTTAAGTTTAGCGTAACTCTGCATAAATGAAGTGCTTTTTATGAGAGCCACGTCACCCTGCGCACTACTAATAATTTGGCTAACCATATCGTCATGACAATGCCCCCCACCAATTGCAGCTATTCCCATGTTTATTAATGTGGGTGCTAACCCAACCATCTCAGTGTAGCAAATATGGGCTATTATGATTAATAATTCAGCTCCATCTTGTTTCACTTGAGGTACTATCTCTTCTAACGCTATTGAATAATCAATAAAATTGTAGTCTTCTACATAGTCGGGGAAGGTTGTGTACGGCGTTGATGCTGTTGTTAACCCTATTATACCGATCATTATCCCATCAATGTCCCTAATTACATATGGTGTTGCAAAATCAGGAATAGTACCACTAGCCTTTTCTCGAATATTTGCCGATAGATACGGAAAGTTTGCTTGCGCGATTCGTTCTTCCAATCCATCAACTTGAAAATCAAATTCATGATTTCCGATTGCAGCAGCATCATATTCCATAGTATTCATCACTTCAACTGTTGATTCTCCTTCAAACCAGGTTGATATGGCTGGACCTGTCCAATTATCTCCACCGCTTAAAATTAAATATCTATCATCTCCGTCATACCCCTCATCTTCACGCCATAATCCCATCATTTTGGTGGCGCCATCTGAATACTCTGAATTTTCTATCCAGCCATGCTCATCATTAGTATATAAAATCATAATAGTACTTGTTTCATCATCGATATCATTGTTATTAACTTGATTTTTATCACAAGAATAGGCGAATAAGATTAGTACTATAGAAAACCATCTATAATTTATATAACTCATAGTATTTTACTTTTGCAAAATTAATTGCAAAGTATTGAAAAATATTCTAAATCAAATCTGCGAGACTTTTACTCAAATCAAATTTATATTTTTTGACGTCAATTTTGGGGTCATGCCATACACCATAATTGCCTGCCATGATCAATTTTTGGATATATGATTTTGTTAGAGCTTCTGTACATTTATTATCGTACCAACGAATATCGATCTTTGAACTTGTTTCACTTATAGCGCCAAGCATGGCGGATAAGAAAGTTTGACGATTCTCGGTATCGGTATTGATCTTGCAAAATCCAGCTTCGATCAATCCTTCAATCTGAGCCCAATCTGTTCCAACAAAATCCAACCACTTCTGTTTGGAATTTGTTGGAACATTCATTTTATCTAATTGTTCAACAGCATATTTGACTACTTCGGGATAAAGTGTAGAAGCACCATGTGCTACAAATGTTATTTCAGGATTAATTCCATCAGCAACAGCAAGCAATTCATGTGCTAACTTAATATTTAATTTAACTTTCGAACCCGGTTTGCCTTTATTTGGTCCATGCATAGTTCCAATTGTTGGCGCTAACATTAAAACACCGCTGTGTCTTAAAAATTGATCTAATTCATCTGGATTTGTATATGTTGAAAACTCAGATTTGGTGTCTTCATCTTCTTCGCCTGCTAAAACTCCTAATTCACCCTCCACCGAAAGTCCAAGTGGATGCGCCATATCGACAACTTCGCGAGTCAAGTCAGCATTATCCTGCAATGGCATTGCTCGCTTTTTTACCTTATCGGTAGAGTTGTCTGCCATGACACTTGTTAAATGCTGAACGGATGCTTGCACAACTCGCCGTCCTGCATCGGAGATGTAATCTCCGTGATCCAAATGGGTAGCAATTCTCACATTAGACCTAGCCGCTTTTTTAGCGATATAGTCAGAAGCAATTTCCAATCCATAAATAGCATCGCCCTCGCCAAAATGTTTTAGTGCCGAATTCGATACTGCTAAAAGTCCTGAGGATCCCAATAACTCAAATGCTTTGAACGCCGCATTTATTCCCTGAAAATGTGTAATGTTGAATGCTGGCACAGCATACCGCTTACCTTTTTGATTTCCCTTTTCTCCATTTTTCGCTTTTAAACACAATGCATGCGCAGTCATCATATTTGTTGGAAATCTTCTATCTGTATTTAATTTGGGGGGTAATTTTTTCATGATATCTCCTTAATAAATTTAAATTTGTCCAATTGATTTCAATAATGTTTGAAACCATCCTTGTTTAATATCAAATTCTTTTCCACCTTTAATTCTTTGAAAATCGATGAGTTTTAACTCATCATTAGCTTCATAATCCATTCCTACAACGCCGTTTTTACCGGCGATTGCACTTTCAGCCGCCAACATTGATGATCCCTTAATTAACGCTAAATCGCGATCATTTGGTGCAGCAGACCTTGCAAAATATCCACTTTTTTGTACCATAGTTCTGTCCGCTTCTAATTCTTTTGAAAACTGTTTCGCGAACCATTTCCCGGGATTAATTTTATCCAATTTCACGTGACCAAAAGCATCACGGGGGACTTCCTCTCCATTAGATTCCATTTCAGATACTATTTCATCTTTTCCTGCGCCCTCGCTTAGAAATATATTTACGCAATCTTTTTTATCCATCAACTTTTTCAAACGCGCTATTTCCGATTTCATATCAATATTTAATTCGGGTACATATACTGCATCAATATCCCATCTGTCTTGTGATAGTTGAATTTCCGGTAAAAATGTTCGTTTATTTAAACGATGCCGATACGCAACTGCCGTCGCTGCAGTTAGCCACCCGCAATGGCGACCCATAACCTCATGAATAATTAATTGGCGAGTACTTGTTGTATTTTCATTAGCAATATTTTCAAAGAAAATGGCGCCCTGTTCGGCGGCTGTTAATGCTCCTAAGGTTTGAGTAATTGGTATAACATCATTATCAACGGTTTTGGGCATTCCTACAACAGTCAAATTGTAATTATTTTCTTTTAAATATTTAGCTAATTCCGCTGCCATGGTATTGGTATCATCACCACCGATTGTATGCAAAATGTCAACTTTATCCTTTACTAACTGATTGGCTGCAACTTCCAATGGATTTTCTCCTTCTTTAACATAACCATTCTTCACACAATCTTCAATATTAGTAAGTTTCACGCGACTATTACCAATCGGGCTACCGCCAAATTCATACAAGGTTTTTGCATTACTTTTTACAGATTCAGGAATTGTAATGCTTTTCCCAAGTAGAAGACCACGGTAACCATTTAGATATCCTAGTAGCTCAGCATTTGGAGAAAGTTTATTATATTCCTCGATCAATGCTCCAATCGAAGCAGATAAGCAAGGTGCTATACCTCCGGCTGTTAAAAATGCTATTTTCATAATATTCTTATTCTTTTAATAAATAAATTTTGTATGATAATCATATTTAGTTCTTGTATTTTTTTATATGGATAATCCGGCAAAAAAGATACTCTGGAAACCCGCAAAAAAACAAATCCAAGATTCACAAATGACACGATTTGTAGATTTTGTGAACAATCATCACCAATTATCTTTGCAAAATTACAACGAATTACACAATTGGTCTGTAAATAATATAGCTGATTTTTGGCAAACTTTTTGGGATTTTAGTATGATTATTCATACTGGTAAAATTAAATCAGTAGTTGATAATGATTCTAAAATGCCGGGAGCTAAATGGTTCTCAGGTATTAAATTTAATTTTGCAGAAAATCTCTTACATCATAGAGATGATAAAATTGCACTCATTTTTAAAGGTGAGGGCAGGAAATCGCAATCTCTCACATATAAACAATTATATGAAAGAGTATCATTATTAGCTGGTGCCATGAGAGATGTGGGTGTCAATCCTGGAGATAGGATTGCTGGTTTTTTACCCAACATGCCAATTGCAGTAATTGCGATGCTCGCTACAGCTTCAATCGGAGCAATTTGGAGTTCCTGTTCCCCTGATTTTGGTATCAAGGGAGTATTGGATAGATTCAAACAAATTGAACCTAAACTATTATTTACTGTTGATGGATATAATTATAATGGTAAAAAGTTTAATTATCTTGATAAAGTAAAACAAATTGCAGAAAAATTACCATCATTAAAAAATATTATTGTAAATCCAAATATTTCTCATTCAGTTTATGTTGATGACATCCCAAAAGGAATCAGTTATAAAGAGTTCATCAATAAATCTACCAAACAAGAAATGGAATTTGAGCAATTACCATTTGATCATCCTGTATATATCATGTATTCCTCAGGTACAACAGGTAAGCCAAAGGCAATCGTTCATAGTGCAGGCGGTACATTAATTCAACATTTGAAGGAATTACGATTGCATACAAATTTAACTCGCGATGACAATATTTTCTATTTTACAACATGTGGATGGATGATGTGGAATTGGTTAGTATCCTCTTTAGCTGTTGGATCAACTATAATTTTATATGATGGTTCACCATTCTATCCTGGTGGGAATGCATTATGGAAATTAACTGATGAACTTGGTATTACTATTTTTGGAACAAGTGCGAAATACATCGCCAGCTGTGAAGCTGCCGGAGTGAAACCTTCTGCTAATAATAAGTTATCCAAATTAAGGACAATACTTTCGACTGGTTCACCGCTATCTCCCGAAAGTTTTGACTATATTTACAACGATGTTAAAAAGGATGTCACTCTTTCATCAATAGCCGGAGGAACTGATATTATCTCTTGTTTCGTTCTTGGAAATCCCAATTTACCGGTACATCGCGGAGAGATACAGTGTAAAGGATTGGGAATGAATGTGCATTCATACTCTATTGATGGTAAACCACTTATTGATAAACAGGGCGAATTAGTTTGCACAAGTCCATTCCCTTCTGCGCCAATCTATTTTTGGAATGATGAAAATGGTGAAAAATACAAAAAAGCATATTTTGAAGAATATCCCGGTATCTGGCATCATGGAGATTACATTTCTATCAGTGAACATAGCGGAGTAACAATGCACGGTCGTAGTGATGCCACACTAAATCCAGGTGGAGTACGAATTGGCACCTCAGAAATTTACAGAGTAGTGGAAAACCTGCCTGAAATTGATGATAGTTTAGTAATTGGTCAAGAGTGGCAAGGGGATGAAAGAGTAATCTTATTCATCAAATTAAATGATGAATACAAACTTGATAATAATTTAATTGTAAAAATCAATACCGCTATAAAATCAAATTGTTCACCCCGTCATGTCCCTGCAAAGATTTTAGAAACTCCTGATATTCCATATACAATCAATGGTAAAAAAGTGGAAATTGCCGTTAAGAAGATTATTCATGGAAAAGAGGTGGGCAATAGAGATGCATTGGCAAACCCTGAGAGTTTGGATTATTATAAAGATTTAAAAGAATTAGAAAATTAAAAGGCCTTGCAGAGTAATCCTGCAAGGCCTTAATAATATGGATTTCCGATTTAATCGGGAATGACAAATTGTTAATCCAATTCTCGTAGTAGATCAATCAAATCAACAACGCGATTAGAATAACCCCATTCATTATCATACCAATTTAGTGTCTTTACAAAATTACCATCAATAACCCGAGTGAATGGTGCATCATAAATTGATGAATGTGGGTTACCAATAATATCACTAGATACTACCGGTAAAGTGGAATATTCCAATACCTTCTTTAAACGTTTCGATGAAGCTGCTGCTTTTACTGCTCCGTGTATCTGATCGGGAGTCACATCATGTTTAAGTTGCGCTACTAAATCTACTACTGAGCCATCGGGAACCGGTACGCGCATTGCAATACCGTCTAGCTTGCCTTTTAGTTCGGGCAAGACAACTCCAACAGCTCGCGCTGCTCCGGTTGTCGTAGGTATCACATTTTCTGCAGCAGTACGACCACGACGCCAATCACTATGTGGTACATCCGCAAGGCGTTGGTCATTTGTGTAAGCGTGGATCGTATTAATAACACCATATTCAATACCGAATGCATCATTTAAAACTTTTGCCATTGGTGCTAAGCAATTTGTTGTACAACTTGCATTTGAGATAATGCGGTGTTCCTTATTCAATCCGTCGTCATTTACACCAATAACAACTGTATAATCAATTTCATCTTTGGCTGGTACTGTTAAAATTACGCGCTTAGCACCGGCTTTTAAGTGTGCGGATAAAGTTTCCTTGGTACGAAAAATTCCGGTTGCTTCGATCACAATATCAATTCCGAGTTCCCCCCATGGAAGGTCTTCCGGATTTCTCTCTTCCAACATTTTTACTTTATTTTCACTTGTTTCAAGAACATCGCCTTTCAATTCAACTTTATCAGGGAAACGTCCCATCACCGTATCATATTTCAATAAATATACTAATGAATCCGATGGTGAAATATCATTGATAGCTACAATCTCAATATCATCTCGAGCATTCATAATACGAAATACTGATCGACCAATTCTTCCAAAACCATTAAGTGCAATTCTCATTATTTCACCTCCAATTTTGAATAGGCTTCAATTAGTTCGAGTATCCGTTTGGAAAAACTCCATCCATTATCATACCAACAGAGTGTTTTTAACAACTTTTCTTGAGTTATCATAGTTGCTTTTCCATCAAAAATCATTGTCTCACTTGTTCCTAATACATCAGATGAAACAATTGGATCATCGGTGTAACCGACGATTCCATTCAGCGAACCATCTGCATATGATTTAATAGCTTCATTTAATTCCTTAACAGAAGGCATATTTTTTAATTCTGTTGATAGATCAACACAGGAGCCATCAGGAACCGGAACGTTAAGTGCCATACCGGCTAATTTACCTTTGAATTTCGGCATTAATTCGCCGACTAAGCGTGGCGATTCATTATCGTTAGGAATAATATTTTCCACTGCCGAGCGACTACGTCGCAAATCAGAACGAACTGCATCAGCAAGCGGTTGATCAGAAGTATAAGCATGAATTGAGGTCATCATTGCTCTTTCAACACCGAATTTTTCATCGAGCATTTTGACCATTAATGCCAATACCTGCGTAGTTGATGACGTAACCGAAATCAGCTTATCGTCAGCATCAATTTCATCTTCATTGATTCCTGCAATGACGATACGATCGCCTGCTTCTTCCGGTGGGACAGCAACGATTACACGTTTCGCTCCTTCATCAATATGTGCCTGCAAATCAGCACGATGATGATATTTGCCGGTTGCATCTATCACAAAATCAACATTATATGCATCCCAAGGAATACTTCCCGGTTTGCCACCTTCCAATAACCTGGTATTTTGATGACGCACCTTTAAATAATTGCCATCAAGAACAACATTTTCTGTCATTGTACCATAAACGGAATCCCGCATTAGAAGATAATGCATTGCTTCCTGTTCACCCAAATCACTGATTGCCACAAAATCAAATAAAGGATTGTCATATCCTAATCGAAATAAATTCCGACCGATGCGACCAAAGCCCATTATACCAATTCTAATTTTCTTTTTCATATTATCTCCACCATTTATACATTAAAATTTAACTTATAAGTTACTTCTAAATTACTTCACTAAAAATTGAGATTTGATTGATGACAATGTATAGTATTATATTTTCTATACAATAGTGTTTTTATTCTTCCGATTTCTTGTTTCTTTTCCTGTCATGTTCGCTTAGCAATATTTTTCTTAAACGTATAGACTTGGGGGTCACTTCAACATATTCATCTTTTCCAATATATTCCAATGATTCTTCCAATGAAAATTTTACAGCTGGAGCAATTGATACTTTTTCATCTGATCCTGAAGCCCGCATATTGGATAATTTTTTTGTCTTTGTGACATTTATTACTATATCTTCGTATCTTGTACTCTCTCCTATCACTTGTCCAGCATAAACTTTTTCGTTTGGATCAATGAAAAATCTACCTCTATCTTGTAACTTATCAATTGAGTAAGCAATAGATGTTCCTGATTCCATAGATATTAATGCACCATTTTTCTTGCTTAATATATCACCTTTCCACGGTTCAAAATCTTTAAACCGATGTGATATTACGGCTTCGCCTTTTGTTGCCGTTAATATTAAATTGGTAAGTCCAATCAATCCTCTTGCTGATATTTTGAATTCATGGTTTATTCGGTCATTCTTTTTCTCAATATTGATAATATCACCCTTACGTTTTGCAACTATTTCGATTACTTTTCCGGATAAATCCTGTGGAACATCAATATATAATAGCTCAATCGGTTCATTTTTATAGCCATCTATTTCTTTAATTACAACTTTAGGTTGACCTATTTGAAGTTCATATCCCTCCCTTCTCATTGTTTCAACGAGAATGGATAAATGAAGGATGCCTCTACCATAAACCAGTAATTTGTCAGGCGAATCAGTTTCTTCAACCCTTAAGGCTAGGTTCTTTTCTGTTTCTTTATATAATCTTTCTCTGATATGCCTTGATGTAATAAACTTACCTTCTTTACCAAAAAACGGAGAGTTATTAATAGTAAATAGCATACTCATGGTCGGCTCATCCACAGATATGGGTATTAAGGCTTTCGGCTCATCACTATCAGCAACTGTATCTCCAATTTCAAAATTTTCCAATCCCATAATGGCAACAATCTCACCGGATTTAACTTCAGTTTTAATTTTTTCCTTACCCAAACCTTCAAAAATATATAGTTCCTTAACTACTGACTTATGAATTAGTCCATTTCTTTGTACAATAGAAACTCTATCACCCATTTCAATACTTCCTCTATGTACTCTTCCAACAGCAATTCTTCCTGTGTATGATGAATAATCTAATGAGCTGATTTGTACCTGCAATGTCCCTGGATTATCTTTCGGGGGATCAATATATTCAATAATGGTATCTAATAAATAAGTAATATCATTTGTTGGTTTCGTCCATTCACTTCCCATCCAACCTTGTTTAGATGAACCATAAACAGTTGGAATATCTAATTGATCTTCCGTGGCATCTAGAGAAATCATTAAATCAAATACCTGTTCATTCGCCTCATCCGGATTGCAATTTGGTTTGTCTACTTTATTGATAACAACGATAGGTTTTAAACCTAACTCTAATGCTTTTTGTAAAACAAATCGTGTTTGTGGCATTGGACCCTCGAAAGCATCAACTAGCAGTAGCACACCATCGGCCATATTTAGTACACGTTCCACCTCTCCGCCAAAATCTGAGTGACCCGGAGTATCTATAATGTTTATTTTTGTTCCTTTATATCTAACAGATACATTCTTAGATAAAATGGTTATGCCCCTCTCTCGTTCAAGATCGTTGGAGTCCAGAATCAAATCCTGGACTTCTTGATTATCTCGAAACATATTCACTTGATGCAGAATTCTATCGACCATGGTTGTTTTACCATGATCCACATGCGCAATTATTGCAATATTTCTTATTTCCATAATATTCTTAATATTTTTTAATGACCTACAAAATTGATATTTATAATTTATCTTAATATTTAACATAACAAAACCCCGTTGTAAAACGAGGTTTCATGAGTGGGCGTTGAGAGATTCGAACTCCCGACATCTGCCTTGTAAGGGCAGCGCTCTGACCATCTGAGCTAAACGCCCAAAATAATGGGTCGAAAATTACATCTATTATGTTATTTTGTCTCCTTCTTTTTCACACCATCCATTTTTATTCCGGGAATGGCAATTTCTATTACATCCTTCATATCGCTTGCAAATTTAAATACTAAATCTTTTTTAATATGATCAGGAATTTCTTCTAAATCTTTCTGGTTATGATCGGGAAGAATTATAGTTTTAATTCCTAGACGATGCGCAGCAGTAACTTTTTCCTTAACACCACCTATAGGGAGAACGTTTCCTCGTAAGGTAATCTCACCAGTCATTGCTAAGTGATCTTTAACCGATTTATCCGACAATAATGATACTAATGCAGTAAAGATTCCTACACCTGCAGATGGACCATCTTTAGGTATTGCACCTGCAGGAACGTGAATATGGATATCTGTATCTTTATAGAAATCTTCATCAATTCCAAATAACTTGGCATGTGATCTAACATAAGTCAATGCGGCTGTTGCCGATTCCTTCATAACATCGCCCAACTTACCGGTAAGAGTCAATTTACCGTTTCCTTTCATCTTTGACGCTTCAATAAATAATATATCTCCACCAGCCATTGTCCATGCCAAACCGATTACAATGCCCGGCTTTGTAGCTCTTTCCGCAATATCAGAATAGAATCTCTGAGCGCCAAGATAATCAGTAACTTGTTTTTTTGTTATTTTAATTTTGCCAGATTTTTTCTCAACCTTTTCGCGGGCGACTTTACGCAATACATTTGCGATTTCTCTCTCAAGATTTCTAACTCCTGCTTCTCTAGTATATGAGCTGATTAATTCCTTAATACCGGCTACTTCAAAACTAACATCTTTATCGGTAAGTCCATTTTCTTCAATCTGTTTAGGAATAAGATGTTGTTGTGCTATGTTAATCTTTTCATCTTCAATATATCCTGTAAAATCTAATATTTCCATTCGGTCTTGCAATGCCGGAGGGATTGCATCTTTATAATTACCAGTTGCAATAAACATTACTTTGCTTAAATCAAAATCAACTTCGAGATAATGATCACTAAATGAGTAGTTCTGTTCAGGGTCTAACACCTCTAATAGAGCGGATGATGGATCACCTCTAAAATCATTGCCGATCTTATCAATTTCATCAAGCATGAATAGCGGATTGTTAGAACCAGCTTTTTTAATCGATTGGATTATTCTACCCGGAAGTGCACCGATATATGTTCTACGATGACCACGAATTTCTGCTTCATCTCTTACGCCACCGAGCGATAGGCGAACAAACTCTCTTCCCATAGCTCTGGCGATTGACTTACCAAGTGACGTTTTTCCAACACCGGGAGGTCCGGCAAAACATAAAATTGGACCACGCACAGCACCATCGGGACTTTTCTTCTGTTTTAAATTACGTACAGCTAAATATTCAAGAATTCTTTCCTTTACTTTACTCAATCCATAGTGGTCTTCATCTAATATTTTAAGAGCTTTTTCAATATTTATTTGATCTTTGGTAGAGTTGCTCCAAGGTAAATCGGCTAACCATTCAACATAGGTGCGTGCAACTGAATATTCAGGTGATTGAGTTGGTATTTTTGTTAATCTATCTAGTTCTTTTAATGCAACTTTATTAGCTTCATCAGTCATCTTGGCAGATTTTATACGATCCTCAAGTTCTTTTAATTCAACCGATGATTCATCTTCACCCAACTCTTTTCTGATAGCCTTCATTTGCTCGCGTAAATAATATTCACGTTGTGATTTAGAAATTTCATCTTGAACTTCACTTTGAATTTCTTCGCCTAACTTTATTCTCTGTATTTCACTATTCAATATTTTTATAGACTTTTCTACTCTCTTCTTGATATTCATTTCCTCTAATATATCTTGTTTCTCTGAATTTGAAACTGATACAAGAGATATTGTTCTATCAGCAAGGCGTGATGCTTTCTGAATATTTGTCAACATTCCAGAATGCTCTTCTGTAAGATTGGGAGCTACTTTTACTAATTCATTAAATGCATTATGTAAATTATTTTTTAGTGCGTCAAGTTCGACATCACCTTTAGTTTCTTCGGATTTAATTCTTTCGATAGATGCCGTAAAATATGGTTCTTCCTCTAAATATGATAAAATCTTGACCCTTTGAACACCTTGCACAATTGCTGACTTACTATTGTCTGGCATATCAAATACTTTTAGTACAACAGCCAATGTACCATATGCATATAGATCCGTTGGTTTAGGATCTTCGATGGAACCATCTTCTTGAGCGACTACAACAATATGCTTATCTTTAGGATCTAATTCTTCAATAAGTTTTAGTGATCTTTCTCGACCTATATAAATTGGAATAACTTGTTGTGGAAAAAGTACCGTATTCCTTAAAGGCATAACAGGATATGAACCTGTTTTGCTTGTTTCGTCGGGTTCAATTATTACATCTTTACTATATTTTTCGCTCATAAAAATCCTTTAATTATATATCCTTTATATTCTCAAAAAGTGTGCCAAAGATAAAATATGGTTTTACTGACAGAAAATTACTAATATGACTGATAAAATGGCAGGGAATATTCTAATAATAAATATTATATCACTTTCAATTTTTCAAAATTAATGATGCCTGTTCATCAGCATGATACGAACTGCGAACTAAAGGACCGGATTCAATTATATCAAATCCCATTTTCAATCCTTCCTCCTTATATAAATCAAATTCATACTTTTCAACGTATCTATCAACAGGAAGATTATTCTTCGTCGGTTGTAAATATTGACCTACTGTAAATACTCTTACTCCTAATTTCACTACTTGTTGCATCGTTTCAAGCACTTCATCATTACTCTCTCCTAATCCAACCATCATTCCACTTTTTGTTAGTAAACCATATTCAACCGATCTTTGCAAAACCCTTAAAGTTCGTTGCCATACAGCTTGTGCTCTAACCTGTTTACTTATCCTTTCTACACATTCAACATTGTGACTAAAAATATCAGGTTTGGCTTCAAAAACTGTTTGTAGAGCAGGGGGATATCCTTGAAAATCTGGTGTCAGAACTTCAATAGTGCAATCTGGTGAGGTTTTTCGAATTTCTGAAATAGTTTCTGCCCAAATAGTTGCTCCAAAATCATCTTTCAAATCGTCCCGATCAACTGAAGTTAACACAACATGCCGCAGCCCCATCTCATTAACTGCGTGACTTATACGACTTGGTTCCTTTAAATCAATTGATGATGGTTTCCCTGTTTTTACAGAACAAAATCCACAAGCTCGTGTGCACACATCTCCTAATATCATAATAGTTGCAGTTTCCCTGCCCCAACAATCATAAATATTTGGACAGCGAGCTTCCTCGCAGACAGTATTAAGACGGTTGCCTGATATAATTTTATTAATATTCTTATAACCATCAGTCATTCGCAATTGTATCTTAGGTTTCGCTGAACGTGATATTTTCATTATATTTATTTATTAAAAATATTTTGCAATTTCTTTGATAATTATATCTTTTACTAGATTTAATTCAATATTTTTATTTAACAATTGTTCCATAGATGTCACTTTACAATTTTCTATTCCACAAGGAATAATCCCATCATAATATGATAGATTGGTATTTACATTTAATGCAAACCCATGCATCGTAACACCATTTTTCACCCTAACACCAATTGCACCTATCTTTTTATCTCCAACCCATACACCAATCAATTTATCTCGTATTTGAGCAGATATATCAAATTCCTTTAAAATATTAATCAAGATATTTTCTAATGTATGAACATATCTACCAATACTCATGTCTAACTTTTTTATATTAATGATTGGATATCCAACTAATTGACCAGGACCATGATAAGTTACATCGCCACCACGGTCAATATTATAAATTTCTACATCTTTTGGATAATTAGTTAAAATATTTCCTTGATCTGCGTTTTTACCAAGAGTGTAAACATGCTCATGTTCAACAAAAATAATTGAATTAGTTAATTCTTGATTAAGAACTTTTTCATGAGTGTTGGTCTGTTGTTCTAAACTAACTTTGTAAGAGCAATGTCCCAGATCAATAATATCTAATGACACTTGTACCTACAAATTCTTAAGTCCAATAATGCTGAAGAACTCATTTCTTGTTTCAACCTCATCATGGAATTCACCTATCATTGCGGAAGTAGTTGCAAAACTATTCTGCTTTTCAACGCCCCGCATTTGCATGCAAAGATGTCGCCCTTCAAGGATCACCGCCACACCGATTGGATCCAATATATCTTTTAGGGTATAGGCTATTTGATGTGTTAAACGTTCTTGCACTTGCAAACGCCGTGCAAATACATCTACCAACCGTGGTATTTTTGACAATCCAATGATTTTACCATTTGGTATATATCCAACGTGTGCTTTACCAAAAAATGGTAACATATGGTGTTCACACATACTAAAGAATTCTATATCACGTACTACCACCATTTCCGTGCACTCTTCGTCCTCAAAAATTGCCTTATTGATAACATCATCTAAATCAGTACGATAACCCCTAGCTAAATATTCCCAGGCACGGGCAACCCTATTTGGTGTTTTTACAAGACCCTCCCTGGTAACATCCTCACCAATTTCCTCTAACAGAGTACTAGTAATATTTTCTATTTTTTTTAAATCTATTGTCATAATGCTTCTTCCTTAAATGAATGATAGCCCCACTGTTTCTCGTCGGGATCATCGTGAACTTTTGGTTTCAAATACCAAACCCCTAAATAAAATAATGGTGTATCAAGAAAGGCTACCATAACTTTAAAAATAAATCCATTTTCAAGTAAACCGGGGAATCGCGACCATTCTACAACACCAGTTATGCAAAGCAATAAAAGTACACTGGCAGTATCAACAAATTGTGATATAATTGTTGATCCATTATTTCTCAACCAGAGATGTTTACCTTTTGTTAATCTTTTCCAAAAATGGAAAATTCTAATATCAATAAATTGTGCAATTAAATAAGCAACCATCGAGGCGAACACTGCCGGACCAAATAATCCAAAAACCTTATTGAATGTTTCATCATTCACCGGTGACCATACTGTCTGAGGCATCGCATTTGCGAGAAGAACTACACCCATTACAAACACACTTGCTACTAAACCGGAAATAACTATTTGATCTGCTTTTTTCTTACCGTATAACTCAGAGATTAAATCTGTCACTAAAAATGTAATCGGATAGGGTAATATTCCAACCGACAGTTCAAAAGTATATATTCCAAATGGTGCCCATGTAAAAAACTTTTGAAATATTAGATTTGACGTTATCAATGATGCAATGAAAATTCCACCGAGAATGATATATAAACGATTTCTAAAATCCATTATCCGTAATAATCCGTATAAATGGTTGGTGTTTCTACAATTCTAATACGATACAGTTTAGCATTTATTAGATGTCTTGAAATTTCTTCCCAAATAAAAATTACTAAATTCTCCGAAGAAGGTTGTTTATCTAAAAAGTATGGTAAATCTTTTTCAAATTGGCTATGATCAAGCTTACTAATTACATTTTCATTTACGATTTTTGAAAGCTCGCCCAAATCAATTAGAAAGCCGGTTTCGGGGTTGATGTCACCCGTAACTGTTACTTCCAATTTATAATTGTGACCGTGTACTCTTGCATCAGGACCAAATACTTCTTTATTTTTTTCATCTGTCCAATCTGATTGACCATATTGATGCGCCGCACAGAAATGATATACCTTTGTAATGTATGGATTACTCATAATTATTAATTCTTAATTTAAATGAACAGAAAATTTAGGATTATCTTGTAGGCGACAAAAGGGATATTAATTTGAAACTATAGCAGATGGACACAAATCTGCCAACACACATCTATCACATTGTGGTCGCCTAGCAATACAAACAGCCCTGCCATGGTCGATGATCATATGTGTTAATTTTACCCAATCCTCTTTATCAAAAATCTCCATTAAATCAGATTCCATTTTGACTGCATTTTTAGTATTGCTGAATCCCAATAAATTAAAGATACGTATCATGTGAGTATCTATCACCATTGACGGAACATTAAAACATTCCCCAAGTACACAACTAGCTGTTTTTCTTCCTACTCCAGGTAAACCAACTAAATCAGTCATATTTGTTGGCAATCGACCATCGTGCTCTTCAATAATTTTTAGAGCAGAACCTTGTATCGATCGGGCTTTTGAATTGTGATAGCCAGCTGAACGTATATCTTGCGACAATTCGCCAACATCACAATAAGCGAAACTTTCTACATTTTTGTATTTATCAAATAGATTTGGAGTTATCTGATTTACCCTTTTATCGGTACATTGTGCCGATAAAATTGTTGCAACCAATAACTGATGATCAGTTTTATAATTTAACGAACATTTAGCGTTTGGATATTCTGCCCTTAAGTGTTGTACAATTTCTGCAGCACGTTTTCGCTCTGAGGCGATATCTTTTTCCATATTATGAAATGAGTGTATGGAGATTCTTTACAAACGATGATTTTGGCAGGATGATATCGCAGCCTGCGGCTTTTAGCCGATCATAAGTTTCTTTATGGATTACTTTCATATATCCTGCAATTTTCATATTTTTATTGATATTTCGTAATCCTGCGATAAAAGCAACCGTTTGAAAGACAGAATCGTCTAAATCTAAAATAACTAATCTTGTATCATCATTGATCTGTGACAGGCCAAACCGTTCACCTTCTGCAAACTTAACTGACATGTTTTGGTCAGTTAATGCTTCGGAAATTTTAGTCCCTAAACGAAAATTCTTTACAAATAGTAGTATGTCTGTCATTGTGCTTCTACTCCCTGGTAGTTATCAAAATCTTATTGTATCTTTCTTTTTATAATGTTTCCCATCATGTTGAATTGTACAAGCTATGATATCGGGATCGTGCTCAAAAAATAACATCCAATTCTTATCCACTGCACTATGGTAAAAATGTTTTTTCTCTTGTATTGTGACAATTGGTTGTACATCGTATGCCATTACCCATGGTGACGGAATATGAGTAGACGTTGGAATTAAATCTGCCCCATAAACCAGAGTATTATTATTATCTGAAATAACCGGTAGCATCATGCCAGGTGTATGTCCATCTGAAATGATTATATCAATATTAGGCAAGAATTGCTCTGTTCCATTCACAAAATTTATCATATCGTTCTCAGCTAAAACAGTCCAATCATCTTGCATAAAACTACCTTGATCTTTTTCACTTGGCGAATTGGCTGTTTGCCAATTAACCTGACTCATCCAATATTTTGCATTTGGAAATGATGGTACAATTTTCCCATCTTCAATTTTAGTATTCCCACCGATATGATCAAAATGTAAATGTGTACAGAAAACGTCAGTAATATCATTAGCAGTAAAACCAATTTTTGCTAATGATGATTCTAAATTTACTGATATAGTATCAATTTCATATATTTTTTTGAACTTCTCCTGCCATTTATTTCCATTGCCCGTATCAATTAAAATTCGTTTATCTTTATTTACTAACAATAATGATCGGGTAACCATTTGAATACGGTTCAATTCATCGGATGGCATCTTTTTGTTCCACAATGTTTTAGGAATAATACCAAACATTGCTCCACCATCTAATTTAAAATGACTAGTGAGAATTGGGTATAGATCGTATCCAGCTATATTCATGATTCTAATAAAGCTACTACTCTACCCACCATAATGCCAGTTAGTATCCGCCATAGTAAGTAAATCAATATCTTGGCGTAGAATTGTGTTTACAACTTCACAAATAAATATTGGATGATCACCCTTATCAATTATTTCAATAATTTTAACTTCCAATATCATCGGGATATCATCTAATATTGGATTATTTAGGTCACTCCAATTAATACTATATCCATTAATAGAATTTTTTGATTGATCTTTTATTTTAAAAAATGATGATACGATTGATAACTGTTCTTTGCTAGGAAAGTGAACAGCCAAATATTCATTTTTTTCTGCTACTTTGTATAAAGAGGAATCTTTACGAATTGCTACAACAATATATGACGGATCAATAGAAATTTGTGTAACGAAAGAAATAACAGCTCCTGTACCATTATCCCCATCTTTTGTAGTTACAATAAAAAGTCCACCTGGAATTTTTCTCAGTATAGTTTTCTTATGCTCAAGATTCATTTTATTTAATCAATAACATTTTTTTTGTTAAAGTGGTGCTATCTAGTATTAAATTATAAATATAAACTCCTGAGCTGACAGGATTTCCATTGTTGTCTGTTCCATTCCAAGCAATGCTCTTCATCCCGGGAGTTTCAATATGATTTGCTAACTTGATTACTTCCCGACCCAATATATCGTATATAATTAATTCTACATGAGATTTCTGTTTCAAATCATAGTCTATTGTTGTCGAGGAATTAAATGGATTTGGATAATTTTGGTATAATTCAAAAGTACCTGGAATCATAAAGTCTACCGCCATTAATGAATCAATATTTATATTTATTGCTTTCCATACATCAATTACACCATAACCATACACATTATTTGGAGTATCCGAGTTATTGGCGGTTGCCATTAGGGCAGCCCTCACCATCATAGGTGTCCAAGATGGATTAGCGCTTAATAATACTGCTGCTGCACCCGCTACTAATGGTGTTGATAAAGAGGTACCGCTCGCGAAACCATATGAAACACCATTACCAGATGCACTTGCGGTACTTACGCCCCTAGCACACACTTCAGGTTTAACTCTGCCATCATAAGAAGGACCATGCGAGCTAAAACCTGCTATTGTACCCAAATTATCTACAGCCCCAACAGATATTACCGAGTCAGCATCCGCTGGTGCGATGATATGATTCCATATGTCACCATTCTCGTTTCCTGCAGCAGTAACACATAACATACCCATACTTGTTGCTATATCAACTGCTTTTGTTGTAACTGCAGTATCGCCATTCATATCTTCCCAAGTATACCAATCGGTGTAACCAAGTGATGATGAAGCAATATCTGCTCCAAGTATTTCACCCCATTCTAATGCTCGAACAAAGTGATCTTCCTCAATTTGAATTTCTTGATCATATATTTCAGTCTTTGCTAAAAGAAAATCTGCTCTGAAGGCAGGACCGACTAGTGTACCGGGGGCATATCCACCAAGTGCTGAAAAAGTGGCTGTCCCATGATTATGTTGGCTTGAGACATCTTGACCATCTTCATTTTTAGTGGTTGAATCATCATTTATCACATCCCATTCGGCAATCACATTTAGCGAATCGAAAACGGGATGGTCTAAATTATAACCGGTATCTAACATTAAAACTGTTACTCCTTGGCCATAAAATCCAGCATCATGTGCCGTAAGTACATTAATTTGTTCTAACTGCTCTTGTGCATTACCGTAATCAATATCACTTATTGATCCATATTTTTGTAAGCTTCTATTCGGTAGTGTTTCTTCAAAATTCTTGCGATGAAATAGATTTACAGATTTAATTTCCTTTACAAATGGCATATATGATATTTCGATCAATTCGTTTTCTGTGCATTCAATTGAAACTGCGTTTAACCATCTGCTTTTATTTCTGAGTTTTGCTCCTGTATTTATAACTTTATTAATATAATCCCCAGATGGACTTTGATCGTACCACTCGTAATTTTTATTTGGGTTTACCTTATTACGTCTATTTAATGTTTTCTGAGAAATAGTTGGTTTCTCAATACTTTTAGTTTTGTCAACAAAATATATCCATGCATGGTATTTACCATTATCTCGAATTGCAGAGTCCATTTTTTGCAATTGATGTACTTGTCCATGGGAAAAAAATGATAATACAAAAAAGATTGTTATAATATATTTATACATAATTTCACTAATTAAATTATTCTATAGCTGATAAGTTCACAATTATTTATGAATCTATCAAATAGAAGTTTTTAAAACAAAAAACCCGAATATTCGGGTTTTTTGTTTTATTTTTAAATAGCTAACTATTTTTAACAGATTTTTTCTGATTGCGCATCCAAAACGGCTATTGCAGTAATATTAACAATATCTTGTACTGTACTAGCAAATGCTTGTAATACATGTACCGGTTTTGACATACCCATGAGTATTGGTCCAATTGCTGTCGCTCCACCCAGTTGTTCTAATAATTTGTAGGATGTATTTCCAGACATTAAATCCGGGAATATTAATACATTGGCTTCAGATTGTAACACTGAGAACGGATATCTCTTTTGTAGTATTTCTGTCGATACTGCAACATCAGCATGCATCCCACCATCTACTAACAATTCAGGATCCTTACTATGAATTATTTCAATCGCTTTCATAATTTTATCATATTGCGGATGTTTTATGCTACCAAAGTTGCTAAAACTCAACATTGCCATCCTAGGTGTGATTCCAAGTCTCCGAGCTTCTTGTGCAGTGAGCATCGCAATTTCCGCCAATGTTTCGGCATCCGGGTCGATATTTACAGTAACATCAGCAAAAATTTTCATTTTATTTTTAAAAGCTAAAATATGCATGCCGGCTACATGCTTGACACCATCACAAGTTTTCAGGACTTTAAGTGCAGGACGCAATATATCAACATAATCTTGAGCAACGCCCGAAACCATACCATCAGCATCACCATTTTTCACCATCATTGGTCCAAACCAATTTTCCTCTCTTATCCTCTTAAACGCTCTTGTTCTAGTCATTCCAGTACGTTGACGTAACTTATAAATCTGTTTTTCATATTCAGAACATTTCGGAGAATCCGACGGATTAACCATTTCTACACCATCCAACTTTATGCGTAACCGCTTTGCCTCAGCCTTAATCTTATCGGGATCACCTAATAATATTGGGATGGCTATTTTTTCGGAGATTATTTGACTACTTGCACGGATGATTCTTTCCGATGTACCCTCCGGAAATACAATTCGCTTTGGATCCTTTTTAGCTTTGTGAATGATGGTACGCATTAACTCGCGACCTCGACCTAACCGTGCCTCCAATTGATCTCTATACTCATCAATATCAATTATTTTCTCAGCTACTCCACTATCCATAGCAGCTTGAGCAACTGCCGAAGCTTCCCAAATTAATACTCTCGGGTCAAAAGGTTTTGGAATTATATAATCAGGTCCATATTCAAGATGGGTAGCCCCATAGACACTCATTACCTCATCCGGGACATCCTCCTTGGCAAGTTTCGCTAACGCTATAGAAGCAGCAATTTTCATTTCTTCATTGATCGTTTTTGCCTGTACGTCTAAAGCTCCACGAAATATAAATGGGAATCCTAAAACATTATTTACTTGATTAGGATAGTCTGAACGACCTGTTGCCATAATCACATCGTCACGTGCAGCTTTTGCATCAGGATAAGTTATTTCTGGATTCGGATTTGCCATGGCAAAAACCATCGGCTTATCTGCCATAGACTTAACCATCTCTTGGGAAACAAGTCCCGCTCGGGATAATCCAACAAAAACGTCTGCCCCTACCATTGCCTCTTCAAGAGTGCGTAATTTTGTGTCAACAGCGAACTTCTCTTTGTACTTGTTGATACTATCTTTGCGACCTTTATATAAAACTCCTTTACTATCACACATAATAATATTTTTGAGTTTAACTCCAAATCGCAGATAATGCGTTGCGCACGCAATAGCTGATGCCCCGGCACCACTAATAACAATTCTAATTTTGTCCATCTTTTTATTAGTCAGTTCTACAGCATTTACCAAAGCCGCTGCCGAGATTATTGCTGTCCCATGTTGGTCATCATGGAATACGGGAATATTCATTTCTTTTATTAAACGTTTTTCTATTTCAAAACATTCTGGTGCCTTAATATCTTCTAAGTTTATTCCGCCAAACGTCGGTTCCATTAATTTTACTGCATTAACAATCTCATCTATGTTTTTTGAGTCTAATTCAATATCAAATACATCAATATCGGCAAACCGCTTAAACAACACACCTTTTCCTTCCATTACTGGTTTTCCGGCCAATGCACCAATATCGCCCAATCCCAATACTGCCGTACCATTTGATACGACTGCAACAAGATTAGCGCGTGCGGTATAGATATTGGCAAGACTTGGATCTTTTTCAATCTCAAGACAGGGATCTGCCACGCCAGGAGTGTACGCAAGCGATAAATCACGTTGAGTAATACAAGGTTTTGTTGCAACAACTTCTATCTTTCCAGCTCGGCCAGTGGAATGATAGTCTAAAGCTTCATTTTTTGTTACCATAATATCCTCTTTTTAGGAAAAATCTTTTAAAATTGACTATAAAATTTAACAGTATTAAATAATAAAAAACGAGTAAAACAGGATTTATTTATCCACTATTATTTTGTCTGATAAAATAGCTGTGAAATATTAGTTTTGTATTGAATAGAATGTCTTATATATTTGTCGTAATCTGCCTGCTGTCATTCCGATTCCATAAATTATTATGCAATAGAATAATAAGTTTGAATTCAAAGCCCAATCAACTATTGCTAACATCGTTATCACATTCATAGAATCTGGATAACGAAAAAGGGATTGAATAAATCCTCGTCTTTTAATATCTAATCCACTGTTAGTTGATGAAATGATTTTTTCGGTTTTTATTGTAAATAATGCCGCTAGAAATCCAGCTATAAGCGTTAAAATCTGTCCGGTCTCTAAAAATAGACCCAACCCTAATCCAAAATAGTAAAATGGGATTACTATCATATGCCCAATTAAGTCCAAGAATTTTCCGCTTTCACTCTGTTGGTTTTTCCATCTAGCTACTTCGCCGTCGCTACAATCTAAAATGTATCCTAGTTGTAAAAACAATGCTCCCAAGACATATCTTCCAAAACCAAATAGAATTGCTCCAATTACACCTAATATCTCCTGAAGAATTGTTACTTGGTTTGCAGAAATTGGTGTTCGAACAAATACCCATGTAAATAAAATGGAAATTGGTCTTACTACATATTTGGCGTACGGTTCAGGTTCAACATCCTTTTGAACAATTTTTTTAAGATTTTTTAATGTTGGGCCAGTCATTTATAAAAAACACTATCTATTAACGATTTAGCTTCTTCAAAATCTTCTAAAAAATCAATTTCTTTGCTTGGCAGATCTGACACATCTTCGTAATAGAGTGCATTTTCTGATAACAACGGGTCAATCGCAGCTTCAAAATAATCCGATTTACCTCCTGCATAAATCAGATTGTTCAAAGATTCAAAAAACTCTTTCATAAACACATCTGAAAATTTAGCAACGCCGATAAATTCCCCTAACGAATTTTCTTCTATTAGTTTTTTCCCTATCGCAACAATGCGATTATTCTCACCTTCTATGACCTTAACCTCCTCCTGACCACATTGTTTAATTTCAACTGCTAGGAGATTTTTTTGTTTTGAAACTACTAAGCGTTTTAGTAACTCGATTGGAAACAACACATCTGCATTCATTAATAAGATATCATCATCACGGGCAATTTCTTGACACAACCATACTGAATAAGAAGTATTTGTTTCAAAAAAATGATGATTGGTTATTACTGATAATTTAAAATCACTATGGTTTTTATTAATATGATCAATGAACAACTCTTTATAGTAACCTAATACAAGTACTATTTCAGATATACCTATTGATCTTAATGCATCTAATTGATAGTCAATTATTGGTTTATTATTAATTTTCAGTAAACTTTTTGGTGTGTCCAATGTTAATGGATACAACCTACGGGACACTCCAGCTGCTAGGATTATTGCTTTCATGCCATAAATTTACGCAGTATTTGTGCTCACATTCTCTGAAAGAATGTCATCAATTATCATTTTTATTCTATTTGACGTTTTACCATCACATTTATAAAAATATTTTTCCTTATCTTGCATTACGTTATCAATCCTATCTTGCGTTGGATTTAATGCATTATAAATAGCATCTTTTAACTGTAAAGGAGAATCTATATGAATAAATGAATTCTTTAGGAATTTATCATCGCGTAATAGTAGCGGTTCATCATCAGTATGTTTCAAATTATTATCATTTAAGTCATAAACTATACCAACTTTATTAGTAATTAAGAATTCTGAAATAGCACCCGATGCCTCTGAAATAATAGTATCAGCAACAGCATACAACGGAACAATATTATAGTTGTCACGAGGAATTAATACAGCATGATCATACTGCGATATTCTTTTTTTAACACTCTTGCTCTGATTGCGATTAGCATATTTACCCATCCATGAATAATGATGAAGCTTGATAATTAAATTATAATCTTTTGTAGCATTAAATATTTCGTCCTTTAAATCATATAACGAAGTCGGTTTATACGTTGGTGCATAAAGGATTGTTTTCTTGCCATGATCAAGGCCAAGCTTGGATAATATTTTTTTCTTATTAAACTTGTTATTAATAATAGGATCTATTTTTGGAAAGCCTACAATTTTAGTTTCTGAAGAACCAAGGCAATCTGCATCGGTTAGTTTATCGACTGCATATTGGCTTTCTGCAAATATTAAATATTTATCGTTTTTATGTTTTCTCAGTTCCCTAAATGTAACAGATTTATTAAAGATCGGACCATGATAAATCATACAAATTATACTACTCTGATAATTGCTGCCTTTCACTACATCTGAAACAAAAACAACATCGAACTTTTCATTTTTTTTTGCTGTTCTTACATTGTTATCGATAAATTTTTTTAAATACTCCTTATTTTTTTTTCTCCTAAATATTCCAAAATGATAATCAAAATCATGAGATAATGTAACTGCAATATCATAGCTTTTATCATGACTAAATATTTCAATTACCGGTTCTAATGCAGGTAAATGGTATAAATAATTTAATTTGAATAATATTTTTTTTGATTTGGTCATTTCTATTGGGAGACTAACTGTCGAGTTTTCCATCTATTCAATTTATCAATCATATTAAATTTATTTTTAGATGGTCGTCCATTTGTCAAAATATTAGATACTGCATCTACCATTCGCTCGGATGATTTACCATCATTATATGGGTGTAATTCATCGAGATAAAACATGCGACTATCTTTAAATTCATCCGGGTCATTAAGTGCACGAACTATTGCCCCTTCTAAATCTAAGGATGAAAAAATATTAATTCCTTTATCGACTCGGGTTTTGGCGTTAAATGTTATTATAGGTTTGTCAAAAAGTAGGTATTCATATGCAACAGACGATGTATCCGTTAGTAAAACATCCGATTCAGACATATTTCGCAATATAGTGTGATCAGTAACCATTCTGAAATTATCACTCTCTAAAAATTTATATTGTTCTACCAACCGATCATCCATTAATTCATGAAACTTAATAATCCAGTTATAATCAAGATTTTGGAGAGATTTTATCGTATCGAAAAGTTTATAGGCAGAAGTTAGTTTTTTACTAAAGGTAGGAGCATATAGAATTGTTGGATAATTGTTTTTAAATATTGACGATTTGAAATCCTCCCAAGTATTTCTATCGTCTAATTTAGGCCAGCCTGTTTCTATAATTATATATTTTCCATTTTTGTTTTTATTTTTAAATTTATTAGTAATAAATGGACCTGGTGTACAGTACACATCAAAAAGTCCATTTAGACGGTAATGGCCATGTTTTTCTTCACCTAAACCATGAAATATTTGAATTTTAAGTCCAGACCAATGAGATGGTACGACATTGCCTGGTGCAAATATTACATCTGGATTGTATTGCATTACCTTTTCATTTGTCTCTAGCCAAATATCTTTTTTTAATCCAAAGCGATTATTAGTAGTAGAAAACCAATACACTTCTCCACGATCATTATTTAAAATTAAATCGTATAATGGTTTTAATATTGGATATGAATAATCCTTTGTTAAGAAAAGTAAATATTTAGTTGCTTTATTAGCCATTTAAGTAATATCGAATCAATTGCTTCACCGGAAACTATATGAACCAAGTATTCTTGATGTTACTAAATAATTAGTAATAACATATTGTAACCTGGTAAATTTACCCTACTTGATTAAGTATACAAATTTTCTTAATGAAAAAAGTTACAAAAAACAATAGACCAATATTTATTGTGGGTTGTGAAAGGTCTGGCACCACAATGTTAAGATTAATACTTCATTCCCACGCAAATATTGCGATACCGCCTCAAACTAAATACGTAAAAAAAATTTACAAACGGAGAATATTTTTTGGCAATTTATCAAAACTAAAAAATCGAAATAAAATTATTCATTGGTTTTCTAATAATCATAACAAAAAAACAAAAATTATTGATTTAGGTCTAGATCCAAATGATATACAAAATGAGATGATGAAATCCGGTGATAGTTTAGGTTCAATTTTATCAACAATATTTCAACTCTATTCTAATAAACTTAATAAAAATCGTTGGGGAGATAAACATCCCTATTATATTAAATATCTAGATCAATTATTTAATCTTTTTCCCGATGCTCAGGTTGTCCATATTGTTCGTGATGGACGTGATGCAGTTGCATCATTAAAAACAATGCCGTGGTGGAAAAATGATAGTATTTATTCTATGTTAAATTGGCAGGAAGCCATTTCTAATGGTAAAAAAGCTAAATTAAAATATAAATCTAATCAATTTATTGAAATACGATATGAAGACATAATTGATGAACCTGAAAAACATATTAAATCATTATGCAGTTTTCTCGATGAAAAATATTCACCAAAAATGTTAGAATTTTATAAAATTGCAGATGCAGCAGTACCCAATTATAAAATGGGTTGGCACTCAGATACAAAATCACAAATGAGTTCTAAGAAAATTGGTCGTTGGCAAAAAGATTTAGAACCTTGGGAATCAAATTTAATGAATCGCAAAATGAAGAAAGAATTATTACAACACAATTATGAAATACCCAATTTCCACGGTAAAATTCCATTTTGGAAGTCAATTAATTATTTAATAATTAAATTACACTATAAAATAACTCAATATACGCTGTTGATAGCAGATAAGATTATGACCATATTTTATCCTTGGTCACTGGATTATAGAAAATAGACACTTAATTAGTTATATTTGAAAATAACTTTTCGGCATTCTTCAGATCCTCTTCAGTATCAATTTCATACCAAGCTGTTTTATTAAAATTTACTGCTTCTAATAAAAATTTATTTTCTGATACGGCTTTTGCTATAGCTTGTTCATAATATACATGTTTCTGCCCGGATTCTATTAAATAATATAAGTTCGGCTCGACAAATTTGTTAAATGAATTATAACTAAAACTATAAATATTGACGGTTTTATAAAGATTGTAAATATTGTCTTTTGGGAACTTATCTGCTTTTAAAATAAACTCAATTACATTATTTTTCTTATCAATATCAATTAGAGTACCATCCATATATTGTTTGTAATTATCAACGGCTATTCTATCAGGTAATAACATATTTTTGAACGCATCCCAAGTAAAAATTAAATCGCCCTCAAGTAGTATAAAATCTTCCTTGATATACGGGACTGCGAGGTTTAATGAGACAACATTATTTGTAGTTTCCCAATCTTTGTTGTGTACATACTGAATAGTCATATCACCATAATTATTGCCCACAAGAGATTGTATCTTTTCACCTTTATAACCAATAACTAAAATAACTTTTTCAATTCCGCCTAATTGCAAAAATTCAAGCATTCTGATTAAAAGAATTTGATTATTTACAGGTATTAAACACTTTGGAATTTCGTTAGTATAAGGTTTTAATCTAATTCCACCACCCGCCAGTAAAAACACTGCTAATTTCATTCGGTATTATTTCTTCTTCTTTGGTTTATGATCCGAATAAATAATTGCACCATCATCTTTTGCAAATCTCCACTTTTTCTTAGGTGTTTTCCAATCCCCGTAACGAAATTGCAAATATTCTTCTTTTTTAACAGGTAAAAAATAATCGTTATTGTTAAAATTTACTTTTTCTAAATCATCATAAAAATGCGCCGGGACTGCTTTTTTAGTGTATTTTCGTTCACCGCCACAAGACCAAATATATTGGTCGTTATTTTTTGTGGCAATGAAGCAATCCATCATAACCTCACCTTTAAAAAATAATTTCTTCTTACTGAAAACCTTAATTAACCGAGCTTCACCTTTTTTCAATGGTGGATCTTCTTTTTCTTGATATCTAACTCGAGTAATATATCCAGCTTTTTTCATTTTAGATAATGATTTAAGCAACTTCTTGCGGTCTTCGCTAAATACTCTTAAATCCATATCTCTATCCCAGGGTAGCAATCTATCCTCCCTTACTATTCCAAGCAAAGTACCAGCGGTTACAGAATATTTTATATTCGACTCGTCAAAGATTGTTGTTACATCTTTTAACATTTTTAAAGCAATCTTAAGATTTTCACCCGTGAGTGTATATTTACCAGACATATCTATTTATCACATAATTTGTTCTAGTAATTGATGTACATCTTCTTTACTTATTTTTATAACGTTATTGGAGATTCTGCTTTTAGTGAATGATCTCTCAACTATTTCATCGATATTTTCGCTTTTAATTCCCCACTTACTTAAATTAAAATCAATTACATTCTTTGGAATGTCTAGTATTTGTTTTTCCAATTCTTCGTAATTAATATTTACAAATGATAATAATTTATTGATTTCATCTGCAATTGCTTCTTTATTCAACCGTAATAAAGGAATAATTGGTAAGGAACAGGCAATTCCATGTGGTATGTTATAAGTAAAAGTTAATGGATAACTAATAGAATGTGCTGCTGCGGTTTTTGTATTTGAAAATGCTAATCCTGCCAAATTAGATGCTCTTAATAATTTTGTTCTAACTTCTAGATCTGTGTGATTTTTTTTCAGTTTTGGTATTTCTTCAATGATCAATTTAATAGATTTATATGCATACTCTAAAGATTGAGGATTAGAATTTTTATTCCAAATTGTTTCGAAACTATGGCTTAACGCATCCAAAACTGTTATTATTGAGAGTTGGATATCCATAGTAACAGTCAATTTTGCGTCTAAAATTGCTATGTCAGGATATAACGAGAGATGAGAAAGAGAATATTTTTGCTTCTCTTCCATATTCCATATTGCTCCCCACATTGTAACTTCACTTGCAGTCCCATGCGTGGTGGGTATAAAAATTGCAGGAATACGATTTGGAAATTGTGTTTCATAATCTATTAATTCTCTTAATTCGTAAACATTAGTACCTATTGCAGCCATCATAACTTTTGCTGTATCCATTACAGATCCGCCACCTAAAGCAATTATACCATCACATTTTACATTCTTCACAAAATTTATTGCTTCTTCACAACTCACAAATGTAGGATTATTTTGAATGTCTGTAAAAATGCGTTCCATATTAATAACATCTGATAGTTGATTCCTCTCAACATTTCCTTTAGATGTTACAAACAAGGGATTCTGGATATTTAGTTCCTGTTTACATTTCTCAAGAGTACGTTCCCAATCATGAGTCTCTATTATTTTTACTGGATTATTATACATTTATATTCTGGTTACAGATAACTTATTAAACTATTTGTTAAACTGATATTCATACAACCTTTTATACAAGCCACCTTTATCTAAAAGGTCTTTATGTGTTCCTGATTCTGCGATTTGTCCTTTTTCTAGAACAATTATTTTATCTGCTTTTTGAATTGTTGAAAGTCGATGAGCAATAACTAACACTGTTCTATCATTCATTAATCTTTCTAATGCTTCTTGTACAAGTTTTTCTGACCGGGTATCCAATGATGATGTTGCTTCATCCAAAATTAAAATTGGAGGGTTGTCCAATACGGCTCGTGCAATTGCTAGCCGCTGTCTTTGTCCACCCGATAATCGCACACCTTTATCACCGATTATTGTGTCAAAACCATTCGGTTGTTCTAGAATGAAATCGAGTGCGTTAGCAGTTTTGGCGGCAGAAATTACCTCATTGTCATTAACATTAGGCAATCCATAAGCAATATTGGCACGTATTGTATCATTAAATAATATTGTTTCTTGTGTTACAATTCCCATTAGCTTGCGCAACGATTTTGTTGATACATTTCTTAAATCATTTCCATCAATTGATATTACCCCATCAGTCACATCATAAAATCTCGGTACAAGATCAGCGATCGTAGATTTACCGGCACCACTTTCACCAACTAGTGCAACTACCTCGCCCTTCTTAATTGTAAAAGTGACATCCGATAATATTATATCTTCATAGTTATTATATGCGAAACTCACATTATTAAACTCAATTGTGTTTTTAAAAGAATCCAAATGTTGTGCATCTGGATGGACAAAAATATCTGATTTAGAATCTAACTTTCCAAATACACGTTCAGCAGATGCTAAACCAGTTTGAATTTCCATATTCACATTGCTCAATAATCTGATAGGTGCTAATGCACTAAATAGGACCAAGATGAATCGTAAAAAATCTTCCGAAGTCATAGATTGATCTACTAGCACTTTGTTTCCACCAATAATAATTAAGACAGCCGCTACACAAACTCCGATAATTTCTGTTAACGGTACTGCTAAAAGACGTAATCTTGCTCGATGTAGTATTAATTTAAAAAATTTAAATGTCTCTTTTTGAAATCGTTGGTTTTCAAAATTTTCAGTTGTAAAAGCTTTTACTATACGTATTGAGTTTAATGTTTCGGTATTGACGTTTGTAATATCGGCAATTTTTGCCGCAATGCGACGCGACTTTCGTCTGACACTTCGCCCAATGGTGGTTATTGCAACACCCGTTATGGGGACAATTAATATGGCAATTAACGCCAATTGTGTATTAATGATAAATAATAAAACAATAAATGCAATGATATTAAGCGGTTCAACAAATGCTCGCTGAAAACCGACAGTAAATGCACGACGCATGTTGCTCACGTCGGTTATTATTATAGAAGTCAGCTCACCGGATTTTTGTTTGTTGAAAAATGATAATGAAAGTGAAAGATATTTTTTATACAGATTATTTCTGAGTGTGGTGATAAAATTATATTGAACATGTGTTATTAATATATTTTTAATATATAGGAATAGATTTTTTAGCAGAAAAACAATTATAATTAATATAGATAGAACTTTTAATGTTTCAAATGCTGTATCGCGAAGAATGAAATTGTTTGTCCAATACTTAAATTGTTGATTTAAACTTAAATCTACAGCATTTTTAAAGGTTTCATGCTCGGATAAAAATTCTTGAAAATTACCCAGAATACTATTTAATAACGATGCAGTAAACCAAATAGATGCGCTATTAAATGCAACATAGAATAGTGCCGCTAAAGTGGACCCGGTAAGGTATGGCCAATACGGTTTAATCAACCTCAGTAATCGTTTATATATAGATTCGTTCATCAGATTAAATCAATAAAATCAGAGCCGGGTAAATTACATTACTAAAACAATGATTAAAAATGGAGAGTTCCTATTTAAGTATCATTTTTTTATGTGAAATATCCGCTTCATAAAAGCGATTACCAACAATTTCAAATCCGTATTTTTCATAAAACTTAATAACCGACTCCTGAGCGTTAAGATAAATAAATTCACTATCCTTTAGCCTATCTAAAGTATATTTTACAAGTTCCTCCCCCACGCCTTTTCCACGTGCTTCATTCAACACAGCAAAACGTTCCAATTTTGCACCCTCTTCAGTAAAACGCCAACGTGCTGTTCCAACCGGTTGGTCATCAATATATGCTAATATGTGGATTGCAATATCATCAAATTCATCCATTTCAATTTCTTCTGATACATTTTGTTCTATGCAAAAAACTTGTCGACGGATAGCAATAGCCTTTTCTATATCGAGTGAATTAGTGATTTGTTTTATTTCTATGGACATTTTTAAACCGATTGAAGTTAATTACGCAATTGTATTAATATAAAATAGAGAATGTTAGTATATTTAAATAATTGAGATGATCTGTTTTATTGTTCAAGAAATATGAAGCACTTCAAAATAAGTTTTATTATCTATTTACCGTTAGCATTACTACTTGTTATTTTTGGAATCTCTTGTGACACCAATGAAGAAGACCCTTATGCGCTATGGAAAGAACAGCCCAATGAAAGAATCGTTTTTATGTCTAAGGCCGATTCACCTGAAGGTGAATTGTACCTTCTAGAAAAGAATGGTGAGACAACCAGACTGACCAATAACAATCGCCATGAAAATAATCCAGCCATCTCTTTCGATGGTAAAAAGGTGGCTTTCAATGGAGGTGATGAAAGCAATCAGTTAACTTGGGAAATTTACATTCTTAATTTGAATACGGGAGAGGAAACACAACTAACTTATAATAACGTTATTGACGCCCATGCCGATTGGTCTCCTGATGATTCCAAAATCGTATTTGGGTCTTTCCGAGATTCTCAAGGGAATCCATCAGGTACAGCGGATATCTATGTAATGAATAATGATGGAAGCGCACTAACGCAATTAACTGATAACACGTGGGAAGACAATGATTCTGAGTGGTCACCAGATGGAACAAAGATTGTTTTTAAATCTACACGTAATACTCAACAAAGTGGGCGTGAAGAAATTTACATCATGAATAGTGATGGAACTAGTCCACAAAGGTTGACAACAACAAACGGTTGGCAGTCCGACCATGATCCAAGCTGGAGCCCAAACAGTGACCAGATTATTTTCACCAGATTTGAAGGTGACAGAATTTGGTATGACGTAACCAATTTTGCCCAAGATTGGGAGGAACTTACTCCTTGGAACATTCATCGTGTTGATTTGAATGGAACCGTTGAGAGATTAACTAATAACAGCGATGCAGGTTGGGGAGTTACGCTATATTCCGCTGATCCTAGCAGTATACTTTTTGGTACAATAGATTGGATCACTGACAATAGCAATCATGTGATCGGTGGTAATCATAGATTAGTATTGATAGACCTTGATGGTTCAAACCAACAACAACTTCTTCCAGATGACGAACACACCGGCACACTAGAATATTTTGATTGGTGAAAACAATCATAAAGAATATATGGGAGTGATAGATTCCTTTTTTATTTTTCTGTAAAGAAAAAGTAGTATATTTGAATAATTGGCATGAACACTAAATCGTCAAAATTAATTGTTTCGCATCGCAGCCTCAAAATCTTAGCTGCGCTTTTATGGTACACCGGAAGTATCATACTATGGCTTAAAGGTAGCAGTTTGTTATCGGAAGCAGAGACATTAAAACCAGAGGAGGGTTGGCCTTGGCAAGTTGCTGTTCTCGGAATATTCCTAGGTGGTTTAAAAGCAAAATTTATTTTCAACAAAAGTTGTCAAAAAAATCTAGACAGAATAGAAACTCTAGTAAAACCAAGAATATGGCAATTTTTCAGAATTAGATTTTTTGCTGCTTTAACATTGATGATCTTTGTAGGTTTTACTTTATCAATGCTTGCTCACAATAATTATCCAATGCTAATCAGTGTGGCTTTTTTAGATATTAGTATTGGCATTGCTCTGCTAGGAAGCAGTTATATCTTTTGGACACAGAAGTAATATATCATGGTTTCCAAGTAATTGGATAGATTGATTCACCAAATATGCCAACTTTTGCTCTATAAAAATATCTGAGGTCTTTTTTTACAAAAGGTGCTTCGTGACTTTCCCCATCATGGGTATCACCAAAATAATTTCCGCCATATTCTTTTAATGAAGCATTACTTCGCACGATGCGTACCGGATGAACATCGGCTTTAATAGCGGCGATTATATCGGTATCGGAATCACCGTAATAAATATCCAAACCGAGTTTTTCCATGACACGATGTTTGGTTGTGTACTTAAATCCGTCCACATATTCCTTATGTGAGAAAAACAGATTACTATCAACTTTTACATCAAAATTTAGGTTTTCAGAAAGGAAGACTGCCACGCTATCGCCATTTGGTCCTGGACGGGCAGTTATAAAGAATACTTCGTGACCATTTGCTCTAAAATAGTTGATAAGCGTAACAACTGGATCAATAAATAACGAATATTCCTTATCATGAGTATTAATCCAGGAATAATCAGTACGACCGCTTTCAGTTTTAGGCGCTACGACAAAGGCGCGCTCTGAATATAAAGTTGTATCGTCTATATCAAATCCTACTTTCAATTTTCCGGTCTGCGAGAATGGAATTGAACTGATAAATAAAAATATTAAAATTTGTTTTATAATTAATCTTTTAAACATTTAATCCTCTAGTTAATACTCTAAAATTACCTTCATATTTTGATTATTCTAACGATTGATTATTTAGTTGTAATTTTTAATATGAATACAGCTGGAATATATATACATTTTCCTTTCTGCAAAGCAAAATGTATCTACTGTGATTTTTATTCTGTAGCTGGTCAAGATGAAAGAACAAATAATTTTGTTAATACGCTTGTCCATGAAATTGAACAATGCCCTACCGATGCTTCCAATTGGATTTTTGATACGGTTTTTATAGGTGGCGGTACTCCAAGCCTGCTAAATGCAAAGCAAATAGAAAAAATAATTTCTGCATTAAACACCAAATATGATTTAAGTAAAATTAAAGAATTCACAATTGAAGCAAATCCCGGTGAGGCACCTAAAGAAAAATTGTATGAATTTTATTCGCTCGGGATAAACCGATTGTCCATGGGTGTGCAATCTTTCAAACCTGAATTAATTCAATTTTTAACAAGAATTCATTTAGTAGAGGATGTTTTTAGAACATTTGAATCAGCAAGGGATGTTGGCTTTAATAATATCAATTGTGATTTAATCTACAACATTCCTGGACAGTCATTAGATGATTGGCAATTTGATATAAATACGTTTGTTAATTTAAATCCAGAACATATATCAGCATATTCTTTAACTGTTGAACAGAATACAAAATTGTTTGAATTGGTGCACAATAAAACAATCATAATGCCAATTGATGAACTACATCAGAAGTTTAACTCTATTACGAATTACACTTTACAGAAAAGTAATTATACACAATATGAAATATCCAATTATTCACAGCTCAATAAGGAATGTTTTCATAATCTGCATTACTGGGAAAATGATTTTTACTTAGGCTTTGGACCTTCTGCACACAGTTATGATGGGAATAAACGATGGAATAATATTAGTAATTTGGATAAATATATTTCATTACTAGAGAATGATGAATCCCCTATCGAAACTATTGATAACATTACTGAAGTGAAACAAGTTAACGAAATAATTGGATTTGGATTGCGAATGGTAAGCGGGTTTGAAATCACAAAAATACCTGTAAAATTAAGAAAATCATTTGATAAACAATTGGAGCAAACACAAATAAAATTTCCTAAAATGATTATTAAAGAAAATAATCGGATTGGACTTACTCAAAAAGGAATGAATTTTGCAGATGCTATCGCAGTGGAATTAATGGTATAATAATGATACAAAGATATTATCAAATAATCTCTTTAATTTTTCTAATTGTATTACCAATACCCGGAGAAACCCACACTGTTAGCAACCAACAAAGAAATGAATTTGGAATAATCCTGATCAACGATGCATTATTTCAAACCGATAAAGATAACACAGGATCATTTGGCGTATTTTATAAATTTAAGTTATATCCACTATCAATTAAATATCAGATCGATGCCTACACACCAAACGCTAAATATAAAGAATTAACAGTACCTAAAGAGGGTATGCATCCTTATGCAGGATTTGGATTTATAGGAACAGAATATAAAATTCAAAATAATAATTTCTTACTTTGTTTGTGTATGCAATTGGGTGCAACCGGTAATAAGTCTCTTGCGAGAGAACTACAAGACATAACACATAACAGCCTTAATCAATCTACATTTGCAGGTTGGGATTCACAAATTCAAGCAAAATTCGGCTATATATTCAATCCACAACTAGAATATATCTTCAACACAGAATATTTTACACTTTTACCTGCTATTAGTGTGAAAATTGGTAATCTGATATCTACACAAACTATTGGAATACAGCTCATTAGTGGTATTAATTATAATAAGGACTTTCTTTTTACTAATTTTTCAAAGAAATCAAATTATAATATTTTTATATCATATGAAATTTCTAATATTTCTAAAAATGTATTCTTAACGGGTTTTGAGGGATATAAATATGGTGTTAATATTATTAATACTGTTTGCGAATTAAAAGTTGGAATGGATATTCAGTTCATGTCATACGGTGTTACAATTCAGAACCATTATAGAAGCAGTGAATATAAATCGCAAAATGATAATAAATTCACTACTATAGTCATTTATTATAAAATTTAACGCAGTTTGTTAATACCCAAAATGTTTAATCTTATCACCTTGTTTATCAATTGTGGCTAGAGCCTGAATTCCAACTTCAAGATGTAAATTTACATATTCTTTCGTTACATTTTTATCGGACTCAGCAGTTTTGATTCCGTCAGGAATCATAGGTCTATCAGAAACTAGAAGTAAAGCACCGCGAGCAATTTCATTGGCAAGTCCCGTAATAAATATAGTAGCCGTCTCCATGTCAATACCCAGCGCACGTACTTTGCGTAAATACCGTTTAAATCTTTCATCCCATTCCCAAAGACGCCGATTGGTTGTATATACAACCCCAGTTCTGTATTCCAAATTTTTATTAACTAATATTTCTGATACAAACTTATGTAGTTTAAACGAAGGCATCGCCGGAACAACTTGTGGAAAATAATCATCACTTGTTCCTTCACCACGAATTGCAGCAATTGGTAAAATAAAATGACCGATATCGGTGGTTTTTTTTAGCCCCCCACATTTACCAAGGAATAACACGCCTCTTGGTTTAGCACTCGATAACAAATCCATAATTGTAGCAGCATTGGCACTACCCATTCCAAAATTTATAATACTTAATTCATCATTGTTAGTTGTTGATGTCATTGGACCACCAACACCATTAATCTTTGATCCAAATTTTTCTGCAAATTGATCAACATAATTTTGAAAATTAGTTAACAGTATCCAATCACCCAATTCATCGGGTTCCGATCCTGTATAACGTTTTAACCAACTTTGTGCAATTTCAATTTTTGACTTCATTTTAATTCTCCTTATCCGATGATTTCCTAACAATCGCTCTCACAACAACCGCTTTACCATCATGCATATCTCCCTCGTGCAAATATACAACATCCTTTTTGAGCATTTCAATTTTTCCGGTTGGAAATGAATTTTGAATATCCTGTGTATCATATAACAATGAAATATCTTTAGGACCACCTGTATTTAATGGTAATTGCTCTTTTGCAAATACCTCCATAAAGAACACTCCATTTGGCTTTAAGGCATTTAAATATTTAGAATGTAATTTATTTATCTCCTCAATTCTAAAATGAGCAAAGATAGAAACAATCCCATCATATTTATTTTGACCGAAATCGTAATTTAGTAAATCAGCACATATAGTTTTAATTGATACATTATTTTCCTGCGCCAATCTATTGGTCTTTTCAATTGCTTTCAGTGAGAAATCAATGGATGTTACACGATATCTTTGTTTAGCAAGCCATACTCCGTTACGTCCTTCCCCATCGGCAAGACAAAGTATATTTCCCTTAGGAATTGAATTAACATTTTGTTTTAAGAATAAATTTGGTTCCCTTCCATAAACATATCCATCAACACCATACCGTTCATCCCATTTATCAGGTCCGTATTTCATACAATTAATTTATTCAATCTCAAGAGATACTGGACAATGATCTGAACCCATCACATCTTGATGGATATCGGCATCAATAATATGATCTGTAAACGCTTCATTTGTCCAAAAATAATCAATGCGCCAACCTACGTTTCTATCGCGTGCGCCAAAGCGATATGTCCACCACGAGTATCTGTTGGGCTCAGGGTGAAACATTCGGAATGTATCAACATAACCGTGCTCAACATATTTATCCAACATTGCTCTCTCCTCCGGTAAAAACCCGGAATTCTTTACATTATCTTTTGGGCGAGCTAAGTCAATTGGTTTGTGTGCAGTATTCCAATCCCCGGCCACAACAACATTATTTCCTGATTCTACTTGTTCGTTTAAAATGTTTAATAATTCTTCATAAAATTCCATTTTATAATCAAGGCGTTCTTGATTTTTTTGACCATTCGGGAAATAAATATTATAAAGTAAAAAGTTTTCATGTTCTGTTAGAATAACACGACCCTCTCGATCAAATTTTTCGATTCCTAATCCTTTCTGTTCATATAGTGGTTTATTTTTACAGAATGTTGATACACTACTGTAACCACGTTTCTCAGCAGAATGCCAAATAGTATGATAACCATGATTTTCTAATATATCTTTAGACAATTGTTCTTCGTGTGCTTTAGTTTCTTGCAAACATATAATATCGGCGTTAGCTGTTTTTACCCAATCTAAAAATCCTTTTTTTTCAGCTGCTCGGATACCATTTACGTTCCATGAGTATAATTTCATTCATTTTCCCTTTTTACTCTAAAATATTATCGATAAATATACAAGATACTTGATTGAAAAAGAAAATGTGAAGTAACCTTAATAATTATGCTTTGTCAAATACAAAACAAGCAATAAATTCGCGCCGCTATTTAAACTATATATTGGTCCGTTCGTCTAGTGGTTAGGACTCCAGGTTTTCATCCTGGCAACAGGGGTTCGATTCCCCTACGGACTACAAAAAAGCCATCTAAAGTGATGGCTTTTTGTTTTAATTTCAGAAGCAAAAATGAAAAGTACAAGTTATAACTCAGATGTAATTATTTTAGGTGCAGGAATTAACGGTTGCGGTATTGCAAGGGAACTTGCGATGAGTGGTAAAACAGTAACCATTATCGATAAATCTACTATTGGGAGTGGTACTTCATCAAAATCATCAAGATTAATTCACGGTGGATTACGCTATTTAGAGACTCTTCAGTTCAAATTAGTACACGAAGCTCTTTTAGACCGCCAAGAATTGCTCAAAATATACCCTGATTTAGTTAAGATGAGATCATTTTATATTCCAATCTACAAACCAAGCCCACGCCCTGCTTGGATGATTTGGTTCGGTTTAAAATTTTATGATTTATTATCAAGAAAAAACAAACAGCACCATTCTAGAGTAATTCCTCGAACACAATTCTCGGTGCATGCAGCAAGTTTTAAACCAAAGGGATTAAAAGCTGTTTTTCATTATTATGACGCAAAAACGAATGATCTACAATTAACTCGACGAGTTGCTCTGGATGCAATTGAAAACGGAGCGAAATTTTATAAAAATATATATATTTCTAGTATTAGTAATGATAATGATTCTTTTACAATAAGAACAAATCAAGGAGATTTTATTGCACCGATTTTAGTCAATTCCACCGGACCCTGGATTGATGAAGTGAATAACAAATTTAAATTTCCGGCTAAATTTAGTATAAGAAAAGTAAGTGGAATTCATATAATTGTCGAAGGATTGCTCACAAATGATTTGATGTTTATGCAAACTAAGCAAAAGAGAATTTTCTTTGTTATACCTGAACCTGAAAATAACCAAACATTAATTGGAACAACAGAACGTGAAGAAACTGATCCAATTGATAATATTGTTGTGAACGAAGATGACATTCTTTATTTAATAAAAAATATAAATAATTATCTTAAACCGGGATTCCAAATATTAAGAAAAAATGTCAAAGATGCATTCATCGGAGTTAGACCGTTAGTTGCCGAAGCAGATAACCCAACTAATTTGTCCCGTGAATATGCACTAGATAAACATACAATTGGAAACACAACTCTGTTACATGTTTTTGGCGGGAAGTTAACAACATACCTTTCATTAGCAAGAAAAGTTCGAAAACTTTTATATCGCTAATAATTTACTGACCTTTCCTAACTAATTTTCTTTTCAGCATATGTCACTTAGCTGACATCATCATTTCTGTACATATTGTTAATCTTTGCAACAATAATAATGAAAAACTTTAAGTATACATTTTTGTAATCCCTATAAGAGGAAAACAATGAAATATATATCGATAATTTTAATACTGTTACTCTTTTCTTGCTCAAATCTCTCAAGTATAGATCAAGAAGATTGGACTATTAATGCAGACTATATTCGAGAGGGTTGTTTTGCAGGGAAAGATTGCATTCCGAGTATAGATTCCCCACATTACTCCAACATTGGAGGAAATAATTTAGGATTTCTTGATGATAGCGATCTTGTGGTAGGAATTTGGGATGGCTCAAATTATATTGCTTATCCACACCCCATTTTAGATTGGCATGAAGTTGTCAACGAGAATGGTTATAGTATTTCTTATTGCCCCCTAACCGGTAGTGCTATCCATTTCGAAACTTCTGGTGAATTTGGAGTTTCAGGGAAATTGTATAATAGTAATTTGATCATGTATGATAGAAAATCAGATAGTTATTGGCCTCAGATGCTATTAAAATCGGCGGCAGGCGATAGACAAAATGAGCATCTCAACCTTTTACCCCTCCTAGAAACTACCTGGGAGTCATGGAAAAAACTATTTCCAAACACCAAAATTCTTAACACAAATACTAATCATAATAGAGATTACAATCAATACCCTTACGGAGAGTATAAAACTTGTAGTTCACATTCCTGTCCCGATTACATATATTTTCCTGTAGAGGTTAGTGATGATAGGTTGCCGGCAAAAGAGAGAGTGGTTACAATTATTTCTGATGATAATGCCTTGGTGACTAAAATTAATTCATACAATAATCCTGAGATTATTCATACAACCTTTAATGAAAAAAAATATGTTGTCGTCGTTTCGGGCAATGATAATATTGGTATAGCATTCCAAACTGATAAACTTTTAGAGATTGAGAAATGGGATATAACAAACGGTGATATCACAATTTTAGAACAAAATTCAACAAATCGTTGGAATATCTTAGGACACGCTTTAGGAGGGAATCAAACCAATGGAGATTTAAGAATCGCTAACTCTTACATTGCATACTGGTTTTCAGTTGCTGCTTTTTATCCCGATGCTGAAATAATTCAATGAGAATTTTACAACGTACAGTAGTAATCTTTTACTTTATATCTGTTGGATATTCACAAGTATGTTGTTCGCTCGTTGGATCAGTTAGCGGCAGCAGTTCTGCTTTAAGCAACTGGGATACACAATGGCCATCACCATTAGATTTTAATCGTAAAGCAAATTGGATCGTCGGTGCAAAATTAGGTAAACCATTTAACGGAGATCTGAATATAAAATATGGTTTAAATAGTACAGTTTACACAGAATTTTCAAATTATATTTTTCCAGGTACAGTAGGTTATGTTATTAGTTCTTATAATTTCTCCAATATTTCTGAACAAATTTCGTTTGATCAATCTGAAACTAATATTAATCAATTTAATCTTGATATAGGTTTTAGATATTATATAAATAACAGGATCGGATTGATAAATGGTTCGTTGCACATTCCACTAATTACAGAATTTACTAACGATAAATTTTTATTTAAAACTAATGCCGTACCATCTGTTTCAGCAACTTGGATTAAGACGTTTTTAGTATCTAATTCAACTATTAATCAAAGATTATCATTTCAATTATCAGCAAGAAAGAATCTAAAAATAGATCCGCAAGTATATATCGATGATAATTATAATTTTAATTTATCAACACCTTTTAAACTTTTCAGTCAAATTTCATTCAATCCAAATATAACTATTAATTACTATAAATTATTGGCACCACTCAGTCCTTATGATTCAGAAAGGCAAGATAGATGGTTAGGCATTACATCTATTGGGTTTGATATCACACCGGTAAATAATAATATCAATTGGCTACACTTTAATGGTAGTATTCCACTTTTTTCTTGGGCTTCAGAAATTGGATTTCCCGATGGGACGCAACCTACACCATCGTTTTCGATCACAATAGTTAAAAAGTTAATTAAATAATTATTAAATAACTTTAATTACTGAGCGATCTATAAATATATATTGAGGTTTATAACCAATCTCCTTATAAAGATCGGGCGGAACGCTGATATCAGCAACATATAGTTTTCCCACACATTCTTTTGCATTAGTTTCGACTAAACCAGACTTTGGTATAGCCAAGGTCATCGTTGCATATGCTTTAATACATAATTCTTCCTTAAAATCACCGGTTGTTGTATTAAGACCAGATGGTGCATCTAACGATAAAACATTTTGATTTTGTGTATTTAATATTTCGTGAATCACGTGGGCGGGAATTCCTTTTAGTTCTCCACGCATACCATAACCAATGATAGCATCTATAATCAAATCCGCTTCATTAAAAACACCGAGCGTATCACTACTATTGGCAATTATCATTCCCACCGGTAATTTTTTTAAGATATTCCATTGTTTTAACGGAATCGATTTTAATTTTGATTCTGCTCCTGTTAGCACAACAGTTACATTAAAGCCGTGATTTGAAAGATGGCGTGCAGCCACCATTCCACCACCTCCATTATTTCCTAATCCACATGCAACTACAACATTCTTGGGATTATGATTTTCTGAATTATTGTCTGTCAAATTAAATGCAAGTTCTGCTAGATTCGAACCGGCATTTTCCATCATTTGAATTAATTCAATTCCATATTTATTTATCATTAAATTATCAACTTTACGCATTTGTTCAGTTGAGATCGATGGTATTTTTATTTTATTCATTTAACACATATTTAATTTGTTCTAAAACGAAAAATGGGAAAGCTAGGAGTAGAAATATTTTGCTTTCCCATTTTCACTTTGAGGTACTTCCCTCAACTATCCATTATCCTTAAATAGACCTGCTATTAATAATGCTCCACCTGCTAACGACATATCTTTCATAATACTCGGCATTGCCATTTGATCGCCACCCATCATGCTCGGTAAATGTACTGTTACAACAAATATAATTAACAATACAGCAAGTAGTAATGAAGCTAGATAAATATGTTTCTTAGTAATTAGGCTAACGGCTGCTGCGATTAAAGCCAATCCGGTTACATATACCCAAAATACACCACCTGGTACCCATGCCGGAACCATTCCTGCCATATCGCCAGCTACCATAAAATGCATCATTCCAAATATTGCAAACGGAATTGCATACATTATTCGACCTATGTTTTTTAAGTTACTCATTATGTTCTCCTTGTTATTATTCAAATAAATGTTTATTTACTGTAAACTGATCAACTCGTTAATTTTTTCATCAAATCTGGTAATATTTACCTTACCCGCATACCACATCCTGTCATTTACCCAAATTGATGGTGTTATTGAAGAATGTTTCCTATTAAAATCATTATCATCATCTAAGTCAATTATTGTAAAATTTATGTGGTTCTTGTCTTTCATATAAATTGAGAGAATTCTTAACACTTCTTTACATTCATAACATGATTCACGCATTAAGAACATTACATCAACTTTAATGTTTTCCTTTCCCATATTAATAGGAAAGTACGAGGATTTACTTTAGTGCACTGTCGCTAGAGCGACATAAAATAAATATTATATCCAGTTTTTTCGGAGAACCTGAAAATATCGACGTGTATATTTTATATCTTGATTGGAAACTAAATCATTTAAAATGGAATTAACGGTTTGTCTGGAGGTGGCTGTTAAATCGGCAATTTCTTGATGTGTGAGGAACGGTCTTACCATCCATCCGTCAATCATTTCTTTGCCAAATGTTTTTGCATATCGCTTTAAAAAAGCGACTACTCTTTCGTGGGCATCTTTAAATACTAAATCTTCAACATGAGCTTGAATTTTTCTAATTCTTAACCCAATAAATTTGTTAATGCTGAGATTCATTTTGGGATTGTTTGCTAACATTTCTTGAAACATTGTTCGGTTAATTGAGCAAATCACAGCATCCTCTACAACTTCAGCTATATTTTCACGTTTTTCTTGACCTAAAATAGCACTTTCGCCAAAAATCTCACCGGGACCGATAAGTTGAAGTGTCATTTTTTTACCATCCTCAGATACTCGCGATATTTTTACTTTACCCTCTTTCAGCATATATATATTATCACTGCGTTCTTCTGGAAAATAAATTATTTCACGTTTGGATGATTTCGTCATTTTACTTTTTTGATCCATCATTTCCATGGAAGATTCATCCATTCCTTTTATCAAATTAAAATTTTGTAAGTACCAAATCTTTGTCTTTTCAGCCATAATTAACCTTTTATTACTGATTAAATGTAAAATATTTATACGTCATATTATAAATAATTATTAATATCCAGAGCCCTATGTAGATAATGACATCTTTTTATATTGATAAGTTCAATCGTTTACTTTACATTAGCCTTAGCGTTCACTTGATATTGTTAGATACTTATGAGACTATAAAATAATTTGGAATTGCAAATAAAATTAACTCAGAACATCAATAATCGCAGTGGCTCTCAAAAAGGCACCATCCATCACTCAAAGTTGAATTGTTCTGCCTCAACTAAAACACCCCAAGGAAATATTTAAAAATGCGACGAATCATATTATTGGTATTCACTTTCTCTCTTTTAATTAATGCACAGGATTGTAAATCCAAAGACAAACTAACTATACAACCCTATGGATATTTTAAATTAGATATGATCTACGATAGTAATCCTATGTCTATTGGTAATTTCGCACGTTGGGTTTTACCACAATCCACAGATGATGCTATTCCGACCACACATATCACCGCCAATGAATCAAGATTAGGATTCTCAGTCAATAAAGGTGACATTTCTGGTAAAATTGAATTTGATTTTTTTGGCGTTGGGGGGGGGGAAAACAAACCCGGCTTAATGGTTCGTAAAGCTTATGTTCAAGCGAAACTTAAGAATTTTACAATCCGCGCTGGCCAGGATTCCGACGTTATTTCACCTTTAGTACCTTCAACGATAAATTATACTGTAGCTTGGTGGGCAGGAGACATCGGATACCGACGACCAATGGTTAAATTATTTAATACAGATAATGGGTTTACATGGACTGCTGCAATTGCACGAAATATCGGAGGTGATATAAATGGCGATGGACTTGATGATGGTACTGTAGCTGTAATTCCCGAATTCCAAGGACGACTTGCATATAAATTCTTCAAAAAACATACTGTTGGTATTTCAGGTCATTATGCACAAAGAGACACTCTTGGAACTGATGGAAAATATAATGCATGGTCTGCTAATATTGACCTAAGTGCAAAAATTAATCAATATCTGACTCTGAATAGTAGTTTTTATACCGGATTAAATACGGCTTCTATGCTCGGGGGAATCGGGAATGCAAGTACAATGGACGGTATTGGTTCACAGGGTGGATGGCTCAATATAAAATTTAATCCGAATAATTATTCAATTTCTACTGGGATTGTAATGGATGATCCCTGCGATTGTGATTTAAATGATGGTGCAAGAAGTAAGAATACTACAATTTTTACTAATATCTATTACGATATCCTTCAAGGGTTTTTAGTTGGATTTGAAATATCATATTGGGCAACAGAATATAAAAATATAGATACTGCAACCGCCCTACGAGGTCAAGTTGCATTCCGTTATAATTTTTAAATTGATGAAAACAATACAAAACTTAAACAATAGTATTCCTGAATTAATCAAGGAGGAACAACATGTCTAAACAGCAGATTAAACAAGCTTTTGCTGAAAATATAGCACAGAACTTTGATGCTTACGGATTTTCCCGTCGTGATTTCATTAAATTCTGTACGGCAATCACTGCTACAATGGGTTTACCATTCAGCATGTCTAAATTGATTGCAAAAACAATTGAAGACCCCGCACGACCACCGGTTATTTGGTTGCATTTTCAAGAATGCACAGGATGTACAGAATCACTTTTACGAGCAACACATCCAAAAGTTGAAACTCTTGTATTAGATCTAATTTCCTTGGATTACTCAGAAACACTATGCGCTGCTGCCGGACATCAGGTTGAGAAATCATTGCATGATTCCATGGAGAAAAATAAGGGTAAATATATATTGGTGGTTGAAGGTTCAATACCAATGAAAGATGATGGAATTTATTGTAAGGTAGCTGGTAAAACAGCTTTACAGTCCGTAAAGGAAGTCGGTGAACATTGCGCAGCCGCAATTGCGATTGGTTCATGCGCGTCATGGGGCGGAGTACAATCAAGCGGACCAAACCCAACAGGTGCTACACCACTCCATAAAGTTCTCGAAGGTAAACCTATTATTAATATACCTGGCTGTCCACCTAATCCATACAATTTCCTTTCGACAGTTTTGTATTACTTGACTTTAGGAAAACTACCGGAGCTTGATTCTAAAGGTAGGCCAAAATTTGCTTACGGCAGATTAATCCATGAAAATTGCGAACGGCGTCCGCATTTTGATGCTGGTAGATTCGCAGACCAGTTTGGCGATGATGGTCATCGTGAAGGATGGTGTTTATACAAACTCGGCTGCAAAGGACCAGAGACATATGCAAATTGCCCATCTATCTTATTCGGTGATGTTGGCTCAGGTTCTTGGCCTGTTGGCACTGGACATCCATGTTTTGGTTGTTCTGAAGAAGGTGTGGGTTATACCAAACCGATACATGAACAAGCTGAAGTAAAGACATTTACACCGGGAGCAATTTATCCCGATATACATTCTGAGAAAAAAGGCGGTGTGAATGTAACAGGAGCGGCAGTTACTGCCGGAGCAGCAGTGGTTGGAGCAAAGCTGGTATCCGACGTATCAAAAAAATTGGGTGAGCACGACCAAAAAGAATCTTCAACTACTAAATCATAGGAGGAAGTTATGAGTATTGGTAGAAGAGATTTCTTTAAGGTGATTTCGGCCGGTGCTGTTACTGCAGCTACAGCCGGTTCGGTATTTGCCCGCGAAAAAAAGACACTAGCGCCTGATGCTGTCGGCATTCTTTACGACGCTACACTTTGTATTGGTTGTAAAAATTGTGAACGTGGCTGTAAAGAATATAATGATATGCCGATTGAACAAACGGATAGAGTTGATGATTTGAATGTACCCAAAATATGGGACAATTCAGATGATCTTACAGCAAAAACACTGAACAAGATCAAATTATATCGCAATGGTAATGCTTCAATCAAAGATCGTGAAGCAGATGGATATTCATTTGTGAAACGCGCCTGTATGCATTGCGTAGATCCGGATTGTGTATCGGCTTGCCCGGTGACCGCATTAAGCAAAGATGAGGTAACAGGAATTGTTACCTATGATGAAAAAGCATGTATCGGTTGCCGATATTGTCAGGTAGCATGTCCGTTCAATGTTCCCAAGTTTGAATGGGACGAAGCATTTCCGAAAATTGTAAAATGTCAAATGTGCGAACATAAACAAGAGGAAGGCGGAATTCCCGGATGCTGTTATTATTGTCCGACCGGCGCTTCAATGTTTGGTAAAGTAGAAGATTTGTTGGATGAAGCACATCGGCGAATTCAATTAGCTGAAGGTACATACTACGATTTTCCAATCCGTAGTATGGATTCGGATCAAAAATCCACTTTAAAAGCAAAAAAGTATGTTAATTATGTTTATGGAGAAAAGGAAACCGGCGGTACACAATATATGGTTTTAAGCGCTGTTCCATTCCATAAATTGGGATTACCAACATTACCGGAAAGTTCATCATCCTCAAAATCCGAAACAATACAACATACAATATATAAAGGATTGATCGCACCCGGAGCATTATTAGCAGGACTACTCGTTGCAGCATATCATGGTACCAAATCACATAATGAAAGCGAAGAAGGGAGGTCATAATGAGTGAAAACAAAGCACTTGGTGGTAAGATAATCACCAAACCATTCATCATTTTGGCTGCGATTGCAGGTATTGCCGGAATTCTATTAATCAAACGTTTCATATTCGGTTTAGGAGCGGTAACGAATCTTTCTGATGGATATCCATGGGGAATGTGGATCGTGTATGATGTCTTGGTTGGAACCGCAATTGGCTGTGGCGGTTATGTGATGGCAATTTTAGTTTACATATTTAATAAGGGTCAATATCATCCAATGGTACGTCCGGCACTATTAACAAGTGTATTCGGATATACGATGGCGGGAGTCTCAATTTTTATTGATGTGGGACGATATTGGCAATTATATAATGTTTTCTTACCATGGCATACCAATCTTAATTCAATAATGTTTGAGGTAGCATTCTGTGTTGCAACTTACGTATTGGTTTTATGGATAGAGTTTTCTCCTGCATTTCTTGAGAAATTCAATAAGACCAAAATGCTCGCATTTATGAATAAAACTCTATTCATATTTATTGCAATTGGAGTGTTGCTGCCAACAATGCATCAATCGTCATTAGGTTCATTAATGATAATTGCCGGGAATAAACTATCAGCTCTATGGCAAACGGGTTGGCTACCGGTTCTTTTCTTAATATCATCAATTACCATGGGTTATGCAGTTGTGGTTTTTGAATCGCTATATTCGTCATCAGGGTTTAAACGACCATTTGAAACGCCGCTATTAGGAAAAATTGGAAAATTACTGGCATGGCTGTTAGTGGTCTACTTGGTAATACGATTCGGCGATTTAGTGTGGCGTGGAAAATTGGGACTCATATTTACTGATGGATGGGTAAATAGTATAATGTTCATAATTGAAAATGCCCTATTTATAGTTCCAATGATATTGCTTTTTTCAGAGAAACACAGACGCAGTACCAAATCGCTATTTTTAGCGGCAGTGCTATTATTATTAGCCGGAGCTGTATATCGCTTTAATGCTTTCCTAGTCGGATTCGATCCAGGTATGGGCTGGCATTATTGGCCATCGGCTAGCGAGTTGCTTATTACAATCGGCATTATAGCCATGGAAATTATGGCCTACTTGGCGTTTGTAAAATGGCTGCCCGTTTTACCTAATATTAAACATTCAACATCATCATAGGGAGTTTAGCAATGGCAAAAAGAATTACAGTAGATCCAATCACAAGAATAGAAGGACATTTACGCATAGACTGCGATATTAGTGGTGGTAAAGTTTCCAATGCTTGGTCATCAGGACAGATGTTCCGAGGTATTGAGGAAATATTATTAGGACGCGATCCGCGTGATGCATGGATATTTACACAAAGATTCTGCGGAGTCTGTACAACCGTTCATGCAATAGCATCGGTTCGTACAGTAGAGAATGCTCTCGAAATGGAAATTCCGGTGAATGCACAATTTATCCGAAACATGATTATCGCGGCACATGGTATTCACGATCATATTGTGCATTTCTATCATCTATCTGCACTTGACTGGGTAGATATAGTATCGGCATTATCCGCTGATCCAAAAGCAACATCTAAACTGGCGCAAAGTCTATCACCCTGGCCCAATAATGGCGCGATAGAATTCAAAGCGGTGCAGGATAAACTAAAGAAATTCGTTTCATCCGGACAATTAGGGATATTTGCGAATGGCTATTGGGGGCATCCGGCAATGAAGTTACCACCGGAAGCTAATTTAATGGCAGCCGCGCATTATTTAGAAGCATTTGAATATCAACGGAAAGCAAATAAAATTGTTGCAATCCTTGGTAGTAAAACACCGCATATCCAAAATTTAGCGGTTGGTGGTGTTTCAAATCCAATTAACCCTGATAGTCAATCAGCACTAAATATGGAACGGCTGTTCTATGTCAAAACATTGATGGATGAATTACAAGACTTTATCCGCAATGTATATCTCGTTGACTTAGCAGCAGTTGGTGCTTTGTATGCGGGTTGGTTGCCATATGGCAAAGGTGTTACCAATTATCTTAGTGTACCTGATTTCCCGATGGATACAAAAGGCACAAAATTTGGTACTCCGGGTGGATATATTTCGAACGGTGATATCGGTTCATTTAAAGCTGTCAACTCATTCCAGAATAAATTCTTCATGAATGGTGTAAAAGAAAGTGTTAAACACTCATGGTATGAAGGAGACGAAACATTACATCCGTACAAAGGCGAAACTAAACCATATTATACTGATTTTAAAGAAAATGACAAATACTCCTGGGTAAAATCTCCGAGCTTCAATGATGAACCGGCACAGGTAGGACCGCTGGCAAATGTACTTGGAATGTTTGCAGCCGGTCACAAGCCAACTCAGACATATGCAACTCTTGCTCTAGAAAAGATAAGTGCGATTGCCGGCACAACTGTTGGAATTGACGCGCTTCATTCAACTCTTGGACGTCATGCTGCTCGCTGTGTAAGAACCAATGTTCTAATTGATGTATTGAAAGAAAACTATAATGCATTAATAAGTAATATTGCGACTGGTGATATGGAAACATTTAATCCACCGACCTTCCCGAAGGGTGAGCAGACCGGATTCGGTTTCCACGAAGCACCTCGAGGTGTATTATCACATTGGATTGTTATTAAAGATGGTAAAATTAAAAACTATCAAGCGGTAGTTCCTTCAACATGGAATGCCGGTCCACGTAACCAAGATGATAAATTGGGACCGTACGAAGCTTCGTTGGTTGGCAATCCAATCGCTGATGCGGAAAGACCATTAGAAATATTGCGTACAATACATTCATTTGATCCATGTTTGGCATGTGCTATTCACGTTCACGATAATAAAAGGCAAGATACAATCCGTGTCAAAACATTATCTAGATTCCCAAGTTAGCCCGGCAGATGTAACAGTACTCGGGATTGGCAATTTATTGATGGGGGATGAAGGTGTTGGTATTCATTTAATACGAACATTAGAAGAATCTTACACCTTCTCCCCTTTCATTAATTTAATTGATGGTGGTACAACAGGGTTGGATCTTATTCCCTATTTCGAAGAGTGCAAGAAAATGATAATTGTTGACGCAGTTGACTCTCAGGAAAAACCTGGATATATTGAAACACTTTATAATGAAGAAATTCATTATAAATTTAACACAAAACTATCTTTACATCATGCCGGTCTATCCGATGTTTTGAGTGTAATAAAACTGCAAGGGATTGCATCACCTGATATGATGCTGTTAGGGATTCAACCGCTAAAAGTGGAAATGGGTCTAGAACTAAGTGATGTAATTGCTAATAGGATGGAATCTCTCCTAGATAAGGTAACTAAAAAACTGGAAGAATGGGGAATTGAATGCAAACTAGATTCTGACTAATTTTTAATTACCAACTTAGGGATTTACAATGTCATACAAAAAATTATTGGTAATTACACTTTGGTTAATTGCACTGCATTCAATTGGAGTTGGAATTGGTATGATACTATTGCCAACAAATTGGATTTCATATTTTAATATTACACCAGCCGAGCATCGGTTTTTTATTACACAGGGTGGTGTTTTCCATATTGTAATGACAATTGCATATGGAATGGCTGCTAATAACGTATCTGAGAGCTCTAAATTAATTATTTTTTCGATTATTGTTAAATTTTGTGCAACATCTTTTCTAATAATATATTTCATATTTATAAATCAATTTGGAATAGTTTTTCTATCAGGGATAGGTGATTTTGGTATGGGATTAGCTCTGCTAATCGCCTATAAAAAGTATAAAATAAATAGCTAAATGAAGCCTAATCTTCCCAAGATACTCATTACCGGAGCTTCCGGGTTTGTAGGTCGATATCTTATTGGACATTTACAAGAAAATTATATTATTTATGCTTTCGCAAGAAAAACCCTACAGCAGGCTCGCGTTCCTGTTCATAAAAATATTAAATGGATATTGGTTGATATTGCCAATGAAAAACGGTTAGATCATGAGATTCAAAATATCAAACAGAAGGGAAAAATCGAATTTGTCATTCATCTAGCAGCGTATTACGATTTTGGAAATAAGCCCAATCCAGAATATAAGCGGACAAATGTATTAGGCACTGAATTGATGTTGAAATATTCAAAACAATTAATGCCCAACCGATTTATTTTTGCAAGTTCTATCGCTGCCTGCAATTTTCCACAACCTGGAGACTCAATAGAAGAGACTACTCCGGTTGATGCAGATTTTCCATATGCTGTAAGTAAGCGTAAAGCAGAAACATTAGTAACTGAATATTCGCAATATTTTCCATGTTCTATCATTCGTTTTGCCGCTGTTTATAGCGATTGGTGCGAATATGGTCCTCTGTATATGTTTCTAAATACATGGTTCTCTAAGGGATGGAATAGTAGAATTTTAGGTGGAAAGGGTGAATCAGCAGTGCCATATATTCATGAAAGCTGTTTGTGTAAACTCATTAATACAGTATTATTGAAAACAGGTGAGCTACCACAAATTGATACGTATATTGCCAGTCCTAACGGTTCAACATCACATAAGGCTTTGTATAATTTGGGTACAAAATTATATTTTGGACAAACAAAATCTTCTATTAAAATGCCTAGTATCATCGCTAAAGTTGGCGTGCGTTTACGTTTTTGGTTAGGCTCGTCAATTGGGAAACCGCCCTTTGAACGTCCATGGATGACTGACTATCTCGACTTAAAATTGACTACTGATGCAACCTATACAATGAAAACATTGGATTGGGAACCAAGTCCTCGCAAACTAATCGAGCGAAGATTGCAATATTTGGTCGAACATTTAAGAAGTCTACCTGTAGAATGGTACGCCAAAAACCAAGTTGCATTAAAAATTAATTCTGTAGATCGTCCAAACTTATTGATTTCAAATGCTTTAATGTCAAAACAGAATGAAATAATTGATGAAGTTTTCACGCACATATTTTACAATAAAAACAAAGAATTATACATTCACTATCAATTGATGAATACTGATTATTTGACATGGTATATTGAAGTCATTTATAACCTAATCATAACGTCTGTTAGAACTGGGAATCGTTTATCATTAGTAAACTATGCCCATTCTTTGGCTGTTATGCGCAAGCGGGAAGGATTTAATCCTAACGAAGTATGTCAAGCCATAGTGGATATCGGGAAAATCGTAATTAACAGTCTAATCAATTTAATTGAATTGAAAAAATTTGAAGGACGCATCCGCGATACGATTAATCTCTCTATTCAAATGATGGTTGATGAAATAAGAGATACCTATGAAGCATGATTATAATTAATTTTGGTATTAATAATCGAGATTATGAATATCCTATGTTTCTGATTATCATTTACACTTCGTAATTTCTTACCTCATATTTTATATATAATCTATGCACGAAATGACTATAGCTATGAATATTGTTGATATCGTTTGCCAAAAAGCAGATGAAGAAAAAGCAGTTAGGGTAAATAGTGTAGATTTAGAAATTGGTGAGCTATCAGGCATTATGATAGATTCACTTGAATTTTGTTTTGAAGCAGCCTGTAAGAATACAATTGCCAATGGTGCAGAACTCAATATTCGTAACATTAAGGCTGAAGCTTTTTGCAAATCTTGTAAAAAAGATTTTAGAATAGAATCTGATTTTTCTCCCTGCCCAATTTGCAATGATTTTGATTTTGAAATCAAAACGGGCAAAGAATTTTCAATTAAATCATTTAATATTGACTAAGGAGCAGTTATGTGTGATACTTGCGGTTGTAATCAACCTGATGACGCAGTAACAATTAGAAAACCAGGCGAAGAAGAACATTCCCATTCCCATCATGACCATGATCATAGTCATCCACATAATCATTCTCACTCGCATGATCATAGTCGAACTATTGTAGTTGAAACAGATATTCTTGCAAAAAATAATTTAGTTGCTGAGCGAAATCGCGGGTACTTCGAAGCAAAAAATGTTTTCGCACTCAATTTAGTAAGTTCTCCCGGTTCAGGCAAAACAACCATCCTGGAAAAAACAATTTCAGTATTGAAAAACCAAATAACTTGCGCTGTTATTGAAGGAGATCAACAAACTATGAACGATGCGGATCGCATCGACGCTACTGGCGCGGCAGTAGTACAAGTGAATACGGGAACAGGCTGCCATCTTGACTCTGAAATGATCAACCAAGGTTCAAAAAAGTTAAACTTAAAAAATGATTCTATTTTATTCATTGAAAATGTTGGTAATCTTGTTTGTCCAGCATTATTTGATCTCGGTGAAGCGCATAAAGTCGTAATTATCAGTGTTACCGAAGGAGATGACAAACCACATAAATATCCAACGATGTTCAGTGTATCTGATCTTTGCATCATCAATAAAACGGATTTACTACCGTATGTTGATTTTGATGTAGAAAAATGTAAAGAATACGCCCGCCAAGTAAACCCAAACATTGAATTCATTGAACTCTCTGCAACAAAAGGAGACGGAATGGAGAAATGGAATAACTGGCTTCTCAGTAATGTCCAAAAATCCTGATTTCTGTTAATTCATTGGACATTGTTCGGAAAAAATTAAATGTACAAGGGATTGTACAAGGCGTTGGATTCAGACCATTTATATTTAACTTAGCAGTTTCCAACCAACTAACCGGTTTCGTATCAAATACCTCGCAAGGAGTCATCATTGAAATTGAAGGTATTTCCGATAAAATCAATCAATTTGTTGCTGACATTAAGCCAAAAGCTCCACCTATAGCTGTTATCACCGATATTAATTTGCAACAAATCGTCCCTACCGGTGTAACCGGTTTTAATATTATAAAATCTGACAGTAACGAAAATATTACTACGTTGATATCACCAGATGTCGCTGTTTGCGATGATTGTTTGAGTGAACTCTTCGATCCTAATGATCGTCGCTATCACTATTCGTTTATCAATTGCACTAACTGTGGACCACGTTATACGATAATTGACAATATTCCTTATGATCGTCCATATACATCGATGAAAAATTTCATTATGTGTCCTGATTGCCAAGCTGAATATGATGATCCGACTAATCGTCGTTTTCATGCGCAACCGAATGCCTGTCCAACATGCGGACCACAGGTCCAGTTATTTGATTCAAACCATAATTTACAAGATGTTGAAGATTCTATAGTAGCTACACGGGAAAAATTGATCGGAGGAAAAATAGTCGCAATTAAAGGTTTAGGTGGATATCATCTTGCAGTTGATGCAACTAATAATAATACGGTTCAAAAACTACGCAAATTGAAAGGACGCGATGAAAAACCATTTGCGTTAATGGTTAGGGATTTAAAAGTTGCACAGAAATATTGTCTGATTTCAACTGAGGAGACACAAGTCCTTCAATCCCCATCAGCACCAATAGTATTATTAAGAAAATTGGAAGACTGTCAGATAGCTGAATCTGTTGCACCCGGGAATGATTATCTTGGAGTAATGCTACCCTATACTCCGCTTCAACACGTGTTGTTTGAGAAGCTTGATATTCCATTAATAATGACAAGTGCCAACTATAGCGATGAGCCAATTTCTATCGATAACGATGAGGCTTTTGAGCGATTAAATGGCATTGCAGATTATTTTCTTACTCATAATCGTGACATTTATTTAAGGAGTGACGATTCGGTTGCTATTCATCTAGCCAATAAATTGCGTTACTTACGAAGAAGTCGTGGAATTGTACCGAAACCAATATTTGTTAAATCAACCGGTTCACCGATATTAGCAGTCGGTGGTGAATTAAAAAATACAGTCTGTCTACTCAAAGATGACAAAGCAATTCTGAGCCAACATATTGGTGATTTGGAAAATATTGAGGCGTACAATTTTTTTAAAATGACTATTAACCATGTTCAAAGAATATTTGATGTCAAACCGGAATTAATAGTACATGATATGCATCCACAGTATTTTTCAACTCAATGGGCAGGGAATCAAACTGATATAGGGACAATTAGTGTTCAACATCATCATGCACATCTAGCTGCTTGTATGGCTGAAAACCAACTAACAGATCCCGTAATTGGAATTATCATGGACGGAACCGGTTACGGTACTGATGAAACTATTTGGGGTGGCGAAATATTGGTAGGTGATTTTAATAATTTTGATAGATTTGCACATTTCGAACAAATGCCACTTCCTGGCGGAGATGCGGCAATTAAATCACCATGGCGAACGGCAGTAAGTTATTTATACGAAACATATGATAACTCAATTCCAAATTTGCCATTTATTGGTAATCATGATATTGCGCCAATTGTCGAAATGGTCGATAAAAATATTAACAGTCCATTAACTTCAAGTTGCGGTAGATTATTTGATGCAGTCGCTGCAATGAGTGGCGGCAGACAAACGATCCGTTACGAAGCACAAGCAGCAATTGAATTAATGCAAGCATTTGAAACAACAAATATCCGACCATTTTCATTTATTATTGAACAGAAAAACGATCATCGAGAAATATTATTACAGCCCATTATCAGATCACTTGTCAGATCAATTCAAAACAATGAACCATTTTCAAAAATTAGCAGTCGATTTCATACAACATTGATTCAAATATATTTAGAAGTAGCAAAAGAGGCACGAGAAGAAACCGGGATCAATCAAATTGTATTGAGCGGTGGTGTTTTTCAAAATATGGTTTTGTTCGAGCATACTATTTTAGCGCTTGAAAAAGCAAATTTTAACGTTTATACTCAAAGTCAAGTTCCAACCAATGATGGAGGTATTTCACTGGGACAAGCAATGATTGGAAGAAACAGTTTTAATTAGGAGAAATTATGTGTTTAGGAATACCAGGAAAAGTAGAAGAAATATTTGACGAGAATGGTTTAAAAATGGGAAACATTAATTATGCCGGAACGATCAATAGGGCTTGTTTGGAATATGTACCGGAAATAAAGGTAGGACAATACACAGTTGTACATGCCGGATTTGGAATTTCAATAATCGATGAAGAAGAAGCAATGAAATCCTACGAAGCATGGGAAGAACTAGTTGAGCATGCTGCTAAAGATGGTGTTGATCTTTATGGTAATCCACTTGAAGAACCTAAGGATTTAGTTAAATAAATGAAATATTTGGACGAATTCCGCGATCCTGCAATCGCAAAACAAATATTATCGGAAATTAAAAAAACCGTTACACAACCCTGGGTTATTATGGAAGTGTGTGGTGGGCAGACGCATTCAATAATAAAAAACGGTATTGATCAGATTCTTCCTAAAGAGATTGAATTAGTACACGGTCCAGGATGTCCGGTTTGTGTTACCCCATTGGAAGTTATTGATAAAGCATTAGCTATAGCATCTTTGCCAAATGTAATATTTACTAGTTTCGGAGATATGTTAAGAGTTCCAGGCAGTAATAAAGATCTCTTTCAAATAAAATCAGAGGGCGGTGATATCCGCATTGTCTATTCACCTTTGGAATCATTAAAAATTGCCCGCAACAACCCAGATAAAGAAGTAGTTTTCTTTGCTGTTGGTTTTGAAACAACTGCTCCCGGTAACGCCATGGCGATTCACCAAGCTCAGCGCGAAGGTATCACAAATTTTTCTGAGTTAGTTAGTCATGTTCTTGTCCCTCCGGCAATGACGACACTTCTGTCATCGCCAAAAAATCGTGTGCAGGCATATTTAGCAGCAGGACATGTTTGCGCAATTATGGGTTGGCGGGAATATGAACCAATCGCTAAAAAATACAAAGTACCAATTGTACCAACCGGTTTTGAACCTATTGATGTTCTTGAAGGAATCTTGTTGGCAGTTCAATTATTGGAAAACGGTCGCTACGAAGTTGCAAACCAATATCTCCGCGCTGTACAGCGCAATGGTAATCGCCCGGCACAAGACTTGGTAAACAAAGTATATGAAGTAGGGAATCGAAAATGGCGTGGTATCGGTGAAATACCACAGAGTGGACTTATAATTTGTGATGAGTTTTCAGATTTTGACGCAGAGAAAAAGTTTAATGTTGGCAATATCGTTACACAAGAATCAGAGAAATGCATCGCCGGGATTATTTTACAAGGATTGAAAAAACCACACGAGTGTCCCGCTTTTGGAAAAGAGTGTACACCAATGAATCCTCTAGGTGCCACAATGGTATCCAGTGAGGGCGCTTGTTCGGCCTATTATAAATATCAGAGAATTAAAAATGACTAATATTGATATCGATTCAATGTCTTGTCCATTATATAAAATGGATTTTGATACTATCCAATTGGCTCATGGTGCCGGTGGAAAACTGTCATCCGACTTAATAGAAAAAATATTTCTTCCTAGATTTGGAAATAAAACTTTAGATAAACTTGAAGATCAAGCCATACTTGAGAATCTTGGCAAACGATTGGCTTTTACAACCGATTCATTTGTTGTTGATCCAATATTTTTTCCAGGCGGAAATATCGGGGAGCTTGCTATTAATGGTACTATTAATGATGTAGCAATGAGTGGTGCAAAACCACTTTATCTGAGTGTCGGTTTTATTCTGGAAGAAGGGTTATCTTTAGAAATATTACATAAACTTGCATTATCTATGGAATTTGCTGCAAAGCAAGCAGGTGTACAAATTGTTACCGGGGATACAAAAGTTGTAAATAAGGGAAGTTGCGATAAACTGTTCATTAACACATCCGGTATTGGGTCAGTTCCAGATGGCGTTAATATTTCAGCTGCAAATATCCTACCAGGTGATAAAATTATTATATCCGGTACTGTTGCTGACCATGGTATGGCTGTGATGACAACACGGGAAGATCTGTCTTTTAAATCTCAGGTTAAGAGTGATACTGCTGCATTAAATGGATTGGTAAATGATATGTTAAATGTATCAAAAGATATTCGTGCTATGCGCGATCCGACACGTGGTGGAGTGGCAACAACACTAAATGAATTTGCAAAACAATCAAAAGTTGGAATCCAACTTTATACAGATTCTGTTCCTGTAAAACCGGAAGTTAAAGGTGCTTGTGAGGTTTTAGGAATTGATCCTCTGTATGTTGCGAATGAAGGAAAATTAATAGTAGTTGTTCCAGGCGCTATCGCCGATAAAATATTAAAAGTAATGAAATCACATAAACTCGGTATAGATTCTCATATTATTGGTGAAGCAACAGAAAATAACCCGGGAATCGTAGTACAAAGTACCGGATTGGGAGCCAATCGGATAGTTGATATGCCAATTGGTGAACAATTACCAAGAATTTGTTAAATAGGAGAACATAATGGAATTACAAATATTAGTTTGGACAGCAATATCAATCGGATTTATCCATACCATTATTGGACCAGATCATTATTTACCATTTATTATGATTGCTCGAGCCCGAAAATGGACTATTATCAAAACAATGTGGATTACTATTCTATGTGGTATTGGGCATGTTTTTGGATCAGTATTATTAGGTATTGTTGGTGTAATGCTAGGTCTTTCAATAGGATTAATTGAAAATGTTGAAACCGTCCGGGGAGATATTGCCAGTTGGCTACTCATTGGATTTGGTATAGCTTACGCCGCATGGGGTATACGTATAGGGTTACGCGCTGCTGAGCATACACATGATCATGAACATGATGACCATGATCATCACCAACATTCCCATCATCATTTAGGACGTCATGCACATTTGCACGGTAATCCAAAATCGGTTACGCCGTGGGCTTTATTTATTATTTTCGTTTTAGGTCCGTGCGAACCATTAATTCCAATTTTAATGTATCCTGCTGCACAAGGTAGTTGGATGGACTTGACTTGGGTTACTCTTGCATTCGGAGTTACAACTGTTGGTACAATGACATTAGTAGTTTTCATTATATCAAAAGGACTGATTAATATCAAACTTGGATTCTTAGAGAAGTATACACACGCTATTGCCGGACTTATTATTGCCTTAGCCGGACTCTCAATAAAACTACTCGGATTATAGGTAAATACTAAGGTAGATCAAATACAGATAGAAGCGCATCATAGGCACGATCAAAATCTTCATCTTTTATAAGGCAACATATAGAAGATATTGATGTTGATATTCCAAGGATATTTACATTTGCCTCACCGAGAGTAGAACACATTTCACCACTAATTGCCGGTTTTTCTCGGAAATGAGGGCCATAAACTGTGAGGGATGAAATATCTGAAATTTCCTCTACACTTTGTTTTGCATTACCATTTTTTTGTGATTTTATAATTTCAACTGCTTTTTTTGCATCCTTTGGAAAAATGCATATTGTCATATTTGCAAAACCTTGTGCATCCTCTCCTTCAGCAATAAAATGCAAATTTATATTAGCACGACCAAGCTTTGTTAAAATTTGTCCGGCAAATCCCGGTTTATTCGGTAAGCCGACAACTTTTAACATTGTATAATTCTTGGCTTGCAGAATACCGCCAATTAATATTTTGCTCATTTTAGTGGAAATCTCACAGTAAATATCGATCCTTTATTTATTTCACTTTCAAGAAATATATCACCGTTTTCCTGCTCAACCAATCTTTTAATAATACTCATTCCAAGACCTGTACCAACTGATTCAAAAGTTTTAGCGTTACGCGCACGATAAAATTCTTCAAATATATGTTTTTGTTCCTCTTTGGGAATTCCTATCCCAGTATCTGAAATAATCAAATACCAATATTTTTCATCTAAATCTGTTTTTATTGTAACAGAGCCACCATTGGGTGTATATCTTACAGCATTGGATATTAAATTTGTAATAATTTTTTCGAAAACAAATTTATCCAATTGGAATCCTTTCCGTTGCTTACAAACTGTTTCTATTAATTGAATATTTTTTTCTTCTGCATTTGGTCTATAATAATCAACAACTTCAGGAATATGTTCACAAGGTACAACCATTTCAGGTTCCGGTCTATCATCATCTTCTTCATATGACAATGACACTAAATCCTTTAGTATCTCGATCATTTGTATAGTGCGTTTCCTACCGCGTTCTAACATATCCCTTGCTTTTGGTTTGAGATTATTATCCATTACGTCCAAAACTACATTTATTGCACTTTGAACAGCAATAATTGGACTTTTCAATTCATGAGAAACAAATCTAAAAAATTGCATTTTCTCTGCATCCGCTTTTTCCAATTCTTCATTTTGAGCAAAGATTAGATTTTTTACTTTGTTATGGCGCATCATTAATGTTACACCAATATATGTACCAGCAAATATTGTAACATAGAAAACTGACAATGCAAATATAATATCAATCAGATTAAAAGCTTTTGCACCATTACCAAAATGTTCTAATATTTGCCAATATTCCAACAAAACGAGTATTGAAAATAGTAGTACGGCTACACCAGCAATTATAAAAGCTGGATACTTTCGTTCGAATATTACAGATGCAATAATAATATGAAATAAATAAAAGAAATGAAAAGGAGAATCAATACCACCAGTAAAATTAATCAACACTGTGAGCAGTCCATAGTCGACTATTACTTGTGCAAGCACAATATTCTCTTCAGTTCTTAAGTATTTGGGGTTGCGATTCTTTAAATAAAAGAGGAGTAGTGCATTAGATATCTTTAGAACAATTACTACGCTAATTAACGCAAAAAACGGATAGTTTTCTAACTTAAAAAGAAATAGTATTAAAATAAATAATGATAAACCAAATGACGATACCCACCGCAAATTTACTAACCACAGATTTTTGCGCCTAAGTGAATTAGGCGTATAAAAGGAATGTTTTATACTTGTTGAGATGGCTCCTTTAGGCAACCGATAAATTCCTTTTAACTGTATCTAGCAGTACCTGTGGGTTTACTGGCTTTTCAATGAATTCATTGACTGGTAGAAAATCCTCGTCACGTTGCATATCAAATTCAAATCCAGTTTGTGCTCCAACTGCAGTAACCATCAAAATTGGGATATCTTTTATTTCTTCATCATTTCTTATTTGATAAGCGATATGAAATCCTTCATCCAAAGTTCCCATCATAACATCTAAAATTAGCAAATCAGGTTTTTCTTTCTTTAATATTTCTAATCCTTTTTGACCTTCCTGAGCATCTATTACTTCATAATTATCCGTCTCAAGTGTTATTCGCATTGCTTCTACAAGATCAATATCATCGTCAATAATCATTATTTTTTTAGACATAACTTCCTCTACTTAAAGAATTATTTATTTGTGTTAAATTGATAATATTTGATACAATCTCAGGGATTGATTGCGTTACTACGTCGCTCAAATTCTGAGAAATACCAATATTCTTTGGTTCAATTCCAATAATAGTAATGTTTTCTGGTAAGGAATCCACCGCTTGCGCGATGTCAAATGTTTCAGCCAAACTAATTCCGTGAACCGATAGATGATCCATTTTTATTTTTAATTTTACTTCTTCTTTACTAAATACTTTCACGGTACCTGGTTTTTCACCCATTTGGGCGGCATCGATTATAATCACATGGTTGGTATCTGAAAAATGATCAATTAGTCCTAACGCATCCGTCGCTCCATCAATTAGTTCTATATCTTTCATATCAGGGATTTGTTCTAACGCCTGCAATACTGCGTTTCCAATACCATCATCACCATATAGATCGTTACCAACGGCAATAACTTTTATCAATTTCTGATTATTTGTCAATGTCCATTAATCCTTCACTTATCCTCATTAATAAATTCAACATCTAACATATGCACAGAACATGATATACATGGATCATAAGCCCTAACCAACATCTCTAAATGTTTGATGATATCTTCTTTTGGTTTTTCGATGATCTCGGGAACTAACTTCTTCATATCGTCATCAATATTAGCAAGATTTTGGCCTGTAGGGATAATACAATTTGCAGTTACAATATTACCTCGCCTGTCATATTCATACTCGTGATATAATATTCCACGAGGTACTTCTGTTGAACCAACACCTTGACCAAATTTAGTAGGCGTCTGGTTTGGTTTTTCATCTTTTAAACCGTCCGCTAATAATTCATCAATAATTTTAATTGAATCTTCTACACAATATGCACATTCAACAACTTGTGCAACATTATTCATGTATGGATTAAATGTATTTGGTGTCAGTCCAAGCTGTTCAGCTGCCGATAGTGATAATTCTGTCATCTGTTTGTAATTATTATTCCAACGTGCTAACGCTCCAACCATATAACTTGTACGGTTATGCTTAGCATGCTTGCTTGTCGAATGTGGTACCACAAATTCATTGGTCATTTCAAGATAATTACGAACATCAGTAGTTCCGGTATCTGATGAAAAAATATCTCCATCATAAAGAGCATATTCGTTTTTATCTTTCAATGAAATATATTCAGTTTCGCGTGTAAAATTTGGAATACCGTCTGCTAATGATTTTATCGTTCCGACAGTTTCCAATACATCCGGTAATCCTTCCTCAATTAATCTTCGTTTAATTTCTTTTAATTCCCCAACAGTCGGGATTCGTGTAAATCCACCTGGAACAGGTGTAATCGGGTGAACGGCACGTCCTGATACAATATCACCAATATCATTGGCTAAACGTTTCATACGTAATGCACGTAGAATCACTTCTTTATGAGTTGGGATTAAAGGAAATACACTTGGCGCTCCAAGTAAATCAGGAGCAACCAGAAAATAGACATGTAATATGTTTGATTGTAATGTGGCTCCATTAACCAATAACTTTCTCAATAATAAAGTTTGTTTTGATATCTCTAAACCAAGTGCGTCTTCCGTCGCTTTTAGTGATGTCATCTGATGACCGAGCGAACAAATACCGCATATTCGTGAGGTAATGATCGCCGCTTCGTGGAAACTACGTCCTTTTAGCATCGCTTCGAAGTAACGCATCGCTTCAACAATTTCCAAATTAGCACGTTCTAATTTTCCATCACGCATGTTCACAACAATATTACCGTGACCTTCTACTCGCGTAAGATGATGGACATTAATATCTAAATTTTTACTCATTTTTAACCTTTAATTATTTTGGCATGCTCTGACTGTGGTCATAGCTGTTAAACAATAAAATCCGTTTCTTTGCTTCATCAAGTGATATACCGTGATCAGTTAGTATCTCTATCATTGCATTCTTATTCGGATTTGATATTAATCCGCGACAGCCGGTACAAAATTGACCAAAACTTGGGCAAATTGCGTCACAGCCACCACGAGTTATCGGACCTAAACAAACCATCCCTTTATCATAAACACATTCGTTCTCCTTCAACTTACATTCGACGCAAACTGCTGAGTCCAATTTAACAGGATCCTGTCCAGCTAATAATGATTTCAATACTTTAAGAAATTCAGGTATGCTCATAGGGCAGCCATCAATTTCATAATCCACTTTTACGATGGCGGAAACTGGCATTGCAGGTAAAGTTGGAAACCGATATTTTTCTTCACCATATACTGCTTCACGAACATCTTCAATCGGTTGCAGGTTTTTCATCGCATTTATTCCACCTTGAGAGGCACAAGCGCCCAAGGCAATTACCATTTTTGCGCGACGTCTAATATCATGAATCCGTTCGACACACGATGGTGTTGATATTGAACCTTCTATAAAGGCGATGTCATATTCTTCTGCTCTATCATCCATTGCTTCTCGAAATTCTACAATATCAATATGTTGTAAAACATCAAGTAAATCATTTTCTAAGTTCAACTTGTTCAACTGGCATCCTTCACAGCTTGTGAAATCAAAAAATGCAATTTTTGGTTTAATTTTGGTTTCCGTAGTCATCAGATTGCCTCCTGCAGATTCTTTAATTCCGGATAGCAGTAAACAGGTCCATCTTGACAAACATATGAATGATTTATTTGGCAATGCCCACATTTACCAACTCCGCATTTCATTCTCCGTTCTAATGATAAATAGATATTTTCTTCAGGAATTCGTTTGGTTTTTAAAGACATTAATACAAATTTGTACATTATCGGTGGACCCACAACTGCTGTAATGGTATTGGGTAAATCCAAATCTAAACTGGGGATCAAAGTAGTTATAACTCCGGTTTTCCCTTTCCATTCAGGTGAACCTTGGTCAACGGTTACATGATATTCAATATCTCCACTCTTTTCCCATTGTTTTAATTCGTCAGGATAAAGGAGTTCATTTGGATTTTTTGCACCGTACAAAATGATTAATCTTCCATAGTCTTTACGGTTATCAATTATATAATTAATTAATGATCGTAACGGTACAATACCGATACCACCACCAATAATCATAATATCTTTCCCTTTGTAATTCTCGACATCAAATCCCGTTCCAAAGGGACCACGAATACCAACAGTTGAACCAACATCTAAATTGTGCATAAGCTTCGTAAGCATACCAACTTCTCTTACACATATTTCAAAACTACCTTTTTTAGTCGGAGATGATGTTACCGATATCGGAGCCTCTCCTGCACCAAAAAGTGAGACCTGGACAAACTGCCCCGGCTGATGCCCCAATGAACGACCGTTGGGTAGTTTAATTTCAAACCATTTTTCCTTGTCGGTAAAACGCTTAACTGCTGTTATTTCAGCAATTTCAGGATAATATAATTCCTGCGATTGTACTTCAGATATTGCGATAGACATTATAACCTCTCCGCATTAAGTCCGGGCAGTTCCACCGAACGATTCAAATATTTTTGTTCATACTCATCACATAATTGATTAACAATCTCAACAATGCTGATACCAGCCGTACAATATGCTGTACAACGCCCACATCCTACGCACCATGGCTCACCGGTAATATCGGAAATATATTTAAATTTTCGGTGAATCCGATGTCTTTGACGCTCTGCCAATGTTTCTCTGAAATTTTCGCCACCTGCAACGGCTGCAAAACTATTAAGCATGCATCCATCCCAAGAACGATCCCGAGTACCGGTTTGCAATGACAAATCAAAATTATCTTCGACATCAAAACAATAACAGGTTGGACATACCAAATTGCAAGTTCCACAACCAACGCATTTTTTTGCGACTTCCTCCCAAACAGCAGCATTCCAAGAATGTTCAAATACTTCCGGTAACCGATTATAATTATATTTGAGTTTATTTTGGAATTGAACATGATTAGATGATGTATCTTTTGTCTGATTGTGTTCATCAAATCCACTGACAAGTTTTTCACCTTTGTCAGTAATTATTTTTACTGCGTAGCCGTCTGTATTTTGCTCAAGGTATACATCGAATCCTTCTGTATCGTGTATCGGGATACCAACAGACTGACTAAAATGATATTCATCCGGAGTAAAAGAGACCCCTATAAAAACTGAATTTTTCCTCCGTAGCAAATAGTTTTCTTCAGGATTCCCTTGTGTAAAGTTGTAATCCAATTTTAATACCGCTTTCATGTCATAACTATGAACACCAAGAAATATCTTTTTCTCTTGTTCTATTTTACCCTTTTTAAAACTGTTATCTTCTTTTGAAAAAGACAATAACTGTTCTTTGGGAGGTAAAAAATATTTCTTAACTGAGTTTAGTGTTCTATTATAACTGAGTATTACCGTATTTGGATCTTCAACTTTACTAAAACTAAATGACGCATCGCCTTTTTTATGCGGCGCAAACACAGTACCCTGCACCTTTAAATGCTCTATAAAAGACGATAAATGTTTTCTATTAAGTTGATATTTTTTCATGATTTATCTTCAATAAATATTCCTAATTATTTACAAAATTTATTATTTTAATTAACAATTTTAACTAAAACAATCTTTTAAATACGACTCTGTTGTCCTAATTTACAAATGAGAATATTATCTCAACAAGAGTAATAGGCCATATTTTAGGCTAAAATGAAAATATATTGACAATATAACTTACGATATCTTAATTTAAAGACGTTATTCGTACAATATATTAACATATCGTACTAATTATCATAATGAATACAAAAGCTAGCATCAATACTGAATCTACTAAATGCCTATATATTATAGATACTGCTACCGACCTATTTCTAAAATTTGGGGTCAAAAGAGTTACAGTTGAAGAAATATGTCGATCTGCTAAGGTAAGCAAAATGACGTTCTATAAATATTTTAATAATAAAATTGAATTAGCTGAATATATTATTTTTTCAATTCTTGATACTGCACAAAAGGAATTTGATTCAATTTGGAATGAAATATCAACATTTCAATACAAGATTGATCAATTTATTAAACTTAAAATGATCTATGCTAAAAAATTCAGTAAAGAGTTTCTTATCGATTTTATGAACCTGTCACCTAAAATACATGACAAAGTATTAGATTATTCAAGAAAAAACCAAATTACCTTTATTAAGTTAATTGAACAGGCACAATCCAAGGGTGTTATACGTAATGACGTAAGCATTGATATTATTGCATTGATGCTTAATCATTTTATTGAATTGCGTGATGACGAAATATTTTTAAATCATTATGGTAATGTTGAGGATATGACCTCTGACATGTTAAATTTTTTCTTTTTTGGAATAATGGGGAAAAAGTGATACGCGTACGACTAATACTATTGTCCATCTTACTTTTTTCTTTCGCTAATGCTGAATGGCAGGGACAGTTCTCAACAGCTGGCGATATGCGAAAAACAGGTGATGATTATATATCACAAATTGGTTTTAGATATGTTCCGACTTGGTCAATGGTTGTTCCGTGGCCCACAGCATTGTTTGATACAGAAATATCATTCGATATTAATAGTTTTTTAAAACGTCAACACAACGATGGTTATACCAACAGTTTTGAATTAAATCCTTATCGGTTTTGGGTAAGGCGTAGTACGGATAAACTTGAAGTACGCTTTGGTTTACAAAAAATTACTTTTGGCTCCGCAAGATTATTTAGACCATTAATGTGGTTTGATAAGCTTGATCCGCGTGATCCACTTCAATTAACAGAAGGTGTTTTAGGTCTGCGTGTTCGAAGGGATTTTTCTAATAATGCAAATGCCTGGCTTTGGGGATTATTATGGAATGATGAACCCCGGGGTTGGGATTTGCTACCAACAAAGAAAAATAATCTTGAATTTGGAGGTCGTTTCCAAATACCTGTTTGGAAGGGAGAAATAGGATTTTCCACACATAATAGGATAATAGGAAGAAATGATCTACCATCTTATCTAGATATTGCTACAATGCCAAAAGCCACACCGGAAGTTAAAGCAGCTATAGATGGATTTTTTGATATTGGTATAGGTTTGTGGTTTGAATCTTCCGTTGTTCATGCAGATTATGGCAGTGATCTCCCGCATTGGCAATCAATGCTTACTATTGGCAGTGACTATACTTTTCCTATTGGCAATGGTATAACCATTACCAATGAACATTTTATGTATAGTGTAGATGACAGTCCACTATCTACATCTTCGGCAGTCCAAATGACCGGCTTAATGGCGGTATATCCTATTGGTTTATTTGATAATATATCAGGAATTGTATTTTATAGTTGGGATGCTGAATTAGCATATTTCTTTTTTAGCTGGCAGCGCACTTATGACGACTGGACAATTAATTTAAATACTTTTTTTAGTTCTAAATCTGATTCTTCTTTTAGTTTTGGGCAATCAATTTCAGATTTCAGCAGTAGAGGAATCCAATTAATGTTAATATTTAATCATTGATAATAAAGGAAATAAACATGAGTTCTACATTAATCAAAATCACTGATCTAGTAAAAACTTTTCCTATTGGAAAAGGCGAATTCACCGCGTTGAATAAAATAAATTTATCTTTTAAGAAAGGTGAATTTGCCGGCCTTGTTGGTCCAAGCGGTTCGGGAAAGACAACATTACTTAACATTATTGGTTCTCTTGACATTCCAACCAAGGGAACAGCAACCGTGCTGGGAGAATCAGTCAGCACGCTATCAAAAAAAGCAGCAGCCAATTTACGCAATAATCATGTAGGTTTCATTTTCCAAACATATAACCTGCTACCTGTCTATACTGTTTATGAAAATGTAGAACTCCCTTTGCTTTTACAAAACCAATCGGCAAACGAACGTAAAAACGCCATTATGCAATCGTTAGAATGGGTTGGCTTAACTGATAAAATAAAGTCACGTCCAGCTCAATTATCAGGAGGTGAATGTCAACGGGTTTCTATCGCTCGAGCGATGGTAAAAGAACCGGAGATTGTATTAGCCGATGAACCCACTGCAAATCTTGATGCAAAGAATTCACATCATATTTTGAAGACAATGGAAAAACTTAATTCAGAACTTAAAACAACTTTTATATTCGCCACTCACGACGACAAAGTAATTCAATACTTACGCAGAAAAATAAGTTTGGATGACGGAAAAGTCGTAGCTGACGAACAAATCTCCAAATAAGGAGGCAATTATGTTAGCATTAAAATTAGCATGGCGTAACCTGATCGGAGGGAAACTCCGGACAGTTTTAAACGTATTGGTTTTATCCTTTGCATACGTAATAATCATTTGGCATCGCGGATTAATTAGCGGCTGGGCAGTACAAGCTGAGCGTGATACTAAAAATTGGGAAATCGGTGGTGGTCAATATTGGCAAGAAACATACGATCCTTACGATCCATTTACTATCGAAGACAGCCACGCTCCCATTCCTGAACTAGCGCACATTGCAATAAACAAAGGAACAATAACACCAATCCTAATTTCACAGGGCTCAATTTATCCTGATGGCCGCGTACAAAGTGTATTTATCAAAGGTGTTGATCCTGATCAAACAGTAATTGAACTACCTACATCATATTTAGCGGTAGATAATGATGAAATTCCGACAATTATCGGAGCCAATATGGCAAAAAACAATAAGTTGAATGTCGGTGATTATGTAACAGTACAATGGCGTGATGCAAAGGGAACCTTCGATGCTGCTGAAGCTAAAATTGTATATGTTTTCAAGGTAGATGTACCAACTATGGACATGGGTACTATATGGATTCCTATAGATAGACATCGCGAAATGCTCCAATTGCCTGATGAAGCAACAATTTTTGTAACAGGTAAAGAAACTTCTTCTATTGGTTCTATGGCTGGTTGGGACTTTAAAGATACCGATTTTCTGTTAACTGACTTCAGGGCAATGATAAAAATGAAAAACGTTGGTGGTACAGTAATGTTTCTATTTTTAATATCCTTGGCGCTGGTAGCAATCTTTGACACCCAAGTATTATCAATCTTCCGCAGACAAAAGGAAATTGGTACGCATGTAGCGCTGGGCATGACGCAAGGTCAGGTTATAAAACTTTTTACAATTGAAGGTGCTATGTATGCAATATTAGCAACTATACTAGGTGCAGTTTACGGAATACCTTTCTTAGCATGGCAGGCAAGAGTGGGTTATGGGATGCCTGTGAGCAGTACAGAGGATTTTGGAATGGCTTTAGCAGAAAGAATTTATCCAGTTTATGGTATTGGTTTAATTGTTGCAACAGTATTAATAATTTTAATTGTAACAACAATTGTGAGTTATTTGCCTGCTCGACGAATATCAAAATTAAAACCTACTGACGCAATTAGAGGGAAAATCCAATGATCAAATTTTTATATAATGGACTATTACGTGATAAAAACCGTAGTCTTTACCCTATTATTGTTGTTGCATTAGGTGTGTGGCTTGTAGTTTTCTTTCAAGCCTATATAACAGGATTTATGGGTGAATGGATTGATAGCTCGGCACGTTTTGAAACAGGTCATGTAAAAATAATGACACGGGCTTTTGAGGAAAACTCTAATCAAAACCCAAATGACTTAGCTATAATTGGCGTAGATGAAATTAAAAATCAATTATCAGTAGAATACCCGGATATGGAATGGGTGGAACGAATTCATTACGGTGGTCTATTTGATGTGCCTGATAAACAAGGAGAAACACGCTCACAAAGTCCAATATTCGGTTATGGGATCGATTTACTATCACCTGGGTCAACAGAAATCGCAAGAATGAATATAGAAAAAGCTATAATAAGAGGTAGAATACCTGAAAATTCCGGTGAAATTCTAATTAGTGATGATCTTGCAACAAAATTAGATATTGAAATTGGTGGAAATGCTACGCTATTAAGTTCAACAATGTACGGTAGTATGGCGATGCATAATTTTATTATATCAGGCACTCTAACATTTGGTATACAAGCTTTGGATCGCGGTGCAATGATCGCTGATATTAACGATATTCAGTTAGCATTAGATATGGAAAATTCAGCAGGCGAAATATTAGGATACTTACCAAATAATATTTATGATATTGAACAAGCAGAGATTATCAAACAAAAATTCAATGAATCCTATACTGATCCTGATGACGAATTTTCGCCAATAATGATGCAATTGAGAGATATCGGTATGTTGGGTGATTATTTATTCTTAACATCAAGTTTCTCTGTAATACTAACTACTATATTTATTGTATTAATGTCGATTGTCTTATGGAACGTGGGACTTTTAGGAGGAATCCGTCGTTATGGTGAAGTAGGATTACGTTTAGCTATTGGTGAGCATAAAGGTCATATTTATCGCTCAATGATATATGAATCAATACTAATTGGTATTGTAGGATCAATAATTGGCACTGCTCTGGGTTTAGCATTTGCTTATTGGCTACAGGTTAAAGGAATCAACATTAGTGGCATGATGAAAAACTCTACAATGCTGTTCCCCGGTATCCTCCATGCAAAAATAACTACCGAAACATATTACCTAGGATTTATTCCCGGTCTATTTTCAATGGTACTCGGAACCATGCTTTCAGGAGTTGGGATTTATCGAAGACAAACCGCACAATTATTTAAGGAATTGGAAGTATGAAAAAATATATATTTGTTATATTCTTTGTATCTCAGATTTTCGGTCAATTTCCCAATGCAATTGAGGTAATGAACAAAATTGATCAAAATATGTCATCTGACAATCAGGTTGTTATTTCCACAATGGTTATACATGGTCGCCGTAGTAGTCGCTCAATTACTGCTAAATCATGGGTCCAAGGTCAGGATAAATCGTTTACGGAATATCTTTCTCCGGCTCGTGAGAAAGGTACAAAAATGCTAAAAATTGATGATCAACTTTGGATGTACAGTCCGCAATCTGATAGGATAATTCGCATTTCAGGGCATATGTTAAGACAATCAATGATGGGTTCTGACCTTTCCTATGAAGATATGATGGAAGACAGAAGAATGAGTGACGTGTATTCTGGTGAAATAGTTGGGGAGAAAATTTATGATGAACACGATTGTTGGATATTAGAATTAACAGCTAAAGTAGATGACCTTGCTTATCACTCTCAAAAACTATGGGTTGACAAGGAATACTTAACACCCCGTAAACAGCAACTCTATGCTAAAAGTGGCAAACTTCTCAAAGTGATTGAATTATCGGAACTATTCAAAATTGACGATCGTTGGTATCCTAAACACATGCTTTTTCAAGATGTGTTATTAAAAGGAAAAGGAACAGAATTTATAGTTGAGTCAATAGATTTCGATCAAGACATCCCGGAATATATATTCTCGAAAGCATCTCTCAGGAAATAACTTTAATGACACAGGGAAAGGATTACGTCTCGCCAAAGCAATCGCTTGGCGAAGAAATTGCTAACAGTATAACGCACGGTATCGGTGCCGCTTTAGCAACGGCAGCTTTAACAATTTTAGTGGTTTTTGCCGCCCTCAAAGGCGATGTATGGCGAGTGGTTAGCTTCTCAATTTATGGGGCTTCTTTGGTGATTTTGTATACATCTTCCACGCTCTATCATGCCATTACACATGAAGGCATAAAACGATATTTTCGGATTATGGATCTTTCCGCTATTTTCTTATTAATTGCAGGAACTTACACGCCGATAACACTTTTACCATTACGTGATACCGGGTGGGGGTGGACTATGTTCGGTTTGATCTGGGGCATGGCGATTATAGGGATCTTATTTAAAACGTTTTTTGATGGAAAATATGAAAAATTATCAATCATTTTTTATATTTTAATGGGTTGGCTTGTTGTAATTGCCATTAAACCCATGCTTGCCAACCTACCAACTGGACTACTTATTTGGATTTTAATTGGTGGTTTAAGCTATACAATTGGAATCATCTTCCTTGCCTGGACAAAATTTCCATACAGTCATACCGTTTGGCATTTATTTGTGCTTGGTGGCAGTATCTCCCATTTCTTTGGGATATTTTTTTATTTAACATAAGCGGTTAACCACGAATTAAGGAAAATAAATATGTCGGACGAAAAAGATTATGCTTTACCAAAACAATCGCTTGGCGAAGAGATTGCGAATAGCATCACTCACGGTATCGGCGCAGCTTTAGCGACAGCGGCACTTACAATACTAGTGGTTTTTGCTGCTCTCAAAGGCGATGCCTGGCGCGTTGTAAGTTTTGCGATCTATGGTTCATCATTAGTAATAATGTATACCTCATCGACATTATATCATGCATTTACACACAAAGGAGCAAAGCGCTACTTCAGAATAATGGATCATTCCTCCATTTTCCTGTTAATTGCAGGAACGTATACACCGATAACACTTTTACCGCTACGCGATACAGGATGGGGTTGGACAATGTTTGGATTGATATGGGGAATGGCAATTCTTGGAATCCTATTTAAAACATTCTTCTATGGAAAATTAGAAAAACTGTCCATTGTATTTTATGTATTGATGGGATGGCTGGCAGTAATAGCTATAAAACCAATGCTTGCCAATTTACCAACCGGACTACTTATGTGGATTGCAATTGGCGGTTTAAGTTATACTTTGGGGATTATTTTCTATGCCTGGACAAAATTACCGTACAGTCATTCAATATGGCATTTATTTGTATTGGGCGGTAGTATATCACATTTCTTTGGGATATTACTTTATTTGGTATAATTTATAATACATTAGTTGGATCCCAAGTAGAGCGATAATTTTCATTCAAATTATTTAATTCATTCATATCTGCTTCAGAGATACTAAAATCAAATACATCAGCATTTTCTCTGATATGCTCTTTTCTAGAAGATTTTGGTATTACGATCACTCCTTTTTGTAAGCACCATCTAATTAATATCTGAGAAGTAGATTTGTTATACCCATTGGCAATTTCGGTTAGCCTCGATTCTTTTAACTTGTGTCCCTTGGTTAACGGACTATACGACTCAATTGCTATTCCTTTAGATTCACAATATTTCTGTAATTTTTTTAAATATAGAAAAGGACTGAATTCAACCTGATTGACTGCCGGAACTATATCTGAAATGTCTAACAATTCCACCAAATGTCTTTCCATATAATTGCTTACACCAATTGACTTACACAGTCGATCATTATATAATTTTTCTAAAGCTCGCCAACTTTCCAAACGAATATTTTCAACTGGCCAATGTATTAAGTATAGATCAATATAATCCAATCCTAAACGATCTAAACTTTGATGAAATGCACTAATGGTATTTTCATAACCATGATCAGAATTCCAAAGTTTTGTGGTAACAAATATTTCATCGCGCGAAATACCGGATTCACACACAGCTTTGCCAACCTCCTCTTCATTACCATACATCGCTGCAGTGTCGATATGCCTGTAACCTATTTCTAATGCATACAATATTGAATCAATTGCCTGTTTCCCATTATCATTGCGGAAGGTTCCTAAACCAAATAACGGTATTTTTATACCATTATTCAATTCCTTGAAAGATTTAATTTGTATACTCATCATACTACCTTTTCTTATAATATATATTTCTTTTTGCTAAATAATTTATAATATATTGAAACACATTTTCATCTTTTCCTAAATATTCAGGCGGAATAATTCCCTTTGGGTCATACTTATTTTCTAACAATAAATTGGCAACTGCAGTACAGGTATATCCGGTTGTTCGCGCCATAGAAGTAGTATCAGTTTTAGAATCATAAAAATCTATTAGGTCATATACTACTTTTTGCGTTTCACTATTATCAGTTCCCTCAATTATAATTCGCATGATTGTCATATCTTTTTCATCGGGCTGCATTTTCCACTGCGAAAATAGAAGATTAGTAGTTAAATCTATCGGTCTTGTAATTTTACCATTAATATCGATTTCCTCCGTTGAGAAAAACCCGCTATCTCTAAGGGCTTTCACAGGTTCAATTGTACCGATATGCCGGATTGTTAATTCAATCAGATTTGGAATCTTTGTTGTAGAAAGTAATGTTCGTAATCCATCAGTATTCCAAGCTTCAAATTCTCCGATTTTGTCAAACGCAACTACTTCACATTTAGATAGCGCATCTTCAATTTCTAGCTTTCCATCCTTTCTAATCCTAACGGGGCGGGTATATTCCTCGATAACATCAATTGGTGAAAATACAGCCTTATATCCCCATGGTTTTTCCGGATTTTGCGGTAGTCCACCAACTAAACATTTATAACTATTTATATCAAACTTATCAATATACTTACCAAGGATGATATTCCCCATGCCCGGTGATACTCCACAATCAACAACTGCAGTTACCTTATTATCTTTAGCAAGATTATCAAGTTCAAATGGATCTTCCGGGAAAAATGATATATCAACAATATTCTTTCCAGCTTCAATGACATTTTTTAACATATTAAATCCCATGAATCCGGGTACAGCACCAATCACTAAATCGGCATTTTGCACAGCCTTTTTAATATTGGCATCCATTGATAAATCAGTTACCAAAGTTTTGATGTTCAGCATATTATTAAATTCTGATAAATTATTTTTATTAATATCTACAACAAGAATATTATAAGATTTATACAAATCTAAAATAATTGCTTTTCCAACTAAACCGGCACCTAATACAACAATATTATCCATATTTTATACCTTAATTATTACTATTACATTTCAAAATCGACTGCTAATTTACTATAACAAAATATCAATTCATTATGCCCAAAATATATGATTATATAGTTATTGGTTCAGGTTTTGGCGGGTCTGTCTCAGCTCTAAGACTAGCTGAAAAAGGCTATTCCGTATTAGTCATTGAACAAGGTAAACGTTATCGGACTGAAGATTTCCCTAAAACAAATTGGAATTTGCGTAAATTTTTTTGGGCACCAAAACTAGCTCTATATGGATTCCAAGCAATGAGTCTTTTGAAAGATGTTTTTATATTGCATGGTACTGGTGTTGGAGGTGGTAGTCTTGTTTACGCAAATAATTTGCTTGTGCCTCCTGATAAAATTTTTAATGACCCGCGATGGGGTAGCAAAGATTGGAGGAATAAACTAACTCCCTATTATAAACTCGCACAAAAAATGTTAGGTGCTACACCAAGTAAAGTAATCACTAAAGCTGATAAAATATTAAAAGAATGTGCTGCAGAAATTGGTAAAGCTGGTACATTTCATATAAATGATGTTGGTATCTATTTCGGGGAAGAAAATGTAACTGTTCCCGATCCATATTTTGATGGGAAAGGACCAGAACGAACCGGGTGTACATTATGTGGCGGGTGCTTGGTGGGGTGTCGCCATGGTGCAAAAAATACATTAGATAAAAATTATCTATACTTAGCAGAGCAATTGGGTGTTGCAATTATTCCCGAAACTAAAGTAATTGATGTCAAACCAATATCAAAAAATAAATATCAAATATCCACAAAAAAAGTCGCCGGATTATTTGGCAAAAAAGGAGTACTTTATTCAAAAGGTGTCATCTTTTCAGGCGGTGTAATGGGAACAGTAAAATTGTTGCATAACTGTAAAGCGATTGGATCATTGCCAAAAGTATCTGACCAATTGGGTAATGTAGTTCGCACCAATAGCGAAACTTTGGTTGGAGTAAAAGCTAATGACGGGGAAGATTATTCAAAAGGGATAGCAATAACATCAGGAGTGTATCCCGATGAACATACCCATATAGAAACCGTCCGCTATGGCAAAGGACAGGATGCAATGTCCGGTCTTGCAACTATTTTAACCGATGGAAAAGAAGGATTGCCACGACAGTTATCATTCCTATTTGCGATTTTAAAACATCCAATTCAATTTATAAAATCGCTTTGGCCATTTAAATGGGCGGAAAAAACAACAATTCTATTGGTTATGCAAACCATCAGCAACTATATGAAATTTGAATATAAACGTCGTTGGTGGAGATTCGGGAAAAGATCTATTAATTCCAATTGGCAAACTGATGAAAAAGTACCGTCTTTCATTCCGGTAGCGAATGATTTCGCTAAACGATTTGCAAAAAAAGTTAATGGTGCAGCTTTTAGTGTACTACCGGAAGTTATTTTTGATACATCTTCAACTGCTCACATATTAGGTGGATGTATTATGTCGGATTCACCTGAAAACGGTGTAATTGACTTCAGCGGTAAAATCCACGGTTATGATAATTTATTTGTAGTGGATGGCTCTATTGTACCTGCTAATCTAGGAGTTAATCCAAGTCTTACTATTACCGCGTTAGCAGAATATATTATGGAACAGGTTCCAGTAAAATAGACTACATTTTTCTGAATTTAAATATTAAAAACTATCTTGAGATGTTTCTTGGTCTATATTATCGTAGAACCCTTCATACCACTTTCTATGCTTAAGTATTAAACTAGTTGAACCGGCTGCCACCATAATCTGTTTATGTAGATCGAGTGAAGGATCTATCCAAACTGTCTCGTTATTTGTATTTGATACATCAACTAAACCAATATTTTTGTCTGAATCATTAAAAAGATATCCAACTAATACTTTTTTTGAACCGGGTTTATTACCTTCAAATTCATAATAACCTTCGATTGTAATTTCACCGGAAGTTGCGCTAATAACTCTATCAGTTAATTTTCCTAAATCAAATTGATTATAAACATTTTGAAATGTACATCTAAATGTTTCATCATCAAGAGCTTTCATTGGAAACTCACAATAGCATTCATATTGCGTACCTCCGGCAGTACTTATCATAAACTCAAATGATTTTATATCATATGATGCGTTCCTAGCATCGGTTAATAAAATACGGCTATCGCTACTAAGAATATTATAGGCATGAAATCCGCCAAAGTCCAATCTCCAAGAATTTTCAGTTCCAACAACAGGCATTGCGGGTATGTTTTGCATTTTTTCCGGTATAATAATTTTTACCGGTTTAATACAGCTAATTAATAATAAAAACGTTAATAATAGGATTATTTTAGAATAGTACTTCATAACTTTTTCCTTAATAGTATTATGTAATTTACATTAGATTTAAATATTATTAAATAGTTGTCAAATTTTAAAAATTATTTTCTACATTAAGAACCATCAGTCGCTCTATATCGTACTTTCCCACCGACAATAGTATAAATTGGTTTTGTATGAAGTATCTCTGAGGGTTTGATTGTCAATATATCCTTATTTAAAATTGTGAAATCAGCATATTTATCAACTTCAATTGATCCCAAAATATCGTCTTGGAATGCGGCGTATGCAGCCCAAATTGTATATCCCATAATTGCTTCTTTAACGGTCATTCTTTGTTCAGGCAACCATCCACCTATCGGATTACCGTACTTATCTTGACGCACTACAGCATGATAAATACCTATTAATGGGTTATTAGTTTCTACCGGGAAATCTGATCCACATGGTATTTTTATTCCCTCATCTATAAAACTGCGAAATGCATAGGTACCTTTAACTCTATCCAGTCCAATTCTGTCTTCTGTCCAAAGCATATCTGAAACAGCATGAGTAGGCTGCATGGCCGGAATGACACCCAACTTAGCGTAACGTGCAATATCACTAAGGTTCACAATTTGAGAATGTTCAATTCTAAAACGATGATCTGTATTGGGATTCTCCGCCAATGCCTTCTCGTACACATCCAACATTGTTCGAATCGCCTTATCGCCAATCGCATGCGTGCATACTTGAAAATCTGATTCCAGCGCTGCTTGACATACTTGTAGCATATGCGAATCATCGGTTACAATCAATCCACTATTTTCGGGATCATCACTATAAGGTTCCAACAATGCAGCGCCACGTGATCCCAAAGCACCATCAGCGTATAATTTTACACTTTTTACTCTGAGAAAACCATTTCCATAAGAATCATTCTTATACTTTCGCAAAAATCCTTTCATATCACTAACAACTGTATCGGATAGCATCGCATTTATGCGAATTGGCATCTTGTTATTATCAATTAGATATTTATAATCATCTATTCTTGATATTGGTATTCCCGCATCACCCACTCCTGTCAAACCTAACTCGACACAACGGGTAGCTGCGCTCTGAATTATACTACGAATTTTTTCTGTTGAATATTTGGGTACATGATCAGTAATTAATTTCTCCGCATTATCGATAAATATTCCTGAAGGAAATCCATTTGAATCTCTAATAATCTTCCCGCCATTAGGATCAGGAGTGTTTTCGTTGATATTTGCTATTTCCATAGCTCTCTGATTAACTAGAAGTGCATGTCCGTCAACCCGCGAAAGCAAAACAGGGTTATTAGGTGTGATATTGCTTAAGGTTTGATGAGATGGAAATTCCTTAATCTCCCAATCATTTTGATCCCAACCCCGACCTCGAATCCAGGCTCCCGATTCAATTGTTTTTACCTTTGCATTAACCAAATCAAGAATATCACGATAACTTTTTGTACCAATAAGATCGATATGTTCCAAAGACTTACCGTAACCGGTCAAATGCCCATGTGAATCAATCAAACCCGGAAGAACCAGTTCGCCATTTAACTCGATTACTTTTGTATAATCACCAACATATTTTTTGACATCCTTATTTGCACCGACAAAAATGATCTTATCACCTTGAACTGCGATTGCTTCAGTTATTGTAAAGTCATTATCAACAGTTGCAACCTTCCCGCCCATTATCACTAAATCAGCCTGTTTTTGATTAGTACATGACATAGTTATAATTCCTACTAAAGCAATTATCCCAAAACCAATACTTTTATACATTGATATCCCAAAATATTATTTTTTCATTAATGATTCAATTTCTTTTACTGTTTTAGGTATTGGTTTACCTAAAACTCGATGACTATTTTTTGTAACTAATATATTATCTTCTATTCGGACTCCACCAAATTCAATATATTCATTTACATTTTCATAATTTATAAATTCTTTGAATTTATTTTCACTTTGCCATTGTTTAATTAATTGCGGAATGAAATAAATACCGGGTTCCACGGTCAACACATATCCTGGTTGCAACTCTTTTGCCAGTCGCAAATAAGCCAGTCCAAATTGGTCACTCCGTTTGACTTTTTCATCGTAACCGATATAATCTTCTCCCAAATCTTCCATATCATGCACGTCTAATCCTAACATATGCCCCAATCCATGCGGAAAAAATAGAGCATGAGCACCTACTTTCACCGCACTATCAACGTCACCTTTCATAAGTCCGAGTTTTTTCAAACCTTCCGCAATTATTCTAGCAGCTAATAGATGTATATCGAGATATTTTACACCAGGCTTAATTGCCTTAATAGCTGCTAATTGCGATATTAACACAATATCATATATTCCTTTTTGCTTTTTGGTAAATTTTCCACTGACTGGAAAAGTACGTGTAATATCACTAGAATGAAATCCGATTGGTGATTCTGCACCGGAATCATTAATTACAAGATTTCCTTTCTGTATTTTATTATTATAATGATGGTTGTGCAAACGCTCACCGCGAATTGTAACGATCGGTAAATACGCCCATCTGCTACCCTTTGAAGTCAGAATTTTTTCCATTCCCTTAACAATTTCGTATTCGTATTTACCCGGCTTGGTTTTCTGCATAGCAAAGGTATGTAATTTATAGGAAATCTTTAATGCTTTTTCAATTTCAGCAATTTCATTTTTTGATTTAATAGATCTCTGACCAATCACTGCTTTAGTTAATTCAATTGAATATCTTTGTGTGACTTGTTTATTCGAGATATTCAATAAATTAGATATATTCCCAATATTATTATCTAGATGTTGCGGAAGATAGTGAATTTGTTTTCTACCTTTCCTATAATTTAACAGTACACCTTTTAATGTTGATATTTCTATAGTTTCATTTACACCAATTGATTTTGCCTTTTCAGCTAATTTTTGTTGCTCACCTTCCCAAATAATTTCTTCGGTTGTTAGATCATGACCAACTAATATTTCTTTATCATTATCGATATCAATTAATGCAGCTAAACCTGGTTCGTTTAATCCCCAATAATATAAGAAATTACTATTCTGACGGAATTTATGAACCGTATCTCTTATTAATACCGGCGATTCATCATTGCCAATAAATAGAATAATTCCACTTTTTACTTTTCCCTTTAAATCTTGTCGTCTTTTAATATATACTTTTGATTTAAACATTTCATTCCTCCTATATTTTCTGTTCAGAACGCCCGATAATCTCATTTTGCAAATCGGTTCCAAGATCAACAAAATAATCGCTGTAACCCGCCACGCGTACAATTAAATCTCTATATTTTTGTGGATTTATCTGTGCTTTCCTGAGTGTATTTGCTGTAACTACGTTGAACTGAATATGATGTCCATCCATTTTGAAATATGATCGAATTAGATGCCCCAATTTCCTCATACTTGCCTCACTTTCCAATACTTGCGGTGTGAATTTTTGATTAAGTAATGTCCCCCCGGTTCGTAAATGGTCTATTTTTGCAGCTGATTTCAAAACGGCAGTTGGACCGTGTTTATCTGCACCTTGAACCGGCGATATACCCTCAGAAAGCGGTATCCCTGCTTTCCGACCATCAGGCAAAGCACCGATGACACTACCAAAATATATATGACATGTAGTCGGTAATAGATTTACTCTATACTCACCGTCCTTGGTATTAGGTCTACCATCTATTGCTTCAAAATACATTTCAAATACTTTTTTCAATATGTCATCTGCACGATCGTCATCATTGCCATATTTTGGCATGTCTTCTATCAAGATATCGCGCAATTCATCATTGCCAATAAAATTATTATTTAGCCCTTTTAAAAGGTCTTCCATCGATATTTTATTTTCTATGTAAACGACATGCTTAATTGCAGATAACGAATCGGTAATGCTCCCCATACCAACACCTTGAATATAGGATGAATTATAACGAGCACCACCTGCGTTATAATCAACACCTTTAGCAATACAGTCATCTATCAATAAAGACATAAATGGCGAGGGTAAAATGGTTGCCCAAAGTTCTTCAATAATTCTATTACCGTGAATTTTGATATCAATAAAATGGTTCAATTGTTTTTGAAATGCATCCAGCAATTCTTCAAATGACTTAAATTTTGTGGGATCACCTGATTTCAACCCGATATTTTTCTTAGTTCGTTGATCATAGCCATTATTTAATGTTATCTCTAATACTTTAGGAATATTAAAATAACCGGTAAGGATATAACTTTCCTTGCCAAATGCTCCCGCTTCCACGCAGCCGCTTGCTCCACCATTCCTAGCATCAATAATTGACTTGCCTTGTCTCGTAAGTTCTTGAATAATTGCGTCTGAATTAAATATTGAAGGTTGTCCGAACCCGGTTTTTACAATTTTTAATGCACTTAATAAAAACTCATCAGGATTGCTCTTACTTATTTGCACCATTGAACTCGGTTGTAAGAGCCGCATTTCTTCAATTACATCTAAAATGATATATGACAATTCATTTACCGCATTTTCACCTGTATCAGTCAATCCACCTGTATTAATTAAGCAAAAATCGGTATAGGTATTACTTTCTTGAGCGGTAACTCCAACCTTTGGAGGAGCTGGTTGGTTATTAAATTTTATCCAAAACGCTTGCAGCAATTCACGTGTTTTTGTTTCGGTGAGACTTCCCTCGTCAAGTCCTTTTTTATAAAAAGGATATAAATGTTGATCCAAGCGCCCGGGGTTGAAGGAATCCCATGTATTTAATTCTGTTATAACTCCTAAATGAACAAACCAATAATATTGTAATGCTTCATGAAAAGTTTCGGGTGCATACTGTGGTACTTTTTTACAGATACGAACAATTTCTAATAATTCTGTTTTTCGTTTTTTATCACTTTCCTTTTCTGCTAAAATTTTAGCCTCATAGGAATAACGTTTAGAAAAACTAATTAGTGCATCCGCTGTTATTTCTATAGCATTCAATTCTTCTTGTTTATCGTAAATATTTGGATCATTCAACAAATCCAAATTGGTGATACTTTTCTGGATATCCTTTTTAAAATCGATAAATCCTTTACGAAATATTTTGTCATCCATAACAGTATGCCCAGGTGCACGCTGCTCCATAAACTCCGTAAATACGCCGGCAGCATAAGCATCTTGCCAATCTTGTTCAACTGAATTTAACAGTATATCACGTATTGAACGACCGCTCCAATATGGTTGTATCCTATTCTGTTGAATTGCAAACGAATCTCTATCAATCTTAAAGGACACTTTATCTCTATTATTCAAAATGTTAAAATCTTCTTCAGTATGAGTACAGATCTCGGGATAAGTAGAAGTTGCCTTTGGAGATGGACCTCGTTCACCAACAATCAATTCTCCATCATTAATACAAATTTCTTTATTTTCGAGTATGTATTTAAATGCCATTGCACGAGCAACAGGAACTGAAACACCATCGGCAAAGCCGCTCTTATAAAAATCGGTGAGTAGCTCAGCCCTTTCTAATGATATTGTTGGTACTGCATCTAAACTCTGTTGGCGTAATTTTTTAATTCTATTATTCATTGTCATTCGTCTAACGCCACATTAATATCCCGAACTAAAAATTGTTTTTTAATATCCAATAATTTTCGTTTAGACTGTATTTTTAAATTGCTCAATATATTATCCAAACAAAATCTATCTAATTTATCACGACTAAGCGGATTATAAGCAAGTAAAATTACCTTAGGGATAGCACTGAGAGATGATATAAATTGAATAATATCGGATATATTAGAATGAGTATCAGTTATATTGGGAATTAATGGAATACGTAACTCAATATTGCTCCCCCCGGCAATTAACTTCTTTAAATTGTGATGTACCCGTTTATTTGAAACTCCTGTGTACTTTTTATGCAATTCTTCATTAATAATTTTTATATCATATAGAAATAAATCTACGTCCTTTTGAATTTTCTTAAAATCTTTCCAACTTGCCTCACCTGAAGTATCAACAACAGTATGAATATCAAAATATTTGCATTTTTTTAATAACTCATTCAGGAAATTAGTCTGTACTAATGGCTCACCACCGGAGAATGTAACCCCGCCTCCTGATTCATCGTAAAATATCTTATCTTTTTTAATTATTTTCATTACTTCGTCCACAGATATGTCATAACCAACAGTTTGATTCTTAGTAGATTGTTTAAGACGATCTTTTACAACAAAACTCTCTATCCCAAAATTCTTACTTTCAGGGTTATGGCACCATTGGCAACCCATTGAACAACCTTTTATGAAAATAGTTGTACGGATTCCAGGTCCATCATGTATGGCGTATTTTTTTATATCGAATATGATTCCTGTTTTACTCATAACTGAAGAAGAATTTCAAGATAAAACAGATTGTGAAACAATATTATAATATGATAAGTTTGGAACTGTAGGGAAAGTATTATGAATAGACAAACCAAATGGTCAAAATTTGTACATGAAATATCCAATCATTTCTTTTTTTGGTGTTTTGGTGTCATATTTTTTCTTTTATTTCGATCGATTTTTATCCTTTATTTCAATAATCAAGTAAATGATCAATCAAATTGGATCGATATTTATAAAACATTTTTAATGGGATTCCGATTTGATTCAACAGTTACTGCTTACTTTATATTAATACCATTCCTGCTTACTTTAATATTAGCTCCATTTGATAAAGTAAGTATTGTAATATATGTCAGAAAAATATTTCAATATTTATTTGTCATTGGCGCAACAATTATATGTGTAGTGACTATAAATTATTTCATAGAATACAATGATCAGTTTAATCATTTTCTATTTGTTGGTTTATATGATGATCAAAAAGCAGTATTTGAAACAATGATGTCTGACTTTAATCCATTTATTAACCTGATTATTATTCTGGTTATTATTGTAATCTGTTCATATATTTTTATATATTTTGAAAAAAGAGGTAGAATTGCTATGTACCTCCAAAGAATTATATATATACCATATAGAATATCACTTGTATTAATAATCGTTATTCTATTTATTGGAAGTATTAGAGGATCTTTTGGAAACAGACCTGCAATGAGAAAATGGTCTTCCGTATCGCGTGATCTTTTCCTAAATAAGACAATTACCAATCCTTTTAGGTCGCTCAATTATGCAATACTAGATTTTAAAAAAATTAATAAGGTGTCCGGCAAGAATCCCTTTGGGCATATTAGTGGCAATATTATAGAAACCGATAATCATACAGTTACTTCAATTATTGAGAAAACCACTAAAGGAAATACTATTGAAAAACCAAGTCATATTTTCATAATAGTGATGGAAAGCTATGATTCTTGGCCATTACTAGATAAATATTCTGAATTTGGAATAGCAACTAATCTAAAAAACATTGGAAGCGAAGGCGTTAGTTTCAGAAATTTTTTACCATCCTCAGCATCTACGATGAACTCTTTTGGGGCAATTATTACTGGGATCCCATACACTGGTGTAAACATTAGTCAGATTGGTGCGATCAATGAACCATTTTTGAGTTCAATATTTAATCAATTTAAAAAACTAGGATACGAAACGAATTTCTTTTATGGTGGTTTTCTATCTTGGCAAAATATAGGTAACCTTGTTAAAAACCAAGGTGCAGATAATATGCATTCAGCATCAGATGCCGGTGGAAAAACTGAAAGTGGTGTTTGGGGCATTGAAGACGAAAAACTATTCAATTTGGTGTTGGATACTGTTGATAAAGAAACAAATAGTTTAAACGTAATCTTAACTACGAGCTATCATCCCCCATATTCAATTGATATTTATGGAATGGGATTTAAGTACAGAACTGAACAAGATTTGCCTTCAAAAGCTCAAACTCAATACGCAGGTGCGATGCCCTTAAAAGCCTTGGGTCATATTTGGTACTCCGATAAATCGATTGGGGATTTTGTATCAAAAGCAGAAGATAAATTCAACAGTTCACTGTTCTGCTTTACCGGCGACCATTTTGGAAGACGTTTTATAAATTCAAAACCGAATCTTTTGGAAAAATCAAATGTACCGTTCATCCTTTATGGTTCCGATTTAAATCCACAAAAAAACAGTACACCGGGTAGCCATATTGATATTATTCCTACATTAGTTGAAATGATTGCTCCTATAAATTTTAAATATTACAGTTTTGGAAAATCATTATTTTTTAATTCTAAAAATAAACTAGGAATAGGATATCATAAAATAATCAGTAAAAATGAATTACAGTATTTTTCAAATAACTCAGATATTCAAACCTACAATATCAAAACGGGAACTAATTCATATATCAAACAAAGTGATTATGAATCCGAATATCGTAAACTTCTTTCACTATCATGGCACTATACAGTAAAGGGCGATTCAATAAATAATATGTAAAATGAAAAAAATTATACCAATATTATTTTTAGTTCTACTAGTTGCATGCAATACTACAAATCCCACTTTTGAGATTCAAAATCTAAATGAGAATAAAATAACTGTTCTAGGTCACCGGGGAATGGGCAAGAATTACAAGTATCCCGGTAACACTTTTGAGTCCATTATTACAGCATTGAATATGGGCTCTAACGGATCAGAAATAGACATACAGGTTACTAAAGATAGTGTACTAGTGATCTACCACAATAAAGACCTGAGCAGTTTGACAAATTGCTCAGGTAAAATTACGGACTTCAACTGGTCTGAATTGGATGGTTGTGTCTATACGTCCAAAGATGGATCCAGCTGCCCTGTTATCACTGTTGACGATCTTTTCAGTAGGATACCTGCTATTCAGAATTATTTTTTTTCGTTCGACTTAAAATTAAATTATGGAGATGAAGATACTTCTGCCTATTTAATGAAATTTGTTTATGCAATAAACAAAGTAATTGATGACCACAAAATGCATAACAAAGTAATGATCGAATCAGGCAATCAGCAATTTCACAAACAACTTAAATCTGCGGGTGTTCACGTACTGCAATTTATTACGGGTGCAGACATTGCAGATGGAATTGAAATTGCCAAAGAATTGGATTTGTATGGCATTGGTACTGGTTCTTCGATAACTCGTAAAGATATCGAATTGGCCCATAGCAATGGTCTCCGGATTATGACGTGGACTCCCAAATCAAAGTGGGGCAACGTGAAAACTATTCGTAAAAATCCTGATTTCATTCAAACTGCGAAGTTGGAACATATGGTGCAAATTTTGGATAATCCCAAACCTATTGATTAAAAAATGGTTTATGCGAAGTATTTTGTTATATTTTTATAATTAGCAGGGAAATCTGCCCTCTTAAAGCAACTGATTATGAGTACGCTGCTATTACGTCGATAAAACACTGCCTATATCCATTGAATTCGTATCCATAATGTGACATTACTTGACTTAGTAGTAATAAAAAGCCCCACAACTAAGTAGGGCTTTTTAGTTTCTTTTTTTATTCGATACTATTTCAAGAGCATTATTTTAGATGTT
>CAZWKR010000010.1:0-108408 GCA_964634215.1 uncultured bacterium
TTGGAAATCAAGTTATTGCTGAGAAAAAACACGATGAATATCAAATAACACTGCCTGACGGACGTATGGGATTGAGTAATAATAATTTTGGAAAAAATAGAAAGCAAACAAATCGGAAAGAAATTGTCAAAATGGCAAGCCGATTTTTAGGCACACCGTATTTATGGGGAGGGAAAACACCTTACGGTATAGATTGCTCAGGATTGGTGCAAACTGTATTTAGGGCTAACGGAATTGATTTACCTCGTGATTCAGACAAGCAATCTGATTTCTTTAAAAATAATAAAATTGATGAAGATAATATTGAAGCTGGAGATTTACTTTTTTTTAGCGAGAATGCTAAAATTGCACATGTTGCAATTTCAACGGGAGGACTGAATTTCCTCAACGCACGCGGTTTTGTTCAAGAGGAAAGTATTGATGAGAAAAGTCCCCAATTCAATCGTAATTTACGCAACTTATTTTTCAATGCAGTAAGCATTAAAAATATGATAAATACATTATGAGTACACATAATATATCTAAAAATGGAAGTTTGTTAAATAGGGCAGTGTTGGTTTTGAATACCAATTATGCTCCGTTAGAAATATGCTCAGCTCGCAGAGCGATATGTTTATATTATTTAGATAAGATTGAAATCCTTATAAAATATAATGATGAGGTTCATTCACCGTCGGTGACATTAAAAATTCCAAGTGTGGTAAAGTTAAAGGATTTTATACGTCATAATAGTATGGAATTGATATTGAGCAGGAGAAATATTTTCCATCGAGATAATTATACTTGTCAATATTGTGGTAATAAAATAGGTCCGCATACTATTGATCACATAATTCCCAAAGAGCGTAACGGGGGCGATTCGTGGGAAAATTTAGTAACTGCATGTGCTCGCTGTAACCTTATTAAGGGGAATCGATCTCCGGAAGAAATGGGAATGGCATTGATTAAAAAACCGGTACGTCCTAACCGAATTCATTATTTTCAAAAATTTGTTGGAATGAAACAATCTGAGTGGCGACCATTTTTATTTATGGAAACATTCAATTGATATGAGATATTTATGAAACGAGTATTAAGTGGAATTCAACCGTCGGGCCAACTCCATATAGGAAATTATTTTGGAATGATGTCTCGCATGATTAAATATCAGGAACAAAATGAATTATATTGTTTTATTGTTGATTATCATGCCTTAACTACCATAAATGACCGCAAGCGATTAGAATCTAATACGCTGAATGCAGCGATGGATTTTTTGGCACTTGGATTAGATCCGGAAAAATCAATTTTTTGGGTGCAAAGTGATGTACCGCAAGTAACTGAATTAACTTGGTTGCTTTCAACTGTGACAGGCATGGGTTTACTCGAAAGAGCAACTTCATATAAAGATAAAACTTCACGAGGAATTTCTCCCAATGTAGGTCTATTTAGCTATCCAATTCTAATGGCAGCTGATATTCTTTGTTTTGGTGGGGATGTGGTTCCTGTTGGTAAAGACCAAAAACAGCATTTGGAGATGACACGAGATATTGCCCAGCGTTTCAATAAAATTTATGGTGATGTCTTTGTAATACCGGATGCTGACATCAATAAATCCTTACAGCTAATCCCGGGAATTGATGGACAGAAAATGAGTAAATCGTACGGAAATGACATTCCCATTTTTGCTGAAGAGAAAATAATCCGCAAGAAGATTATGTCTATCACAACGGACTCCACTTCGATTGATGAACCTAAAGATAAAGATACGGCACTTTTTCAAATGTATTCTCTTTTCCTTGATGAGAAAGAGAAAAAGGAGTTGGAATCACGTTATAATAATCCCGGTTTACGATATGGAGATGTAAAGAAAGAATTGGCCGATAGGATTATTGACTTTTTTAAACCTTATCGCGAAAAACGTGAATACCTTGAAAGCCATAAAGATTATGTAAAAAATGCATTAAAAGATGGTGCTGAGAAAGCTTCGATTACAGCTGACAAATATTTAACAGCAGCACGTAATGCTATGGGATTGAATTACGCCAAATAAATGTATAAGATTCATCTTGAAAATTTTGATGGCCCGCTAGATTTGTTACTTTTTTTTATTCGTCGTGATGAAATTGATATTTACGATATTCCAATTTCACACATCACAAAAGAATATCTCGGTACGCTTGATCAGATGCAGCAAATAAATATCGGAGTAGCCGGTGAATTCATAGAGATGGCAGCAACACTGATGAGAATTAAATCAAAGATGTTATTGCCACGTCCACAATTAGACGATGATATTGATGACCCGCGATCACCACTGGTAAGGCAATTGTTGGAATATCGACGGTATAGAGACCTTGCAGGACAGTTAGAAAAATTAGCCGAACAGCGAAGTCACTATTTTTCACGTGGGTATGAAGCGCCAGTTCCAGACGGAGACGAAGATCCCGGTGTTTATTTACGTCAGGTTACGTTATATGATATTGCTCATTATTTTAAAATTGCAATGGAAAATAAACCGATCATTTCGCATTACGAGTTACAACGTGAAGACATCAGTTTAGACGATCAAAAAGCAATTATTCTGGCAAACTTGGACGATAAAGGATTTCTGAAATTTTCCGTATTATTAAAAAAATTGGAAACAAAATTAGAAGTCATAGTTACATTATTAGCTATTTTGGAAATGATAAGGAATGAAGAAATAATTATTATTCAACGAAAAATATTTGGTGAACTGGAGATGCAAATTAAGGGTATAAAAGTATAATAATGCAAAAGAACGAAATAATTAAAATTGTAGAAGCATTGCTTTTTGCCTCCCCTGAGCCACTTACTCAATCGCATCTAAATTCAATAATTGAACAAGATTTAGTAGATCCCGAAATAACTAAATTGGAAAATATAATTGAAGATTTACAAAATAAGTATTTGGAAAATGATAATGCGTTTAAAATTGTGCAAGTTGCCTCCGGCTATCAGATTGTATCGCGATCAGAATATGAAATTTTTATTAGAAGGCTATTGAAGAAAAGCAGACGTTTAGCATTGACAAATGCTTCCTTGGAAACTCTAGCAATTGTTGCTTATAGGCAACCGGTAAACCGATTTGAAATTGAATCAATAAGGGGTGTTGATTCTAGCGGGGTTCTAAAAACCTTATTGTCAAAAAATTTAATTAAAATAAAAGGTAGAGATATAGGCCCAGGACGTCCTCTACTTTATAACACCACCGAAAAATATCTTGAGTATTTTGGATTAAGCAATTTATCTGAAATGCCAAAATTATCAGAACTTGCTGAATTAGAAAAAACCGAATCGCAACTGGACAATCAAACCGATGCGTTTGAATAAATATTTAGCACAGTCGGGCGTCGCTTCACGACGTGAATCTGATCGTTTAATTCAGGAAGGTACTGTTACAGTGAATGGTCAAGTAATTATTAATCCTGCTTATCAAGTACAAGAAAATGACAATGTAACATTTGATGGAAAAGTACTTCAACCGCAAGAAAAAACAGTTATATATATGCTGAATAAACCGAAGAATGTCATTAGTACAGCACAAGACACTCACGGACGAAAAACAGTTTTAGACCTTATGCCATCGAACAGAAGGTTGTTTCCAATCGGTAGATTAGATAAGGATACAACCGGTTTAATTTTAATTACGGATAATGGTGAATTAGCTAACTACTTAATGCATCCAAAAAACCGAGTTCCACGCTTGTATGAAGCAGAAATAGAAGGACATTTAAATCCCAAAGAGATTGCTAAGATAAAAAAAGGTATTTTTATTGGTGATGGTGAATTCGGTAGAGGCGAAATAGTAAAACAAATAACTCGAAAAACTAGATCAATTATAACAATTCGTTTACAGCAAGGAAAGAAGAGAGAAATTCGCCGTATTTTTTACTTTATTGGAAAAAAGGTTTATACCCTTCATAGATTTCAGTATGGAACAATAAAAATTGGAGATTTAAAATCGGGACAATGGCGTGGTTTAACGCAAAAAGAAGTCAATTTATTAACTAAATGAATAATATTATTACATATTTTAAAGGGATTATAAACCATTGGTATTATCTGTTATAAAACTTAACTTTATAAGCTAATTGAGAAGTGAAAACAATGATTATTGCAATAGATGGTCCCGCAGCTAGCGGAAAAAGTACAACTGCTAAAAACGTTGCTAAAGAACTGGGCTTTGCCTATTTCGATACTGGTGCAATGTACAGAGCGGTTACTCTGGCTACCATCCAAAAAAATATTGATATCGAGGATGAAACTAAACTTGCTGATCTTCTAGATGTCCTTAAACTTAAAATTGAAAATAAGGATAGCAAGACTGTTATAAAAATGGATGGTAAGAATATCGCAAAAGCGATTAGATCAGTAGAGGTTACCTCCAAAGTAAGTGCTGTCAGCGCGTTACCAATTGTCCGTGAAAAGATGGTTGATATACAACAGCAGTTGGGCAATAGTACTAATTGTGTAATGGAAGGAAGAGACATAGGCACTGTCGTTTTTCCCGACGCTTACGCAAAGTTTTTTATTACAGCCGACTATCGTTCACGTGCAGAAAGAAGACAAAAAGACTTGCAAACTATTGGTGAAGATAAATCAATTGATGATTTAATCAGTGATTTGAAATTACGTGATGAAAAAGATTCAACTAGATTAAAATCACCGCTTAAAAAGGCGAATGATGCAATTGAAATTGATACGTCAAAATTAACAGTTAAGGATCAAGTTGCAATTATTGTTGATCACATAAATAAAATAACAACAAAAAAGGAAGGATTAATGCCCGAAACAACTATTACAGAACCTGTAATTGAAGAGGCTAATGTAGAGTTTGATCAATCTGCAGAGGTCAGTGCAGAGCCGGTACAACCGGATTCTGAACCAGTTACTGAAAAAAAACCAATCGTAAATTATTTAGACAATAAATTATTTGCCAGCATCAAAGTCGTTGACAAAACTGAGTTAGATAAAAATATTGTCATTGAAGAAGTCCCTGAAGATTTGCAAAAACAGTATTTAGATACAATATCTGATATATCAGCTCATCAGGTAATATCTGGTCGTGTTATCGGTATGAATGAGAAGGAAGTTTTAGTAGATATCGGATTTAAATCTGAAGGATTAATTACTCGAGACGAATTTGAGAAAAATAAACTTCCCGAGATTGGTGAAAAAATTAATGTATATCTTGAAAAATTAGAAGATAGAAAAGGCAATACAATCCTTTCAAAGATTAAAGCAGATTTTATGCATCGTTGGAAAGAGTTGCATGAAATATATGAAAATGGTGAGATTTTAAAGGGTACAATTGTGCGTCGTATAAAAGGCGGTATGGTAGTAGATGTTGGTGTTGTGCAGGCGTTTTTACCGGGTTCACAAATTGATGTGAGACCAATTAAAGATTTTGATCAATTTGTTGATCAAGAAATGGACTTTCAAATAGTTAAAATCAATGAAGCTCGTAAAAATGTAGTTATATCCCATAAAATTCTTATGGAAGAAAGTCTTAAAGAGCAGCGTGCTGAATTATTTTCAAATATTCAAGTTGGTGAAATTCTAGAAGGTAGAGTAAAAAATATTACAGATTTTGGTGTTTTTATTGATCTTGGTGGAGTAGATGGTTTATTACATATTACTGATTTGTCATGGGGGAGAGTAAATCATCCTTCTGAAATTATAAAAATGGATGAAACCATAACAGTCAAGGTCATTGATTTTGACGAAGAGAAAAAACGTGTATCACTCGGATTGAAACAACTCTCATCGCATCCATGGGAAGAAGTTGAAGAGAAGTATGCAGTCGGAACCATCATAAATGGCAAAGTTGTCAGTATGACAAATTATGGCGTATTTATTGAACTAGAGCCGGGTGTGGAAGGTCTTATACATGTTTCAGAAATGTCGTGGACACGCCATATTAAAAATCCATCTGAAGTATACTCGATGGGAGATGCAATAGAGGCACAAGTTCTATCCATTGATAAGGATGAAAGAAAAATCAGCATGGGTGTAAAACAGTTAGAACCAGATCCGTGGGATAAAATTGAAGAAAAATATATGGTTGGTACGGTTCACAAGGGCAAGGTAATTAATCTTACACAATTTGGTGCATTTATTGAATTGATGGAAGGGATTGATGGCTTAATCCATGTTTCTGATCTCTCATGGACAAAAATAGTAAGACATCCTAAAGAGATTTTGGAAAAAGGAGAAAAAGTCGAAGTTCGTGTATTAGAAGTTTCGCGTGAAAACCGTAGAATCTCTTTAGGTCTAAAACAGGTAGAAGATGACCCTTGGCCTGAATTAGTAAAATATTTTGAAACAGGAAGAAAGGTAAAAGGGGAGATAATTCGAGTACTTGACAGAGGTGTTATTGTACAACTGGAAAAAGAGGTAGAAGGAATTATCCCATTTGGTGCGCATTCTAAGAAAGATCGTAAAATGATTAGTGGCAATTATAAAGCTGGAGCATCTATTGAAGCAATTGTGATGGAAGTGAAGCCTGAGGAGAAAAAAGTTGTGCTATTTATCGATGAATTAGGCGAACCAAAAAAGAAGAAAATTTCTAAGAATCCGGTAAAAGAATATTTGAAAAACCAGGAAAGTCCAGCTACCGAGAAAATAGAAATTCCTGAAGGATTGCTTGAACAAAGTAATAAAGATAAAGACTAAGTTCAACGGACCTGTTACAGATACTTAATTATAGGCTAATACTCACAATTTAACTAAATAAGAATCATGAAGTTTTCCGACATTATAGAATCAATTAGCAGTCGGAAAATTGTTTTACGATTAGGTGCATTTGGATTAGCGATCTTACTATGGGTGTTCATTGTTAGTAGCGAAACGTATGAGATGGTCATTACAGTACCCATCGAAGTTAGAAATCTAAGCGAACAAAAAGCCTTGCGTGAAGAAGTGCCGGAACGTGCCCAAGTTAGATTTGAAGGAACAGGTAGGACACTATTTAAAACTTTCTTATTAAAGAGGTTTTACAATAATTTCAAATTAGTTTTGGATCTAGATAGAATTTCTGATGAATACGAATTCGTATTAAACGATTATTTCAGGCTATATCCACGAAAGATTGTCATACCGAATGAATTTGAAATTCGATATATTGAAGTTGATTATCCTCGTGAAATTAAAATTAGTCTAGATGATTACTTGGTTCGTACAATTCCGATTGTATCTAAAATTATTATTAAGACAGCACCTGGCTATGTTGTGGTCGGAGATACAATACTAAATCCGGCAGAAATCGCAATAGCAGGTCCAAAGGATATCGTTGAAAATATTTCATTAATTAATACGTTAGCTGACACAATTGCCGATATCAGTACAGATATTTCTCAAAATATTAATTTTGAATTACCTCATCAGCAAGTGCAATTATCTCATTCGGGGGTATTGTTATCAGTTAATGTTCAAGCGTTGAGTGAAAAAATTATAAGTGAAGTTCCTGTCTCAGTGATTAATGTACCTTTGGGATATAGAGTATTTGTAAGTCCGCATACAGTTTCATTGACAATTATTGGCGGCATTGATTTAATTGGAGATTTTGTACCTGATGACATACTTCTTACCATTGATTTTGATAGTCAATGGAATCCTAGTAGACAATTCTATGAGCCGCATGTTGAAATACCGACCAGTGTTATTGATTGGCAAGATTTATCTCCACCAAATGTAGAATTGATTGTAACACGGGATAATAATTGACTGTTCTTGGTATTGAAACTTCCTGTGATGAAACTGCAGCCTCTATATGTGTAGATGGTACAATAATTTCCAGTATTATTAGTTCTCAGGAAATTCATGCGGAGTTTGGTGGGGTTGTACCAGAACTTGCCTCTCGGGAACATGAGTATTTACTAAATACTATTGTTAATAAATCATTGGAAAAAGCTAATTTAAAATATCAAAATCTCGATGGTATTGCAGTAACCCAAGGCCCAGGATTATCCGGTACATTGCTAACAGGTATCTGCTTTGCAAAAGGTTTATCACAAGGTTTGTCCATTCCAATAATTGCAGTGAATCATTTAGAGGCACATATTTTTGCCAATTTTTTGGCCGACCCGAAATTAGAATTCCCATTTATTTGTTTATTAGTATCAGGTGGACATACTCAACTTTGGTTGATAGAGAATATCGATGAATATAAGTTATTAGGTGAAACGTTAGATGACGCTGCGGGCGAGGCATTTGATAAGGGTGCAAGAATTTTAAAACTTGGATATCCTGGCGGACCTTCCATTGAAAACTCAGCCAAGGGTGGAGATCCAAATGCGATCAAATTTCCTCGAGGTTTAATAAAATCTGATTCACTTGATTTCAGTTTTAGCGGTCTAAAAACATCATTGTTATACTACATGGATGATTACTCTAAAGTTAACAATGAAATAACAATAAATGATGTAGCTGCGAGTTACCAAGAAGCAATAATTGATGTATTAAGTAATAAATTACAAAGGGCTATTACTGACAATAATATCAATACGTGCGTTATAGCGGGGGGAGTTGCTGCTAATAAAAAATTACGAACAAAAATTCATGCTTTGTTACCGCAAAAAAAAGTGATTTTTCCAGAATTAGATTTATGCACAGACAATGCAGCAATGATTGCTTATCTGGGTGAACTAAAATTAAAAAATGGCGAACATTCAAAGATTGATTTTAGTGTTTTACCAAATTTAAAAATGGTTACGTTTTGATTTTAATTATCGACGATAATTAGTACTTTTACAGCTACATTAAGATATTAAATATGAAGAAAATTACAGTAATAGGGACAGGATATGTTGGGCTTGTAAGTGGAGCTGGATTATCTGATTTTGGTAATCAGGTTGTTTGCACCGATATTGATGAATCAAAAATAAGATTACTCAATGCCGGTAAAATTCCAATTTTTGAACCTGGATTAAAAGAAGTTGTAGACAGGAACGTTAAAAGTAATAGACTTACATTTACAACTGATGTATCAAAAGCGGTGCGGGATGCGGAAGTAATATTCATTGGAGTTGGTACACCGGAAGGTGAAAACGGCGAAGCAGATTTATCCGCTGTTTTTTCAGTAGCAGAAACGATTGGGAATAATTTAAATACATATAAAATTATATGTACAAAAAGTACGGTTCCCATCGGAACAGGTGAAAAAATTATTTCAATCATAAATAAACTTAAAAATAATGATATGGATTTTGATTACGTTTCAAATCCCGAATTTTTAAGAGAAGGGGCAGCGGTTCGAGATTTTTTAATACCCAATAGGATTGTTTTAGGTGCTACCAGTGAAAAAGCAATTCAAATTATGCAGGATGTATATCGCCCACTATATATTAATGAAACTCCGATTGTTTATACAAATGTCCCAACTGCAGAAATGATCAAGTATGCAAGTAACGCATTCTTAGCATTAAAATTAAGTTATATAAATGAAATCGCTAATTTGTGTGAAGCAGTAGGTGCTGATGTGCATGTTGTCGCTAAAGCGATGGGAAACGACGGAAGAATTAGTTCTAAATTCCTTCACCCTGGACCTGGATTTGGTGGCTCTTGCTTTCCAAAAGACACAAAAGCACTCTTATCGTTATCTAAAGAATTAAATGAGCCGCTTAACACGGTTGCCGCCGCTATTAAAACCAATGACAGACAAAAAGCACGGATGGCAGACAAATTGTTCAATTTGATGGGAGATGAGATAAAAGATAAAACGATAGCGGTATTAGGATTGAGTTTTAAACAAATGACAGATGATGTTAGAGAATCAGCTTCTATTAGGATGATACAAAGTATATTAGGAAATGGCGGAATAGTAAAAGCATTTGATCCCGTTGCATCAGATAATATGAAAAAACATTTTCCTGATATTGAATATTATTCTAACTGGCAAGAAACAGTTAAAGATTCTGATGCAGTTGCAATTATGACTGAGTGGCACGAATTTCGAGGCTTGGATTTAGCAGAATTAAAAAAATTGGTAAAAGCACCTATTGTATTGGATACGCGGAATATATTAAGTGTGAAGGAGTTAGTTAATTTAGGATTTAAATTTGATAATGTTGGTAGGAAATCTCCAAAATGATTATCAATAAAGTTGAAAAATCAGAAATCCCCGAGATTAAAATTATAACACCAAAAATTTATGAGGATGACAGAGGGTACTTTTTTGAAACCTATAATGAAAACAATTTTAAAAAACTAGGATTGCCAACAAAGTTTTTGCAAGACAATCAAGCATTTTCCAAGAAAGGTACTCTAAGGGGACTTCATTATCAGTTAAGATTTCCGCAAGGTAAACTAGTAAGGGTTGCTAAAGGTGAAGTTTTTGATATTGCCATAGATATTAGACAAGGTTCGCCAACATTTGGAAAATATGAGGGAGTACATTTATCGGATAAAAATAACAAAATCATGTACATACCTGAAGGATTTGCACATGGATATGCAGTTTTATCGGAGTCAGCAATCTTCCAGTATAAATGCACTGAAATATATCATCCTGAAGATGAATATGGCGTGTTATGGAACGATAATGATTTAAACATAGATTGGCCTGTTCATAATCCAAATTTGTCACAAAAGGATAAAAATTTGCCAACTATGAAATCAATTGATAATAAACATTTACCCAAATTTTAGGAATTATTAATGAAGACATATTTTATTACAGGAGGCTGCGGATTTATTGGCTCCAATTTTGTTCGGCACATTTTCAATATTGACAGTTCAGCTATTATTATAAATTTAGATAAACTTACATATGCAGGTAATCCAAATAATCTTGCTGATTTAAAAGATAGTGAGAGATATATCTTTTATCATGGTGATATTTGTGATTCAAAAATTGTAAAAAATATCTTTCAACAACACAAACCAAACTATCTTATTAATTTTGCAGCGGAAAGCCATGTTGATCGCTCGATCGGGAAACCCGATGATTTTATCCAAACCGATATTTTTGGTACCTTTACATTGTTGGAGATAGCAAGGGAATACGATTTAGAGCGGTTTATACAAATAAGTACAGATGAGGTATATGGAAGTATCGAAAAAGGAAGCTTTTCAGAAACAGATACATTAATGCCAAGGAATCCATATTCTGCTAGTAAAGCAGGAGCAGATAGACTAGCTTATTCATATTTTACAACATATAATATACCTGTTATAATTACGAGAGCTAGTAATAATTACGGTCCCTATCAATTCCCTGAAAAATTGATCCCATTATTTGTTACAAATGCTTTGGAAGACAAGAAATTGCCAGTATATGGTGACGGTAAAAATATTCGTGATTGGTTGTACGTCGATGATCATTGTGATGCAATTCAATTTGTTATTGATAATGGTACAGTTGGTGAAATATATAACATCGGTGGTGGAAACGAACTAACAAATATTGAAATAACTGATCTAATTTTAAAAGAGACTAACAAAGCGGAGTCTCTGAAACAATTTGTTCAAGATAGATTGGGTCATGATAGACGATACTCACTCAATTGTGAAAAGCTTGAAAACATTGGTTGGCGTCCAAAATATAATTTTCTAGATGCCATGAAATCTACTGTTGATTGGTACAAACAGAATGATGGATGGTGGAAACCATTGAAATCTGGTGAGTATTTGGAATATTATAAAGAGCACTACAAGGAATTATAATGAAAAAGATAATCATATTAATATTAATTATTTCGGGTGTTTTTGCACAAAATATTGAAAATTTATTTTCCCAAGAATCGATTGATCTTAATAAAAACTCTATGCAGTCAAATCAAGATATGGATTTAACAAGCATTGAAAATTTAACATATACACCTGTTGAGGAACCAATTAATCCAGATAAATACATTTTAGGACCGGGAGATTTACTAGGGATTAATATTATATCCACAATAAATATATCTTTACCAATTCGAGTTAATCCTGTTGGTGAAATAATGATACCTTCGGTGGGTGTTTTAAATGTTAGTGGTATATCATTAACTGATGCTAGAACAAATATCAGTAATTATATAATAGATACTGCAATTAAAAATGCTGTTGTTAATGTGACTTTATTAGATGTTCGAAGATTTAAAATACAAGTTTTAGGGGCAGTTGATAATCCGGGCTTCATTTATGTGACACCTTTGGATAAAGTATATGATGCAATTTTGCAAAGCGGTGGAGTTCAAAAAGCCGCTCATCCAGTAATTACCGAAATAATCAGAGGTGAAGATACTGTTAAAATAAAGCTAAAAGAATATCTTTCAGGTAAAAATATATCACAAAATATGTCATTAAAAGAAGGTGATATTATTTTTGTACCGTTCAACGATTATGCAAAATCAGTAGGTTTAACTTCAGGTGAATACAATAACCATCAGGTAGTTGTTTATGGATTCGTGAATAGAAATGGTGGAAGTAGCTCATTTAAATATTATCCTGGATATACTGCACGTGATTATATCGCTATGGCGGGTGGAACTAAAGAGCAAAACGCAAGTTTTAGATCAGGGAATATCAACAGAACAATAGTATATCGCTCAGATGGTTCAAAAATCAAAAATGCCATCAATGAAATTATACTACCTGGTGATATGGTAGAAGTTCCACCTAGTTTACTATATCAACTTGTAGGTGGTGATGGTGTCATTAGAACACTTGCCTCAATAGCATCTTCTGCATACATAATTTATAAGTTCACGGAGAAATAGTTTATTTTTTTTTAATGAACTATTAATAATTAGGAGATTTTATGGATCAAAAAGAATTAACTCCATTTCTTGAAAACGTAATTCAGTTGTTAAAAAAGAAGTGGTTTATTATTGTCAACACGAGCGTAATGGCAATTCTATCGATAATAATATCTTTAATGTTACCGAATTGGTATTCATCTAAAGCATCAATTATATCTTCTGGCGGTGGAACATCAAATTTTTTATCTATGCTTTCCGGAATACCGATGGGAGATTTCGGGTTATCAGCATTGAGTGAAGACATTAGCAATTATATTGCAATATTAGAAAGTCGTTCAGTTCGAGAGAACATCGTCAAGGAGTTTGATTTAGTAAATCGCTATGAAGCAAAAGATATTGAATTTGCTATGGGTACATTAGAAAAATATGTTGAGTTAAAAGTTTCGGAGGAAGGTAACTTGTTAATCTCGGTGCTCGATAAAGACCCTGTAGTTGCGCGAGATATCGCAAACGCATTTATTAGAGAATTAGATTTAGTAAATCGTCGTTTGAGCAAGGAAAAGGGGTATTTTAATAGAGAATTTTTGGAAGAACGATTAGTTCAGAATAAAGATGATTTAGAGAATGCCGAAAATAAATTGAATGATTTTCAAAACAAGTATGGAATAGTAGACGTTCCTAGTCAAGTAACTGTATCAATTGAGACATATGCACAAGTTTATGCAAGAAAGATAGAAAACGAAATAAATTTGAATGTAGCAAAAGCAATGCATTCTTCAAATGATCCAAATGTGATTCAATATAAAAAAATTGATCAAGAACTGGATAGATTATTAATTAATCTTGCTGATAAAGGTGATGATAAAAATATTTTGACTGCTTTTAAAGATTTACCGGATTTAGGCCTGGAATTCGCACGACTCTATCGTGAAGTGCAATTACAAAATAAAATATTGGAAATTATACTACCACAATATGAACAAGCTGCTATGGAAGAGACAAAAAATATTCCTTCTTTACAAATCGTTGATGAACCAAAAGTGGCATTGAATAAAGCCAAACCAAAAAGGTCTTTAATTGTAATTGCGACAACCTTAATGGCTTTTGTTTTATCAGTTTTATATGTACTATTTGAATATCGGACTCGGGAAATAAGGAAAAAGCTCAAATACACTTAATGTACCGTTTCACTGCATTAGCTTTCTTTATATTAATTCAAATTGGATTAATGGGGTTGGGTATTATGGCTGAGCCAATTTTAACAATTGGTATTCCCATAATTGGAATAATCACAATTTGGCTAATTTACAATCCTGGCATTAGTATGTTATTATTAGCGTTTACAGGCATTGTTAAAGGATTCTTAATAAATATTATTCCTGTTTTTGAAGTAGTTGATTATACGCTTTTGTTTACATTTTTAATCTGGATTGGTTTATTTAGATTATATTTTATCAATAATTGGAGAATCCCTGATTGGAGTAAACCACTATTTGGAATATACTTACTGTTTTGTGTAATGTTATTGTTTTCCGGTTTTTATACACCATCGCCTAGTTATGGATGGCAAAAAATAATTAGATTTATAGTATTTAATACTACAATGTTTATAACACCATTTATTATTATTAAAAACATTGGAGATTCCAAACGAATACTATTATGGTTTAGAAATTCACTAATTGTTATAGTTACTATAATGATGGGATACATACTATATTTTTTGTTAGTTAGCAGTGGAATCTCATTATTAATACGAGTTTCTATTCTTGGAGCAAATCCAATCGCTGTTGGTTCCTTTTTAGCCATAGGAGCTGGTATGATTGTAATTCTAATTAATAGAAGCACATATAAGCGTTGGATAATATATATGCCAATATTAAGTATACTAATTATTGCTATAATTGCAACTGGTTCTCGTGGACCACTTATAAGTTTTTTGTTTGGTGTCGTATTGTTTGGAATATTTTTTGAGAAGGTCAATCAAAAACAATTACTATTTTTCTTTTTATTTTCTATTGTTCTTCTTGCAATTGCGCTTTTTGTATTACCTGAGAATTTGACAGGGAGATATTTGAACTACACGACCGGTGATTTAGTTATTCAGCGGGAGGGTGTTAAGAGACTGAGTACTATCGCAATGCGATTACAGTACTGGGAATTATCTATCTCTGAATGGTTACGTAATATCAAAACTGTTCTAGTTGGTGTAGGCTCTGGTGGATTCAGCTCATTTTACATTCTTCGTGACTATAAATTTTATCCTCATAATATGTTTGTTGAAGTTTTATTAGAGTTGGGTTTAATTGGATTGTTGTTATTTGTACTATTTTGGTATAAAATCACAAAAATATTATTTTATATTAAAAAGGCAGAGAGCATTTCAATTATAAGCGCTATGTGGGTTGTAGCAACAATCATTAGTTTCTTAGGTGCTCAATTTTCAGGAGATATTAATGGAAATAGAGTGGTATGGATGTTTGCAGCTATAGCTTTAACATCAGTTTATTATGAAGTAAAAAACAATGAACAGTTTGCATAATATTCTAAAGAAAGAGATGTCCTTCGGCAAGGACTTCCTTGTAACAGTAGTTAATGCAGTTGGTATAATTATCGGCGTATTCTTATTAAATGCATATATAGCACGAATTCATGGCATTGAAATTCTGGGGGAATATTTATTTATTCGACGCACGGTCTTTTCTGCAATTGGCATCTTCTTAGTTGGAATGAATATAGGCTTGCCATATTATATTGCTAAGGGAAATAAAAATTCTTACGGCAAATCTGCGATCGTTACTTTTTTATTTATATCAGTACCACTTTTATTTGTAATAACTATATTAATTAAAGCTAGAGTTATAAATTTGTTTTTGCCCGAATTAATTTGGCCTATTTTGGTTTACAGTATTGGAGCAAATATATTGAATCTTGTAATCGGATTATACCGAGGATATCTAAATATGTTAGGGGCCAGTATTATTAGTTTTATTGGTTCCATATTGATTCCCGTAATCTTTTTTTTATTTTTTAGAGAATTATCACTAATTCTAATTTTAATTGGGTTGTCAGTTATCCTGGTATCTTTAATTGTTTATATACAAAGAGAAAAATACTTAATTAGTTTTACTATCAATTTTTACGAGATCAAAAAGTTGTTAAAATATGGACTAGAAAGGATTGTTAGTTTTTTATCACAATTTTTTTTATTAGCTGGAATTCCAATATTGCTATACAGTGAAATTTCAAAAACAAGCTTAGCTTATTTGAATTCATCAATAAGTTTAATCAGATTATCTTTAGTAATAATTGGTCCAATAGGATTTATAATATTGCCACGAGTATCTAAAATGATTGCGAGTTCCAGCAAATATGAATTAGAAAAAAAAATACAAACCATTGTTTCATGGATTTTTTTTATAGGTATTATAGGTATGGCTTTGATGCTATTTTATGGTCCTATAATAATAAAATATTGGTTAGGTGAAATTTCTAGTGAGGGTGCAACAATATCACGCTTGATTGCTTTTTCAATACCGTTATTTATGGTTACCGGTATATTAAGAAGCGTAATAGATGCAGTGTCTGAACGAGGATACAATTCAATAATATATTCATGTTCTGTGATTATCTTACTATTAGTTTATTATATATTAAAGTTTTACGGTGTTTCAAACGTGGTTGCTGGAATAATTGGATTTAATTTCGGATATATAGTTTCCGGTGTCTTGAGTATTGTTTTTATTAGATATAATTTGAAAATAAATTTAATTTATATTGAATTGATGGTTACAGTCTTGCTTCAGCTTATTGTATTAGCTTTAGTTTTTGCATTAATGAATTTGACTTCAATGAGTATGGAAATACAATTCTTACTATATATGATAATTATAATTATTGGTTCAATTTTGTTTTTTTATAAAAGTAAGCAATTTTGGGTTTCACAATTACGAGAAAAATTATTTAGGATATAAATTGTAATATATCTCAACAAACAAATGAATGTAATATTACAATATTTAAGTTTACCTGACTATCGAAGGAGCTTGTTTTCAGAACTTTCTGAAGATCAAAGAATTAATTTTGAAATTGTATGTGGTAATACATCACCTTATCCATTTTTAAAAAATTATATTCCTCCTAAGGCAACTAAAGTAACTTTTATACAAAATAGGTATTTTAGGATTGGTAAAACAACTCTTACTTGGCAAAAAAATGTTTTAAAAACCATCATAAATCGTAAACCAACTTGTGTAATTATGTTAGGGGTAGATCCAACTATACTCTCCAATTTTCCGCTTTTTATATATCTTAAATTAATGGGAGTGAAAATATTATGGTGGAGCCATGGCACATTAGGTCATCAAGGTCTCATTGGAAAACTGTTTAGGCTGTTTTTCTATCGCCTTTCAGACGGAATATTATTATATAGTGAAGATGGTGTCCAAAGATTAAATAAAAATAATGTTGATAAACAAAAATTATTCGTTGTTAACAATTGTGTCAATAATGAATCATATAAAGATCCCTTAAATAATTCGCTAGAGAAAAAAATAAAGATAATTTTTTCAGGTAGATTGGAAGTTCGCAAAAAGTTGGAATTGCTAATTCAGGCTATTAAGATATTTAAAGAAAGAAAAATATTAGTTGAATTAGATATAATAGGTGCAGGTCCATCACAGCTTTCATTAAAAACCTTAGTCAATGACAATAAGTTAGAAAAAGAAGTGACTTTCCATGGGGCTCTTTATGGTGAAGAAGCTGATAAGTTGATATCTTCTGCGAATGTTGGAGTAATTCCGGGTCATGCGGGTCTAAGTGTGATACACTATATGGCTAGGGGGCTACCTGTTATTACTAACAATAATCTTGTTGGACACGCACCAGAAGTATTTGCAATTTATAATGGGGTAAATGGATATTTTTTTGAAGATGATAACTATCATGATTTAGTTGACAAAATATTATTAACAACCAATAATCTTAAAATAATGTCTGAAAAAGCAATTTCTACGGTTATAAAATATTATTCACCAAAATTTGTGAAAAAAAGTATAATAGATGCAATCATTCAAGTATGTAAATAGTATGGTAAAATACTTTTTAAAAAGAATTCGAATATTAATCTTGCAAATTTTTAAATATAAATTTGTTAAAGTTGGCAAAGGTTTTTACTGCGGTAAAAACTTATATATAAAACCTAATACAGTCAGTATCGGTAATTCAGTATATTTTGGTAACTATTGTCATCTTTCAGCAGGAGATATACTGATTGATGATTATGTTATGTTAGCATCGTATGTTTCAATCGTTGGGGGCGATCATATTTATAATCAGTCAGGCAAAACAATGATTAACTCAAGAAGAGGCGAACAGAAAACTGTCATCATAGAAAAAGATGTTTGGGTAGGTCATGGAGCAATAATTATGCATGGTGTCACTCTGGGGGAAGGTTGTATTGTAAGTGCTGGAAGTATTGTATTAAAAGATGTGCAACCATACAGTATTGTTGCCGGGAATCCTGCAAAAAAAATCAAAAACAGATTTGAATCAAAAGAAAAAGAAATTTATCACAGTAAATCAATTCGTGGAAATTATAAAAATATTGGATAATTATTGACATTCAATATGCTAATTACCAAGATATCATAATCAATTTATAATTTATGATTAACTGTTAAAAAAAATGAAACTTAAATAACAAATGAAACAAGTACTTCAAGATTTAAAAACCGGTGAAATACAGTTGGTAGAAATACCAACACCACTAGTCCAAGATGGTAGTGTACTGATTGAAAGTGAAGCAAGTCTCATCTCTAAAGGTACTGAAAAAATGCTTTTAGAATTTGGTAAATCCGGATGGATTAATAAAGCACGCCAACAACCTGACAAAGTTAAGCAAGTATTAGATAAAATTAAAACAGACGGGTTAATGTCAACTTATCAATCAGTAATGACAAAGCTTGATAATCCACTACCACTTGGATATTGTAACGCTGGTATAGTTAAAGGCATCGGCAATGGGATCAGTGGATTTGAAATTGGTGATAGGGTAATCTCGAATGGATATCATTCGGAGTTTACTTTAGTACCTCAAAATCTTTGCGCCAAGATACCTGAAAATGTAAGTTTTGAAGAAGCTTCTTTTACAGTTTTAGGATCTATTGCATTACAGGGAGTACGTTTACTAAATCCTGAAATCGGTGAAACTATTGTTGTCAGCGGTTTAGGATTAGTAGGTTTATTAACAATCCAATTATTAAAAGCTAATGGATGTAATGTAGTTGGCATTGATTTAGACGAAGATAAGGTGGGTTTAGCAGAGAAATTTGGGGCAGAAACAATTAATCTCGCACGGGGGGAAGATAGTATTGAGAAAACTAAGTATCTTACAAATAATAATGGCGTTGATGGAGTAATAATTACTGCTTCATCTAAAAGTAATGATATTGTACATCATGCCGCTCAAATGTGCCGTAAACGTGGACGTATTATTTTGGTAGGAGTTGTTGGATTGGAACTATCGCGTAGCGATTTCTACGAAAAAGAACTTACTTTCCAAGTTTCCTGTTCATATGGTCCAGGTCGTTATGATGATGAGTATGAATTGAAAGGTAATGATTATCCAATAGGTTTTGTAAGGTGGACAGAGCAAAGAAATTTCAAAGCGATACTGGAACTACTCAAATCAAATAAGTTAAACGTAAAACCGCTTATTTCGCATCAATATAAAATAGCAGATGCGATTAAAGCCTACGAGAAGGTTTTAAATGATCAATCTGCTTTAGGAATTATATTAAAATATTCTAAAAAAGATAAAATTGATAGTAATAGCGTTAAATTAAAAGACCCAAACGGTATAACAGCCAGTACACAAAAAGTACAGATTGGATTGATTGGTGCAGGTAATTTTGTATCTTCTACATTATTACCAAATTTAGCAAAAACTGATGCTTCGTTGCATACAATTGTATCAGTAAATGGGTTGAGTGCAACGCATCTTGGTAAGAAATACAGTTTCATGACTTCCGAAACTGATCCATTATCGGTTATTAATAGTCCTGAAACAAATGCTATAATAGTTGCCACTCAACACAATTCTCATGCTGATTTTGTTATTGCCTGTATTAATGCAAATAAACCTGTATTTGTTGAAAAACCACTCGCAATAAATCCGAAGCAATTGAGCAAAATTGAACAAGCAATTGTAAGCATGAAGAATCCATTTATAATGGTTGGTTTTAACCGAAGATTTTCTCCGCATATTGTAAAAATGAAACAGATGTTACAATCTGTAAGTAGTGAAAAATCTTTTATATATACTGTAAATGCTGGTGCTATACCAAATGATCATTGGGTACATGATTCTGAACGTGGAGGTGGACGAATTATAGGCGAAGTTTGTCATTTTATAGACCTTGTGAGATATCTAGCTGATTCTGATATTGTAGATAAACAAACGATTGTAACCGGAGTTAGAAAAAAGCCTGATTTTAACAGTGACAATGTTACTATTAACTTAAAATTCAGGAATGGTTCAAAAGCTATAATTCAATATTTGTCGACTGGTCATAAGTCTTACCCAAAGGAAAGGTTGGAAGTGTTTGGAGGAGGCAAGATCTTGCAACTTGAGAATTTTAGAATTTTAAAAGGATACGGGTGGTCAGGTTTTTCAAAAAATCGAACAATTCGCCAAAATAAAGGGCATAGACAATGCATTGTGGAATTTATTAATGCAGTAAGAAATGGACATACATCACCAATACCATTTTCTGAAATTGCTGAAGTAACAAAAACAAGTTTTGATATTTTAGGTCTGAAAACATAGTCGTTACTAAATACAATGAACCTGTTTGAACGATTTTTTTATAATAAAATTCGGTTTTCTCCGAAAGTTAAAAGAATAGTAGTTTACTTATATCATAGGATATTTTCTGTAGTCCCGATTAAACGAATCCAAACAGATTATAATATTATTGCAAGAGAAGGGTATTTTTTTGGTTTTCATGATAAATGTCCTTGGTCACCGGATAATAAATTTCTCTTAGCACAAAAATATCAAACTGATCTGAAAATGCCATCGAGCGATGAAAAGGTAGAGATCGGATATTTTTCCGGTAAAAATCAGACAGATTTTAATTCAATAGCTACATCTAGTACATGGAATTGGCAAATGGGATCTATGTTACAATGGCTAGGTAATACAAATAATATAATTTTTAATGATTATAATGATAAAAACCATATTGCTAAAGTAGTTGATCTTAATGGTAAATTATTAAAAAAATATAACCAGCCAATTGCCACAGTTAGTCCTAATGGAGATAATGCTCTGAGCCATAGCTTCATCCGTTTAAGAAAAGCAGCACCTGCCTATGGTTATGCAAATTCTGATGATATATCAGCCTCAGAAAATCTTCCCAATAATGATGGTATATACTTACTAAATTTAAAAAATAGTAAATCCAAATTACTATTTTCAATTTTAGATATCTCTGAGATTTATGCTGAGAATTACGCCAATGATTCATATCATTATTTTACTCATTGTTTATTTTCTCCATCTGGTAAACGATTTGCTTTTTATCATAGGTGGATAGAAAAGAATAATCAAACATGGACAAGGTTATTAACCTGCAACGTTGATGGATCGGATATCTTTAAATTTAATTTCTCTGGTGTTGTAACACATTTAGCATGGAAAAATGATAAGCAATTAATGGCGTACGGCTATAAAAAAAATATTGGTGACCATTACTATTTACTAGATGATAAAACAAATAATTTCAATATAATTGGTAAAAATCATTTTAAATCTGACGGACATCCTCAGTTTAATCATGATCATGATTATTTTATTACTGATACTTATCCCGATCGGCTACGCCGCCAATTTTTAATTCGCTATAATGTTAATTTAAAAAAACGAGATGACTTAGCCATTATTAAGTCACCATTTTTGTATACTGGAGATGTTAGATGTGATTTACACCCTAGATGGGATAGAGTTGGAAAATTCGTTGCTTTTGATTCATCTCATACTGGAAAACGTGCTCTTTGTACTATTAGATTAGACCAGTTAAAATGACGAATCACAAGCAAGTTAGAATATTATTTTTATCTCATTTTTACCCACCTGAAATGGGGGGAGCTGCTGCTAGAGTTAGCGGATTGGCAAAATGGTTAGTGCAATTTGGACATGATGTAACGGTCATTACTGGATATCCAAACTATCCTTTAGGTAAGATTTATCCTGAATATAAAAATAAAAAAAAGAAAATCGAATCTATAGATGGTGTCAAAATATTGAGAGCAAGAGTATTGCCGGTTTCATACGGATCATTCTTAATACGATTGTTAAATTATTTTACATTATTTTTTACCGCTTTTTGGATTAGCATTAAAAAGAGGAATAGTTTTGATATTATCATTGCCAGTTCTCCACCATTAACAATAGGTATGCTCGGATTTATTTTTTCAAAGATTTATAAGATCCCATGGATTTTTGATATAAGAGATATCTGGCCAGATGTTGCGGTAGAGGCAGAAATGATAAGGCAAAATGGCATCATTCATAAACTAAGTAAAAAATTAGCGGATTATTTATATAAGCAAGCAACTCATATTACTCCGGTTACTGAAAGTAAATTAGCAAAAATCAGTGATGGAGATATTGATATTAGTAAAATATCTATTGTACATAATGGGGTAGATTTTGATATAATAAATAATACAAAACAAAATGATCGGTACGGAGAGTTAAGATTAGAAAATAAATTTATTTTATCCTATGCCGGATTGATTGGTATTGCTCAAGGTGTCAATGCGATCATTGAAACTGCAATTAAATTAAAAGATGTGGAAGATATACATTTTATAATCGTGGGTGAAGGAGTCGAAAAACAATCATTGCAAGATCGTGTTATAAAATTAGGATTAAATAATATTACTTTTCTACCAAACCAACCAAAAGAATCAATTCCATCATTATTAACTTTATCAAATATTGCAATAATTCCATTAGTAAGTAATAAATTGGTTGATGCAGTACCATCTAAACTGTTGGAAGCATGGGCTTGTAAATTACCTGTTATTTTAATTGCCGGCGGTGAGGCAGCTGATACAGTTGTCAAGGCTCAAGGAGGGATTGTAGTAAGTCCGAATGATATCGAAGGAATAAAAACTGCTATAATAAAATTAAAAAAATCACAAGAACTAAGGAATAATTTTGCAATAAATGGTTATAATTATGTATCAAGAAATTTTGATAGAGAATTATTAGCAAAAGAATTAGAAAAAGTAATATTTCTAATAGTAAATCAGTAATATAATGAAACTAATACATGTTGTAGGTGCGCGACCAAATTTTATGAAGGCAGCTCCAGTCTGGAGTGCGATTGCTAAGATTACTGAATTTGATCAGATATTAGTTCATACCGGACAGCATTATGACAAACTAATGTCTGAAATATTTTTTAATGAATTACAAATGCCGCTACCCGATCATAATTTCAATATTGGTTCTGATACACATGCTCGTCAAATCGCTGCAATTATGGTCAAGTTTGAAAAGTTAGTAGTTGAATTAAATCCTGATATGGTTTTAGTATATGGGGATGTTAATTCTACAGTAGCTGCTGCAATGGTTTGTAGCAAATTATTAATTCCATTTGCACATATTGAAGCAGGGCTGCGATCATTTGACCGAAGAATGCCTGAAGAAATAAATCGGTTAATTACCGATCAATTGGCTGATTTACTATTTACTCCATCTGTGGACGGAGATCATAATCTGTTAAATGAAGGTATACCGAAGAGTAAAATTCATCTTGTTGGCAATGTAATGATTGATACTTTATCAAAGCTATTAGTAAAAGCGGACAAACCGAATAGATTTAAAGACTTACAGCAATATGTATTGGTTACTCTTCACCGACCGTCAAATGTTGATAATTTTGAGTCATTAAAATCTATTTTACAGTATCTGAGAACAATAAGTAATTCAATACCAATAATATTTCCTGTACATCCTCGTACAAAAAAAATAATTACAGCAAATATTTTGGATATCACTAACAATTTAAATTTTCATTTAATTGAACCGTTAGGTTACCTGGAGTTTCTTGGATTAATGAAAACTGCCACGGCAGTTATCACAGACTCAGGAGGTATTCAAGAAGAAACAACATATTTAGGCGTTCCATGTATAACTGTAAGAGAAAATACGGAACGTCCAATTACGATTTCTCTAGGAACCAATCAATTAATTGGAAAAGATTATTATAAAATACCAGAATTGATAAATAACGCAATAAATTTAAAAAAACAATTAAATACAATAATTCCGCTGTGGGATGGTAAAGCATCAGATAGAATTGCTGAGATATTATTAAACGGAATTTAAATTATATCAAATTCATAAAATAGTAGGTATAAAAGCTGTTTTTTTCTATTTGCAATACCTGTAATTTTAACTTTATACTGATATAACTATTTTATGATAGTTTGTAAGGTTTTCGTATTTGATTATTAAGAAATTATTTCAGCATTACCGTATTCGCGTCCCCAAATGGATAGTCTCCTGGACAATATTTTTTAGCGATTTCATAGCGGGATTCATTGGTTATTCAGTGGTCTTGCAGTCGGTAGTAGCTAAGACATTCCCAAATTATTACGAACAAATGATTGTATGGATAATATTTCAGATATTGTGGAGTATCCTATTTTTAATAAACGGATTGTATAAAGGCGAATATATTGTTTCAAGAATGTTTGAGATTGAAACAATGATCAAGATAACCTTTACCATTATTGTACTATATGTCTTTGTAGATGCTTTAAGATTTGTCAATTTCCCAATAAATGCACGTGGTATGGCTCGTTATTGGCTAATATTTATGTCAATAGCTTTATCAATGAGATTTATGATACGATCTTTTCAGAAATATTTATTACGTAACGGTGTTGGACGTGAAAAAACAATTATATTGGGGAAAAATAGACGTGGTTTAAATGCAGCAAATTATCTTTTTCGCCATGAGGATCAAGGGTACGATATCGTTGGATTTATTAAAGCTTTAGATGACCCCACTGATGAGATTGATACAGGAAAGATACCAGTTTTAGGTGAAGAATTGAGCTTAGGTACAATAATTAGGGATAATGAAGTTTCTGATATTGTTTTAGCCCTGGAAAAACCTGACCATACTAGGATCCTTTCTATAATGGGACAAATTAATGGATTCCCGGTAACTGTGAAGATCGTACCTGATTTGTATGATGTAATGAGTGGACTAGTTCGAACTCAACAAATTGCCGGAATGCCGTTAATAGAAATTAACCTTGAGTATACAAATTGGTATCAAAGAGGACTTAAAAGGTTACTTGACTTACTGCTAACCGTTCCTTTTTTAATAATTATATCTCCGTTTGCCTTGGTGATTGCGATTGCGATAAAAACGGAAAGTAAAGGTCCTGTTTTATATAAGCAAGAGAGAGTAGGAAGAGATTTCCGCAAATTTAAAACAATAAAATTTCGATCGATGCATCATAATGCCGAAGATAAAACAGGTCCGATGTGGGCTGCACAAAATGATCCGCGGGTTACAAAAGCAGGGAGATTCCTACGAAGGTTTAGGTTAGATGAAGTACCGCAATTTATAAATGTACTCAAAGGTGATATGAGCATTATCGGACCTCGGCCGGAACGCCCTTATTTCGTTGATAAACTGAGTAAGGAATATCCGCTTTACCACAGACGTCTTTCAGTGTTACCGGGTATATCTGGCTGGTCGCAAATTAAACACCCATATGATGAAGATATTGAGGATATTCGACAAAAATTGAAATACGATTTTTATTATATTGAGAATCTTAGTTTCGGACTTGATTTGAAAATTATGATCAGTACCATTTGGGTTATGTTTTCTGGTCAAGGGCGTTAACCTGAATTATTTTAACAAACAATATACTAAAAAATGTTACCTATAAATTTAATACGAGAAAACTCTGAATTAGTCAAAAATGGAATCGCGGATAAGCATGAGAAAATTGATATTATTCAGGTATTAGAGTTAGATAAAGAACAACGTTTACTATTAAATAATTTAAATGATAAACGAGCACAACGTAATGCGGCCTCAGAAAAAATAGGAAAAGCCAAAGCTAGTGGAGAAGATGCAACTATTGCTATTGAAAAGATGCAGGGACTTTCCAAAACTATAAAAAAAATTGAATTAAATCTTTCTGAGATAAATAATCAATTAGAACCTCTATTATACAAAATTCCAAATTTACCACATAACTCTGTCCCTAGAGGATCAAAGCCTGAAGATAATGTAGTGATTCGTGAATGGGGAACAAAATTAAATTCCAAGTTTAAGTTTAAAAATCATTTAGAGCTTGGTGAAAAATTAAATCTGTTTGATCTGCAAAAAGGCGCAGCAATTGCAGGAAGTGGTTTCCCTTTGTACATGGGGAAGGGGGCAAAACTAGAAAGGTCTCTTATTAATTTTATGTTAGACTTTCATGTCAATAATTATAATAATTTAGAGATTATGCCGCCATTCGTTTCCCGCATGGAGGCGATGCGAAATACAGCTCAAATCCCAAAATTACAAGATGATATGTACTTTATTGATAGAGATGATCTTTATCTAATTCCTACCGCCGAAGTTCCTGTTACTAATATTCATCAAAATGAAATAATTGACGAGAAAGAATTACCAATAAATTATGTTGCCTATTCGGCATGTTTTCGTAGAGAGGCTGGTTCATATGGTAAGGACACACGAGGTTTTACAAGACTGCATCAATTCAATAAAATTGAAATTGTTAAATTTGTAAAGCCAGAAAATTCTTATAACGAATTGGATTCACTTATTTTGCAAGCTGAAGCGGTTTTACAATCATTGGGTTTACATTATAGAGTTTTATCACTTTGTACGGGAGATTTGAGCTTTGCTTCAGCAAAATCATATGATCTTGAAGTATGGGCACCGGGAGAAGGAAGATGGCTAGAAGTATCAACCTGTAGTAATTTTGAATCATTTCAAGCGCGACGTGGTAAAATTAGATATCGAAGGGAAGAAGATAAAAAGGTCGATTTCGTGCATACTTTAAATGGTTCAGGTGTAGCTACACCACGTTTAATGATTGCATTATTAGAAACTTATCAACAAGCTGATGGTAGTATTCAATTACCGGAGTCGTTGCAAGCCTATTTTGGAGCAGAGGAAATTAAGGGATGAGAACGATATGGGTTATTAGTAATCTTATATTTTGGACCATCTTACTAGGTTCTACAGGATTGATTTTATCAATTTTTGAGTGGAAAGGAAAAATATTTGGAAAAATTGCTCATATCTGGTCAAAACTTATACTTGCTTCAGCCGGAGTAAAGTATTTTGTCCGTGGCTCAGACCATCTTGATCCAAATCAAAATTACATTTTTGCTGGTAACCATGAATCACCTTTTGATATACCGCTTGCCTTCGCTGGAATTAACCATCACTTAATATCAATATCAAAAATAGAATATAAATGGATTCCCATCTTCGGATGGGCAATGCAAGCAGCGAAACATATATTTATTGATCGAAACAATCATACAAAAGCACTTGAATCATTAAAGAAAGCTGCGATTAGCCTTAAAATGAATCCGCGATCTATCCTGCTATTTCCCGAGGGAACACGTTCCACAGATGGTAAGATTCATAAATTCAAGAAAGGGGGCTTACTCTTAGCAATTGAAACAAAATTACCGGTAGTTCCGATGGCAGTGTGTGGAACGAGTGATGTTGCTGTCAAGGGTGCGCGAACATTAAAGTCTGCTTCTGTTGAATTGCGAATTGGAAAACCGATTGAGACAAATGAAATGTCATATGAAGATCGAAATACGCTAACGAATAAAATATATGAAGCAGTAGTTTTTTTGAAATCGGAATGGGAAAAGAATAAATAATCAATTTTATTCTGTAACGTAATGAAATATTTATTACCTAATATTTCGTCTAGGGATCATGTTTCTGAATCAGTAAAACTCTATGAAATTGATTTAGTCAGGCAATGGTTTGATATTTCGCCAGGCACAATTATTGAAACTGCAAATTCCTGTAAAATAACCGTTATAAATACAGGAATAAGTAATAAGCATGAAGGTCCTGATATTAAAGACGCTATTTTAATAATCAATGATAAAGTAGTAATTGGATCTATTGAATGTCATATTAGTACATCCGACTGGTACAAACACAAACACAATAAAAACACCGCATATAAGTCTGTAATATTACATGTAGTAAGAAAATTCAATGGTGGAATTATTAGACCGGCAATACCAACAGTACTATTAAAGCCCGAGATTCATTTCTCTAATAAATGTTCATTAAATAATATTAATAAATGTTCTCATTTAATTGACACAATTCTACATTTCAGTTACAATAGATGGCTTGATAAGATCAATATGTATAATGGTTACCATGATAGTCAAAAACAGTTAATAAAAGTTTTATTAAGCAATAGTTTTAGAATTCTAGGTGCAGGCGGGAATGAGCAGCAATTTGTAAAATTAGCTAAAAATATAAACTATAAAAAAATTCGAAATCTAACTTTACGTCAGTGTGAAAAATATTTATGGAATAAAAGCTTACTATTAAAAATCAGATGGGTAAAACGTAGTATACGTCCTGCACAGCAACCGCAAAATCGGATGAAGCTTGCAACTGAATTAATACATTATTTTGCTAGTTTGGAATATTGTAGACTTCCTAATTATGATAAAGTTGAATCTTCAATTCTCAATTATTTACCTAGTGCCTCTGGAAATGGTATTCAAACTGAAATATTAGGTAATGTATTAATTCCATTTTATGCAGCTAGAGCATTGTATTTCAATAAAGTTGAGGATTATAAAAATTATCACGAAAGATGGAATCAGTTGAAGCTATCTAATTCCTACCGGAAGTTCGTTAAACGATTTGGTGTTAATTTACAATCTTCACAATTAAAATCATTTTCAATACTCCAAGGTCTAATTGCAATAGATAATAATTTGTGCAGCAAAAATTTGTGTCACTTATGTCCATTAAAAGAAAATAATTATGCTGTTAGTTGAAAAAACTGAAGCATTGAAAATTGTCGGCAAATGGCGCAATGACCATAAGACAATCATTTTTACTAACGGTTGTTTTGATATAATCCATCGCGGACATATAGAATATTTACGAAAGGCAAAATTGTTGGGAGATATTTTACTTGTGGGACTTAATAGCGATGCATCAGTGAGACGTATAAAGGGGGAGCCGCGACCATATCAAGATGAACAAAGTCGTGTTGCAATTTTAGATGCGATGGAAATGGTTGATTTGGTAATGATATTTAACGAAGATACACCGCTTAATTTAATTTGTGAACTTAAGCCTGATATGTTAGTAAAAGGCGGAGATTACAACCATCATACGATAGTAGGAGCCAGTGAAGTAGAGAGCTGGGGTGGAGTCGTAAAAACAATACCATTTTTAAAAGGACACGGAACATCAAAATTAGTTGATAAAATACTCGAAAGATAAACTACTTTAAACTTGTTAAACCTATTTCACTCACTTAATTTTGACGTTATTGTTCCGCTAAATATCTTATGATTAGACTACTTACAGGATTTATAATTGTACTATTGTCTTTGGGAAACCTAAAGGCACAAGATGCTATATCTAATATTGATAGTACTAAATTGAATAATACCGGCTATATAAATGGCAACGGTTATTCTCAATCAGGAGATCGCCTGCCACAATTATTACGAGATGTAAAAGTTTATTTATCAGACGCAATGATTGCTGATGTATATCAAGATACCAACGAGGTCATATTTAATCTTGACAGAATATTTGATCTACTAACAGAAGCTGATCAATTGGGCGAGATGAATTTTGATGATAAAGATGAATTCGATAGATTTGAAAAGACTTTAGTTGATATATATACAAGTCGTTTAACAACACTAAAAGCATCCGATGTCTCGATTACAGCAGAAAAATTACGCCATGACGTTACAACATTGGTGGAGCCAATTGAAGTTGAAATTGGAAATACAAAGTATACTGTATTAGATGATCGTGACGGACATATTCCAATTGTTACCAATAAGAAAGTTGAACAATTTATTAAATATTTTCAAACCAGAGGGAAAAAGCAGTTTGAAATATATTTGAGTCGTTATGCTGTTTATAATGATATGATTCAAAATATAATTAAAGAATATTCATTGCCGGAGGAACTTGTATATCTTGCAATGATCGAATCAGGATTAAATCCAAAAGCTTACTCGCGTGCCAATGCTTCTGGCATGTGGCAGTTTATTTATAGTACGGGTATACAATATAATTTAAATCGTAATTGGTATATGGACGAAAGACGTGATCCTGAAAAAGCTACTCACGCTGCTTGCCAATATCTTACCGATTTATATAAGCAATTTGATAACTGGTATTTAGCGCTTGCAGCTTATAATGCAGGTAGCGGTAGAATAACAAGAGCTCAAAGATTGCATCAAACATCAGATTTTTGGCAATTACATTCTTTACCCCGCGAAACTAGAAACTATGTTCCATTCTTTTTAGCAGCAAGTATTATTGGAAAGGATCCTCAAAAATATGGATTTAACGTCCCTCAAAATGATCCACTACAATATGATATTGTAGAAATTGAGAAGAGCGGTGATCTTTCGGTATTGGCACAATCAGCAGGTATATCTTTAAGTACTTTACAAAAATATAATCCGGAATTACGACAATCTGCTACACCAACCACTGCATATAATCTAAAGCTGCCAGTTGGTAAAAAGGATCAATTTGAAAAAAAATATGCTGCTTTACCGGATTCTAAAAGATTTGCTCCACAATATGTAACTCATAGAGTTCGTAGTGGAGAAAATTTGGGCTCTATATCTAGAAAATATCGTGTTTCTATCCATGATATTGCCTCAGTAAATAATATTAAAAATAGACATAAGATCGCAGTTGGACAGCGATTAACAATTCCAGTACGAGGCACTAAAGTTAGTTATAGCAGCACTAGTTCTAATAGACCTGCCGGGACCACAAAAGAAACATACACTGTTAAAAAAGGCGATACATTAGGACAGATTGCAGATAATTACAGAATTCAAGCCAGACAAATAAGAAGTTGGAACGGAATTAAATACGGTGAGTATATTCATCCCGGTCAAAAAATAACCCTATGGTTGAAGAGAAGTTGAAAAAAACTTACAAACCAGGTTCCACTAATAGATGGATTTGGTTCGGTATCGGTTCAATTTTATTACTATTTTTATTATTTCGAGTTTTTGGTTCAGCAACAACTAGTTCAAGATTTTTAGGAGGAGATAAAGTTGGCATAGTTCGGTTAGAAGGATTGATTCTATCTTCCGAACAGGTAAATAATCAATTAAATAATTATTCAGAAAGATCTGATATTAAAGCAATTGTTTTACGTATAAACAGTGGAGGTGGTGTTGTTGGTGCCTCGCAAGAAATATATGAAAAGGTTAAGGATCTAAAGGGCAAAATTCCGATTATTGTTTCAGTTGATAATGCTGCTGCTTCCGGGGCGTATTATGCTGCTTTGGAAAGTGAAATAATTGTCGCTAATAATGGTTCGTTAGTTGGAAGTATCGGTGTCATATTGGACTATCCGGTAGTATCGGAATTGTTTGAAAAAATTGGATTGCAGGTTGAAACAGTAAAGAGCGGAGCCCTGAAAGATTCAGGCTCACCGACCAGACCGGTAAGTAAAGAAGATCGTGAATATTTTCAATCAGTTGTTGATGACCAGCATGAACAATTTATTAATGCTGTTGCAGAAGGAAGAAAATTATCGGTCGAAGATGTTCGAAAGTATGCTGATGGAAGAATATTTACAGGGAACCAAGCTTTGGCAATGAGCTTAATTGACACAATAGGTACTTTTGATGATGCAATCGCTATTGCGGGAATGATGGGTGGAATCAAAGGAAAACCTAAAAAAGTAGAAGTAAGGGAAAAACGTAAATCTGTATTTGATTTATTATATAATGAATTCCAACAAAATATTGGAAGTCGATTTGGAGTTGAACCGGCTTATCGTTGGCAATAGGAGTAGAGAATGACCAAGCAAGAAATCGTTGATAATGTATCTGCAGCAACCGGTTTAACCAAGGTTGAAACTGAAGCTGTAATGAATGGTGTTATGACACTGATCATAGAAACATTGTCAAAAAATGAACGGATTGAACTGCGTGGATTTGGTACATTTGCGGTAAAACACCGACAACCAAAGAAAGCGCGTAATCCTGGAACAGGAGAGACTATTTATTTGAAAGAACGGTATGTACCAACGTTCAAGCCGGCAAAAAGAATGCGGTTGAAAGTTTTAAATACATTGAAATAATTAAGGAGAGTAAATGCCTAGCGGAAAAAAACGCAAAAAGCGCAAGATGAATACACATAAACGTAAAAAACGTTTACGCGCTAATCGTCATAAGAAACGTAAATAGGAGATACATTATGCGGCGAATTGCCGTACATATAATAGTTTTCCAATTATTTTTAACAGGAACCCAACTATTTGGTTGGGGGTATGATGTGCATCGCCGAATCACTAGAGCTGCTGTTCAAGCGGTATCTGGCGAATTCGGCGATTTCCTAATCCAAAATATTGAAGATATCTCATACCACGCAGCTGATCCTGATTTTTGGAAAGTAGCTGATCCCGATGAAGGATATCGCCATTTTATTGATGCTGATCTGTATGATAAATATCCATTTGATAATATCCCAAGAAATATTGATAGTTTATATGTTAAATATAGTGAAGAAAATATTAGTCATTTTGGGATAGCGCCATGGAATATTGATGATTATTGTGATCAACTGACTGACTTATTTCGATTAGGACAGTGGAAAGAATCAATTTATAAAATGGCTGCATTAAGTCATTATGTTGCTGATATCCACATGCCACTGCATACTTGTGCCAATTATAATGGACAATTAACCGGAAACGATGGGGTGCACTTTCGTTGGGAAACACCAATGGTTATGCAATATGTAACATACATTGAGCCAACAGAAGAAGCAGAGGTATTTTTTAACCCATTAGAAATGGTATTTGATATTGTGAAGGAATCTTACAATTTGTATCCATCATTAATCAGCGCAGATTCACTTGCACGTGCTAAGCTTACAAAAATACAAGCTGATAGTCTAAATACATATGAAACACTATCATTTGAAGATGACTACTTATCAGTATTATATGCTCATACTTCCGAAGTAGTTCATGATAGATTAAACAAGTCTGCTGAACGAATAGCATCATATTGGTATACTTGTTGGATAAATGCGGGTTCTCCTTTAGTTCCAAAGAATTAATAGTATTTAATTGAATCATTCAAACATTCCTAGTTTGTATGTCTGATACGACAAATTCAATATCTGTAAGCGAATTAACCACCCAGATAAAGAATATTCTTGAAGGGGAATTTGATAGTATTTGGGTTTCCGGTGAGATATCAAATTTTAAACATCATTATTCCGGTCACATGTATTTTACATTAAAAGATGATTCTGCTGAAATAAGAGTAGTGATGTTCAAAGGATTTAATCAATATTTACGATTTAAACCTGAAGATGGGATGCAGGTTTTAGCGAATGGTAAATTATCAGTATATGAACAACGTGGACAATATCAGCTCATCCTAAAACAATTAGAACCATCAGGTATTGGAACTCTTTATTTGGCATTTGAGGCATTAAAGAAGCAACTTTCTGAGGAAGGTTTGTTTGACTCTGACAAAAAACTGGAATTGCCGAAATATCCCAATATAATCGGAGTGATTACTAGCCAGTCCGGAGCTGCTGTTCAGGATATATTCCAAATATTAGAACGCCGAGCTCCTTTTGTTACAGTAGTATTGAGAGCTACTAAAGTACAGGGTGAGGGGGCTGCTCTCGATATCGTACAAGCAATTGAAGAATTTAATAAATATAAAAAGGTTAATATAATTATTGTAGGGCGTGGTGGCGGATCTCTAGAGGATTTATGGCCTTTTAATGAGGAGCTTGTCGCTCGCGCAATTAGTGCTTCAACAATCCCAATAATCTCCGCAGTCGGACATGAGACAGATTATTCAATATCAGATATGGTAGCTGATAAATATGCTCCGACGCCATCTGCAGCTGCTGAAATTGTATGTCCTTCTGTGTCAGATATAAAAGAAATATTTGACAAACTAGAGATGAGACTTGAATCATTCATTATGAATTTGATAGAACGGAAGTGGCAAAATACGGACGAATTAATAAATCGCCATTCAAGACAACAACCTAAAAAAGTTATTGAATTACAGTACAGTGAATTAGGAAAATTATCAAACCGATTTGTTAATTCAATAATACAAAATCAAAAATATTTGGGTATGAAACTAAAACCGTTAACTGAAAAATTATCAGCTTTAAGCCCGAAAGCAATTTTAGAGCGAGGCTATTCCGTTGCTTTTAAACTAACGGAGAGGCAAATAATAAGAACATCGAGAGATATTGATAGTGGCGAAGAATTTGAGCTATTGACCTCAAAGGGGTCAATTGCTGCAAAAAAAATAAAAAATTTAACACAATCAAAAAACAAACAATGATTTAAACAATTTATGTAATTTATATAATGACTAATATGAAAAAAGAATTTGTTTTTGAGGAGGCACTCAAAAAATTAGAAGAGATTGTTAATCAACTTGAATCAGGCCAAGAAACATTAGAGAAGAGTTTAGAATTGTTTGAGGAAGGTATCAAGTTAAGTGAAATCTGTCGTACAAAATTGGATAATGCCGATCAAAAAATCAAAAAATTAATTACAAAAACAGATAATTTATTTGAATTAAAAGATATATAATGGATAAAACTAAAAAGTTCGCCATTTGGGGTAATACAGATAAGCCAAAGTTTTGGGAAACTCTACCGGGTATTCTTGACTGGGCAAAGAATCTTGGAATGACACCATATCTCACAACAAGGATAGATAAACAATTTGAACAATCCGGATTTCCGATTATTGATAGTGCAGATGGTTTTATTAATATGGACTTCATTCTAACTATTGGTGGTGATGGTACAATTTTATCAACTGCGCGCGCTGTAGCACATCGGAATATTCCGATATTAGGCATACATCTTGGTGATTTAGGATTTATGGCTAAAGTAACATTATCTGAACTATATGATAGACTTGATCAGGTTGCTACTGGAAATTTTACAATAAGTGATCATATGGTGCTCGAGGCTGAAATGTCAGCGAATGGAAAAACAACCAAATCTTATGTTTTAAATGAGGTGGTTGTAAATAACGGAAAAACTCATCGAATGGTTAATTGTATGTTGGAAGCTAATAATAAATTTATCGGCAAATACAAAGCCGATGGGATAATTGTGTCAACTCCTACTGGCTCGACAGCCTATTCGCTTTCGGCCGGAGGACCAATTGTCGAACCAAGTGTTAAATCAATTATTATTACACCGATATGTCCTCATTCACTAACATCAAGACCGCTAGTTGTCCCTGATTCTTCCGAAATAAAAATTACTTTTCCAGTTGATCCGGCAGAAGATATTGGGGTTACTTTGGATGGACAAATATTCCACAACTTTAATTATGATGCGGTTATAACAGTGCGGAAAGCAAATTATACCGTAAAATTTATAGATTTTACAGACTATAGTTACTATGGAACTCTGCGCAATAAAATGGGTTGGGGCAAGCGCGGAGAAGAAAGTTAATATTGAGTCTTGAATTTTAATTGTTGAATTAAAAACTTTAACATCCAACATTCAAAAACTAATATCTAATAACTAAATTATATTTCGCAATGTGGTGCGTAGTTTGGATCATCCATTGCTTGATGCTGTCTTAGCATACAATCATCCATTACCACAAGTAATCCCGCAGTCTCCGCTTTTTTTGCTGCTTCATCATTAATTACGCCATCTTGAAACCAAATAGCTTTTGCACCGATTGCTATTGCAGCGTCTGTGATTGGCATTACATGTTCCGGTCTGCGGAATACATCTACAATGTCAACCTTAATAGGGATGTCTTTTAATGTCGGATAGGATTTTTCTCCAAGTATTTCGGGATGACCTGGATTAACCGGAATAATTTTGTAACCTACACTTTGCAAGTATCTAGCAACACCATAACTTGGTCTAATTTCTTTGGGAGATAAACCAACCACTGCAATCGTTTTCATTTTGAAAATTTTTTGTAATGTTTCTTTTTTGTTCATTTTATTATATAGTTAGTTAGTATTAAATAAATCAGTTATAACTATTTGATTATATTTTTATTAAATGGTTACTTCTTGAACATATTTCCTAATACATACCACATAATATTTGGATTTTCTTTTAACCTTCGTATTGAGTAATCAAACCAAGCTTCACCAAAGGGAACGTAATTCCTTACCTTGTAACCATTATCCAACAATTGTTGTAATTTATTTCCCATTGGTACACCATAAAGTACTTGGAATTCAAAGCGATCAAGCGGAATTTTATTTTCAATAATCCATGTTTCAATTTTGTTAATTAATGGTATATCGTGGGTCGCAATGGCTGCATATCCTTTTCCACTAAGAATTGCTTTTACATCCTCAAGAAATCTATTATGGATTTCATCTTTATCATGATATGCAATTTCTTCTGGTTCACGATATATGCCTTTGCAGATTCTACAATTAAATTTTTCAGAATCAAGATTAACAATATCTTGCGCAGTGCGTTTTAAGTAAGATTGCAATACCATACCTACTTTATCATATTTATTTAAACATTTTTTATATATATCAATTGTTGCGTCGGTATATGGTGAGTTCTCCATATCTATTCGCATAAAATTGTTATTGGCTTTAGCTTTTTTTAGGACATCCAGCAGATTAGTTTCTGCTAAAGCTGTATCAATTTCCATGCCTAAATGTGTGGGTTTTAAAGAGATATTTGCATCAAGTCCTTTAATTCTATCATATAACTTTATGTATTCGTCCCGTATTTTATATGATTCTTCTTGTGAATGGACATGCTCTCCTAAGATATCTACAGTAGTTAAAAACCCCTTATTGTTAAGTGATTCGACCGTTTTAATAGCATCGTTAGTACTAACACCGGCAACATATGGAGATGCAAAAGGCCTTACCATCCATTTGGGAAAGTGTGAAAGAAGACTCACAAGTATAGTATTAATTATATTCATAGTACTTGAAATTATTATACTAAATTGGTTCAAAACAAAATCAAATTTAAATTTTATAAGAAAATTATTTTAAAAGGATAAGTTTATCTTGACTGCTGAAAATACATTGCTATAAATTTGCCACTTCAATGACCAAATCAAATAATGTATAGAGACTTCGGAACAATATTTTTATTTGTCATAATCGGCGCTATTTTGCTGACCGTTGCGCTTTTGCTAGCAAAACTAATATCACCATCTCGTCCCTCAAAAAACAAATTGTCAACATATGAATGTGGTGAGGAAGCCGAAGGTTCTGCTTGGGTTACATTTAATATTCGGTATTATGTTATTGCTCTGATCTTTATAATATTTGATGTTGAGGTCTTATTCCTATTCCCATGGGCAGTTGTATATAAAAACTTAGGTTGGCTTGCTTTTATAGAAATGGCAATTTTCTTGCTTATCCTAATTGTCGGATTGATTTATGTATGGAGAAAGGGAGATTTAGATTGGGTTAAGTATAATGTTAAGTATGGACGGGGTAGATATCAAAAAATTAGAGAAAAGGAAGCCTAAGAGTAAATGGGTTTTTTAGAAGATAGATTCGACGATAATATTATTACAGCTAAAGTTGATCAACTACTTAGTTGGGCAAGATCTACATCAGCTTGGTATTTTCAATTTGGGCTTGCCTGCTGTGCAATTGAAATGATGTCAACTGCTGCGAGTAGACATGATCTCGAGCGTATTGGGATGATGCCGCGATCTTCGCCCCGTCAAGCGGATGTTATGATCGTAGCTGGTACAGTCACACTGAAAATGGCATCCCGTGTAAAATTATTATATGATCAAATGGCTGACCCTAAATATGTTATATCAATGGGAAGCTGTTCCAATAGTGGCGGTCCTTATTCACGACAAGGTTACCATGTGTTAAAAGGCGTCGATCAAATTATTCCGGTTGATGTATATATACCGGGTTGTCCGCCTCGACCGGAATCATTAATTGAAGGGTTATTAAAGCTTCAAGATAAAATTAGAAAAGAACGTCCACTTACTAAGAAAAAATGATAATAAATCAAAAAGTCAGTGACATCCTAGAAGTTAAATTCCCCGGAGTTGTAATTCTGCCGGAGGAGCCGCACAATGATTTTATTCAAATTCAACCTGAAAATTGGGATGAGTTAGCAAAATTTATTAAAAATGATTCCGAACTTAAGTTCGATTCTTGTCAGTGTATTACCGGAATAGATTTAGGAACTGAAGAAGGATTGGAAGTGCGATACAATTTTCATTCTATGAAATTGAAACATAAGATTGAAATTCGCATCGCTATTGAGCGTAAAAGACCAAGTGTTCCATCTGTCGAACAAGTTTGGCGAGGAGCTGATTGGCTTGAACGAGAAGTTTATGATATGTACGGTATTCGATTTAAGGGGCATCGCGATTTACGCAGAATGTTATTGCCGGACGATTGGAAAGGTTGGCCATTGCGTAAAGATTATAAAACACCAAAGATTTATAATGGAATGAAAGTTCCTAAAGTGAGAAAAGGATGGGATTAGTTCACGCTGACGAAATGGTTCTAAATATTGGACCCCAACACCCTAGTACGCATGGTGTATTGCGCCTAAAAGTTAAAACCGACGGCGAAATTATTTCTGAGATCACTCCGGTAATTGGTTATTTACACCGTTGTTTCGAAAAACATTGTGAGACTTTAAGCTATGAACAAGTAATCCCGTTTACTGACCGCTGCGATTATATTGCTGCCATGAATAATAGTCTTGGATATGTTCTAGCGGTTGAAAAAATGATGGACATTCAAATACCTGAACGTGTTGAATATATTCGTGTGATCATGGCTGAGTATAATCGGATTGCGAGCCATTTATTAGCATTGGGTACGTTTGGTTTAGATGTTGGTGCCTACACACCATTTTTATATATGTTCCGTGACCGGGAAAGAATTTTAGATTTATTTGAAATAACTTGTGGAGCACGCTTACTCTATAATTATATGTGGGTAGGTGGTGTTTCTCATGATCTGCCGGTTGGTTTTGTTGAAGCATCATATAAGTTTTTGGATGAATTCGAAAAGAATATCAACGAATACCATAATATTTTATCATATAATAAGATATTTATTGAACGAAGTGCCGATGTTGGTATTCTGCCAAAAGATATCGCAATAGATTACGGCGTTACCGGTCCAAATTTACGTGGCTCAGGAGTAAAATGGGATTTACGTAAAGATGAGCCATATTCTATTTATGATAGATTTAAGTTTAATGTACCAGTTGGAAAAGGATTGATGGGATCAGTTGGCGATTGTTGGGATAGATATTGGGTACGTGCTGAGGAAATGAAGGAAAGTATAAAGATCATTCGGCAAGCTTTGGATAAAATGCCGAGAAAAGGTGATGTGCATGAAGCATTACCGAAAAAAGTGCGTCCGCCAAAAGGATCTATTTACTTCAGAACTGAATCTCCACGTGGTGATTTGGGTTACTATATAATGAGCGATGGAAAGCCCACCCCGCTTCGTGTAAAAATGCGTTCTCCGGCTTTTACAGCATTAAGTGCTTTAAGTGAAATTTCAGCCGGCTGGATGCTCTCCGATGTTTTGGTAATATTAGGCAGTTTAGATATAGTGTTAGGTGAAATCGACCGATGACAATTGATAATATCATTCAATGGTTTCAATCTTGGCTTCCTTTTAACGTAAATATTGCCATATTATTTATTGTGGCAGTGTTTATTGCAGCTGTCCTTATTTTTGCCGTTATGGCGATAAATGCCATGGCTGCCGTTTATGCTGAAAGAAAGGTTTCAGCGTTCATGCAAGATCGCATTGGTCCGATGGGGCAAGGTCCGGGATTGCATGCCGGGAAATGGGGTTTGCTGCAAACCGTAGCAGATGCGTTAAAATTATTACTAAAAGAAGATATTATTCCAAAAGCAGCCGATAGGAAATTATTTATACTGGCTCCTTTTATCATTTTCTTAGGCGCATTTATCGCATTAGCTGCGATGCCGTTTGGACCAAACTTAATCGCCGTAGATATGAACATTGGGATTTTTTATATTTTAGCAGTCAGTTCATTTGGTGTCATTGGAATGATCTTAGCTGCTTGGTCGTCTAATAATAAATGGTCATTATTTGGCGGTATGCGTTCTGCAGCGCAAATAATTAGTTATGAAATACCGGCTGCTTTGTCGTTAGTATCAGTATTAATGCTAACTAGTACGCTAAGTATGCAAGGAATAATCCAAAGCCAAGCCGGAACAATATGGGGATTTTTGCCAAACTGGATAATCTTCAATAATCCATTCTCTTTTTTGGCATTTTTCATTTATTTTATTGCCGGAGTTGCTGAAGTAAACCGAACTCCGTTTGATATTCCGGAAGCGGAATCGGAACTTGTTGCGGGATTCCACACAGAATATTCCGGTATGCGATGGGCATTCTTTTTCCTTAGTGAATATGGTAATATGTTAGTGGTTTGTGGAATAACCGTTGTTGCATTTTTAGGTGGTTGGCAGAGTCCGATAGCAGGAGTAATGGAAGGAGCTTGGTGGGGAGCTTTTTGGTTCTTGACAAAATTAACAGGCACAATATTTATTATGATTTGGTTTCGTTGGACATTCCCAAGATTACGTGTGGATCAGTTAATGAGTGTGGCATGGAAAATTTTATTACCGATTGCCTTGTTTAATTTATTTGGTGTAGGAATTTGGACACTGGTGTTTGGATAATTATGAAACGATATTTCCAAAATATTTGGCAATCTGTTTCAACGCTCATGATTGGATTGGGTATTACGCTGAAACATATGTTCAAAGCACGAAAAGGCAATGTGACATTACAATATCCAGAAGAAAAATGGCCGAGACCGGATCGAAATATTGGTTTTGATCCTAAAAAATATAATATTATCAGGTCTAAACTCCATGTTGATATTGATGATTGTACGGGCTGTCATAAATGTGAACGTGCTTGTCCGGTTGGATGTATTAAGGTAGAAGCTGTAAAAGTTCCAAAAGGAACAGATTTGGGACTAACTTCTAACGGAAATCAAAAACGATTGTTGGTTACTCGTCATGATATTGATATGTCAGAATGTATGTTCTGTAATTTGTGTGTATACCCATGTCCTGAGGGATGCATTTTTATGACCGGTGGACCAAATTCAGAAAAACAACCACTTGATTACGAATACTCTCAATATGACCGAAAAAATCTAGTATTTAAATTTTCTAATGTTTCAAAAAAAGATATTAAAAGGCTCACAACACCGCCGCCAGTGCAGCAGGAGATATTAAAAAATGATTAATATTGTATTCTGGTTCTTTGTTGTTATGACAATAATTGCTGCTCTAATGGTAGTCCTTTCAAAAAATTTAATATATGCAGCTGTATCATTGTTGGTAACACTCCTTGGAGTGGCTGCGATGTATATATTTCTGTGGGCAGATTTTATGGCTGGTACACAAGTAATGATCTATATCGGCGGTATTCTAATTTTATTATTGTTCGGAATAATGCTTACACATAAAATTACTTCAGTCAGGATTTCACATACCAATGTGCAAAGAGGTATTGGTGCGCTAATTGTAGCGGCAATTTTCGCCGGATTGGTTTGGATGATCAATACCACACCATGGCTCATGATTGCAGCTCAAGAACCGCAGCAAACAGTAAGCTATATTGGAACACTTTTAATGACTGATTTCTTATTGCCATTTGAGGTTGCCTCTGTATTATTGCTTGGTGCATTGATTGGAGCTGCTGTATTAGCAAGGAAAGAGAGCTAATGGATATTTTACAAGTATATTTAACATTATCTGCTGTCCTATTTTCCTTGGGAATGTTTGCAGTGATTACACGACGCAATGCAATTGCAGTCTTAATGGGAATTGAATTGATATTGAATGCTGCAAATCTCAATTTTATTGCATTTGCACGTTTTGGCGGGATGAATATTACAGGTCATATTTTTGCATTATTTGTTATTGTACTAGCTGCAGCAGAAGTGGCAGTTGCTTTAGCTATTATCATCAATTTATATCAAAATTTTAATTCTATTAATGTGGATGAAGCACAGCAATTGAAACAATGAACATTTTCTTACAATATACTTTATTAATTTACTTTTTGCCGTTGATTGCTTTTGGTATTCAGATTTTTGTTGGAAAACGTTTGCCGCGCCAGGGTGATTGGGTGTCAATTAGTGCAGTACTTGCTACGCTAGTTTTGTCTATTGCGTTGTTTACCGGAATGTTGTTGGATTATAACCCTGATTTTAAACAAAATTTCTCATTTACTTGGCTGGAAACTGAGAATTTCAAAATATCAATGGGTTTTTTGGTTGATAATATCACTATAATAATGCTTCTAGTAGTAGCAATCGTTTCATCAGCCAGTCATATCTTCTCATTGAAATATATGGAAGGTGATCCGCGTTACTCACGTTTTTATGCTTATTTATCCCTGTTTACATTCAGTATGAACGGAATAGTTTTGGCAAATAGCTTAATGTTGTTATATATGAGTTGGGAGTTAGTTGGCCTCAGTTCATATTTACTAATTGGATTTTGGTTTGAAAAGGATTCAGCTGCCAATGCAGGGAAAAAAGCATTCCTTACAAATCGTGTTGGTGATATTGGATTTTTCATTGGTATAATGTTATTATTTACTGCAATCGGTTCATTTTCATACACCGATGTTTTTGCCGGTGTTGCAGCAGGAAAAATTACCGGTACATTGTTAACATTAGCTGGTATCGGATTATTTATGGGAGCAGTTGGAAAATCAGCTCAGTTCCCGTTACATATATGGTTACCGGATGCTATGGAAGGTCCGACTCCTGTATCAGCCTTAATACATGCGGCAACAATGGTTGCTGCCGGTGTTTTTATGATGGTAAGAGTTTTTCCAATCTTAACTCCTGATGCATTGATTTTAATTGCATATATAGGAGGGTTTACGGCATTCTTTGCCGCAACAATAGCGATTACTCGCACAGATATTAAGCAAGTGTTGGCGTATTCAACACTTAGTCAATTAGGTTACATGATCATGGCAATTGGTACCGGAGCATATACAGTAGCATTTTTTCATCTTGTGATTCATGCAATGTTTAAAGCAAATCTGTTTTATGGGGCTGGTAGTGTGATACATGGTATGCATCATGCGCTACACAAATTGGACGATCATAAGACAGATGCACAAGATATGCGGAATATGGGCGGTTTAAAACCCAAAATGCCGATTACTTATTGGGCAATGGTAATCAGTTCATTGGCAATATCAGGAGTTCCATTATTCTCCGGCTTTCTATCAAAAGATGCGATCTTAGCCGGAACATTAGCATTAGTTGAAAGAACACACTCGCATCATTTATTATTATTCTTTGGATTTGGTGCAGCCCTAATAACTGCTTTTTATATGTTCCGAATGATATTTTTAACATTCCACAACAAACCTAATAAACCAAGGATATTTGCTCATATTAAGGAATCACCAACTGCGATGTTAATTCCACTTGTGGTCCTAAGCACTTTGAGTATTTTTATATTTTATACATTACCGAATTTCAATCCATTATCAGGACAGGGGTGGTTTACACATTTAGTTGAGCAAAAGGAATCGTTGGTACCAGGGCATATCAATCCATCGGTACACGAAATTGAGGAGAGCATCCACCATAGTCATATTCCGGCAATGATAACATCGCTAATTGTAGCGGGCTTAGGATTGCTATTGGCCTGGCTAATGTATTTTAAAAAGATTGTTTCTCCAGATGTGTGGGCCAAAAGATTGCGGCCTCTTTACAATGTATCTTTAAATAATTACTATATCGATATATTATATGACAAAATTTTATATCAGCCGTTTTTAAAATTAGCAGATTGGGTTGCATATGTAGATTGGGAAATCTACGACAAAAAATTTATTAATGGATTTGGTAGGGTCACTGAATGGTTTGCAAAGGTTGTTGGAATTGCAGATTATGATGGGCTTGATCAAGGGATCGTAGACGGTGTTGGGAGAAACACTCAGAAATTAGGCAATTCTTTGAAAAAATTACAAACTGGAAAAATTCAAAATTATGTACTGTATGCAACTTTTGCTATAGTCATCTTATTAATAATACAAATGTTATGATAAGATATAAGATAAAGATTTAAAAGGAATTATTATGGATTTAAATATTTTAAGTCTACTTGTTTGGTTACCGATAATCGGGATGCTTGCGATTGCATTTATACCCAGAGATAAGGTAGATGTAATTAAGATTATAGCTGCCACAGCTACAGGATTGCAATTATTCCTTGCAATTCTCCTATGGATGCAATTTGATAAAACCGTTGGTGGTTTTCAATTTATGGAAAGGTATAATTGGATTCCGTCATTCAATATCTTTTATACTTTAGGAGTTGATGGTTTGAGTTTACCGATGGTTGTACTTACGCCTTTATTATCATTTTTAGCAGTTTTTGTAAGTTGGAATACAAAGCGGGCAGTTAAAGGATTCTTTGCTTTATTTTTACTTTTAGATACAGGAATGATGGGTGTTTTTCTTTCCTTGGACTTCTTCCTATTTTACGTGTTTTGGGAAGTCATGTTATTACCGATGTATTTCTTGATTGGTATGTGGGGTGGACCACAACGTGTTTATGCTGCTATCAAATTTTTCTTATTTACATTATTTGGTTCGGTTTTCATGTTGATAGCCATTTTAGCACTTTATTTTACTTGCGGACAAACCTTCGATATGATCACTTTAATGCAAACTGCGCCGGAAGCTTTAAATGGAGTTTTATGGTGGGGTATGAGTGCCATTAAGGTAATTTGGATTTTATTATTTGTCGGATTTGCTATTAAAGTTCCTGTGTTTCCATTCCATACTTGGTTACCGCTCGCACATGTAGAAGCGCCAACAGCGATATCAGTTATACTTGCCGGTGTATTATTGAAAATGGGTATTTACGGAATGTTGCGTGTTAATTACGGTATGCTACCTGAGGCGGTTTGGTGGTTCGCCGGAGCCTTGGCTGTATTGGGTGTGATTAATGTCATCTGGGGAGGATTAGCAGCTTTAGCTCAAAAAGATTTGAAGAAGATGGTTGCATATTCAAGTATTAATCACTTAGGATACGCCTTAATGGGCATGGCTGCCGTTGTTGCGGTCGGTGCTGAAAATGGTAATAATTATGCTGCAGCCGAAGCGGGAATGAGCGGCGCTGTGTTCCAAATGTTTAATCATGGCACAATATCAGCAATGCTATTTATTATAGCAGGTGTTGTTTATGACCGTGCACACCACCGTGAGATAGCAGGATTTGGTGGGCTTGCCAAGCAAATGCCTGTTTATGCCGGTGTTGCTGCCGTTGCATTTTTTGCTGGTCTTGGATTACCGGCGTTATCAGGATTTATTAGTGAATTTATGTGTTTTGTAGGAGCATTTCCGGTTTACCGAACAATAGTGATAATTGGTACTTTGGGAATCTTGATCAATGCAGCCTATTTCTTGCGTGCCTATCAAAAAATATTCTTTGGGGAATTAAACAAAAAATATAGTGACATGCCCGAGATCAATGGGCGGGAGTTATTTACACTCATTCCTTTAGCAATTATCACATTTATATTTGGCGTATATCCTGCTCCTTTCTTAAATGTTATCAAAGAGACAGTTTCAAATATAGTTGAACATGTGGCTACTCTTGGTGGCGTACCAGGGGTCTTCTAGTTTTGGGAACACAATGAGTAATCTGCAAAGTATAAAACTTTTTATTCCTGAACTGATAGTCGTAGCTACAGTTTTAGTTGGAATAATAGCCGATCTATTTTATTCCAAGAAGAAATCATACTTAACCGGTAATTGGATTTTGGGCGGTTTGATTTTATCGCTGATTGCGATATTATTGCGTAATCCACAAAATGTAACAACATTATTTACTGACATGGTGGCACTTGATCCATTCGCAATATTTTTCAAATTGATCATTTTGGTAGCAACTATTTTTGTTGTACTAATCAGTAGATATAATAAAGAATTCTTGGATTACCGTCTTGGCGAGTATTATGTAATACTTGCAATTATGGTATTTGGTTTATTCTTGATGGTATCTGCTGTTGATCTCATAATGATTTATTTGGCAATTGAAACTGTCTCAATCATGTCGTTTATTTTGGCGGGATATTTAAAATCTGACCGGCGTTCAAACGAATCTGCTTTGAAATATGTGATTTATGGCGCATTTTCATCAGGGTTGATGCTATTTGGATTGAGTATATTATTTGGATTAACCGGTACTACAAAAATCTGTCTAATCAGTAATAATTTAATGGTATTGGAGGGTAGTGCCAATTTCGCATTGATAATATCTTTTGTTCTTATATTAGCTGGATTTGCCTATAAAATTTCTGTTGTACCATTTCACTTTTGGACTCCTGATGTGTATGAAGGTGCTCCAACGACAATTACTGCATTTTTATCGGTGGCACCGAAAGCTGCCGGGTTTGCGGTCGTGATTAGATTTTTTCATATTGTATTTGGCGATGGAGGAGCATTACAAGCCGGAAGTTGGTTAACGCAAACAGAACTACCGTGGAGTCAAATTCTAGCACTGTTGGCAGTAATTACTATGACTCTAGGGAACGTTGTTGCAATTCAACAAGAAAACTTGAAAAGGATGCTGGCATATTCCAGCATCGCTCATGCGGGATATATGTTAATGGTATTGCCTGTTCTATCCAGTGATAGTATTTATGCAATCATGTTATATTTGTTCATTTATATTTTCATGAATTTAGGGGCATTTTTCACAATAATCGCCGTAAAGAATATAACAGGTGGCGAAACATTTTCAGATTTTAAGGGAATCGGATGGAAAATGCCATTGGTTGGTTTAGTAATGACAGTTTTTATGTTTTCTCTTACCGGGTTACCACCAACCGCGGGATTTATTGGGAAATTTTATCTGTTTGCTGCTCTGATTGAAGGTGGTTCACAATTTTACTGGATCGCTTTTGTTGGGGTATTTAACAGCGTAATCTCTTTGTATTACTATATGCGTGTTGTAAAAGTCATGTATTTTGACGGGGATCCTCAAAAAACAATAACTAAACCAATTTTACCGATTTTATTGATTTTATTAGCCTTGGCAACACTGACAATTATCTTTGGAATTTATTGGACTCCTTTAGCAGATTGGGTAAGAAATTCGCTTATATTTTATGTCGGAGGTATGTAATTTTACCAACGGAAAATTCCTTTTTAATATAGCATATGACACAAATAAAAATTCGCAAAGGGCATTCAATTCGAATTGCCGGTATCCCACAAAAAAAAGTACTAACGAATCTATCTACATCAGAAGTAGGACTTTGTCCGAAAGAATACCAATATGTAAAGCCTAAATTACTCGTAAAAGAAGGTGAGTATGTTGATGTAGGTATGCCTTTGTTCTTTAATAAAGAAAATCCTGATCAAAAATGGAGTGCACCTGGTGCGGGTACAATTTGTAAGATACAATACGGACCTAGACGAGTTATTGAGAAGATCGTTATCAAACTAGATAAAGATGAAAAAGGATTTTCTCACAAAACTATAGCATTAAACGATACCAGTAAGTTAAAACGTGAAGAAATTAAATCTGTTTTATCTGATTCAAATTTATGGCATTTAATTAGACAGAGACCATTTAATCATGTTGCAAATCCTGATGATGAACCACGAGACATTTTTATTTCAGCACTAAATACAGCTCCATTGGCTCCAGATTTAGATTTGGTATTAAAGGGTCAAAAAGACGCGTTACAAGCTGGTATTAATGTACTGAATGGATTAACCGATGGTAAAGTAAATATCGGTATTTCAGCGAAGAATCAAATAGAGGAGTTAATCGGAGTAGATAATTGCTTACTGCATCAAATTAGCGGACCGCATCCGGCAGGAAATGTAGGAATACAAATCCATCATATTGCTCCAATGAAACCGGATGAGGTTGTTTGGACTGTGAATATTCAGCATGTAATTATTTTAGGTAAATTATTTTTAAATGGGGAAATTGATCCTTCGATAATAGTATCGATTGGAGGTCCTGGTGCCAAGAATCCAATCCACGTAAAAACAAGGATTGGTGCCAAAATTGAAACTATTATAAAAGATCAGCTTGGGGATGATGAATATCGAATTATTAGCGGTGATGTGCTAACTGGTAAAAAAGTCGAAAAAGATAATTATCTCGGATTTTATGACACAACAATTTCAATTTTACCGGTTGATTTATCGAGGCCATTTTTAGGCTGGATTCAGCTTGGATCATCTAAGAAAACTTATAGTTTGTCAAACTCATTTTTTTCATTTGGTAAGAAATTGTTCAATTTCACAACCAAGCAGAATGGTAGCCAAAGAGCTTTGGTTCCTATTAATGCTTGGGAAGATGTTTTACCAATGGATATAATGCCAAATCCGTTATATCGCAGCATATTAGCATGTGACATTGAAGAAATGACTCAACTCGGTATTATGGAGTGTGATGATGAGGATTTCGCATTATGCAGTTTTGCGTGTCCGAGTAAGATTGATGTTGGTGCAGTGATTCGAAAAGGTTTAGATATTATGAAAACGGAAGGTTAGGATGAAATTTTTAAGAAATATATATAAAAAAGCTCATCCACATTTTGCCGAAGGCGGAAAGCTAAGTAGATTTTTCCCGTTTTATGAAGCAGTTGATACCCTAACATTTTGGACTGATGAACAAACAAAATCAGGACCTCATATTCGAGATAGTATCGACTTAAAACGGACAATGATTATTGTACTTGTTGCCTTAATACCAACAACAATATTTGGTATTATCAATACCGGTTATCAACAAGCATTAGCATTGGGAATATCTCAAGGTTGGATAACTAATTTTTGGGTAGGGTTGCAATCATATTTACCAATAATGGTAGTTGGTTATGCAACGGGCTTCTTTTGGGAGTTACTGTTCCCAATTATCCGTAAGCAGGAAGTTGATGAGGGATTTTTTGTGACTGGGTGGTTGATCCCGTTAATTCTTCCTCCGACGATTCCACTTTGGCAAGTTGTAGTGGCAACAAGTTTTGGTATGGTGATTGGAAAAATGATTTTTGGCGGTACAGGCATGAATATATTCAATCCAGCATTGGTAACAAGAGCGTTTTTATTCTTTGCCTACCCCGGTAATATATCAGGTGATGGAGTTTGGATAAAAGCCGCTGACGGTTTTTCCGGAGCCACACCGCTCGCAGTACCTGCAGCCCAAACCGGCGCTGATGCTGTTACATTATTGAATGGATTTCAACAGTTTGATTACTCTTGGTTAAATATGTTTATAGGATGGATACCTGGTTCTGTTGGAGAAACATCCGCTTTGGCGATATTAGTTGGTGCAGCCATATTGATTTATACTAAAATTGGTTCATGGCGCATTATTATCGGTTCGATTATTGGATTAATTGTTACAGCCATAATCACAAATCTATTAGCAGGTAATTCAACAAATACCATGCTAACCCTGCCTGCTCATTATCATTTAGTTATGGGTGGATTTTTATTTGGAACAGTTTTCATGGCAACTGATCCAGTTTCTGCTGCATATACGAATCGCGGTCGTTGGATTTATGGATTCATGATTGGCTTTTTAACTGTAATAATTCGATCAATGAACCCTGCATATCCTGAAGGTACTATGTTAGCAATTTTATTGATGAACGCTTTTGCACCGCTTATTGATTATTTTGTTGTGAAGGGTAATATTAAGAAAAGGATGGCTCGCTATGCGAAGTAATTTATACGTACTATCGTTTATGGCGGGAATTACAATAATTTTAGGATTTATGTTATCGTTTGCTGCAGCATCATTAAAAGATAAACAAGAATTCAATATTGAAATTGATATTAAAAAGAATATTTTAAGCTCGTTGAACATTCCTGCTGATCAATCTCAAACGCTTTCTCAAAGTGATATTCAAAAATTATACGACGACGAAATAACAACTTTGAATATCGATGAAAACGGGATGAAATCCGAAGATGGAACTTTAAGTGTTTATGTTGCAACAGATGGAGCGCAACCTAAAGGATATTCTATTCCAATATCTGGCAAGGGACTTTGGTCAACGATCTACGGATATATTGCATTGGAACCGGATGGCAAAACTGTAAAGGGGATAACTTTTTATAAGCATGGTGAGACACCCGGACTTGGTGGAGAATTAGAAAAGGAATGGTTTACTTCCAACTACAAAGGAAAGCAAATTTATAATGATGAGGGAGAATTGGTCAGTGTTGAAATTGTAAAAGGGCAGGTAAACCAAAATGATTTAAACGCAATTCATCAAGTGGATGGAATATCCGGCTCCACACTAACCTGCAAAGGAATGAATAGGTTCATCGCAAATGATTTAAAAACATATAAGCCGTTCTTGGAAAGGGTTAAAGAAGGCGAGGATGTTGTAGAATGAGTATACTAAGTAAAAAATCAAAGCTTGTATTAACTGATCCATTGATCAGCAATAATCCAATTTCCGCTCAGGTTTTAGGTATCTGCTCCGCCTTAGCTGTTACGGTAAAAATGGAAACAGCAATTGTTATGACTTTGGCTGTGATATTTGTCCTAACAATGTCTAACACAACAATTGCCGCTTTGCGGAAATTCATTCCTAATCGAGTTAGAATAATTGTTATGTTAACAGTAATTGCATCTCTGGTAATTTTCACTGATCAGATATTAAAGGCTTATCTTTATGATATAAGCAAACAATTGTCTGTATTCGTTGGATTAATTATTACAAATTGTATAGTCATGGGTCGTGCTGAGGCCTTTGCTATGCAAAATAAACCGGGTAAAGCATTTTTAGACGGTTTAGGTAATGCAGCCGGGTATGGCATGTATTTGATCGCAGTGGCGTTTTTCCGCGAATTGTTTGGTAGTGGTACAATAATGAATTTGCAAATTGTTCCGCAATCATTTTATGATGCAGGTTATCTAAACGTGGGTTTGTTTGTGTTATCACCGGGGGCATTTGTAATCCTTGGGTTGATTATATGGTTCCAGCGTTCAATAACAAAATACGAAGAGGCTTAAAGTGTTAGAGCATTATTTATCATTATTAGTTAAATCAATCTTCGTAGAGAATATATTACTTGCATATTTTTTGGGAATGTGTTCATTCCTGGCTATTTCAAAAAAAGTTGATACTTCAATTGGATTGGGATTAGCAGTAGTTTTCGTTCTAACGATTACAGCACCGGTTAATTGGGCATTACATCATTACTTTTTAGAAGAGGGTGCCTTGGCTTGGGCAGGTCTACCCAATATTGATTTGAGCTATTTAAACTTTATCGCATTTATTGCGGTAATTGCAGCAATGGTTCAATTAGTTGAAATGGTTATGGATAGATTTTTACCGGGTTTATATCTCAGCTTGGGAATATTTCTACCGTTAATTGCTGTTAATTGCGCCATATTGGGTGGATCGCTCTTTTTAGTAGAGCGACAATATACATTGGGTGAGTCCACAGTTTTTGGAATTGGTTCTGGATTGGGATTCTTTTTAGCAATTACATCAATGGCTGCAATTCGCCACAAATTACGTTATGCCAATGTTCCAAAAGGGTTACGAGGATTAGGTATTACTATGCTTCTAACCGGTTTGTTGTCTATGGCCTTTATGGCTTTTTCCGGAATCGATTTATAGGGAATGGATAAATGATGGCGACTGCATTAATCGGAGTAATATTTTTCACGTCACTGATTTTACTATTGGTGATCTTACTAAATTTTGCCGGAAGTAAATTATTGCCACAAGGTGATATTCAAATTGAGATTAATGGCGATAAAGAAAAATCTATTACAGTTCGCCCTGGTTCGACTTTATTGGGTGCATTGTCAGGGAAAGAAATATTTTTACCATCAGCATGCGGTGGACAGGGAACTTGTGCACAGTGTAAATGTCAGGTACTTGATGGTGGTGGTGATATATTGCCAACCGAAACGGGTAGCATTGGTCGTAAAGAAGCTGCTGATCATTGGCGTTTGGCATGTCAGGTAAAAGTTAAGCAGGATATGAAAATCAATGTACCTGATGAAATATTTAATATTAAGAAATATACCTGTAAGGTTATTTCTAATTATAACGTTGCAACATTCATAAAAGAATTTATTGTTGAGTTGCCACCCGGTGCGGCAATGGATTATCGAGCCGGTGGTTATATTCAGATAGAGGTTCCTTCATATAAACTAAAATATTCTGATTTTGATGTAGAAAAAGAATATCGTGAAGATTGGGACAAATACGATTTGTGGCGTTACGTTGCAAATAATGATGAAGAAGTGATTCGAGCATACTCAATGGCCAGTTATCCTGCTGAAGGCAATAAAATTATGCTGAATGTAAGAATAGCCTCACCACCGCCGTGGGCTCCTGATGTACCGCCGGGAATCGCGTCATCATATATATTTAATTTGAAACCAGGTGATACAGTTGAAGTTTCCGGTCCTTATGGTGAATTCTTCACCAAAGATACTGACAAGGAAATGGTATTTATTGGTGGCGGTGCCGGAATGGCACCGATGCGCAGCCATTTATATGATTTATTGAAAACCAATAAATCTGACCGGAAAATATCATTTTGGTATGGAGCGCGATCGCTGCGCGAAATGTTTTATGATGATGAATTTAAAGCATTACAAGAAAAATTCCCCAATTTCTCGTATTCAGTAGGACTTTCTGAACCTCAAGAAGAAGATAATTGGAAAGGTGCTGTGGGTTTTATCCATCAAATTTTATATGATAATATGTTAAAGGATCACGATGATCCAACAGAAATTGAATATTATATGTGTGGTCCGCCTCCAATGATTGATGCAGTGGATAAAATGCTGTACGATCTTGGTGTGGAACCGGATATGGTTGTTTATGATAAATTCTGATAAACAGATGAATCTTATATTTTTTAAAAAAGCTCAGCTTTGGTTGGGCTTTTTTGTTCTAATTATAATTTTTATTGGCTGCAAAGGTAATGATCAAGCTATTACCATGACCGGTAATACAATGGGAACAACTTATTCCATTAAAGTTGTTGATAACTTATCACAACATATTGATATAAATAATGTTAACAGCAAAATTGATTCAATCTTGCAAGTTGTGAATCAGCAGATGTCAACCTATATACCCAATAGTGAAATAAGCCGTTTTAATCGGTTAGCTAGTATAGACTGGTTTCCTATATCCTCTAATTTTTATGACGTAATCGTAATGGCTCAGGAAGTATCTCATTTAACTGATGGAGCTTTTGATATTACCGTTGGGCCGATTATAGAATTATGGGGATTTAGTGAAGAAATTTATCAAAATAATTGGCAACCGCCGAATGATCAGGAAATAAAGGAAACAATAAAATCCATTGGATTTAGAAATATTGCCGTCGGAAAAAATTCTATAAAAAAGGTTAATCCTGATACGAAAATTGATTTAAACGCAATTGCCAAAGGATATGGCGTTGATGTTGTATTTGCATTATTACAAAGTATGAAATTTACTGATATATTGGTCGAAATTGGTGGAGAAGTTCGTTGTGCCGGATTTAACAAAGATGGTAGTTCTTGGAGGATTGGAATTGATAAGCCAATATTGGATATTATACCCGGTGTAGAATTGCAAACTGCTATATCGTTAGATAATAAAGCCTTAGCAACTTCCGGGGATTATAGAAATTATTTTGAATATAATGGAGAATTATATTCGCATATGATTAATCCCATAACCGGTTACCCAATAGAAAATAATGTGGCATCAGTGTCGGTCACAGCGCCGAATTGTATGACCGCTGATGCAATAGCTACAGCATTGATGGTTATGGGAAAGGACGGTATTGAACTAATCAATTCGTTGGATGAAGTTGAAGCTATGATAATTATTCGAACAGGTGAAAATAAATTCAAAAGTATAGGAAGTATTGGATGGGTCGAAAATTGATACTGATTTGTGGAGAATTAATTGTTCTCGCATTTGTCGGTATCTCCACCACAAACTGAGCAAGATGCTTCACCACTACAAGTAGTGTTCAGTTCTTTACCTCCTAGAAATGTGCCAATCCCTAAAATGAAAATGACAACTGCTATAGCAATAATTCCGACTAATAAATTCATGAATAAAATTACAAAGTATTTCAGGCAAAGTTCCACAAAATAGAAATGATTTTTATATAATAATTCTATTAAAAAGTGTAATTTATATCTTATATATTTTAGGAATTAATGATCAAAAATCTAACGGTATAATTAATGAAAATATTTCGAATTAGCTTAATATCTATTATCATTTTTGCTGCAAATATTCTTTTAGCATCCGGAGGACATGATGCTCATTCTGTACCGCATGTTGATGGAACGACTTTATCAATTTGGTGGACAATTCCATTTGCTGGTATTTTATTGTCAATTGCAGTAATGCCACTAGTCTTACCACACTTTTGGCATAATAACTTTGGTAAAGTATCATTTTTTTGGGCATTAACATTTATTATTCCATTCTTCATTGTGGAGGGTTATTCGATAACTCTTTATGAGTTTCTTCATATCATATTATTAGACTACGTTCCTTTCATAATACTATTACTTGCCCTATTTACGATTTCCGGTGGAATTCGATTAAAAGGTACATTGGTTGGTACACCAATCTTAAATTCTATTATTATATTAACTGGTACAATATTAGCAAGTTGGATGGGGACAACAGGTGCAGCAATGCTTTTAATACGTCCGATAATCAGAGCTAATCAACACCGTGAACATAAAGTTCATGTAATTGTATTTTTCATTTTCTTGGTAGCTAATATTGGAGGATCTTTAACACCACTTGGTGATCCGCCACTGTTTCTAGGATTTTTAAAGGGAGTCGATTTCTTTTGGACTACATCTGCTATGTTCATGCCAATGTTATTTATGATTGTCACACTATTACTCATTTTCTTTTTGATTGATAGTAGGTATTATAATATGGAAGATCATTCCAAAAAACCAATTACCAATGAAAATGAAAAATTAGGAATTGAAGGTTCAATAAATTTTCTATTTTTACTCGGGGTGATCGCTGCCGTCTTAATGAGCGGAATTTGGAATCCACACACTTCATTCAATATTTATCATGTAGAATTAAAATTACCCAATTTAATGAGGGACATTTTATTGCTTTCATTAACGGTGTTAAGTTGGCAATTCACTTCTAAAACCCTTAGGAAGGCAAATCAGTTTACATGGTTTCCAATACAGGAAGTCGCAAAATTATTTGCGGGTATATTTATTACAATTATCCCCGCCATTGCGATATTACGGGCGGGCACCGATGGTGCTTTGTCCGCAATCATTAATTCAGTGTCATCAAACGGTGAACCGATAAATTATATGTATTTTTGGGCAACAGGAATTTTATCAAGTTTCTTGGATAATGCGCCAACATATTTAGTATTTTTCAATACAGCAGGTGGTAATGCTCAAGAACTGATGGGACCAATGCATAATACATTACTTGCCATTTCGGCGGGAGCTGTTTTTATGGGAGCCAATACTTACATAGGAAACGCTCCTAATTTTATGGTCAAATCAATTGCTGAAGAACAAAATATATCAATGCCAAGCTTTTTTGGATACATGCTTAAATACTCAATTCCAATTTTAATTCCACTATTTATCTTAGTAACATATATATTTTTCTTATGAGAATTACTAAAGTAACAACTAAAGTTGGAGATAAGGGAACAACATCCATCGGAGATGGTACTAAAGTATCAAAATCTGATTTAAGGATATGTTGTATTGGTGAAGTTGATGAATTGAATTCATTTATTGGTCACGTAAAAATTATTGCACCTAATAAAATTTTCGTACAAGAATTGATCGGAATTCAAAATAATTTATTGAATTTGGGTGGTGAGTTATCAATTCCTGATAAAAACATAGAACTATTGAAAGAAGATGCGATTTTTAAATTGGAAGCAAGTATCGACAAGATGAATAAAGAATTGCCTCCATTGAATGAATTTATTTTACCCGGAGGAGATGAGTTCTCTGCACGATTACATGTTGTTCGTTCAATTTGTCGAAGAGTCGAAAGAAAATTGGTAAAACTTATTGAATCGGAAAATGGTCGCAATGTCTGGATAATATTTCTAAATCGATTATCTGATTATTTGTTTGTTTTAGCTCGCTATTATACAATCAAAAATAATATTGATGAAAATCAATGGAGTAAACTTTAATTAGGGAAATTCATAGAATAATAATGGGTAATACCGTAATTTATACGTTTTGCAAAAGTGATAAATGACTGATTGGAAAAAAATATATCAAGAAATTGAAAAAGCTGATTCGATCATGCTAACAACACATGAGAATCCAGATGGAGATGGTATCGGTTCTATTGTTGCATTGTATCAACATTTAATGCTAAAAAGTAAAAAATGTAGAATTTTACTTACTTCCAAATTGCCTGAGGAGTTTCAATTTTTAGAACATAACGATAAATTTGAAGTCTTTGACGAGATAAAACATACGGAATGGTTAAGCAAAGTAGATCTATCAATATTATTAGACATTGGTAACTATACAAGAACAGGCAGAATGTGGAATGTTATTCAGAAAAATGGAACTACTGTAGTGAATATTGATCATCATCCTTATCCAAACGGACATCCATTTACAATTAATATGTCAGATATAAATGCTTCTGCGACGGGTGAATTAATCTATAGTTATTTAAAAGCAATTGATCCTGATTCTTTGTCAAAAAAAGTGTATGAGGCAATATACGTAGCTATAATGACGGATACTGGTTCTTTTAGTTATAATAATACAAATGTTATATGTCATGAGATCGCCGCGAATGCGATAAAAGCTGGTGTGAATACTGCCAAGGTACATCAAAATATATATGGTTCGAGTTCTCGATCTAGAATTAAGTTATTAGCAGCCGTAGCTGACAAATTGCAATTCACTTATAATGATAAGTTGGTGTGGTTTACAATTACAAAGGAAATGATGACCAATGCTAACGCGGTAAAAGATGACGTAGACGGATTTACAGATTTTGCCCGTTCAATAAAGGGCGTTGAAGTATCATTGATGGTTTTTGAAAATGACGACAATTCTTGCAGGATTAATTTCCGATCAAAAGGATATTATTCTATTAATAAAATTGCTCAATATTTTGGAGGTGGTGGCCATGCATTTGCTGCGGGAGCTAAAGTTAGTGGAAAAATATCTAATGTAGCTTCCGAAGTAGTAGAAAAAACTATCAAAATAATTAAAGAACAAGAAGAGGTTACAGGTTGAAAATAATCGTTGCAAAAGATGCCGGTTATTGTTTTGGAGTTAGGAATGCTGTCGATCAAGCATATAAAACCACCAAGGAGCACGGTGATGTATACATGTTAGGTCATATAGTACATAATGAGAACGTAGTTGAAGATTTGGAAAAATCCGGCACCAAAGTAGTTGATTCACTAGATCAGGTACCTTCCAATAAACCACTCTTATTTAGAGCTCATGGTACCGAACCAAATATTTGGAAACAGGCTCATAAAAAGAAATTAAATATAATTGATGCAACATGTCCGCTTGTGACAGAGATACATGAAGAAGTTCGCAGATTAGAGAAGGAAGGAAGACAGATAATTATAATTGGAGACCATGGACATGATGAAATAGTCGGTATTTCAACTCAAGTAAAAAATCCAATAATAATATCTGATGCTAAAGAAGCCCAAAAATTAAAAAAAATGAAACGTGTTGGTGTCGTTAGTCAATCAACACAAATGATAGAAAATATTCAAGATATAATAAGTGAATTGTTAACTAAAGTTAGTGATTTACACTTTGTAAATACCATTTGTTTTCCAACAAAACGTAATCATGCGCAAATTAAAAAATTAGCACAAACAGCCGATATATTGATTATCATTGGATCATTTACTAGCGCAAATTCAAAACGATTAACACAATTGGCATTAGAGAGAAACCCACAATCATATCAAGTTACGAATGTAAATGATATTCAAAATGAGTGGTTTACAAACGCAGGATTAGTTGGCATTTCAGCTGGTGCTTCAACACCTGACAATGTAATACAAGATGTAATTCAACATGTTAAAAAAATTGGTAATGTTATTAATGAGGAAATAATTTATGAATAAGGATTTATATAAAATTAAAGTAGGACTGGCAGAGATGCTTAAGGGCGGCGTGATTATGGATGTTACTAACTCTGAACAAGCCAAAATTGCAGAAGATGCTGGAGCAGTTGCTGTTATGGCTTTGGAAAGAATACCAGCAGATATTCGTAAAGATGGTGGTATTGCTCGAATGAGTAATCCCGAAATGATTAAGAATATTCAAGAAATAGTATCTATACCAGTTATGGCAAAGTGCAGGATTGGACATTTCGCTGAAGCGCAAATCCTGGAAGCACTTGAAGTAGATTTTATTGACGAAAGTGAGGTTTTAACACCAGCTGATGAAAACAATCATATCTGGAAAAAAGATTTCAAAATTCCATTCGTTTGTGGCTGTCGTAATTTGGGTGAAGCACTGCGTAGAATTGGTGAGGGTGCGGCTATGATCCGAACTAAGGGTGAAGCAGGTAGTGGAAATATTGTTGAGGCTGTAAGGCATATGCGTACAATTCAAGCTCAAATGAAAACATTAACTATAATGGATCATTCTGAATTGATGGCAACAGCCAAAGAATTTGGCGCACCATTTTCTCTAATTGAAGTTGTTGCAAAAACCGGAAAATTACCGGTACCAAATTTTGCTGCAGGTGGTATTGCTACTCCAGCTGATGCATCTTTAATGATGCAACTTGGTGCTGAATCGGTTTTTGTGGGATCTGGTATATTTATGAGTGACGATCCGGCTGACCGTGCCAAAGCAATTGTAGATGCTGTTACTTATTTTGATGATTCAAAGAAATTGTCAGAAATTTCAAGTGGATTAAAATCAGCGATGAAAGGGCTTGATATATCTGAAATTCCAGAGGGACAAAAACTTCAAGAACGAGGTTGGTAGTTTGAAAATTGGTGTTTTAGCTCTTCAGGGTAATTACAAAATGCATAACCAAATATTGAAAAGTATAGGAATTGAACCTATACCAATTAGATATCCAAATGAATTGGACACCATAGAAGGACTTGTAATTCCCGGTGGAGAATCAACAACAATGTCAAAATTAATGAAAAGGGTAGGTTTTTATAAACCGCTTAAATCATTTGCAAACGATTATCCTGTTTTAGGGACTTGTGCTGGGTTAATTTTAATGTCTGAAAAGGTTATTGATGCCGAATTAAATTCACTTGGTATTTTAGATGTACAAGTTGAACGAAATGGGTACGGTAGACAAATACACTCGAATACAATAAATGTCGATATTGAATTGAATAATATTAATTATAGTCTTCCAGCATCGTTTATACGAGCACCAAAGATAGTTACTTATGGAAAATCTGTGAGTGTTTTAGCTGTAGATGGTGATGTCCCTATAATTGTGAGAAATGATAAACATCTGGGAATCTCATTTCATCCGGAATTAGATAATATTTCAATTTTACATGAATATGTTTTTATAAGCAGCAAGACGGACAATGAATAATATGATGGGTAAAATATTAGAAAGGATAAGTTCACCAGCAGACCTAAAAGAATTATCAATTGATGATTTAAAAAAACTTGCTAAAGAAATTCGAAAATATACAATTACAACTGTAGAAAAGACCGGTGGTCATTTAGCATCAACATTAGGGGCGGTAGAATTAACGATTGCATTGCATTATATATATAATACTCCTAAGGATAAACTAGTGTGGGACGTTGGACATCAGGGTTATGCACATAAAATTTTAACCGGCCGCAAGGAAAAATTAAATACCATTCGGCAATATGGTGGTTTGTGTGGTTTCCTTGCTCCGAGTGAAAGTGAATATGATGCCTTTGGAGCCGGGCACGCGTCAACTTCCATCTCCGCCGCATTCGGAATTGCATCGGCACGAGACCATAATGATGAAAATTATAAAGTGGTCGCAATTATTGGTGATGGTGCTATGACCGGAGGATTAGCATTTGAGGGTTTGAATAACGCAGGGAACTCTAAAAAACAATTACTGGTTATTCTTAATGACAATACTATGTCAATTAGTCCAAATGTAGGTGCAATGAGGAGTTATCTTACAAAAGTTGTAACTAATCCTCTTTATAATCGAGTAAGAGATGAAATATGGAAAACAACTAATTCTGTTCCGATTGGAAGACGAGTTACACGTAAAATGCTAAGAAAAATTGAGGAAAGTTTAAAATCACTAATGGCGCCCGGATTACTATTTGATGAATTCGGTTTCCGATATTTTGGACCGATTGATGGTAATAATATGGAATTAATGGTAAGCACATTAGAAAATATTAAAGATATCAATACACCGGTTCTACTTCATATTGTGACGAAGAAAGGGAAGGGAATGCATTCAGCTGAGTCTGATCCGGTAACTTTTCACGGTGTATCTCCAAATGATAGAAAAAAGAAAAAACCTACTGAAGAAAAGATTGAAGTACCATCATTTCAGAATGCATTTGGAGAGATCGCTTGCGAAATTAGTCGTAATCGCGATGATACAGTATGTATTACAGCAGCGATGAAAGAAGGAACGGGTTTAGTGTCTTTTGCTAAAGAATTTCCAGATCGGTTCTATGATGTTGGTATTGCAGAGGGTCATGCCGTAACATTTTCTGCAGGTATGGCTGTGCAAGGTGTGAGACCTATTGTAGCAATTTATTCAACGTTTTTACAACGGGCATATGACCACATAATTCATGATGTAGCATTACAAAATTTACCTGTAATCTTTTGTTTAGATCGTGCAGGGTTAGTTGGTGAAGATGGTGCAACACATCATGGTACACTTGATATTGCTTATTCAAGATGCATACCCAATTTAATTGTATCTGCGCCAAAAGATGGTAATGAACTGCGTAATATTATGAATACAGCCCTCAATCAGAATACAAAACCATTTATGATAAGGTATCCTAGATCGTCTTCATTTGTATTTGATAAAAATGGTCAATCAGATTTAATCCCAATCGGAAATTGGGAAAAGGTCGTATCAGGTAATGACATTGCAATTCTAGCTGTTGGATCAATGGTTAAACCATCTTTGGAAGCAGCCATTGATATGGCAAATGAAAATATTTCATGTGAAGTAATTAATTGTCGATTTATACAACCAATGGATGAAGAATATTTAAAATCAGTAATTAAGAAATTTAATAAAATCGTTACAGTTGAAGAAGGTGTAATGAATGGTGGATTTGGAAGTGGCGTATCAGCATGGTTGACTGACAATAATTACACTGGATATATAAAAAGGATAGGTATTCCCAATGAATTTATAACTCATGGGAATAGAGATATTTTATTAAATGAAATCGGGTTGGATAAATCAGGAATTATTAATAAGGTTAAAGAATTTCTAAATGGTTGATGATTGTAGGCAACAAAAGTGACTAATTATAAAAAGCAAAAAAACCAATGGGAATCAGATGTAGATAAGGCAAAAAAACGCAAATATGATTTCCGCACTGTTAGCGGTTTACCTGTTGATCTTTTTTATATGCCGGAGCCAGAATCTGAAGATTATGTAAATGAACTTGGTTTCCCCGGACAATATCCTTTTACACGTGGCGTTCACGCTAATATGTATAGAGGTAAATTGTGGACCATGCGCCAATTTGCCGGTTTTGGTACACCACAAGAAACAAATGAACGATACCACTTTTTACTATCTCAGGGGCAAACTGGTCTATCTGTAGCTTTCGACATGCCAACTTTAATGGGTTATGATCCAGGTCATGATTTTGCACTGGGTGAAGTAGGTAAATGCGGAGTTAATGTTGCTTCCCTTAAAGATATGGAAATATTGTTTGATAATATTGATTTAGGTAAGATTTCAGTATCACAAACAATAAATGGCCCAGCTGTAATATTGTTAGCATTCTATATTGCCGTTGCTGACAATCAAAATGTATCTCAAAAACAATTACGCGGAACATTACAGAATGATATACTGAAAGAATTTATTGCACAAAAAGAATGGATATTTCCACCTGTGCAATCAATGCGAGTTATTACCGATATGATGCAATATTGTGCTGAGCATATGCCACAGTACAATACAATTTCGATTTCTGGTTATCATATTCGAGAAGCCGGTTCTACTGCCGCACAAGAATTGGCATTTACTCTTGCTGACGGATTCGCATACGTTGAGCACGCTGTTGCCGCAGGAATGGATGTAGATAGATTTGCACCACGACTTTCATTCTTCTTTAATGCACATTTAGACTTTTTTGAGGAAATTGCTAAATACCGCGCAGCAAGACGAATCTGGGCTAAGCGAATGAAAAATAAATATAATGCAAAGAGTGAAAAATCCTGGAAGCTACGATTTCACACTCAGACCGCGGGTTGCTCATTAACTGCTCAACAACCGGAAATTAATATCGCCCGTACCGCATTTCAGGCACTGTCAGGAGTACTAGGCGGTACGCAATCTTTACATACAAATTCTATGGATGAAACGCTTGCCTTGCCTTCTGAAAAAGCCGCAGAAATTGCATTGAGAACTCAACAGTTAATTGCGTACGAAACCGGTGTTGCAAATGTAATTGATCCATTGGGTGGGTCGTGGTATATTGAATCATTAACCAATAAATTGGAAGAAGAAGCTGAATCGTATTTTGATCAAATAGATGAATTAGGCGGAGTAATTCCAGCAATAGAACTAGGGTTTTTCCAGCGGGAAATCGCCAAATCGGCATCTGAATACCAACAGTTAGTTGATGATAAAAGACGAATAGTAGTTGGTGTAAATGATTTCATTAAGGAAGATGAAAAAATTGATATACCAATTCTTGAAATCAGCAAAGATGCTGAGGAAAAACAATTAAAGGCTATTAATGATTTAAGGAAACATCGCAACAATGAAGAAGTGAAATTGGCTCTTGAGGAAGTTAGAAAGGCCTGTAAAGGTGAAGCAAATATTATGCCGCCAATTATTAATGCCGCTAAAACATATGCAACGCTAGGTGAAATTGTTGCTGCGATGAAAGACATATTTGGAGAATGGCAAGAGTCATCAATATTTTAAAGGTAATAATAACAATATCTTAAGGAGAAGGTAAATGTCTCGTAAAATAGTACATGTTGTTGGAACAGGAACAATTGGAGAACCGTTAATTGGATTGTTAGCTGATTATCGTGACCAATTAGGAATTGATGAAGTTACATTTAATAAGAACTCAGCTGTTAAGGGTGATTATTCAAAAATAAATGGATTGCTTAGAAGAGGTGCTAGATTATCTGTTGATGAAAGTAAAGTAAAAGAATTTAAAGAATTAGGAATGGATGCTGATTTTGAAACTGAAGAAGCTATAAAAAGAGCATCGGTCGTAATTGATTGTACACCTAGTGGTATTGGTCATAAAAACAAAGAAAAGTACTATCATAAATTCGCCGATTCAGTCAAAGGATTTCTGGCGCAAGGAAGTGAGCATGGATTTGGTAAACAGTATGCTCGCGGTATAAACGACAAAGCTCTTAGCTCTGAAGATCAGTTTATTCAAATTGTAAGCTGTAATACACATAACTTATCATGTATAGTCAATACGTTAGGACTAAATGGTAAAAATGATAATTTAAAGGAAGGTCGATTTGTATGTATTCGTCGTGCAAACGATATTAGTCAGCCAAGTAAATTTATACCGGCACCTCAGGTAAATTCGCACTTAACAGACAAATACGGTTCACATCACGCACAAGATGCTGCAGAATTATTTCAAACGATGGACGTTGATCTTAATCTATTTTCTTCAGCGATGAAGGTGAATAGTCAGTATATGCATGTTATCTGGTTTAATCTTAAAGTTGAAGAGCCGACTAAATTGGATGATGTTAAAGATCAATTAAATAAAAATCCGCTTGTGGCGATGACTCAAAAAGATATTACAAGTACGGTCTTTTCATTTGGTAGAGATCAAGGACATTATGGAAGAATATTAAATCAGACCGTAGTTGTGGAACAAACTTTAACGGTACGTAATGATCATGAAATTTCCGGATTTTGCTTCACACCACAAGATGGTAATTCTATCTTGAGTAGTATAGCCGCAACGGAATGGTTTTTGTATCCTCACTCTTATGAAGATAAAATAATGTGTTTGTCTAATCTATTCTTCGACTACATTTGAAAATTAATATTCATAAGATAACAGCCGGACCGTTTCAAGAAAACGGTTATATTGTCCACAACGAGAGTAACATGGATTGTATAATTATTGATCCGGGTGATAGTCCCGAGCAGTACATAAAGGTAATTGAAAATAATACCTTAAAGCCAATTGGAATTCTGAATACGCATGGACATATTGATCATGTCCATGCGGTTCAAACGCTTAAAGAGCATTATTCCATTCCATTTTATATTCATAAAGAAGAGAAGATGATCATAGAGCATTACCCGCAAGGATGTTTAATGTATGGAATGATTCCAAATGAAACACCTGTGGTTGATCATTGGCTAGTTAAGGAAAATACTATTTCTGTAGGTGGTTATACTTTAAAGTTAATTCATACGCCCGGACATACTCCTGGCGGTGTTTGTTACCAGTTAAATGGTGACATTTTCACAGGAGATACATTATTTAAAGGATCAATCGGGAGAACCGATCTTCCCGGGGGTGATTATAATACATTAATGGATTCTCTTAAATCATTAATAAAAAACGTTCCTGTGAATACGAAAGTTCATTCAGGACACGGTTATAGTACCACAATTGAAAATGAGATACAATCTAATCCATTTTTGGTAAATTTATGATGATGGAAAAATGAAAGTAACTGAACATTTTAAAAGATCAAAGAAAACATTATTTAGTTATGAGATAATTCCACCCAAACGTGGTAGGAGTATTGATAGCGTATTTGAGTTAATTGAACAGTTACTTCCCTATGAGCCACCATTTATTGATCTAACTAGTAGGTCTGCGGAGGTATATTATGAAGAGCTCGAAGATGGTGCGTTGCGAAGACATGCTAAACGAAAGCGACCTGGTACAATCGGGTTAAGCGCTGCTATTAAAAATAGATATGATGTTGAAACAGTGCCCCATATCCTTTGTAAAGGTTTTACAAAGGAGGAAACTGAAGACGCTCTAATAGAATTAAATTTTTTAGGAATTAACAACATTTTGGCTGTGCAAGGTGATGAATTACGTCTAATGTCTCACAACAAAACGGGTAAGACACACAATTTTTTTGCATCAGATTTGGTAAAGCAAATTAGAGATATGAATTCTGGACAATATTTAGAGGAATTGACCGGAGCCTCGCCAACTGATTTTTGCATCGGTGTGGCAGGATACCCCGAAAAACATTTGGAAGCTCCGAATCTTGAAAGTGATTTAAAATATTTAAAACAAAAGGTTGATGCTGGAGCAGATTATATCGTAACGCAAATGGGTTTTGATAATAAAAAATATTTTGATTTTGTCGATCATTGTAGAGCTGTCGGAATAAATATTCCGATAATACCTGGTATCAAGATAATTACTCGTGAAAATCACCTAAAAACGATTCCTAGAATTTTTCATATTGATATTCCCAAGGACCTCTCAGAAAAAATAGAAGGATTCTCGAAAGAAAAAATATACCAAGTTGGTGTAGATTGGTCTATTAAACAATGTAGAGAATTAATCGATGCTAAAGTTCCATGTATACATTTTTATATTATGAATACTGCACAAGAAGTAGCAGAAGTCGTTTCAACCATAAAATAAATTCCATTTAATTGTGACTCAAGACCGAGAATTAAAGTCTCGTATTATTAATCATTTAGTTGAATCAAATTTGATAAAACCAAATGATAAAATAATTGTAGCCGTGTCTGGTGGTATGGATTCAATGTTCCTACTTTCCATATTAATTGAATTGCAGAAAATATGGGATATTGATCTAGCAATCGGTCATATTAATCACAATATACGTTTCAATTCATTAGCTGATGAAAATTTTGTTATTAAACAGGGTGAAAAACTAGATATCACGACAGTAGTAAAACGACTAAACTATAATGAAAAAAAATCGGGTGAAAGTACCGAAGCATGGGCAAGAAATAATCGTTATGCTCAACTTGAATTAATTAGAAAAGAACTCAATTATGATAAAATTGCTACGGGGCATCACAGTAATGATCAAATAGAAACCATATTACAGAGAATGAGTGAAAAATCGGGAATTGGTGGATTTAGAGGAATTCATAAGCAGCGCAGTAAAATAATTCGTCCTGTATTAACGATATCAAAATCTGATATAGAAAAAGTTGCGAATGAGTTACAAATAAAACATGTGGATGATGAGACAAATAAAAATTTAGAGATTCCAAGGAATTATTTTCGCCATCAAGTAATTCCACAATGGGAATCATTTTATCCCAATTTAGGTAATGCAATTCAATCTATTTGCGAGTCTGCAAATGATAGCCAATTCGTAACTGACTATTTTACTGAAGAACTAGTGAGTAAAATTGTAACTGATGATAAGGACACATCATCCAATAAAATAATTAAAAGAATTAAGCTTGACGGTTTTGAAAAATTACCTGAGCTGGTAAAAGTATTGCTGATTAAACATATATTAGGAAAATATCCATGGCGAAAATATCAATGGAATGAGATTGCGCAAATATTAAAATCTGCTAAAATTGGAAAAGTATATAGTTTTGCTGATTTTGAAATATTAAAAGACAGACAAGAATGGTTAATTCGCCATAAATTAAAAGTTAACCTGAAGCCAATAAATATTCAATTAAATACAGCAGTACATTGTGGTGAATTTGTATTTAACATTAGAGAAGTAAATAAATATTCAATTATGGATACTCCGAATGTTGAAATTATCGACGGGATATCGATTGTTAACAAAAAATTAAAGCTTAGACTTTGGAGCGAGGGTGATATATTTCAACCGTTAGGTATGATGGGGAATAAAAAGATAAGTGATTTTTTAACAGATGAAAAAGTCAATCAATTTGATAAGGAAAATCAGTTGGTTTTAACAGCTGACGACAACATAATTTGGTTGTGCGGTCGTAGAATAAGTGAAACTGTTAAAATTAATAAAGATACAAAGGATTATTTGGAACTTTCAATAATGACAAAAGTAGGTTGAATATGATTAAATATGGATATAAAATGTCAACTTTAATTTCTGACGATAAAATACAGTCTAGAATTAAAGAAATAGCAGAGAATCTTTCAAATAAATTTGAAGATGAAATTCCTATTCTAATTGGAGTGTTGAATGGAAGTTTTATTTTTATGTCTGATCTTATGCGTCAGATGACAATTGATTGTGAAATGGATTTTATTAAGTTGTCCTCATATGCAGGTAAAGAATCAGTTGGAACTGTCACTTTGCTAAAAGATATTTCAGCGAATATTACCGGAAGACATGTAATTATAGTTGAAGATATTATTGATTCAGGCTTGACAATCAAATTTTTACGCGACCGTTTACAGGGCGCAAAACCAAAATCAGTCACTATTGTAACATTATTATTAAAACCGGAGATCGCAAATTTAGATTTTAAAGTTGATTATGTTGGATTCGAAATTCCACCGGAATTTGTTGTGGGATATGGATTGGATTATAATCAAAAATTGCGTCATTTGCCGGAAATTTATCGAATAGAAGAGTAATTATGGCAACTAAAAATTCCAATACAAATTTGGACAAACCACAGAATAAAAAACCCGATACTTCTGGGAAGAAACCTATTGATCCAAAATCCATTTTTCAATGGAAGAAAGCAGGAAAAACATCCCTAGTATGGCTATTAATCATTGTTGGAGCAATTATAATTTCTGGAATTTTTACAAACTCAAGTAAAAAAGAAATCGAAGTTGAATATTTTCAATATCAAGAATATTTGAAAAATGGTCAAATAGAAAAAGGAACCATTATTGAAAATATCTTTCATGGTGAGTTTAAAATTCCTCAAGATATAAATACAAATTACGGTACGATTGAAAATGCAGAACGATTTTTCGTTTCATTGCCATTATTGGATCGCGAAACAATGATAGAATGGGACAATTATAATTTAGAATATAACTTTAAAGAAAAAACTGCTGATTGGTCAAGTTATTTAATTAATATGCTACCATGGATCGTGCTAATTGGATTTTGGATATTTATTATGCGTCGTATGCAAGGTGGTTCTGGTGGTGGTATGAAAAATGTATTCAATTTTGGAAAAAGTCGTGCTACAGCGATGACTACTAATTTACCTAAAGTAACGTTTTCTGATGTTGCCGGATGTGTAGAAGCCAAAGAAGAATTGAATGAAATAATTGATTTTTTAAAACATCCTAAACGTCTTCAGAGATTAGGTGCTGAAATTCCAAAAGGGGTATTATTGTTAGGAGCACCCGGTACAGGTAAAACATTATTAGCCAGGGCTGTCGCTGGTGAAGCGGGAGTTCCATTTTTTAGTTTGAGTGGTGCGGATTTTGTAGAGATGTTTGTTGGTGTTGGAGCATCTCGTGTGAGAGATTTATTTGACCAAGGTAAAAAACAGGCTCCCTGTATAATATTTATTGATGAATTGGACGCTGTGGGTCGTCAAAGGGGGGCAGGTTTAGGCGGTGGTCACGACGAAAGAGAGCAAACTCTCAATGCATTATTAGTTGAATTAGACGGTTTTGAAAAGAATGCTAACGTAATTGTTATGGCGGCAACTAACCGTCCGGATGTGTTAGATAAAGCATTATTACGACCAGGAAGATTTGATCGACAAGTTGTAGTTGACGTTCCTGACTATTTAGGTAGACTTGGGATACTCCGAGTTCACACAAAGAAAATAATTTTAAATAAACGTAAAGTTGATTTAAAATCGCTTGCTAAAGGAACACCGGGCTTAGTTGGCGCTGATTTAGCAAATATAGTTAATGAAGCGGCACTATTAGCAGCACGGAAGAAAAAGAAAGCAGTCGATATGGATGATTTAGAGGACGCCAGAGACAAAGTCATGATGGGAGTCCAACGAAAAAGTGTAATTTTATCTGAAGAAGAGAAAAAATTAACAGCATATCATGAAGCAGGTCATGCTTTGGTTGCTTCAAAAATTGAGGGAGCCGATCCGGTACACAAAGTAACAATCATTCCACGTGGACAAGCTTTAGGATTAACAATGCAATTACCGCTTGATGAAAAACATGGATATTCTAAAAAGTATGTAGAAGGCCGCTTAACGATTTTACTAGGTGGCAGAGCTGCCGAAAGAAAGATTTTCAATGAACTTACTACTGGAGCTGGTAACGATATCGAACAAGCTACCGCAATTGCAAAAAAAATGGTATGTGAGTGGGGCATGAGCGATTTACTTGGTCCCATGACCTTTGGAAAACAGAATGAAGAAATTTTCCTTGGACGTGAAATTCAATCGCATCGCGATTATAGCGAAGCCACTGCAAGAATGATTGATGAAGAATTAGTCAAGATTATTCGAACTGCACAAAAAAGAGCACGTACGATACTTGATGAACACGAGAAAATATTACATTTAATGGCAGAAGAATTAATTAAACACGAAACGATTGATGAAGCTGATATGAGACGGATATTATCAGGTAAAAAAGTGTTTCGACGTAAAAATAATGAACAGCAAACAGCAAGCAAAACAAGTCCGACTGCGAGCAGAAAAATTAAAAAATCGGCGACACCAACAAAAAAACTAATAATAAAAAGTAAACCCAGGGTCAAAACTCCGTCTTCCTAATCTAAATTTAATGTAATTTGTAGGAGTATTATACTACACCATGAAAATTGATAGTTTTAATACTTGGTTAAAGGATGATAACCGAAAAACATTGATTATGGGTATTCTGAATGTCACACCTGATTCATTTAGTGATGGCGGACAGTTTAATAATTCTCAAAAAGCAGTTAATTATGCACTGAAGATGGAAGACGAGGGTGCAGATATTATCGATATTGGTGGAGAATCAACCCGACCGGGGGCAAAACCAGTTGCTATTGAAGAAGAATTAATTCGAGTGATTCCGGTTATAAGAGGTATTAGAAAAAAATCAAATATTACTATTTCAATTGATACTTATAAATCAACTGTGGCTGATAAAGCAATTACCGCTGGAGCCAATGTTATTAATGATATAAGTGGATTGCGATTTGATAAGGACATGATTCAATTGGCGAATAAATTGCAAGTACCAATAATTATAATGCATATGTTAGGTAATCCTCAAAATATGCAGAATGAACCTTTATATACTGATCTAATTGAAGAATTAATTTTATTTTTTGAGGAAAGAGTTGAAATAATTACGTCCAATGGAATTTTGAAAAATAAAATAATACTAGATCCCGGCATTGGCTTTGGAAAAACGGTTAGTCATAATTTTACAATAATACGTGAGCTCAATCGAATTGCGGAATTAGGGTTTCCTATATTAGTTGGACCATCGCGTAAATCATTTATTGGGAATATGTTAAATTTACCATCTGAAGAAAGGATTGAGGGAACTGGCGCAGCTGTAACAGCTGCGATAATGAATGGTTCTCGTATAGTGCGCATCCATGATGTAAAAGAAATGTTGCGTGTCGTTAAGATAACTGAACAAATCTGTGGTATTACATAATATTTATGAGTTTGGAATTACGATAATATTGGTGTAAAATAACAAATTAGAGAATAAATAATAAACTATAAGAATTATACAAATGGAATTATTTAAAATAGGATTTTTAACAGTTACAATTGTAGATATAATTGACTTATTGCTGGTAAGTTGGTTGTTCTACAAAGTATACCAATATTTTAAAGGTACTCGCGCCGGTCAAATGTTGGTTGGACTTATAATTCTATTGATTGCATCATTTGTTTTTAATTCTTTTGGTTTTTCAGCAACATCCTGGTTAGTGAATCAATTTGAAACAGTTTGGGTTGTCGCATTTGTAATATTATTTCAACCTGAAATTCGCAGAATGCTTATATACATTGGACAAAACCGATTTTTTCGTTCAATATTTCGGGTTGATTCAGCAAAATCCATTGAAGCAATAGTTGATGCAACCAATCAAATAATTGATAGAGGATGGGGAGCATTAATCGTATTCCAAAGAGAGACTGGTCTCAGAATGTACAAGGAGGCTGGAATGCCTCTAAGAGCTGAAGTAACAGCACCACTCGTCATCTCGATTTTTAATCCAACTTCACCCATGCATGATGGAGCGATAATTGTTCAGAATGAAATTATTGAAGCTGCAGCATGCATTTTGCCACTCACCGAAAGTACAATGGTTGATCCAGAGATGGGCACAAGACATCGAGCGGCATTGGGTCTATCAGAAGAAACTGATGCGTTAATAGTGGTAATATCTGAGGAAACACATCGTATATCTGTCGCCGAAAACGGTCGTCTTATAAATCTAGGTCAAGATGAGATGGCATTACGGCGTTTCTTAAATGATCGCTTATTTATGTCATCCGGCGATTAAGTAAATCTAAAAAGTGAATGATTATTGCTGATGCTGTTTTAATTACAATAACAAAGTGAAAAAGTATCTAACAGTCTTTGTTTTGTTTTTCTCAATTTTGTTAAGTCAAGAAACAAGTTATGGAGATGCATTTTTAAATATTGGTGCTTCTTCTCGTTCTGTGGCTTTAGGAAGATCAGTTGTAGCTCTACCACAAAATGCTGGAGGATATTTAGTTAACCCTGCCGCAACAGCATTCTTGTCAAACAATACTATTACAGGTATGTATGTGAATCAATTTGAATTATCTGAGTATTACACTTTGGGTCTTTCTCATCCAACAAAAAATGGTTACCAGTGGGGCATATATGGTTTAAATTTCTCAGTAAACAATATATTTGAACGACCTGAAGTAATAAATATTGCAGACTTAGAAACCAGAAGAGATTCTATTAGATCTTTAGTGGCGCAAGGGTTTAATTCATTTAGCACTCGCGAGTCAGCTTTAATAATTAACTTATCTAAAAATGCAAAATACAATCTTGATATCGGACGGGGATTGACTGAGATTCCGTTAAAAATTCCCATTGGGATTAATATTAAATTATTACAGAAGGATTTTTATCAAGTTGATGGAACCGGAATTGGTGTTGATATGGGTGGGATGGTTTTAATAAACTTAGAACATATATTTATATATGAATGGTTAGACGAGTTTACCTTTGGTATGTCGCTAAACAATATAGTGAATACAAGAATGTATTGGAGCTCAGGGGAAAGAGAGGATATACCAATGCAATTAATTGCCGGTATAAGTTATACTCAAACATTTGATCATCTTCCAATAAAATATACGCTGTTACTACAGAAGAACTCATTATATACTAGTGAGATGCAATATGGTGCTGAGTTAACGTTGTTTAATGTGGTAAATGTGCGAGGTGGTTTTAACTACGGCTATTTGCAAGGTGGAATTGGGTTGACATTTGGTAATATGAATTACTCCTTTGGTCTCGATTACAGTTTTTCAAATCATGACTTAGGAAATGCACATCGTATTGGTGGTACAATATATCTCTAAATCTTATTAATTTTGGGTAATGAATATAAACGAATTAAAAGACCGGTTTAGTAAAACAGAGTTAAAATATAATGAATTACGGGGGCATCTTTGACTTTGAGTCTAAGGAATCAACTTTAGCAAAACTGCGCAATGAATCAATTGCATCCGATTTTTGGAACGATAGTAATAAAGCATCTACCACCCTTAAGAAAATCTCACTTATAGAAAAAGAAATAGAGCTTTGGCAAGATTTTGAACGTCGTCATGGTGATTTAGAAGTATTATTTGAATTTGCGGAATCCGATGAAGTATCAGAATCAGAAATTGATGTGGAACTAACTAAATATGAAACCGCAATAGGAAATGTTGAATTAAAATTGAAACTTAGCGGTGAACTAGATACATCTAATGCAATATTGACTATACATCCCGGGGCAGGTGGAACAGAGAGTCAAGATTGGGCAGATATGTTGTACCGCTTATATTCGCGATGGATCGAAAGAAAAGATTTTGAAAAAAGAATTATAGACTATCAACCAGGTGATGAAGCAGGTATTAAAGATATCACAATGGAAGTACACGGTGACTATGCATATGGATTATTGAAAGCAGAAGCAGGCGTACATCGCTTAGTTAGAATTTCGCCGTTCGATGCAAACAGTCGAAGACATACGTCATTTGCATCTGTATTTGTTTATCCATTATCTGACGAAGAAATCGAAATTGACATGAATCCGTCAGATTTGCGTATCGATACCTACCGTGCTAGCGGAGCAGGAGGACAGCATGTAAATCGTACAGACTCTGCAGTACGTATTACACATGTTCCGACTGGAACCGTTGCGCAATGTCAAAATGAACGCTCTCAGCACAAAAATAAGGCGCAAGCGATGAAAGTATTAAAAGCGCGTTTATTGCAGTTGGAATTGGAGAAGGAAAAAGAGGCGAACAAAGAACTTGAAGATCAAAAAATGGATATTGGTTGGGGCAGCCAAATTCGGTCTTACGTATTCCATCCGTATAACATGGTTAAGGATCATCGTACTAAATTTGAAACCGGTAATGTCCAAGCTGTAATGGATGGTGATATTGACCAATTCATCCAAGCGTGGCTGATACAACAAATAAATAATTAATGATTTATAAGGAATTCTGATGACAGAAGAACACAGTAGTTTAAAACAAATAATTGATTTTCGTTTAGAAAAATTAGAAAAACTTCGTGAGAATGGAGTTAATCCGTATCCATATTCTTATTCTATTTCTCACAAAAGTGAAGACATATTAAAGAATGAAAAGCAACTTGAAGGGGAGACGGTTACCATTGCAGGCAGATTAATGTCTCTACGAAAAATGGGAAAAGCTTCATTTTGTAATATTCAAGATGAAGCTGGTAGGATACAAATATATGTAAGGAGAGATGATGTAGGTGTGGATTCGTACACGAATTTTAAATTATTAGATATTGGTGATTTTATTGGAATTGAGGGAGACGTATTTAAAACTAAAATGGGTGAAACTTCAATCCATGCTAACGTATTGACAATTTTATCAAAAAGTATTCGGCCAATTCCAATTGTTAAGGAAAAAGAGGGTGAGGAATTTGATTCATTTGCTGACAAGGAACTGCGCTATCGAAATAGACATTTGGATTTAATTGTAAATCATAACGTAAAAGAAACGTTTATTAAGCGAGCAAAAATTATATCATCTATTAGACAATTTCTTGATAATGATGGATTCATCGAAGTAGAAACACCTGTACTGCAACAGCTTTATGGCGGTGCAAATGCTCGTCCATTTTCAACACACCACAATTCTTTGGATCAAGAATTATATTTACGTATTGCGGATGAATTATATCTAAAAAGATTAATTATCGGCGGAATTGACAAAGTATATGAGTTGGCAAAAAACTTCCGGAATGAAGGGATTGACCGTAACCACAATCCTGAATTCACAATGCTAGAATTTTATCAAGCATATGTCGACTACGAATATATAATGGATCTTGTTGAGAAACTCATCCGTAGTGCAGCTGATACCGTTGGAAATCAAAAAGTTGTTTGGGGAGATATGAAAATTGATTTATCTACTGCTTTTGCTCGAAAACCTATTTTCGAATTGTTAAGTGATGCGACCGGTGTGGATGTCTCAAATTTAAACGAAAAAGAATTAGTCTCTATTTGTGATAAATTTAAAATAGACACTGCTCCTAATTTAAATTATGGTCAACTATTAGATTTATTGATGAGTAAACTTGTTGAACCAAACCTTATACAGCCAACATTCGTAATTGATTATCCAAAAGCAATTTCACCATTAGCAAAAAAACATCGTGGTGGAAATACTGAATTAGTTGAAAGATTTGAATTATTTATAGGTGGAATGGAGTTCGCAAATGCATTTTCAGAGCTTAACGATCCGATTGATCAAAGAGAAAGATTTGAAAGTCAGGACAAACTTGGAAAAGAAGGGGATGAAGAAGCACACCCTGTAGATGAAGATTTCTTACAAGCAGTTGAGAGCGGTATGCCCCCAACTGGTGGAGTGGGTGTCGGAATTGACCGATTAGTAATGTTATTGACCGATAATAGATGGATAAAAGACGTAATATTATTTCCAACGCTTCGAGAAAATAGTTAGCAAGTTACTAATTTGAGATTAGTACGACAGATTGCTTTCCGCCATTTAAAGGCTCCTCAAAAAGGCAGTTTTACTACCTTTGCAGCTATTTTAGCAATCCTTGGTCTGGGGTTGGGTATTGCAGCGTTAGTGTTGACATTTAGCATATTAGAGGGTTTTGAATCCACGATTTCGGAAAAAATAGCTCAATTTGATGGACATATCAGAGTAGAGCATTTTATGAACCGTACTTTAAAAGAAAGCGATGCAGTATTAGACAGTGCTCTGCAAAAAAGTCCGGTTAGTTATTCTAAAACTTCTTATATCCAAAGCCCTGCATTACTCCGAAAAGGATCCAATGCAGACGGTGTAATCACAATTGGGTTAAGCGAGATGGGTAGAGATTCAATATTGTTTTCAATAGTTAATGAAGGGTCAGCTGAACTTAATTTAAAATCCATCATTATAGGTAAACGATTGGCAGATAATCTAGGAGTGGGAATTGGTGATAGAATTGTATTGTTCGATTTACAATCGATAGGTAGAATATCAGGTAGTCAACGCTTTCGACAATTCACTGTGACCGGTTTGTTCCATTCAGGATTATTAGAATATGATAAAACTGTAGTTTATGTTGATATCGCAGATGCGCAATATATATTTAATTCCAGCGATAGATTAAGTGGACATATGTTATTCACAAATAATTTGGATGATGTCAAACCATTATATCGACATTTAGAATCTGAGTTAGGGTATCCATATTTTGTGCTTTCGTGGATAGATAAACATAAAATCTTGTTTGATTGGATTAATCTACAAAAATGGCCGATACTAATAATATTTGGAATGATTTCACTCGTCGGTATTGTAAATATAATATCATCTTTATCTATGATAATATTTGAAAAAGTACGTGAAATAGGAACCCTACTATCTCTTGGGTTAAGAAAAAAACATGTTAAATTAATATTCCTGTTCGAAGGATTAATTATTGGTATTTTGGGATCATTATTAGGATTAGTAATCGCCAGTGGTTTAGCACTCATTCAAGTAAAGTTTCAAATATTTAGTTTGCCGGAAGATATATATTTTATGGATCACATACCGATAAAAATCGATTGGTTAAATACATTACTAATTATTTCAATTGGAATAATTTCAGCATTAGCTGCATCACTTTGGCCAGTGTATAGAGCTAGTAAAATTAATCCGGCAGAAGCCTTACGATACGAATGAAATTCTCTACATATATTGCAAAAAGATTTATGCTTGGTGGTAAAGGAGCCGGTACGAGCAGGTTTACCGGTTGGATTGCGATTATCGGAATGGCGATTGGTTGTTTTGCTCTAATTATTTCGATTGCAGTGTTGAACGGTTTCGAATTGCAAGTTGCTGAAAAAATAATTGGATTTGAAGGTGATTTGAGAATATCAAAGATCAATCAAAGTATAGATAAAGATATTCTAAATTATTTAAAAAATAATGAAGGGATATCTCAAATTGAACCATTTATGGAACGTAAAGGAGTTGTATTAACAAAAAATAATGATGTAAGGATGGTATCATTTAAGGCAGTATCATTTGATCAAATTATTGAATTTTATAATCTTGGTCTTGATTCAGTTACGCTTAGTAGAGATACTCCGCAGTTATTTTTAGGTACATTATTAGCTGAACGACTACAAGTAAAAGTTGGTGATAATATTAAATTAATGAGTCCGATTGATAGTCCTTTACAAATCGGTTTACCGCGAATATTGAATGCAGAGGTAGTAGGGATATTTCAAATTGATGTACTTGATTATGATGATAGAATTGTATTCATTCCCTTAAAATACGGTAAACAATTATTCTTAAGAAAAAAATCTGTAGATGGATATGATACTAGACTAGTAGATCGAGAGAACATAGATACAGTTAAAGAAGAATTGCGATCACAATTTGACTCAAGCGCAAGAATTGAAAGTTGGGAAGATATTCACCAAGGATTATTTAATGCCATGCGAATGGAACGAATTGGAGCAATATTTGTGTTGAGTTTAATTGTTTTGGTAGCTGCATTCAATTTAACATCAACTTTGGTTTTGGTCACCTATCAAAAGATCAGAGAAATTGGAATATTAAGGACTTTAGGAGCTTCGGCGAAGGTGATTAAATCAATAATAATTAAACAAGGGATAATAATTGGCGGAGTTGGTGCCATCGTTGGTATAGTATTAAGTGTAGGAATAGTGATTTTACAGAATTATTATGGATTTCTACCTCTTCCACAAGATATTTACGCTTTTAACAAATTACCAATGATTTTATCCATTTGGGACGTTATCCTTGTTCCATTCATAGCATTTTTATTGATAATATTATCATCCTACATTGCCGCTAAAAAGGCGATGTTAATTGAACCAAAAGAAGCAGTACACTTAGAAAAATGATATTAGAAGCTAAAAATATTTACAAATCATTCAGGAATGGTGAAAAGAAATTACCGGTGCTAACCGATTTAAATATTAGTGTTGATAAGCAGGAAACTTTAACAATCATGGGTCCTTCCGGTTCGGGGAAATCTACACTTTTACATATTTTAGGTACCTTAGACAGGCCTGATTCGGGAACTGTTATTATCAACCAAAATGATGTTAGTTCTCTAAAAGAAGAAACATTAGCGCTTTTACGTAGCCGTGAAATTGGTTTTATATTTCAGTTCCATCATTTATTACCGGAATTTACAGCATTTGAAAATGTGCTTATTCCTACACAAATCCTCGGCAATACTGATGATAAAATCAAACATACTGAGGAATTGTTTGATTATATTGGCTTAAAGGAGCGCAAGGAACACTATCCATCACAATTATCTGGTGGTGAACGGCTTAGAGTTGCCGTCATGCGAGCATTGATAAATAATCCATCAATAATATTTGCTGACGAACCCACCGGAAATCTTGACGCAGAAAATGCAAAAAAATTGTTAAAATTATTTAATAATATTAGTAAAGATTTCGAACAATCATTTGTGATTACTACTCACAACGAAGAAGTGGCTGTACTTGGAGACAGGCAATTCATCTTAGATAATGGAGTACTTAATAGCAGGGGTTAGGGTTCAGGGGTTAATAAAGAATTTTTGAATTTTGTGTATTGAATTACTAATTCGCAAATTTCCACATTCCTGCAATAATCTGCCATTTGTTGTCGAGATAAGCCAGTCTCTGCCATATTGGTAGATAAATCTTCTTGGCATATTAATTGTTAATACTATGATGAATTATAAAAATTTATTAGGAGTATTATAAAATGTCAAAAATTATAGGTATAGATTTAGGTACAACAAATTCATGTGTGGCTGTAATGGAAGGTGGAGAACCAACTGTTATTACCAGTCCTGAGGGTGGACGGACTACGCCATCGGTTGTAGCTTTTACAAAAAAAGATGAACGGTTAATAGGACAACCTGCCAAACGTCAAGCAGTAACCAATCCGGAAAACACAGTTTATTCAATTAAACGATTTATGGGCCGTATGCGTAACGAAGTAGGAACGGAAATTGAAGAAGTTCCTTATAAAGTTGGAAAAACAAAATCAGGCGCTGTAACTGTTGAAGCAGGTGGAAAAGAATATACACCACCGGAGATTAGTGCAATGATCTTGCAGAAACTTAAGCAAATGGCAGATGATCATCTCGGTACTAAAGTTACCGATGCGGTTATCACAGTTCCGGCTTATTTTAATGATTCACAACGTCAGGCAACTAAAGACGCCGGTAAAATTGCCGGAATAAATGTTCGTAGAATTATCAATGAACCAACTGCTGCAGCATTGGCATATGGTTTAGATAAGAAAAAAGACGAAAAAATAGCCGTTTTCGATTTAGGTGGTGGAACCTTCGACATCTCTGTTTTAGAGCTTGGCGATGGTGTTTTTGAGGTAAAATCGACTAATGGTGATACACACTTAGGTGGTGATGATTTTGATCAAAAATTAATTGAATGGATTGCATCAGAATTTAAGAAAAGTGATGGAATTGATTTAAGAAAAGATCCAATGGCTTTACAGCGTTTAAAAGAAGCAGCTGAGAGTGCAAAAAAGGAACTTTCTTCTTCTAAGCAAACGGAAATTAATTTGCCATTTGTAACGGCTGATTCTTCCGGACCAAAACACTTAAATATGTCCTTAACACGCGCAAAATTTGAAGAATTGACAAAAGATCTACTTAACCGGACAATCGCACCATGTAAAAAAGCACTAAAAGATGCTAAGTTATCTGCTAAAGATATTGATGAAGTTATTTTAGTTGGTGGTTCAACACGGATTCCTAAAATTCAGGAAATTGTAAAAGAGATTTTTGGTAAAGAACCAAACCGAAGTGTTAATCCCGATGAAGTAGTTGCCTTAGGTGCTGCAATCCAAGGTGGTGTTTTAGCGGGAGAAGTTGACGACATATTACTATTAGATGTTACACCGTTATCACTTGGAATTGAAACTTTAGGAAATGTCTCAACTCCATTAATTGAGCGGAACTCAACTATTCCTACTAAAAAATCGCAGGTCTTTAGCACAGCTGCCGACAGCCAGACAACTGTAGAAATTCATGTATTACAGGGTGAACGTCAGATGGCGGTAGATAATAAGACAATCGGAAGATTCCATCTTGATGGATTACCACCTGCACCGCGAGGAGTGCCACAAATAGAAGTTACATTCGATATAGATGCAAATGGTATTCTCAATGTTAATGCAAAAGACAAAGCAACAGGAAAAGAGCAAAGTATTCGGATTGAAGCATCTAGTGGTTTATCCGATGATGAAGTCGAGAAAATGGTAAATGATTCTAAGAAGCATGAATCCGAAGATAAGAAGAAACGTGAAGAAATAGACCTGCGAAATCAAGCTGAGCAGTTGGTTTATCAAACTGAGAAAAATATTAAAGAATATGATGAAAAACTTGATGATGTGGATAAGAAATCTTTAAACAAGGCTGTTGAAAAATTAAAAACAGCAAATGGTGGATCTAACATTGATGACATAAAATCTGAAATGGAAAATCTTAATACTGTTTGGTCTGGCTTGGCAACGAAAATGTACGATACTGCTAAAACTGAAGAAGCCCCACAGGCAGATGGCGCTGAACCCAAGAAGCCTGGAAAGGAGCAAAAAGGCGATGATGAAATTGAAGATGCAGATTTTGAAGTAGTTGATGAGAAATAATCGATAAAAATCCTCAAGGTATGAAAAAACATAAACCCTCAAGGTTTACTAAACCTTGAGGGTTTTTTATTTACTGCTTTTAAAATCTTTAATAATTATTATCACAGGACGCTTTTTTGTATGTGGAACTACTCTATATGAATGTTGTAAACTTGAATAGTACAATTATTATTAATGAAGAACATAATTAAGATAGTTTTATTGATTCTTATCCCAATAGTGGGAGTTTTGGTTCTATCATATCCGGGAGTGTGGAAATATAGAGCTGAGAATATTTTAAACAGAAAAGTCCTAAGAAATAGTGGATGGGAACTTTCAATCGGTGAATTAAGCGGACATCTTTTTAAACAAGTTGAAAGTAAAAATATTGAAATCACTCACGAAAACGGTACAAAAATTTACGTACCAAGTTTAAATGCACAGTTTAATGTATTCAAATCATTAACAGGCAATTTGCATTTGAAAGAATTAAATATTAATAATTTTTATTTTCAACAAGCAACTCAAAAAAGTACTGAAAATAAAGTATTTATACTTCCCGATTTAAATTATGGAAAATTCCCACTAAAGATTGATCAAATCCATTTTGATGGAACACTTGCTGTAGCTTTAGTTGATTCGACGCATATGATTGATTTAGATATTCTAAGTGAAATTAGACCAGACGAAAGCGGATTAAACATTAATTTAGATTCATTATTTTTTAAGCACCATGATATGGATTTTCCGCTTATTTTTAACAAAACTAAGATCAATATAAACAATAGGATAATTAATGCAAATCCAATTAATGGCTCAATTGCAGACGTATTAATCGATGGGCAATTGACTTTCTCCCAAACAGTCAATCAGCAGTTAGAAGGAAATATAAATGTTAATAATATAGTAATTCCAGATAAGTTATTTGAAAAAACACCATTACAAATAAAATTTTCAGAAATTAATTCAAATTTAAGATTTGATACTAATTTCAAAAATTATTCAGGTATTGTGTCATTAAATAATAATTTGGGACTTAATATGATCGGTGACTTTAATATCACCAAACTGAATAATCGGTGGTTGGCCCAACAAATCGTATTAAAAAGTGAAGATGCGAGATTGTTAATCCATGGAGATTGGATAGATAATAAAGAATTGAAGGCGAATTTTGATCTTAAACAATTGGATTTGAGTAAATGGCTTACACAGCAACGATCTACTGATTTATCGGGAATTGCAACTTTTAATACATTTCTTGACAGTGGATATATTAAGTCATTAGCAGTAAGATTGGAGACTCAAGAAGTGGCATTATTTGAAAAGGACACTATTTCCGTTAACGGAGCTTTCGTTTATGAAGATAATCAAATAAATTTTGCAGAACCATTTACTGTGTCAGTGGGTCCAAGTTCAATTACTTCTGTAGGTGAAATAGATTTTACGGAGAAAGAAATTGATCTTAATTTGACTTTAACAGACGCGGACGTATTCATTATTAATAATTTTTGGAGTGATTCATTAGATAATGGCACAATATCTGGCAATATTAAAGCATCCGGTCAAATTGATAATCCAAAAATTGAGGGTACTTTACTAGGAAAGAATATCGCATATAAGGAATTTTTCTTAGCTGAAATAGAGTTAGATGGCAAACGTGAGAAAGTTAACGAACTATTAGGTTCTGCTCAGTTGAATTTAGGAAACGGTAAGTGGAAAAATATCGAGTTTGAGAAAGGGGAAATTGATATATTATTTAAAAACGAAGAAACACAGTTTACTCATGTAAATATTGTTAATGGGAATGAGTATCTTTTTGGAATTGGTGTACTAGATAATAAGAATAATTTACACATTGATGATATCAAGATTTTCTATGATAATCATTATTTTGTGAATACAACTCCATTTAAAATAAATTATGTGAGAACTAATTTCAATATTAGTCCGTTTATGGCACATTTAGATGACGGTGTGATAGAAGGGGAACTATCTTATAATAAATTATTAAATGGGAATATTAAATTTTCCAATATTGATTCTAAATTATTGCATCCATTCATTAAGAATCAAAGATATAGATTCTCAGGACTAATGTTTGGTAAAATTAATTTTGATAATTATACAGGCGATCAAAATTATTCATTTGATATATCGGTAAAGAACGGAGCTTTCGCAAAAGAACCATTTGAGCAATTAAAAGCGACAATGGAATACAACAATCAAATTCTTAATATTGCTGAACTTGTATTGAAAGAAAACGCAAATTCCAATATAAATATTACAGGTAGTATACCTTTTGGTGAAGCTAGTAAAGCAGGAAAAATACAGCTTCAATCAAAATATCAAAATACAGATATTAAAACTATTACCCAATTTTTACCGGATTGGTTTGATATAACTGGTAAGGCTAGTGGAGAGCTAAATATAAATGGTACTAGTAAAAGTATGATCAGTGATTTTAATGTAACAATTAATAATTCTACTTTTGATAAAATTTCACTTGGAACCGTACGTTCTAGAGGTGGTTATGATGGCAGAAATTTAAATTTTTATTCATATTCATCTGATTTAATTGATGATCATTTTACAGGTTATGGGTATTTGCCTATTGATCTAAATATTAAATCTGATATATTTGGAAAATTTCATACTAATGATTCATTGTATATATTTGTTGAGGGAAAATCATCAAATTTAGACTTTATTACAAATTATTTTGATGAAACTGATAAAGCGCCCGGTGAATATTTACTTGCCCTAGAGCTTAGTGGTATCTGGAATAATATAATTCGACATGGTAGAATAAATATTAGTAAAGCATCAGTATTTACTCCATTATTAGATGATGCAATTGAAGAATTACATGGTTTCATAACGATTGATGATAACAAGTTAATTATTGAAAATTTACATGGTAAAATGCATCGGAATATAAAGCGTGGTTCAGCAAAAAAATATAATATTTCACTTTCAGGTGGAATGGATATGACAAGTTTTTTCAATCCATATCTAAATATCAATGCCATAGGTGAAAATGCCTATTTCCGATCATTAATATATGAGATTGAAGGAGTTACCGACTTTAATATAAATGTTACGGGCCAGGATACAATTCAAATTTCAGGAGAAGTCGCTCCAATCGATGTCGAAATGTTTCAACAGTTGACTACAAGTGAGTTGGGTGTGTTACCATCAGAAGTTGGCAGTACGATTATTCATTATAAGATTGATTTTCCAATTAAGGGAAAATTCACATTAACTAATGATCAGTTTGATGCAATTTTGATAGGTGATGCAAGTATTAACCAATTCGGTGGTCGTGAAATGGACTTTGCCGGAGAACTTATCATTGAAGAAGGTAAATTTTACTATTATGGTGACGTGTTCACAATTACTGAGGGATATCTAACATTTGATAATCATGGATTTAATCCCTATTTGGATATTTCCGCGAATACAACCATAGATGGAGAACGAATTGAAATTAACATAATTGGGCTGATAGATAATTCAGTACTAACATTTACATCTGAAAGTGGATTTTCACAGAGCGATATTTTAGAATTGCTCACATGGCGTAAACGATTTGAAGATCAGAAATTTTCCTCAACAGAAATAGGTTACCAAGCATCTGATATCGTATTTTCTTGGTTTGGCAGCCAACTGGATAAAAATATATTGAAATTATCAGGACTAAATCGCTTAAGTATTCTGGAGAATGTTGACATACATGGAACCACCGGACTATTGACTGCCGGCAAAGATTTTTCTATTTCTGCTCCCTTAACAGATAATGTTTCAGTCAACTATGCATATAGAAGATCTTTTGGTTTATTAGATTCTTATCATTCTTTAGGAATTGAGTTACGTCTTAATCGAAATTTATCATTAGTTGGAAATATTGACAGAAGTGGTTATATGCATGTAAAATACCGGCTTCGTTACACATACTGATGTAATATGAGTAAACTATCAATAATATTATTTACAATAATTTTCGCATGTATTGGATTCTCACAAGAAAATATACAGAGGAAGATAAATGATGTAAATCTTGTTGGTGTTGAAAATTATAGTGAAAATCAAATTCGTAATATGTTACGTATTCATGAAGCTGGATTTTTCTCAAAAATGGATTTTGATCGTAGGCTAATCAAATTAGATGCCATAAATATTAAAACATTTTATGTCTCCAAGGGATATTTAGGGGTTACCGTTAAAGATTCAGTTTCAATCACAAATAATTTGGTGGATATTTATTTTCTTATAGATGAAGGAAAGCGGTATTTTATCAGATCATTAGCTATAACTGGGAACGAATCATTAAGCAATAAAACAATTTATAGAATTCTTGGATTAAAAAAATTGAGGGCATTCAATCCAGTTAAAACCAACACAAATTATAATTTATTAGAAGATCAGTATAGAGAAATCGGCAAACTTTTTGCTAACATTAATATCTCTGATGCTATTAAAGATTCTGTTGATATTAATATACTGATAAATGAAGGTTATGATGTTTATATAAATAATACATTTTTTTCTGGGCTTGGAAATATAGATTCTGCTATAGTTCTTAGGGAATTGTTGTTTAAAAAAGGAGACAAGTATAACCAATCAGATATCAATAATAGCCAAAGACAGTTACTGCAAACCGGTATTTTCTCAGTAGCAAATATTACACCCGTAAAACTTGCTAAAAGTGACTCATTAGTAAATATATTGATTGAATTTCGACCATTTAAACCACGAGAATGGTTATCTGAAGGTGGTTATTATCCAATTGAGTATTATGAAGGAACTGAACCGGTTCCCGGAGCAGGTGTACTTGTTGAATGGCGCAATAGAAGTCTAATTAATTCAGGAACAAGTTTATCATTAAAGTTAAGCGGTCAATCTTTAATTAGTAACAATACTCTTAATCCAAAAATGAGGTTTGATATAAGTCTGGCCAATCCATGGCTTTTTAAATCAAAAATTCCTACTAGAACCCAAATATACTTAGAATCCTTTAAGGATTATATTTCACTTGGGGCTCCCTATGTCACAAGATATGGAATTGAGCTAATAAATACACTCTTTATTGATAATATTGAACGCAGATCATACATTGAAACACGCTTGTATTTAGATAGATTTTCTAGAAAAGACTATCTATATATTGATAATGATGCTCCGCTGAATCTAATTGATAATTCTGAAAATAGTCAAAATATTAAAATTGAAAAACATTCATTTGAGATTAATTTCAGATTAGATAAATCAGACAATGTATTATATCCAACTGAAGGATTGGTTTACCTAGTTCAAATGACCAGAACAGGTGGAATATTGGGTGGAAATCGAAGTTTTGGAAAATTTGATATTGGGATTCATGCTTACAAAAAGTTATATAAGGAAATTATTTTTGCCAGTCGTTTGAAATACGGGGAGATAATTGGGTGGGATGCAATCTATCATGACTACCTTTACGATAAATTCTATCTTGGAGGAAGTAATAGTTTAAGAGGTTGGGATATGTTAAGATATAGAACTGATAATAATAACCTCCCAGTAGGAGATATTATACGTATCATGGGTAATTGGGAAATACGTTTCCCTTTATTTTGGATATTAGGCGGTGAAATATTTATTGATGGGGGGCACATTTATAGCAGTTTCGATGACATATCACTGAATAAGCTTAGTTGGGATAGTGGCTTTGGAATAACTTTAGCTACACCATTAGGACCGGTGCGTTTAGATGCAGCACATCCATTAGAGAAAAACGCAAATTGGCAAATACAATTAGGAGTTCAATATATATTTTGATTTTAATGATATATATTCTTTTTAATATTTATTGAAAATTCACATTTCAATCACATAAATTTTCGGTTATTTATATAGGGATAAATCTAAAAATGAAAAAATTAAGTATAATAATATTTAGCGTACTATTACTTTATAATTGTGATAATTCGCCCAGTAAAGTTTTAGAAAAAGGTAATAAGTATATTGCAAATTCTGAATTTGAAAAAGCAATAAAAACATACCAAAATATTATTGATAAATTTCCTGATGATTCGTTAGTTCAAACTGCCCGGTATAATATTGCCTGGATTGAGTTAGATGATAAAAATGATTATTCTAAGGGATTTGAATTGCTGAATACAATCGCAGAAAAATATCCTGAAACACTAATTGGAAAATCAGCTAGAGAAGATATTCAAAATTTTCCTAAATGGCTCATGATAAAATCTTCAGAACTCCGTAGCGATACTACTATAAGTGAAGCGATTAGTACGATTGATTACCTAATTAGCAAGTTTAATGATAATCCAATAATTCCTGAAGCGTTGTATTTAAAAGGTAATATTTACTTAAATGATAAAAAGGATTTTTATAGAGCACTAAATACATATCAGGAAATTATTCATAAATATAAAGGGTCAAGTTTTGAATCTATGTCACAATTTATGATTGGTTATATTTATGCAAATGTTCAGATCAATATACCGAAGGCTAAAGTTGCATATCAAACTTTTTTGCAAAATTATCCGGAACATGAATTGGCTCCGTCAGTACAATTTGAATTGGAATATTTAGGAAAAAATATAGATAATATTGATGAGCTTACATCAAGGAATAAGTAATAAGACATATGACTAATTTTAATCTTGCCGAGATAAACGACAAAATTTTAACAGAATCAGTATTTATTGATGATTTACGCAATGCGTTTGCGCAAAAAATTGTAGGTCAGGAAGAAATTGTAAATAAAATATTTATCGGATTGCTCGCAAACGGACATGTTCTATTGGAAGGTGTCCCAGGTCTTGCTAAAACGCTAATGGCAAACACAATTTCTCAATTAATAGACGTTAAGTTTCAACGTGTACAATTCACACCGGACATGTTACCGGCCGATTTACTTGGTACACTAATATATAATCAAAAAATGAGTGAATTTGAGACCAGGAAAGGTCCGATATTTTCTAACTTGATATTAGCAGATGAAATTAATCGGGCACCTGCAAAAGTGCAAAGCGCTTTATTGGAAGCGATGCAAGAACGGCAAGTTACTATCGGTGAAAATACATTTTCTCTTGAGCCACCATTTTTAGTTATAGCAACCCAAAATCCGATTGAGCAAGAAGGCACTTATCCATTACCGGAAGCTCAAGTTGATAGATTCATGTTAAAATTAAAAGTAAATTATCCCCATAAAGATGATGAACGTTCAATCATTAGGCAAGAAGCAAAAACTGATAATGTACCTGCACCCAAACCGATTATTACAAATCAGGAATTATTTGCAGCACAAAAAACAATAAATGATATTTATGTTGATGAAAAAGTCGAGGAGTATATTTTAAATTTAGTATTTGCAACGAGAGACCCAAAAAAATATGGATTGGAGGATCTTCGCAACTTAGTTGAATATGGTGCTTCACCACGGGCATCAATAAACTTAGTATTAGCTTCAAAAGCACGTGCATTTATAGAGCATCGTGGATATATTACACCTGAAGACGTTCGTTACATAGGCGCTGATATATTACGTCATCGAATAATTCTTACTTACGAAGCAGAAGCTGAAGAAATAACATCTGATGATATCGTACAAAGACTTTTCGATACAATTGAAGTACCCTAAAACTATTTAATATGATTCCAAAAGAAATTCTACGTAAAGTACGACATATTGAAATTCGTACACGTGGATTAGTAAATGATTTATTTGGCGGTGAATATCATTCCGTATTTAAAGGAAGAGGAATGACCTTCTCAGAAGTACGAGAATACCAACCTGGAGATGATATTCGATTGATTGATTGGAATGTAACCGCGCGTTCTAGCCAACCGCATGTAAAAGTATTTGAAGAAGAGCGAGAACTTACAGTTTATTTAGTAGTTGATATCAGCTCTTCAGGAAGTTTTGGATCAAAAGATAAATTTAAGAAAGATATTGGTACTGAAATAGCTGCAGTCTTAGGTTTTTCAGCTATAAAAAATAAAGATAGAGTCGGTGTGATACTATTTTCAAACGAAATTGAAAAATATATCCCGCCCAAAAAAGGTAAATCGCATGTACTGCGTGTAATTAGGGAATTACTATATCATAAGCCACAAGAACAGGGTACTAATTTGAAATCAGTATTAGATTTTTTGTTAAAAGTGGCAAAAAGGCGCAGTGTTGTTTTTATTATTTCAGATTTTTTAGATGAAGATTATTGGAAACAATTACGAATGGTGAACCAAAAACATGATGTGATCGGAATCCGAATATTTGATCCGGCAGAATTAGATTTTCCAAATATTGGACATCAAAAAATACATGATCCTGAATCTGGAGAAACATTCTGGATTGATACAAAAAAATCTAAAGAGCGAGATGCTTATAAGCAAGAAGTGTTACAACAATTCAAAAATATTAAAAAAGAATGTGACCGTATACAATTCGATTTAATTGACATTGCTACTAATGAAGATTTTGTTGAACCTCTAATGAGATATTTTAAGTTGCGTGAACATCGTTATTAACAAATGCTTCGGATTTTTTTTATATTTATAATATTATTTATCGGGTGTGAACCTGAAAATGATCCCGCATCTCTACAAGTTCAAGTTGATATTGATACAACAATTGCCAGAATTGGTGATATAATAAATCTTGGTGTCACAACACAAAATGCGCGTAGCAGGATTGTGGTATTTCCTAATATCCTAGAAACAGAATCAATGGAAATCCGTAATAAAGAGATACATACCATTTGGAACAAACCATACAAAGTTAATTTTAAAATCGTATTTTGGGATACAGGCAGTTTTACAATTCCTGAATATCCGGTAGAAATCTTAAAAGCTGATTCTACAAAAGATATTATTATTAATACTGATGCAATCGATATAAAAATCATTTCAATGTTGACCGGAGTCGAAGATACCAATCTACGTCCAATAAAGGATCCAATAGCTTTGAAAAAACCAATTAATTGGTATAGATGGACTTTAGCTGTTATCTTATTCTTTTTATTACTGTCACTAGTAGTTCTTGGGCGAAAAAGAACAAGAAAAAAGTCTTTAAATAAAATAGAAGTTTCAGAATATCAATCTGCACAAGACATTGCTCTTGGGAGACTTGATGAATTGAAGTATATGATAAATTCAGATAATAAAATTTTCTATTTACAAACATCATTCATTTTACGGGAATTCATCGAAAATCGATATTATGTAAGAGCATTGGAAATGACAACTGCTGAGATAAGAGTGTTTAAATCTGTATACGAGTTACAAAAAAATGATTTCGAGAGTTTGATCAATTTACTTAATCGTGCTGATCTAGCTAAGTTTGCCAAATTTGAGTTTGCAATTCCTGAGAGGCAAGATGATTATAAGTGGATGCTGGACTTTATTTCAAATATTAATGATTAGTAAATGCGGTGTATTTTATTACCTCTTTAAATCGTCATCAATCTAGGTTCTCGACAAATATCTTAATATATAATATTATTCAAAAATTTGAACTATGACTACATTATGTTAAATTTTATGCTCTAAAATAAGGATTATATATGGCGACAACCGCAGATATTAAAAACGGTGTAGTAATATTACATAAAGACAAACGGATGAAGGTAATCGAATTTCAACATGTGAAACCAGGTAAGGGTGGGGCATTTGTACGTACTAAACTAAAAGATTTACTTACAGGTAAAATCATTGATCATACTTTTAACGCCGGAGCTCGCATTGTCTACGTGCGTATTGAGGCAAAAAAGATGCAATACTTATACGAAGATGGAGATTCGTTTTACTTTATGGATAACGATACTTATGAACAAATTACAGTCAGTGAATCTGTTGTTTCGGAATCAAAAAATTTTATGATAGCAGGTATGAATGTAGAATTACTTTTTGACGGTTCTGAGGTATTAGATGTTCGCATTCCCTTACATGTAAATTTGAAGGTGACTGAAACTGAGCCGGGTTTTAAGGGAAATACTGCAACCGGTGCAACAAAGCCGGCAACAGTAGAAACGGGATATACTCTCCAAGTCCCACTTTTTATTGATACTGATGATATTTTAAGAATAGATACTCGATCAGGCGAGTATATTGAAAGAGCAAAATCGTAATTTTATTGAGGTCTTTTATGTGGCAAGATAAACTTAAAGAAATTATATACTTATTAGAAAATAGTGAAGTTAACGAAATAGAGGCATCTTTTTGGGGACGTAAATATCGAGTTGTAAAAAGTCCAGCGATAATAGCGGGAGGTAGTTTTACTAAAAACGCTGATTATGAAAGTACTGTAGATGAATCAACGCCGGTCAAGATTGTACATACTAAACCAGTTATAGATTCAAATGATCACGAAAGGATTTTATCTCCTATGCCAGGAACATTCTATACTGCATCATCACCGGAAAGTCCAAATTATGTGAAAATTGGTGACAAGGTTTCAAAAGGCGATACCCTTTGTATTATTGAGGCAATGAAAATAATGAATGAGATTGAAGCAGAAAAAGATGGAACTATACAATCAATTTTAGTAAACAGTGGACAACCTGTTGAATACAACCAACCTCTGTTTGAGATAGAATAAATAATACAAAATGTTCAAGAAAATTCTAATTGCTAATCGTGGTGAGATTGCTTTAAGGATTATCCGTGCCTGTCATGAATTAGGGATTAAAGTAGTAGCAGTTTATTCGACAGCTGATGAGTATTCTTTACATGTCAAATTTGCCGATGAAGCAGTCTGCATTGGTCCTGGACCAAGCAGTGAAAGTTATTTAAATATACCAAGAATCATAGCGGCCGGTGAAATAACTAACGCCGATGCAATTCATCCAGGTTACGGATTTTTAGCAGAAGATGCCAATTTCTCTCATGTTTGTTCCCAAAATAATTTTGCGTATATCGGACCTACTGCTGAAATAATCAATGCTATGGGCAATAAATCAGCAGCAAAATCTACGATGGAAGCAGCAAATGTTCCGGTGATACCCGGAAGTAATGATATAATTGCCAATTCTCAAGAAGCAAAAAAAACAGCTTTGAAGATTGGACTTCCGGTAATGTTTAAAGCATCAGCGGGCGGTGGAGGAAAAGGAATGCGCTTTGTTAGTACTATTGATGAAGCTGAAAATGCTTTTAAAACAGCTCAAGCTGAATCCCTGGCTGCGTTTGGAAATGGCGATATTTATGTAGAAAAATTTATCGAAAATCCTCGACATATTGAATTACAAATATTAGCTGATAGTTATGGAAACGCAGTCCATCTCGGTGAACGTGAATGTTCAGTACAAAGACGTCATCAAAAATTGATTGAAGAATCTCCGTCAGCTGTAGTTGATAAAAAATTACGGAAAAAATTAGGTCGAGCAGCTGTGACCGCTGTAAAATCAGTTGGCTATGTCGGGGTAGGAACCGTAGAATTTTTATTAGACAAAAATAAAGATTTCTATTTTATGGAAATGAACACTAGAATTCAAGTTGAGCATCCGATTACAGAAATGGTAACTGGTGCTGATTTAATAAAACAACAGATAAAAATGCATGCTGGAGAAAAAGTCCCTGACCACTTAAAACGAATTGAATTGAACGGTCACTCAATTGAATGTCGAATTAATGCCGAGGACCCGGAAAAGAATTTTTCTCCATCTCCAATGCCAATCACTAGTTTTCATATGCCGGGTGGAAAGGGTGTCCGGATAGATACACATGCGTACGCTGGATATGAAATTCCGACTTATTATGATTCTATGATCGGGAAATTAATTGTCCATGCTTCAACAAGAGATAGGGCAATAACTAGGATGCGACAAGCTTTATCGGAATGCGTAATTGAAGGACCAAAGACAACAATTCCATATCATAAGCAAATATTAGATGATGAACGATTTATAAGCGGTGAATATGACACAAGTTTTTTAGAAACATTTGAATTTAAAATGGATAAAAATAATTAGTAATTAAAGGAAAATATTAATGAATGTACCAAAAGATTTGATGTATACAAATGATCATGAATGGGCAAAATTTGACAATAATATTGTAACTATTGGCATAACCGATTTTGCGCAAGGTGAGCTTGGGGATATTATTTTCGTTGAATTACCGGAAGTAGGTAAAGAAATAGAGAAAGATGAAGCATTTGGTACAATAGAAGCTGTTAAAACAGTTTCTGACCTTGTATCTCCCGTCACAGGTAAAGTAGTAGAAATAAATAATGAAATTGAAGATTCACCTGAGTTTGTGAATGAAGATTGCTATGGTAAAGGGTGGTTTGTAAAAATTGAACTTAACGAACTAAGCGCAAAAGACGAGATGTTAAGTGCCGGAGATTATCAAGACATAATTGGATAATTATTTTTATGAAAACTAAAATCTATCATTATCTACTTGATATAGTTGAGAAAAAAGGTGCGGGATATTTTGTATTAATTGATCCAGATCAAAAAAATCATTCAAATATCGAGGAGCTTGTCCAAGCTGCAAATGAGTCAGAAGTTGATGCATTGCTAGTAGGCGGCAGTTTAATGATGGATGCCGGAAATCATGATAGAGTTGGTAAGATTAAAAAGAATGCTAAAATGCCGATTATCTTCTTCCCCGGAGGTGTAACCCAATTAAATGGTCACTATGACGCAATGTTTTTCATGTCGCTTTTATCAGGTAGAAATCCACATTATTTAATCGGGGAACAGGCAATCGCGGCTCCTGTTGTAAAAGATATCGGAATAGAAACAATTCCGATGGGATATTTACTTTTGGACGGTGGAACTACTACAACAGTTGAATTCATGAGCAGTACAAAACCTATCCCGATGGATCGACCTGATATTACCGTCGCCCACGCATTAGCAGCTCAGTATTTGGGAAAGAAATTAGTTTATTTAGAATCCGGAAGTGGTGCAAAGATTCCTATATCATCAAAAACTATAGAAGCAGTTAATAGACAAGTTGAAATACCTGTAATTGTTGGCGGTGGGATAAAAACCCCGGAAGAGGCAGAAAAAAGAGTAAAAGCGGGTGCAAGTTTTATTGTAACAGGGACTGTTACCGAGAAATTGGGAAATTTATCAATTATGAAAGATTTTTCCGAAGCAATTCATCAGAAATAAATTTCTATTAAATAATTAATAATTTATTTTGAATAAACTTCTCAAAGATTACATTATTTTTCTGCGAATTGAGAAAAACCTTTCTCAGAATACTATCGAAGCATACCAAAGAGATTTAAAAAGGTATTTGCATTTTCTAGAGACGGATGAAGGTATTACAGACTTAAATAAAATTAAACAGAAACATATTCGGAAATATATTCGAATATTAAATGATGTTCACTTATCTATAACAAGTATTAACCGTGCCTTTTCTTCGATTCGGTCATTTCACAATTATTTATCCGGTGAGGATATTGTAAAATCGAATCCGGTATTGTTATTAGATACACCGAAGGCTCCAAGAAAATTACCTATTGTTCTTACACCGCAGGAGATTGAAGCAATATTAGATGCTATTGATGTTTCCAAAGAATTGGGAATCCGTGATTTAGCTGTGTTGGAAATATTATATTCAGGTGGATTGCGAGTATCTGAACTCTGCAATTTAAAGTTAACAGATATACTGCTTGATGCTGAGATGCTGCGTGTTACAGGGAAGGGGAATAAGCAAAGATTAGTACCTTTAGGTCCACGGGCTATAAGATGTCTTGATAAATATTTTAAACGCGTACGACCATCGTTTGCGAGGAAAAATCAAAATCAAGGTAGAATATTTCTAAGCCGAAACGGCAAGCCTCTAACCCGTATGATGGTATGGATAATAATTAAAAAGTGGGTTAACTTCACCGATATTAAGAAAGATATCAGTCCACATACGTTAAGACATTCTTTTGCTACACATTTATTAGAAGGTGGTGCAGATTTGCGAGCTGTTCAGGAAATGCTCGGTCATACCGATATATCTACAACACAAATTTATACTCATTTAGATAAAGAATATCTAAAAGAAGTTCACAGAACATTTCATCCAAGGTGGTAATATGGGAATTTATGCATTAGATCCTGCTGTACAAGTAATATTGATTCCGATAATAGTATTTGCTCTATCATTCCATGAATTTTCACATGGTTGGATGGCGCACAGATATGGTGATCCAACCGCCAAACTAGCAGGTAGACTTACGTTAAATCCAATGGCTCATCTGGATGTATTTGGCTCATTAGCACTTTATTTAATGGGCTTTGGATGGGCAAAACCCGTGCCGGTCAATCCACAATATTTGGCTAATCCCAAAAAGGACATGATGTGGATTGCTCTTGCTGGTCCAGTGTCAAATTTAATAGTAGCACTGATTAGCGGTATCTTACTCAGTATATTACTTAGATTAGGACTTATTGGCAATCAATCACCTTTAATAGTTGTTCTGATCATGAGCCTGCAAATTAATCTTGTTTTAGCGATATTTAATTTTATCCCAATCCCTCCACTAGACGGTTCACGGATACTAGAAGGTCTCATACCTAATAAATACCATAATGAATTGGCTAAATTTGAATATTATGGTCCACGAGTTCTTATGGGATTAATAATTCTAAGTATGTTCACAAGATTTAATATTTTCTCAATAATAATTTCTCCAATCATGACTATATTCCTAAAGCTATTTACATTTGGTATTTATTAGTGGATAGAGAAACATATTTTAGAAGATTAATTCCGCGTCGTCAACCAAAGCGATCATTTATATGGTTAATTGTGATGTTAATTGCTATTGTATTGTTAATAATGTATTTACAGCGTGTAATAACTTGAAAATTAAGGTAAACAAATGCAAAAATTAATTGAATGCGTTCCTAATTTTAGTGATGGACGAGATTTAAATAAAATCAATCAAATTTCTGAGTCGATTAAAAAAGTAGAAGGAATAACACTTCTTGATGTAGATCCCGGGCAAGATACAAATCGTACTGTTGTAACATTTGTCGGAGCTCCCGAAGCTATTGCGGAAGCTGCTTTTCAAGCGATTAAGACAGCTAGTGAAGTAATAGATATGAGACAACAAAAAGGTACGCACCCACGAATGGGTGCTACTGACGTTTGTCCGTTTGTCCCAGTTAGTGGAGTGACAATGGATGATTGTGTCGAGTTGTCTAAACAAGTTGGTAAACGAGTTGGAGAAGAACTTGATATACCTGTTTATCTTTATGAATATTCTGCACAAAAACCTGACAGGACCAATTTGCCAATAATTCGGGCTGGAGAATATGAGGGTTTGGCAGATAAGTTAAAAGATCCTCATTGGAAACCTGATTTTGGGAAAGCAAAGTTCAACCCACAAGCCGGTGCAACTGTTATGGGTGGACGTGAATTTCTAATAGCATATAATATAAATTTGAATACGCACGATACTCGTCTAGCAAATGATATTGCTTTTGAATTGCGTGAGAAAGGGCGGTCAGCTCGTATACCAAATCCATTATCAAAAAATCTTTTAGATGGTAAAATATTACGGTATGCCAAAGATAACTATCCTTGCGGTGATTGTGAAGAAACATTTACTTCAATCGAAGAATTAAGAATACACTGCTCAGATAAACACTCAATTAATATTGATGAGCTTTTAAAATCTAATGGATATTCTGAAGAAAATCTAATCGGCAAAGCAGTAAAAAAGCCGGGATATTTCAAAGATGTTAAAGCAATCGGATGGTATGTTGATACATTCAAGAGAGCACAAATTTCAATCAATTTTAACAATTTCAAAGTCTCATCAATTCATGATGTATTCGACAAAGCATGTGCGTTAGCAACAGAGCGCGGTGTACGTGTTACTGGCAGTGAATTAGTAGGGCTTATCCCATTAGATGCAATTTTGATGGCGGGTGCGCATTATTTAAAAAAACAAGGTCGCACTACCGGAATTCCTGAAGAAATGCTGATAGAATCAGCTGTACAGTCTTTAGGATTGAACGATGTTACCCCATTCATTGTCGAAGAAAAAATTATCGATTTTGCAGTTAAAAGAAAAGAAAGCAAGTTAATTGATTTATCTGTAAAAGGATTTACTGATGAATTGTCATCCAATAGTCCAGCACCGGGAGGTGGCAGTGTTGCTGCATTAGTAGGAAGTCTTGGGGCAGCCTTGACTTCTATGGTAGCGGCTTTGTCGCATGAAAAGAAAGGATATTTAAAAAAACGTGAAATGATGGAAAATGTTGGTAAAAAGACACAAAAAATTAAAGACAGATTATCTTTCTTAATTGATGAAGATACTAATGCATTCAATAAGGTTATGGCTGCCAATCGCATTTCTGCGACAACTCCTGAGGAAATTGTAGACAAAGAAAAATTAGTACTAAATGCGAATAAGTATGCTATTGAAATACCCTTAGAAGTTGCAGAAACATCATTTAAAATATTTGAAATGGCTGAGCTGATGGTGAATGAAGGAAATCCGAATTCTGTTAGTGATGTTGGAGTAGCAGGTGAAGCTGCTTTTACTGCTGTACGTGGTGCTTGTTTAAATGTATTTATAAATTTAGATGGAGTGAGCTCAGATCAAAAGTTTGTCGATGATATGAAGAAACGAGTCGAAATATTATTAACTGAATCAGAGCAATATCATCAAAATATTTTTGCCAAGACAAGGGAAATAATTGGTAAATAATGCAACCAAAAATCCATCAATTATCGGAGGATTTGCGGAATAAAATATCGGCAGGCGAGGTTGTGGAAAGACCTGCGTCTGTAATTAAAGAATTGTTAGAAAACAGTATTGATGCGGGTGCGACTAAAATTGATATTGTTGTTGAGAGCGCTGGTCAGCAAACAGTACAAATAACAGATAACGGCCACGGAATTCCTATTGAAGAATTGTCAAAAGCGTGTGAACGTTACAGTACAAGTAAAATTACCACAGTTGCTGATTTGTTTAAAATACATACACTTGGTTTTAGGGGTGAGGCGTTAGCAAGTATTGCATCAGTTGCTGAAGTTGAAATTGAATCCGCAACATATGATAAAGAAGGTGGAAAAATCAAATATATTGACGGAATCCCGTCAAAGATCAGTCCGGCACCAGGAATAGTTGGCACTCAAATCACAGTTAGGAATTTATTTTACAATACACCGGCGCGTAGGAAGTTCCTAAAATCACAACGAGTGGAAATGCGACATATCGTTCAAATGGCTCGCAGATTTGCTTTAGCGTTCCCAATGATTGGATTCTCTCTTAAATCCGATGATAAATCAATATTGATTCTTCAACCTGAGCAATTAATAGAAAGAATCGCAGCTACATTCGACCCAACTTATGGCAATAATTTATTACCGGTTAAATTTGAAAAAGGTGACTATAGAATTACTGGATTTGTTGGAAATTTAAATTTGGTTCGATCACGCCCCGGTGAACAATATTTATTTCTTAATAATCGATTTATACAAGATAGACTTCTAAATTCAGCAGCTTACGGTGCCTATCAATCTTTAGTGAATAGAGGGGAATATCCATTTTTTGTATTAAATTTGGAAGTACCAACTGATCAAGTAGATGTTAATGTTCATCCGATGAAAATACAAGTCAGATTTAAAGATGAATGGCGTATCCATCATGTATTGAAATCAAGTGTAAGCGAGGCATTAAGTTCCATGCTTGATACTATTCCTGACTTTGAAAAACCATCTTATGATAATAATTATCGGTTTAGTAATAGTAGTAATCCACAGTATAATCCGAATCAGGATACTATAAATTTTAGAGCACAAAGCCAAAGTCATGATCAATCATTTGGTTCGGATGGATTGGAACGAGCGAAAACATATGTATCGCAATTAGCGGATACACAGGTCGATAAAAAAGTAATTGATACAGATAATTTTTGGCAGATCCATTCAAAATTTATTTTAGCACAGATTAGCAGCGGGTTGGTCATAATTGATCAGCATGTAGCACATGAACGAATATTATTTGAAGAAGCAATTACCGCTTTTAGTAAAAATCCGATGGCTTCACAGACTTTATTATTTCCTGAAGAGATGCAATTTGCCCCTGATGAATATTCCGTTTTATTAGAAATACTTCCATATCTTGAAAAGATTGGATTTAGAATGAAGCAATCCAACAAAGATACAGTACTTATTGAATCCATTCCTTCAGAAATGACATGGGGTCGAGAGAAAGAAGTTATAAAGGATATTATCGATAATTTCGAAACATCACACAAAGAGTACAGTTCCTTGCAAGAAACTATCGCTGCTTCGTTTGCTTGTCACGCTGCTATTAAGGCTGGCGATAAATTATCTACCGAAGAGATGCGAGAATTAGTTGATCGACTTTTCGGAACTAAACATCCTTACTATTGTCCGCATGGACGTCCGATTATCGTTCAATTATCCTTAGAAGAATTGGATAAAAGATTTGAAAGATAACGGTTGGTGTATGTGGCGTAGCTGCGTTTAGCAGCAATGAACATCATACACATTGTTAGCAATTGGTTATTTTCTTTTAAGATTAAAAATACCACTAGCATTTACCCAATACACTTCTCCTTTGGTTACCCCTTTCCACCCACTCTCTGGTGGATCACTGTATCTTTTTGAAAAGAAAAAATACTTACGATCTGGCGACATGTAAGGACAGAAATATATCCAATCTTTGGTTAGCGGTTCTCCGAGGTCAAAATAAATTGGTGTTTGCCATTTGTCATTTTTTTTAAATGATACAGCAAATCCCTTTTCTTCAGTATAAGTGTTTGCGGTAATCAAAAAACTCTCATCGGGTGAAATGTAGGTGCTTCGTTCACTTTTTTTTGAATTCACTTCTGAACCAATATTTACAGGTGTGTCAAATTTTCCATCTCCCAAATATTGAGCCCTATAAATATCCCGTTTACCAAAACCACCTGGACGGTCAGATGTAAAGTATAGACTTCCGTCAGCAACTACTATTGGGTATGACTCTGCGTATTCTTCAGTTGATATTGGGTGTTCAACCTTTGAAGCTATTTGCCATTTACCTTGAAAATTTTGACTTTTGTAGATATCTGGTTTAGCATTTTTTGAACGGTCTGCAGGGCTAATACCAAGAAAATACATTATATTTCCTTCTTGATTAATTGATGGGTCAATAGCAACGGATTCACCATCCTGGTCAGAATACATTTGAATTGGTTCTGGCACAGTCCAATTACCATCAATTAATTCAGAATAATGTATAACAAAGCTTTCATCAATAATTCTCGTAAAAAACAATTCAGTAAAAGTAGAGTTAAACACCGTATTAATTTCTATACTATCTGTATTAACTATTGCCGGGGCAAATAACTCAGGCGTGATACCAGGTAGTTTTTGGTCTAAATAGGAATTATATAAATTTTTCGGTTTACAGCTATGCAAAATAAAAGATAGTCCAAATACTGCTAAAAAATAATACTTTCTATTCATTTTGTGTCTGATTTAAAATAATTGCTAACATACCAATACACGCATTGGGTTTATTAAGAAATAGAAGAATAAACTCTAAAAGGAAAAACCTCCGGGAATATTCATTGATTTAAAAATAGCATCCATAATCCGTTCGGTAAGTTTTGCGTATCTTTCCTGTTGCTCTCTATTCCATTTTGTAACATTTCGTAATTCTTTTGCTTCATCTTCCATCTCTTCAATTATTTTATTCATTTCGTCAGAGTCTTCATCTGTGAATTCACCATCTGCAATTGATGCTTCCCATTTCTCTACTACTTTCTCATAATCGTCTAAAAAATTATCAACAGATTGTTGATCAGATTTACCACAACTGATCATTAGAATTACCATTAGCACAATGGATACTTTTAAGATATTTTTCATTTTTATTCTCCTACAATATTGTTTTAACTATTATTAATTCTATTAAACTTATGAAAGTTATTAAGTACAATTATAATTCGACAATGAATTATGGAAGAGTATTTTATATAAAAAACGTTTTTTAGTACGTTAATATTAAAAGATTATTTATATTGATTCATCAAGGTTTTCTAGTGAAAACCGGGCGTTTTTAAATATATGATGTAGAGTTGATTTCTTAATTGGTCTGTGTGTGGGAATAGTAAGTTTTAATACTTCGGTGCTAGTTCGTTTGTGTAATCGGAGTTGGTTTCCTTTCTTCCGAACAATCACCCAACCGTCTTTCCGCAAATTGGATATTACCTGTTCATAGCCAATGCTCGGTAATTCAATCAAATTGATACCTCTAATGTTTTCTCATTTGGAGCAAAATCTGAATCGTCTTCAACCGGTTCCAGATATAATTCAACTGATTCCTGTACATTGGCAAGAGCTTCTTCTTCGGTTTCACCCTCAGTGATGCATCCCGGAAGAGATGGAACGATAATTGTGTATCCTCCTTCAGGACTTGGTTCTAATATAACTTTTAACTTCATATTAAATAACCATAACGAAGTTTATTGTGATAGAATTATTCAATACTTCCCCATACTAACAAAAATAAGGCTCACCATAGCCGGTTAAATATAGAAACTGGTTTAGTATTTGTGCAATAGTATTATTAGGATAATAAATTAAAAATATTAGTCAAAATTTATTACAACATCTTGCTTGTCAGATTCAGCCACTTCAAACATTTCCTCATCGGTATAACCCATCATTCTTGCAACAATCACATCTGGAATTGATTGTATCCGGATATTGTATTGATTAACACTGTCGTTATAAAATTCACGCCGATCTGCAATTTCATTCTCAATACCGCTAATACGACTTTGCAGTTGCATAAAATTTTCATTTGCTTTGAGATTGGGATAATTTTCAGCAACTGCAAATAATGATTTTAGTGCACCAGATATCATATTGTCTGCAGCTGCAGACTCAGAGACAGTATTCGCATTAAGAAAATTAGTGCGTGCCTTAGTAAGATTTTCCAAGACTTCCTTCTCATGTTTCATATATCCTTTAACAGTGGCAATGAGTTTTGGAAGCTCATCAGATCTTTGTTTAAGCAAGATATCAATATTTGCCCATGATTTTTTTATATTATTCTTCAGCTTAATTAAGCCATTGTAAATCGTTATAATATAACCGGTTATTGCTACTGCAATCAAAATTAGTACTAGTATACCCGTTTCCATTATTTACTCCAATTTAAAATTGTCAATTAGTTGTTTTTATATAAAATATACTCATGATGAAATTAGATATTTGAAAAAATATTTAATAATATATTAAAACAAATAATTATAATGATGCTTCCACCGATAAGACCACCTAAGGCTTTTATCAAATATGTTTTAATAACACCTTTCTCGGGTTTTTGTGATATATGATATAATTTCCCTTTTCCCCGATATATCATTATGTCTTCTGCACTATGCTGTGCAGTACCGTCGGCTTTGAAAGGATTATCTGTTGCACTACCAATGATATATAATTGTTCTCCGGGTACAATCATTGATTCTCGATAGCGCATTCGGTAATTAATTCCGAAAAATCCTTCATATTTTAAATTGTTCGAATTGAGAAATTTCAGAATAATGAGTGATGGATCTTGTCCTGTACCAGATGTATAAGTTGTACTCTTAATATCGATGCCAGCTCCAACTGGATCAATTAGTACCAATCCTGTATTATCTTGTAATTTAAACGGAAGGGATGTTTTTCCAGAATTGACTACCTGCCAATGATGTTTATCATTCCTTTTTACCCAACGTTCAACAGTATATTTGTAATAAACACATTTAGTATTAGAAAATGGACTATTCAACAAATTCTTTTCAATAGGTACTACTCTACCAAATATTTCCACTAAACCCATTGCAATAGAACGAATTTTAGAAGTTGGAATATTTTCAATTAAACGTTTATAACCGAACCATTTTAAGCCAACAATAAACAATATTATCCCAAAAATTAGACCACCTATTGGAATTAGTATATCTAAAGCTTCGTATGAAGACATGGTAATATCAATATTTATTAGGATTAATAAATTTTCATTACTGTTTATTTAATTTAACAGCAGTACCGTACGCCAAAAGCTCTGCAGAGCCTGTCATTACTGATGAAGTTGTGTAGCGCAAACATACAATTCCATCAGCACCTAGTTCTTCTGCCTGAGCTATCATTCTATCGTATGCTTGTTCTCGTGATTCTGCTAACATTTTTGTGTATTCAGTGATTTCACCACCTACAATTGTTCGTAACCCTGCCATTATATCTTTTCCAACGTGTCTAGCTCTTATTGTATTTCCTCTTACTATTCCCAAGGTTTCAGAAATATTATAATCAGCAAATTGATCTTGAGTTGTAATTAACATATCTTCTCCTATTTTTCAATTGTATTTGAATAGTGATTATCTTCCTTGTTCACAAGTCGATCCTTAACAACTTTTGCAAATAGAAATCCAATCCCTAAAATTGCAATAAATCCAATTATTCCTACTGGAAAAGCAGCAATAACTCCAATAATAATCGCAATAATCCAAGAAACTGCGGCAATACTCAATAATATGTATCCTATGTTTTCCATTTTATCTCCAATGGTTAGAATTAATTATTTAATTTTTTCTAATACTTTAAGAACCACGCCATTTAGCGCAAAATAATGGTTTTCAACTTCCTTCAATGATGAGCCATCTAGTAGTGTATCTAACCCTTCGGAGACAACGTACTCTTTATAATGTTTATAATGGTCATCACCGGCGCGTGATTCGATAAAACTGATACCCTTGCGTGCTAAGAAAGATGTATTTCCATCAATCGAAAAATCTACAAGTATAACATGACCATTCTTCTTAGTTAATCGAATCATTTCGTTTAGTATTGTTTTAGCTGATGAGTGGGATTTTTCATGCAATGCAAAAGTGGTCATGGTCATATCGAATGATTCATCGTTAAAATTAATTTTTTCAGCGTCTTGCTCAAAACAATTTGCTTTAATTTTACCAGAGTCTGCAATCTCTAGCATTGCCTTTGATAAATCAACGCCCGTTCCTTCAATACCGTGTTTTTTCAGTAATTTTAATTGATTACCCGTACCGCAACAGACATCTAGTATTTTACCATATTGATTCTTTTTTACAATTTGGAGAACCTTTTTTCTAATCCGCCAAACAAATAAGTGTAAAAATTTATCATAATATTTTGCTGATTTATATTCGTCTTCCATATTAGTCAGTTGTGAGTCCTTTTTGAAATAGTAAAGATAATAATCCAATAATGATATAAATAATTCCAATAGCTATAATAACAAATTTTATCGATGCAAAATAATATGCGATACTAGAATAAACACTGTTTAGCGAACCTAGTAATAATTTGATCAATGCTGCATTCTCAATTGCATCAAATAATGCTGCCACTAATTGCAGCCACGCAAGATAAACACCAAGTGTGTAAAACCAATGAGTACGATCCTTAAACTTTTTTGCAACAGAAAAACAGGCCACTGCAAAAAAGATTCCATAAACAAATAAAAATAAAAAATCAATCCCAAGACTGAGCCCTGCATTTATTTTTGTATTAGTATCCCAAGAAGCTAACATCGCTTGCGACTGCTCCAAAGATTTTGCTAACTCAAACGAAATAATTCCGCCGGGTGCTTCTGACGTAATAAGTGGTTCACTGACAGATCTCATAGCAAGAAATACAATTGCTGTAAGAATTCCAAAGAATAATAGTAGTTGTTTTTGTGAGTTATTTTGTAATCGATCAAGCATTATTTACTCCTGTATCTTAGTTACTTTACGGCCGTAACTATATAATTTCCGATTAAATCCAACGCTGATAATTCATTTATGCTAGCTTCATTCCATCCAATATATGCATTGGAATTTGTAGCTACGATCATGTTTAATTCAGGAAAGTTTACTACAAATTGCCCACCGTGACCTATTGCCATGAATGCCTCATATCCTTTAATTGTACCAAGCCACCATAAATATCCATATCCACCATTTTCCATCGGTCCCCAAGTCCAACCTTGTTGCTGTTGGGGCATACGATTTTTTAACGATTCTTCAACCCAATCTCCCGGTACGATCTGTACACCGTTAATTTTACCATCATTTAAATATAAATATCCTAACATAGCCATATCACGCGTTGTAAAGAACATACTGTTTCCACCAAAATATATACCTTGTGGACTTTGCTGCCAATCTTGAATCGTAATCCCTAACGGATCACATAAGTAATTTTGTCCGAATTCCAATGTACTGATATCAGATGAATTTGTAATAATACCGGAAAGCAAGTGGGTCAAAAATGTATTGTAACTATGCCTTTCTCCCGGATTATATAAAAGTGGTTCTTCAATTGCACTCTGAATCCAATTTGATGTACCATATAACCTGGAATAATTGTTGTGTTCGTGGTCTATTCCACCTTGCATAGTCAATAAATGTTTAATTGTAATTTCATCTTTTCTTGGATCTAATCCTGAGTGATCATATTCCGGAAAATAATCTAACATTTTATCACTTATGCTATTGATTATACCTTCTTCTATAGCGATTCCGGTCATTGCTGAAAGATAGCTCTTTGATACCGATCTTATATTAAAACTGGAATCTTCGCTATAACCGCGATAGTATCTTTCAGCAACTATATAACCATTTCGGATTACTAAGACACTATAAATAGATGGTCGATTTTCCGCTTCATCTAATGCTGTATTTAAAAGTTCAGTGTCAAATCCTTGCTTAGCGGGAGTAGATGTTTTCCATTCGAAAATCTCGCCACGTGATTGATTTGGACAAAAATCACAAGAATTAAAAAAGAAAAGGATGACTATTGAAAATATGATATATTTTTTCATTAGCAGTTTTCTCGAGTTTGTTAATTATTTTTTACCGAACCTACCGGTAGCATGCCAGTAGGAAGGAATGTTCCCTCTCCATTTTTTCAAATTTATGGTAATTGCTATATACTCGATCATAATCAATAATTCAATGAATACTGCAAATCTGAATATCCAAGGGAACTGGAAAATAAACCAGATTAGTACTGCAAAACTCAGTAGAATTGTATTGATCTTTGCCAATATTGTATGATAGCTCGGCATACGCCCAAATTTTGAAACTGCAAATATTATCGGTATTATGAAAGCAATCCAAAAAATTAATATTGTTATAATATCTTTATTGACTAAATCCGGCCATAACCAATAACCGCAGATGGGAGCTGTAAAATACATTGCAGTATCTCCCCAAGTATCGAGCTTTGTACCGAGGTCAGTTATTTGATTTAATTTCCGTGCAAGATAACCATCTAATGCATCAGTTGCGAGTGCAATAGTGAATAATATCAAAAACGTAATTGGAAACTGATACCAGGCAAGGATTAACAAAATAGGAACCGATGCAATTCTGAGAAGGCTTATTATGTTCGGGATGGTATACCAATTGTTATTTTTTGTATAATTTGTCATAACGTTGCTCAATTTATAAATTTAATTATTCCAAACTCCCAATCAATTCCTCAACTTCTTCCAATATTTCGCAGGATTTTACTAGTTTTTTCATGGCAGTATGGTCTGAATAAAGTGGTCGATCTATATCGAGGAAATCTACGTATTTCCGTATAATTTCTTTAGCTTTAGTGACGCCTTTGCCAAATGTATAATCACGGAAGTCGAGTGCTTGCGCAGCTGCCATAAATTCAATTCCTAGAATTCCATATGCATTGTCCATTATCTGCATATTTTTAATAGCTGTGTTCATTCCCATCGAAACAAAATCTTCCTGATCAGCAGCGGCAGGTATGGATTGTACAGAGGCGGGAGCTGATAAAATCCTTTGTTCCACAATTTGCATATCAGCTGTGTATTGGCTTAACATCAAGCCGGAAAACATTCCGGCTCCCTTTGTTAGAAATGCCGGTAAACCGACGCTCAACGCTGGATTATTCAGGCGGTTCATCCTGCGTTCAGACATTACGCTTACCATAGTTATTGCAGCGCTGATCATGTCCATTGGCAAGCTGACGGGAGTACCTTGAAAATTTGCTCCAGAAATTTGGAGATTTTTTTCAGGGAAAAAAACAGGGTTATCTCCAACACCATTCAATTCTATTTCTACTTGGCTTTTCGCATAAGCGATTGCATCGTGTGCAGCACCAACCACTTGTGGAGTTGATCTCATAGAATAGGCATCTTGTATTTTACATTTAATATTTCCATCAATGAGGTCCCCGCCTTCTACACATTTTCTAATCGCCTCAGCGCTTCGAACCGCACCTTTAAATCCTCGTGCTTCGTGCAATAAGGATGTGTAAGGTTTCATATTTGCTTTTAACGCTTCCAATGTCATTGATGCGGCGATTTCTGCTTGTTTTAGCCATCTGTTAGCATCATAAAGTGTGATTGCGCTCATGGCAGTGAGCAGATTAGAGCCGTTAATAATTGCTAAACCATCTCTTGCTTGTAAGCCCGGAATCGGAATGCCGGCTTTGTCCATTGCGATCTTTCCATCAAGTAATTCACCTTGATAATACGCTTGTCCTTCACCGAGCAACACAAGCGCGATTTGCGACATCGGGGCTAAATCCCCGCTAGCACCTACCGAACCTTTTTGACATACAAATGGAACAACATCCTTATTAAGCATTTCTACTAGCGTCTGTGTGATCTCAAGACGACATCCCGAGTTGCCATGTGCATGAACATTTACCCTGCCCGCCATAGCACCACGCACAAATTCTAGCGGTGCCGGATCACCAATACCTGCAGCATGATTATATACAAGATATTTCTGAAAATCTTTGATCTGATCATCATCCAACACCATCTCGGAAAATTCACCAATCCCGGTATTAACACCGTACATAATTTCTTTTGCTTGGATTTTTTCTTCCAGCATGTTACGGCATTTGATTATTCGTTCAATTGCCGATTTGGGAAGTTCAATTTTCTCTTTGTGTCGGGCGATCCTAACTAATTTTTCAATAGTTAATCCACTTCCATCTATCGTAATGCTCATTTTTAAATTCCTACTATGATTAAATATTATAAGTCTATATTTTGACCAACGCCGGCCTCTATAGCTCTATTAAAAACTAATTTTGCTGTAGCAGCGTCTTGAATCGCGAGTCCATTTGATTTGAAAATTGTAATTTCAGAATCGTTCATTCCTGCTTGTTTATCTCCGGCAACGATTTCTCCTAAATCTGCAAAAAAATATGATTCATCAATATCTTTTTTATTTAAAGGAATGATAAAATCGCCGGCTTCCTTTAAGCATGCTTCTTTTGAATCTCCAATAAATGTCGATCGTTTCATAATTGCTGTATCAAGTTCTCTGGCATTTGGTGTATGACTGCCAATACCATTTATATGTGTTCCTATTTTTACTTTAGCTCCATCAAAAATGGGAGTAGGGGAAGAAGTTGCAGTGCAAATTATATCTGCAGCGAGTACCTCATTGGCATTTTGAGCTTGAATGATTTCAATGTCAAGCTTTTTACTGAGGTCATCAATAAATTTATTAACTGCTTCATCGGATAGATCATATACAATTGCTTTGGAAATATCACGTACTTCGCACATCGCAACAAGCTGCATCTGAGCTTGTACTCCTGCACCAAAAATTCCGGCTACTTGCTCTTTATCATCACGTGCAAGATATTTCGTTGCAACACCGCTTGCTGCTCCTGTTCTTACTGCCGTTAGATAACCACCATCCATGATGCAAATAACTTCACCGCTTTCGGGATTTTGTAATAATACCTTACCAATTGTCACCGGCAAATTTTGTGTTTTTGGATTATCTTTATAAATAGTTACAACTTTACATGCAAGAGCTCCCATCCCTTTTAAATAAGCCGGCATATAAAGCGACAGTCCATCAGGCGGGGTTATTGCGGTTCTTAAAGGGAGTACGGCAGTACCTTTATTGGATTCTAAAAATGCTTGTTCAACAATGTTTATGCAGTCTTTCATATTTAAGACT
>CAZWKR010000011.1:0-104035 GCA_964634215.1 uncultured bacterium
AAAATTATATCATGAAATAAGTAAGAAAGATGAAGCATTTTTCGAGACGGGGTGTTTCGTCTACAAAATATCTGAAAAATTTAATATTGGAGCACCCACTATCTCACACCATTTAAAGGAACTTGAAAATGCCGATTTGATAACAACTAAGAGGAGCGGAAAACAGCTTACTGCACGCATTAACGAAGATACATTTGAAATAATAAAAGATTTACTAAATAAAAATTAGGATGAAAATTAAATGGCCAAAACAGTATTAATTACAGGTGCTTCCACTGGAATCGGCAGAGAAACAGCGAAATATTTTCAAGAAAATGGTTGGAATGTTGCTGCCACAATGCGCTCACCGGAAAAGGAAAAAGAATTAACAAAATTACAAAATATGATCTGTCCTAAATTGGATGTAACTGATGAACACTCAATCGCTTTAGCAATAGAAAGTACAATTACTAAATTTGGCAATATTGATGTTATTGTAAATAATGCAGGATATAGTTTAACCGGTGTATTTGAAGCAGCGACAAGCGATCAATTGCAGCATCAATATGATGTAAACGTATTTGGAGTAATGAATGTTGTACGCGCCATTTTACCCTATTTCAGAACAAATAAATCAGGTACGATTATTAACGTCTCATCGATTGGTGGAAAAATGACTTTACCGCTTTATAGTATGTATCAAAGTACAAAATGGGCAATTTCCGGTTTTTCCGAGGCACTGCAATTTGAGCTTAGACCATTTAATATAAAAGTAAAGATAATCGAGCCGGGTGCAGTTATTACCGATTTCTATGATCGCTCAATGACCCATACAAAAAAAGATGGTTTAGCCGACTACGAAGAGTATGTACAGAAAATACACACCGTTAATGATAAGTTCGTTTCAAAGGGAAATCATCCGCTAAAAACCGCTGAAGTAATTTATAAAGCGGCAATAAGCAATAATTGGAAATTGTATTATCCCTCCGGTGGTGATGCAAAAGTATCTCTAACTTTGAGAAAATTTCTACCAGTAAATTGGCTTAACGGTTTTCTTAGGATGGTTTACAAATAATAGGATATTACATGAAGAAAAATATTTTTATTACGGGAGCAAGCAGCGGGATTGGTGAATATGTAGCTTATGAATATGCCAAGCAAGGAGCTATTATTGGTTTGGCTGCTCGCAGAAAAGAACTTTTAGAAAAAGTTTCCGCCAAATGTAAAGAGTTAGGCGGTAAACCGATTATTTATGAAGTTGACGTAAGCAATCAATCAGCTACAAAGAAGGTAATTGATGATTTCATTAGTGAATCCGGTGGAATTGATATTGTTATTGCCAATGCCGGAATCAGCGGAAAAGTAGATTTGGGCAACGGAGATTCCAATGAAATAAATAGAATGTTATCAACAAACATTTTGGGAGTTACTAATACCGTTATTCCAACTCTGCCAACGATGCTTAAACAACAATCCGGTCGGGTTGTTGTTGTTAGCTCGATTGCCGGTTTTCGTGGATTACCAGGGAGGAGTGGCTATTCTGCATCAAAGGTTGCTGTTAGATTTATGACAAATAGTTGGCGTTCTTCATTTATAAAAGACGGAATTAGTTTTACTACAATCTGTCCAGGATTTATTGATACTGATATGACTAGCAGTCATAAATTCAAAATGCCATTTTTAATGAGCGTTGATGTCTTTGCTAAAAAAATGGTAAACGCCATTGAGAAAAAGAAAAAAACATTTATTTCACCTTGGCAGTGGAAGTTTATTATTCCAATAATTAAAGCTGTTCCGGAATGGTTGCTTAATTTTGTTGCATCAAAAAAGGTCTAAATAAAAGTCCCGATTACGCGGGGTTTTTATTGCAAATTTTATATTCTAATTTCCAGAACCTGTTTTGTCAAAATTTAGCGTTGTTTCGACCTGAACCTTAGTTAGACTACCATTTATTAAACCTAGTCTATCCTCAACACTCTTCAAACAATTTAATATATCATCACTATTTTCACATCCATCATATGAATTGAGTATGGATAATTCATTTCCATTAATTGAGAAATCATTTACTTCAGTTACCGTATTATTATCTTCAACCATAACTGTTATTAAAACATTATCAGATGTTTCCCATGTTCCGTTTTGGAATGTAGTAGTATTGCCATAATTGTAATTCATTGAGAATGTTCCATCGTTCAGAAACTCAGCATTTATAAATCCCGGATAATACTGTGAACCAACATCTGATATTCTAATATCTGTTGGGTTGTTAGTTGGAATACCGACAGTATCAAAAGACATTGCACCATTAACTGTGACTGTTTCATTTGTGTCATTTGGATCTCTAAGAATTGATTCTGCAATTGTTAAAGTAACTCCATCATAGATATAACTGAGAGTACCTTCAAATGTTTGTTCTGTATCTGCGGCATATACAGTTGCAATATGACTATTATCATCAATTACCATCATCGTACTGATATATCTTCCGTATTCAATTTCTACCACTGCTAATGTGAATGGTTCTGTATCATAAATGAGTAATCCATTCAATACTGAATTAAAATCACCAAACACCGTTATCTGACCATTCCCAGAAAAGGGTAATTTTGCTACTTGATTTGTATTGGTTGTAAGAATCCAATTGACAATAGCACTTGAGAGAACCCAGTTCCCAACTATCGTACTTTCATCCGGTTCAGTAATAGTTTTTTTACATGACAATAGTGTAAAAGAAAATATCAAAATCACAATTAACAAATATTTTAAATATTTCATAAACCAACCTTAAACTATTTTGTTAGAAAATATTGAATAAAAAAGCCCCGAATTATCGGGGCTTTTTTATTTACAATTGACTTATTGAGATTCTCTTAATCTCCTAATATTTAGCTTATAATCCTCCATTACTTTTGTAGGATTCATTAGATTATAAGTTTTCCCAATATTTAATCCTTGTTTCGCAACAGCTTGGTTTAGAATTATTTCTACCTGCATACTGACAGCAGTTAAGCTACCGGGTGTTAAGCCAAAAAACCATTCCATATCTGTAAAACACTCGGCTTGACTTGCATAATCTACACAAATATCATCAAAGTCTGATGCCACCAATGTTAGTGTATTACCCGTAATTAAATATTCAAAAACTATAATATCTCCAAATTCATCAGTTATGGTTATTTGATTACCATCTGTTGTATATGTCCAATTTTCTGTATCAGTGCCTCCTTCATAAACATCGGTAACAGTAGCAGTTCCATCACTATTAAAGGTTATAGTCGTTAGACCTATCCCATCGGCAGGGTCATCATCATCAAATGTAAATTCTATAAAAGTTGGAGTATTTGCCGGTACATTAACTTGACCAAACGAGAGTGAGCCACTTATAGTGACAGTTGCATCACTTGCAACATCTGTTATTGTAGATTGTGTTATTGTTAGAGTTCCATTGTTATATATAAAAGTTACATCGCCAATAAAAGTTTGGCTATTGGTAGTTAGTAACATCCCCTCTCCAGTATCTCCATCAAGAATCAATGAATAATTACCATCATCATCATTAATATCAAAAATGAAAAATGAAGGAGGATCGGTTTCGTCCATCCACATGTCATTTAATGTAACAGTATGTGTTCCACTAATATTAATTTGACCATTAACATCAAACATGTTTGTGGCTGTCTGATTAGAATTAGTTGTTAATAGCCAGCCCATTACTGCATCTACAACATTCCAAGTTCCCTCTATGGTACCGCTGGTCGATCCAGTTGTGCTATCTTTTTTGCAAGAAACCATTGCAAAGGAAAATATTAACATTATAATTAATAAATATTTTAAATACTTCATAATCTACCCTCTCTCTCTTTTAACTATTATAATTTACTTATTTTTTTAAATTAATTCATATTTTATTGACAACTATTTTTATCATTTTAAGTCCATATAATTATTATAATATTCTCTTGGAAAACATTTAAAACAAATAATAAATTGAATTCATACTAATTTGATTAATATGAATAACATGAGAAACAATTATGGATAAATGTGAAAAAGACAAACATATATTTGGGACAGTAAAAGTTGGCGAAAGAGGACAAATTGTTATACCTAAAAAGGCTCGCGATATCTTTAATATTAATCCCGGAGATACTTTACTTATTTTAGGTGATGAAAGAAAAGGAATTGCCATTGTTAAGGCAGATCTAATGAAAAACTTTGCAACAAAAATACTAAAAAGTATTGGTCGCGATTAAGGAGGAAACTAATGTTGTTTTTTCATAATAATAAATTTCATAAATATTTTAAAAAATCATATATGATTATTTTGGTGATATTCATTTCATTGTCATTAGGAATATCACAAAATCCTGATGACAAAGTTTATTTGACATTACAGGGTTCAATATCACGTGCTTTGCAGAATAACAATCAGCTTAAATCAAGTTATTACGGGTTACAGAAGGCAAAATGGGATAGATATCGGGCATGGACACAATTTCTGCCTACAGCTAACCTTAGCTCACGCTATATGCACATTGATGACCAAACTCTTAGAGAAAGAGATTTTAGAAGTTACATGCCTCCTGAGTTAAGGGACCAAATACCACAAACAGTTTTTCAGGAATCATATTATACTGCCATCGATGTATCGATGCCGATATTCAACGGTGTACTTCTAAACGGATTACGTATCGCTAATGCGGGAAAGAAAACTGCCCAAAAAATTAACGAATCCACTAAAAATAATATATTGTTTCAAGTTATTAACGGTTATCTTGCTGTATTAAAGAGTGAAGACCTTTTACAATTACAGAAAGATTTTACAAATTTGGCAAAATTGAATTATGAAAAGGCAGAACGGCAACAATTAGCAGGTCGATATTCAGAAAATGAGTTATTATTTTGGAAAATCGACTACCAAACTCAGCAATCTGCTTTGATAAATACGGAATCAATTTCACGTACCACTAAATCGCTACTATCTAATTTAATTGATATGGATATGTTTACAGATTTTGAAGTGGAATCAACCATTCCTATCAAGATCTTAAATGAAGCAGATAAATTTTCCAACTTATCAAATAATAACATTTTGAAGATAATTCAATTTTCAGATGACGAATTGATAAATGCCAATGCCGCACTTACTGCATCCCAATTTCAAACAAAGTTGAGTAAATTATTATACAAAAATACCTACTCCTCCTATATGCCAAATGTGAGTTTGCTTTACACACATGCTTGGCGAGAAAACAATACGTTGGAACTGGATGACTATTCACCTAAGACATATATGATTAATTTATCAATTCCTTTGTTTACCAGTTTTCAAAATTTTTCAAATGTCAAATCTTCCTATTATGAATATCAACAAAACGAAGAGAATCACCAAAATCAATTAAATAATATTCGCTTTATACTGTCTGAAACAGCTAATAAAATTATCGATTTAAAAACGCAGCGTGAATTGTCAAAATTGAACGTAAAATATTCACAAAACAATTACCGAATAATTGAGCAACAAAAAGAACGCGGTTTAATATCAAATATTGACTTTATTAACACAAAACTTGCCTTGCAAAATAATGAACTGACAGATATTACTAATCAATATGACTTTATTTCGGCTATTATTGAGCTGAATTATTTGCTTGGGACACTCAATGAAATTGTAAATACTGATTAATTATTTTATATGGAGTTTAGAATGAAATACCAACTTTTTTTAAAAACCATTCTCGTCATAATCTTATTATCAATTATTTCTTGTGGAGGAAATGACAATAAGAATGAAGATATTTCAAATATCGAATCAACTACAGATGAAATCAAAGTTGTACCTGTTGAAGTAATAGTAGTGTCAAAACAGAAACTTGAAGCTACAATTCCTTTTACTGGAGTATTAGCTCCATCTCGTTCAGTTGACATAATATCTGAGGTATCAGGCAAGGTACAAAAGATCAATAAGAAATTAGGACAAAGTGCCTCTACTAAAGACGTTTTAGCAGTAATTGATGATGAGGTTCCATATAATCAATTCCAACAAGCTCAAGCACAAAAGTTATCTTCGGACAACAGTTTAAAAATCGCACAATTAAATTTGCAAAGTGATGAGATCCTTTTTGACAATAATGATATTTCAAAAATAGCTTACGAGAATTCCGTTTTAGCAGAAAAAAATGCTGAAGCGAATCAACTATCAGCAATTGCTAATTTAAGTTTACTTGAAAAGAACTATAATAATACCAGAATACAATCACCAATTTCCGGCTTCATCTCGAGAAAATATATTGAATTAGGCACAATGGTTAGTATTGGTATGCCTATATACAGGGTAGTAGATTTGAGCATCCTAAAAATTGAAATTGGTATTAGTCAGGATAAGGTTAATTACGTTAAAGTCGGTACAAAGGCTGATGTCAAAATATCCGCTTTAAATAATCAAAGTTTTAGTGGAACTGTTCGATATATATCCCCACAAGCGGACGAACAAACCGGAACATTCAAAGCGGAAATACACGTTTCAAATACACAAAATATGAAAATACGAGCCGGAATGACGGCCAGTATAGAATTGTCTATCAGTAATGAAGATAAACAATTTTCAGTCCCCAATTATGCATTAGTTACTGATAATGAAAATAAGAATATTTATAAAGTTAAAAGTGGTTTTGCTGAATTATGCAAAATAGAAATCGGTCAATCTTTAGGTTCAAATACCATTGTAAACTCTGGTTTAATTGAAGGTGACACAATAGTTGTAGTTGGGATGAAAAATCTTGGCGAAAAAACAGCAGTATTTATTGAAACTGTTAATTAATTCATATCTAAGGAATAGAAAATGAATATTGCAAAATTTTCTGTAAAAAATCCTGTCTTAGTAAATATGCTAATGATTGGACTCTTCGCATTTGGTGGATTATCACTAATGCAATTACCACGTGAATTAAATCCAAATGTCGATTTTAATTGGATATTCGTAACAGTAGTATATCCAGGAGCAGCCCCAAGCGAAACCGAAAATCTTATAGTTGATCCAATCGAAGATGAAATTAAGGATATTGAAAATATATCAGAAATTCAATCCACTGGAGGTGAAGGATTTGGATTTTTACTGATAAAATTTGAAGATATGTCTCAGAGTAAATTTAGTGAAAAACTTTCCGAGTTAAAAACTGAGATTGATAAGGTATCATTGCCAGATGACGCAGAAGACCCTTTAGTTAATGATTTTAGTAGTAGCGATTTCCAACCTGTGATCACTGTTAATCTAACGTTTTCAATTCCTGAAGAAAATGCTTTTAAAATAGCTGATAAGCTAGAAAAAGAATTGATTGATATTCCCGGAATAGCGCAAGTACAAGTTTCGGGTTTAGCGGAAAGAGAAATATGGATCGAAGTTAATCCAGCCAAGCTCAATTCCTATCATATTTCTTTTAATGAAATTGCATTGGCTTTGAGAATGAGGAACTTAAATATTCCAGGCGGAAATATCTCATTTGGAAAAACAGAATATTTGATAAGGTCGATAGGTGAATATCAATCAGTAGAGGAAATTGGAAATACGATAATCAGAAAATCGCAAAGTGGTGAATTCATTAAAATTAAAAATGTTGCCACAATTAATGACGCTCGTGAAGAAATGGAAATTTATTCACGATTAGATGGTGATCAATCGATTACTTTTTCGCTCTCAAAAAAGAGCGATGCAAACTCACTGGATACTATTGATGAGATTAAAACGGTTGTAGATGAATTTAGCAATAACGTTCCTGATGGTGTTTCTTTTAGTTATTCTATGGACAATTCCATCTATATTAACCGTGTATTGAATGTCCTTCGAAATAATGCAGTATTAGGAATGCTGATAATTATTTTTGTTTTGTATATATTTCTTGGGAAGCGAAATGCTCTCCTTGCATCTTTGGGAATTCCTATATCATTTTTTATTACATTTATTTTTATGCGAATAACGGGCTATTCATTAAATGGAAATACGCTTTTTGCACTAGTGATGGTCCTAGGTATAATAGTTGATGATGCTATAATTGTAATCGAAAATAGTCACCGTTACCGATTAAAGGGATTTAATTCTGTTGATTCAGCAATTCTTGGCACTAAAGAAGTTGTATCACCGATTCTATCATCAATTGGTACCAATATTGCTGCTTTCTTACCACTTATCCTACTTACAGGTATAATGGGTAAGTTTATGAGGATTGTTCCTCTAGTGTTTTCCTTGGCATTGTTGGCATCATTATTTGAGGCATTCTTCTTATTGCCATCCCATTATGCGGATTGGACATTAAAATCAAAAGAACATAAAAAAGGTGATAGGAAATTTTTTATCAGTCTTCGAAAAAGTTATCGCAAACTACTATTCAAAGTATTAAGAAAAAGATATTACGTCATTAGTACATTAGTTGTAATTCTAGTCCTCTCATTTGGTGTAATACCTCTAGTTGGTGTAGAAATGTTTGGCGAAGAAGATTTTGATCAATTTAAAGTACTTCTTAAGTTACCAGAAGGAACTAGTTTAGAAGAAACGAATCGTATTGTTAAAAAGTTCGAGGAAGCAGCAAAAGAACTTCCTCAAGAGCCAATTGAACATATTATTACCAATGTTGGTTTGTTACAAGCCAATGAGGAATGGCTTGTAAAAAAGAATGTTGCACAAATTCTATTTCAACTGTATCCTGGTGAATCTCGAACAGTAGCAACAAAAGATCTAATGAAAATGATGCAAACCAAAGTTAAAAATATTAGTGGACCAACATCGGTTGAATTCGAGGAAATTACCGGAGGCCCGCCAGTTGGTAAAGATGTGTCAGTAAAAGTACAGGGCAAATACTTAGACAACATTAAAAATGCATCATTGGCATTACAGGATTCTTTAGATTTAATTGATGGTGTACTAGGAATAACCGATGATTTTCCAGCAGGTAAAAATGAAATAAAAATATTACCTGATGAAGAAAAAGCAGCGTTATACGGATTCAATATACAAACGATTTCAATGTTTGTACGTTCGGCTTTTGATGGAATTAAAGCCACGGAATTTCGTGATGCTGATGAGGAAATAGACGTTATTGTCAAATATGACGTACCAAATCGCAGCTCATTGGATGATGTACTAAACTTACGTATCACAAATGATATTGGACAAACTGTCGCCTTACGTGATGTTGTAATTTTTGAAATACAACCCGGACCTACAGCCATCAATCGTTTTGATCAAAAAAGAACAATTATGGTCACCGCTAATATTGATAAAAATATAATTACAATAGATAAACTTGATATTAAGTTAAAAAGTGTTTTCAAAAATATAGAAAAGCATTTTTCCGGTGTAACAATTGAAACAGGTGGACAATTTGAAGAATTTTCAGATACTTTTAAGAATATCGGATCACTATTCATTCTAAGTTTGATAATTATATTTTTAATCCTTGGAACTCAATTTAATTCCTATACCCAACCACTGATTATTTTAACAACTGTACCGTTCTCAATGATCGGAGCTATGTTGGGATTATTGATATCAGGTAATCCTTTTAGCATTATTTCAATGTTTGGTTTTGTTGCATTGGCTGGAATCGTTGTTAACGATGCGATAGTTTTGATCAGTTTTGTAAATAATCGACGTAAAAAGGACAATATTAGTCCAAACCAATATTGGAAGAGTATAGTTGAATCCGGTCAGATTCGCTTAAGACCGATTATTTTAACAACACTAACTACTAGTGCAGGTTTATTACCAATGGCTTTCGGTATTGGTGGGTCCTCAGGAATGTGGGCACCTTTAGCTAACGTTATTTTATTTGGGCTATTAATTTCCACAGTCTTAACACTGTTTGTAATTCCATGTTTTTTGGCAGTTTTGGATGATATTAAAAGAAATAGAAAAAAGGCATTGGTTAGACAGCGTATTAGTGACTAATATTTGATATTAATATTTAACAATCGTCATTTATTGAGGAAATATGATTTTAACAAAACAACTAATTAAATCGAAATCATTAACCATAAACGTGGTAATTGCAATATCTGGTTCAATACTATTAGCACTATTAGCTAGACTATCGATTCCTATACCATTTAGTCCTATACCCATTACAGGACAAACTTTTGGTATTTTATTCTTAGGTGCAATGCTCGGTAGCCGGATTGGAACATTAAGTGTTGTATTATATATTTTTGAAGGATTAATTGGCTTACCTGTATTCGCAGGAGGAACCATGGGATTCCTATATTTACTAGGACCTACCGGTGGTTATTTAATTGGTTTTATACCGGCAGTTTATTTAGTTGGATATTTATCTGAGAGAGGTTGGATAGCTAATTTTTCATCAACATTTCTAACAATGATTATTGGTACTTCAGTAATATTTTTATTCGGAATTAGTTGGTTAGCTGTTACAGCCGGATTTGGAACAGCGGTATCAATTGGATTATATCCATACATACCCGGTGCTGTAATTAAAATAATACTAGCAACTATCGCAGCATATTCGATTAATCGCTATAACAAATAAATTTATATACTAATCATTCGTCGCTTTAGCGCGTATCTTAGCCAAAGTCCGGCTGTAATAGTTGCGACTATCGTTGACATCATCATGGCATACCACATCCATTCTATGGGTTTATTGAGTATAAAATTAAAAAACAATGCTAACGGCACAGACACTCCAAGAACACGAATTACAGTAGTCACCATCATAGGTAATCCCATACCTAGCCCCTGCATAACTCTTCCGCTTGTCAACGCAAATGATATTAATGGATAAATAAAAACTATTAGTCTTAAATACACAATTGCAATATTTTGAATTTCCAATTCATTTGTAAAACCTTTAACAATATATGGTGCCAATATAAATATAATAGCCGAACCAATTGCAGTTATAATAAAAGAACGTAACATTCCATACTTAATAATTAATTTTACATTTTCGAAATCTTTTGCACCAAAAAACATCCCGACTAACGTCGTTAAGGCTGTGGCAATTGCCATAATTGGTAAAAATATTACTACATCTATTCTGCTGCCAATTTGGAATGCAGCTACTGAAAATGCTGAGTAACTTACCAATATTTTGTTAAATACCGCTTGACCTGCAGACATGATTATCATCGCCATTGATGCCGGAACCCCAACTTTGATTATATCAAATATAATAAATTTTGAAAACGAGAAATCTCTCAAGCGAAATGTTACATATGTATGTTCCTTTACCAAAAATAAATAAATAAAAATGAAAAAAACTACTGCTTGACTAATTACAGTTGCTATTGCTGCTCCGGCCACACCAAAACCGAGTACAAAAATGAAGATTGGATCTAAAAAAATATTTAATATTGTCCCGACAGCCGAAATTATCATCGGAGTTTTCATATCACCTTCACCGGCTAATATTGATCGAAAGAAACCCGAAAATACCATAAAAAATAACCCGATAGTTAGAATTCTAAGATACGACCAAGCCATATTAATTAATTCAGGAGTAGCACCAAGGAGTGCTAACATTTGCTTTCCAAATAATAGACCGACAATAACCATAATTACACTAATTATTGATGCCATCAATAAAGCATGCTCCGCACTATTATCTGCGTTTACTTTATCATTCGCGCCAATAAAACGTGCGATGGAAGCAGTAACGCCAGATCCTAACCCCATGCTTAATCCAAGTACAAAGAATAGGAGTGGCATGTTGAAAGCAACTGCAGCAATAGCATTGCCACCTAATCTGCCGATATATATCATATCAACAATAGTGTATATTGTTTGGATTGACATACCTGCTAAAATCGGTATGGCTAAAGTCCATAAAGCTTTTTTAGGCTTTTCGGAAAATGTTTTGAGACGAGATTCTTTAGATTTACCAGACTTCATAAAGGCGCAAATCTACAGATAATCTGCCTCTAAATTAAAAGTTTAATAATTCTACGACCGTAGAATTATTCTATGCTCATGAGAAACCTGAGGAACCGCATCCGTTACTTGATGAAGTAGATGCACCATTGGATGATCCACCCGTAGCAATCATAGGGGCAGAAAGTAACCGTTCAGATCTATTTTGACCACACTTAGGACATTTTACATCTTCGTCCGGTGCTGTACTGGAAAATACTAATTCTTCAAAAATTTCATCACAGTTCTTACAGCGATAATCATACATCGGCATTATTCTTTCTCCTCTTTATCATCCTCACACTGAGAATAGTATGGCACACCTCAAGTGGGTACTCCCATTTTGGGAAATAAAACTTTTGTTATAAATAAATAAGCTGCGAAAATGATAATAATTGTTAAAGCATCATTCATATTTTATCTACAGCTAATTTAAGTGTATTGTTTATTTGATCGGCATGGTCGGTTAATTCGCTTATTCCAGTTATTGCAAGCAGTACTTTTGAATCAATAACTGCAACGGAAGTAGACTTATCATCATTTTCCCATATAACAATATTACACGGTAATAAAAGTCCAATTTGTTCATCAATTGATAAAGCTTTAAAAGCAGTATGTGGTTCGCAAATACCAAATATTTTGTATTTTTTAAATTCTCTATTCAATTTTTGGCTAAAAATATTTTTTACATCAATTTCTGTAATGACTCCAAAACCTTCTTCCAATAAAGTTTGTCGCAGTCTTTTTTCAGACTGTTCAAACGATTTATTTACCTTCCGTTTATAACCGTAATTCATTATTTCGTCATCTTTTTCTTGGTTGGGAACGTCCATAAAGCACCTAACAGTACACCGTACAAAGTACTATTTACAGGACTACTTGTAATACCACAGGTACCGCTTTTACATCCAATAAAATAATAATATGCAAATCCTATGGCACCACCCAATATGATTCCAAGACTGATTTTTTTGAGAGAAGTTTTGTTAAACCAGTTATACTTTTTCATTATCTACTATTCTATTAAGCTGACTAATAATTTCATCAAGATTATCTAATCCCTTTTTATTTATCAGTTCTTCCAATGTTCCCCATACAGGTTCACCGCATGCTATACATACAATACCAAGTTCAGCCAAAGGAGAGATAACCTCCGGATGATCATTTACTAAGTCTTCAATATGTACATTCTTAGCAATCATACTTCTTCTAGTCCTAAAGCCTTAAATAATCTTTTAGACACGTTTTGAGGAAGCAAAACATCAAAATCTCCAGATCGTGCCAATCTTATTGTTTGGCGTATTGTATCAACATCCATTTTACAATCTTCGCATTTTTTTATGTGATTTGCCAACTCCTGGACAGTATCATCTTCAATATCTTCACCTAACTTATTATTCAAGATATCTGATAAAATTTTACTATTGTCTTCCATAATCACCTCTGTTAACACATTTCAAATGATATGCAAGTTGATCTCGCAAATATAATCTCGCCCGCATTAACCTCACCTTAACATTAGCTTCACTGATTTCTAAAATTTTTGCAGTATTTCTAGTTGAATGACCTTCTAAATCCCGTAATATAAAAACTGCACGATAATGGTCCGGCAATTCATCCATTGCTTTTTGTAAACATTTATGAAATTCTTCTGTATCGAATTCTTCTGCTAAATGATCAGGCCAATCAGCTATTTCCAATGATGAAATATTTTCAAACTCTATTTTTTTGTACGACCTTGAATCATCAATGTTTTTTTTCTTCCGTAATTTACCCAATGCTACATTTGTCGCTACACGATATAACCATGTATATAATGATGATTTACCTTCAAACGTGTTGAGTTTATTCAGCATTATAATAAATGTTTCCTGTAATACATCCTCTGCATCCTCTTCATTTTTCATTAATCTGAACGCAACCGCATATATTCTTGAAGAGTATTTATTGACCAAAAGTGAGACTGATTTTTTATCTCCCTTTTGTGCGTCAGCAATAAGTATACTTTCTGATTCTGTATTTGTCAACTTTTTGAAATATTAATTACAAATTATGCTTGTGCTTGACCTGCCATATGAGATTCAATTTTTTCAACTAACATTTCTTTAGGAACTGCACCAACTATTCTATCCACTTCTTTACCATCTCTCATAAATAATATCGTTGGTATCCCCGAAACACTTAATTGATGGGCCATTGCATTTTCATCAGCATTCAATTTCCCAACCTTAATTTTACCTGCATAATCATCAGCTAGTTCTTCAATTACGGGACCAATAATTCTGCAAGGTCCACACCATGGTGCCCAAACATCTACTATTGTTAACATTGAACTTTTACCAACTTCATCACCCCAATTGGCGTCAGTAAATGTATTTAAATTTTTGTTATCACTCATTTGTAAATCCTATGTTTATTGTGTTTGCTTTTTGGATGATATATAGTAAAAATAGTTACAAGTTATTCTCACACAAAATTACATTATAGCTTGAAACGGCCAAAGGACAGGAATTAGTATAGTTGCTAAAATCCAAAATATTATTGCTAATGGAAATCCGACTTTCATATAGTCAGTAAACTTGTATCCGCCAGGTCCATATACCATTAGATTTGTCTGATAACCAATTGGTGTAATAAATGAAGCGGAAGCGGCAAAACAAATAGCAAATATAAATGGCCTGGGGTCCAAACCAATCTTTGCTGAAACAACAAATGCAATTGGAGTCATCAATATAGCTGTCGCAGCGTTGGATGACACTTCCGTTAATATCATGGTAATTAAATAAATTAGACTTAGAAGTGCTAATGGTCTATAAGAATCAGGGAATAAATCTGCTAACGAATAAATTGAGTTACCTATCCAATCGGCTGTACCACTAGTTTGGATGACTTGTCCTAATGGAATTAATGCGGCAATAAAAATAATAACTTGCCAATGAATTGAATTATATGCTTCATTTGGTGCTAAAACTCGAAATATTAATAAAATTGTAACCCCAATAAGAGTCCCACTAAGAATTGGCATTAGCCCTAATGCTGATAAACCTACTACTGCTAGAATTACAACAATTCCTAACCACCACAACCTATGTTTTTTCAACTGAGTATCAATTTCATCTAATACAATAAATCCATCTGATTCAGAGATTCGATCAATATTTTGGCGAGAACCGTAAATCAATAAAGTGTCAAAAGTTCTCAATGTTATATGGGCAATTTTTTTACGTAAAATCTCTCCCTCGCGTCTTATAGCAAGTACAAAACCACCAAATCTTCGACGGAAATTAATTTGCATTAAACTTTTTCCGGTAAGGTCTGATTTATCTGTCAGTAAACACTCTACTAAAACATTGTCTTCCTGTACCAATTCTTTTTCAGTCAATTTTTCATCAGTAAGCAGGGTCACTTTTTCAAGATCCTTCATACGTAAAAAATTATCAACAGTACCCCTTACAAATAAAATATCATCCTTTTTTAAAATCAAATTTCTAATATTAGTTGTAATCATTTTTTCATTGCGAACTATGTCTAAAACCGTAACATCAAAATTGCGGTTTAAATTTCGATCAATACACGTTTTTCCGATTAATGGGGAATTTTCACTGATCTTCATTTCAGTAAGATATTCGCTCATCTGATAACTTTGTGTTAAGCTTGATGGTACTGTCCGCGATGGTAAGAATCTATATACAATCAAGATTATAAAAGTTAGTCCTATAATCAATTGAATAGCACTGTACTTCGTGAATTCAAACATACCTAGTGGCTCATAGTTGCCCATTTCGATTAACAATGAATTAACTAATAAATTTGTTGAAGTTCCAACTAAAGTTAGAGTACCCCCCAAAATTGCTGCATATGAAAGCGGGATTAAGACTTTTGACGGATTGACATCAAATTTTTGTGCAACCCTAATTGTAATTGGTATAAAAACCGCAACAATAGCGGTATTATTGACGAATGCTGAAGCAATCGCTATTGCGAACAAATAAACAACTAAACCAAATATTTTTGATTTCGAACCGATTTTTAAAAGTCGAAGTACAAGATATTCTAATATTCCGGATTTTTGAAGGGAAAAACTTAATATAAACAACGCAGCTATTGTAATTACTGCAGGATTTGAAAAACCCTTTATTGCCTCCTGAGGAGAAATATATCCAATCAATATCATAATACCTAATATCGATAAAGCAGTAACATCGATAGGAAGTGTTTCTGTGACAAACAGCACAAAAGCTAATCCTATTATAAACAATACTATGGCGATTTCTAAGGTCATATCACAATTAATATGATGTAAATTTAAGCTAATATATAAATAATACTACACTTTCAAATTGTAGTAAATTAACAATTAAATATTTTATGTTACCTATGCAACAAGAAATTAATACTATAATCAGGTCAGTATTGTCAGAGGACATAAAATCTCACATCAATCCAAAAGATTTACTAAATGTATCGAAAAAATTATTAAATGGAGAATATTCCGATAAATTAATTCACTCATTCCTCGAAGTTGGTCATTTTTCGCAAATAAGTACGATGTTTTATCAATCAAAATTGCAAAAGGAATGGTTATATACTTTATTCAGTTTGATAAACAAATCAAATTACAATACCGGCATTCTTTTTCAACAACGCGTTAAAAGATATTCCGACCATACCTTGTTTCAAATAATTAATGGAAAAAGGATTACTAAAATCTCTTATCAAGAAGCTTGGAATAGAATCAAAACAATCGCTTCTTCTATTATTAAACTAACTCAGAACTCAAGTCAAACGGTTGTTGGGTTATACACTCCCAATTCATTAGAATCGGCTTTTGTTGATTTGGCGTGTTTATCATTTAACATTAAAATAGTTCCGATACCCGCTAATATTTCAAAAGAACATTTTAAATACATTATTCAACATGCCGATATTACCCATTTGTTTGTAGGCGGTAATGAACAAGCAAATCTTGTCAGTACTATACCGAATGAATTGTCCTCTATTACTACAATTATTTTACCAAAAACGTCCGTTTCAATCATCAATCATATTTTATGGAAAGATTTTATACAAAAATATTCGAGCAATGATGATACCGAATTAATTAATAGAATACAAATAACGAAGATGGATGACGACGCAACTATAATGTACACTTCCGGTACGACTGCAAATCCTAAGGGGATTATTTTTACGCAAACAAATATTATTACTAAACGTTTTGCTAGGGCATTAGCTTTACCAGATATAAATAGTAACGATACATTTTTGTGCTATCTCCCTCTCTATCATACATTTGGCAGATATCTAGAAATGATAGGAACATTATTTTGGGGTGCCACTTATACTTTTGCAGAATTTCCATCATTCAAATCTTTGCTAAAGAATATGCAAATCACAAAGCCATCTATTTTTATTAGTATTCCAAAAAGGTGGTTGCAACTGTATGAACTTTTCACATCAGATACTTCTGTGATTAACACAGATGAAAATAAGATTCAATCGCTAATTAAAGAAACTACCGGTGGGAAATTGCGGCTTGGTTTGTCTGCTGCAGGTTATCTTGATCCTGATATATTTAATTTTTTTCATCGAAATGATGTTTATTTGCTAAGCGGATACGGCATGACTGAAGCAACGGGTGGAATTACAATGACACCACAAAATGATTATATTAAAGATTCTGTTGGGGTATCACTACCTGGCGTAAAATTGAAATTAGGCAAGGATAATGAATTATTGTTGCAGGGACCGTATATAACATCATACTATCATGGTAAAAACAAAAAATCTGCTCTAAAGAATGGTTGGTTCCATACCGGTGATATTTTTGAGGAAACCAATAATCATTATTTTATAATAGACCGGAAAAAGGAAATATATAAAAATAGTCGCGGACTTACTATTTCTCCGCAAAAAATTGAAAATATGTTTCAAGATTTCGATGCAGTAAAATCTGTTTTTTTAGTTGGAGATGGCAGAGCATATAATACCGTATTGCTATATCCTGATAAAAAGTGGGTAAAAATACTTGATAATGAAAAAGATTTCAATTTACAAGAATACTATAGCTCTTTACTGCAATCTGTAAATAGTTTTTTAGCTCCCTATGAAAGAATAGTCAATTTTGCAATAATTGACAGAAACTTCTCGGCTGAAAAAGGTGAACTAACACTCAAAAAAACATTTAAACGAAAATCAATACTCAACAATTTTAGTGAATACATTAATCCAATGTATAAAAAGGATTACAACTCCTTTTTATATGAAACAAACGAGGTACGTATTCCAAAATGGCTATTGCGTAAATCAGGAATTATTGCAAATAATATTAATTGGAATGGAAAAAAACTTAGCATCCGTAATACTAAAATATCATTAGAATTACATTTCAATAAATCAACTATTAAAATTGGAGATTACATATATAAGAATTCAAATTTATTTTTAGACTTAAATAAATTAGTTATATCTCCTGAATTATGGCTTGGTAATCGACAATTTGTGGAATTTTTTAATATCGCGTCAATTACACCGAAATATTTTGAACAGCAATCTGAATTAACAATCAACTTAGCAGAATTTAATTTCCAAAATAAAAAGGTTGACAATCAGTCTATTGAGAACTTAAAACATTCATTGCGAGACAAAATATTCGATTTAAAAAGTATAAATAATGCAGCAATAATATTATTTAACGAATACGATTACAATCTCTCAATTGCCATCAATTATTTTTCAAAAATATTAGTAAGTGACAAATTTGATCTTATTGAAATTGCAATTAATCTACTAACAAGATTGCGATTTCACCCCGTATTTAAAACACGCGTAAAGGCTGTGGAAGTTTTAACACCTAGCCTGAATGGTGAAATATTTATCGAATTATTATCGGAGATATATTTGACTTCTGAAAATCCAAAAATCTTAAAAGATATGACGTTGGATGTACGGGTTTTAAAAACAGAACATTTCAAATATATCCTGAACAAATTGGCAATGATGCGCCATGAAGTTAATGACACAAATACGAAGCAATTATATTTTATTGAGGCCTTATTAAATACAATTACTGATTATGGTATTATGCATCCTACCGAATATGGATGGGCAAGGTCTGAACTAGTAAAGTGGAATTTGTCTTCAGCACCGGTTAATATAATATCCTTAACTACTTTAGCGATTGATAATTTAATTTTAGGTTTCCGAAAATGGTTAGGAATGAATCGCGAGATAGCTATCGATCAAGAATCCGGAGAAGAATATTCATGGACTGATACTATTGTATTTGATCCGAATGTTGACGATCAATACAAAGAAACACTCTTGTCTGTAATTTCAAAAACACAATTGTTAAAAGAAGCAATCTTCTTATTATCCAACAATCATATAGTAGAACTCGACGATATACAATTGAGGGGCGTATGGGTAATGTTTTTAGGACAGAATCACGGTAAAAGTGTATTTCGCGTAACTACACAAACACGGGATCATAATAATCATAATTTTGTTATTAATTTAAATGAGGAGCAATCCAGCGATTTTATTCAAAATGAAGTAAAGTGGCTAATCACTACCGGAGCATCAAGTCGAGGACGTAAACTAGTAGAAGATTTTGGTGGTTATTGGCCCGAATACAAGATATTCACTGAGGAATATGTGCAAGGTGAAACTCTACACCAATATCTTGAAAGAAATCGTTATCAAATTAGTTCACAAGAAAATAGTGATTTGTGGCAACTGAGGTGGTTGCATTTTATTTGGAATGGAATAATGGCATATTTCAGCTTTTATCGACGTTCAAATTTTAAAAATTATATTGCCAATTCATCTTCAAAAAATTTGATCATCCCCGAACACGATTACGCCATCGGGACAAGATTAATTTCCATCTCCGACCGTGCACCGGTGAACGATTTGACCACTATGATTATTTCTTTATATGAAGATTTCATTATCGATTCGGAGAACCGATATTCAGGGTTAAAACATGTTGGAGATTGGGAAGTCGTATTTTGTGCTTTTTTACAAACTATATCCATTAAGAAAGGTATAATCCAATTAAATACACTTATTAAAGAATTAGACAATAGTACGTATAAAGAAAAAGTAAAAAAATACAAGCTAACCAAAAGCAGAATTCAGAATTTCATCTCCGATGTAAGCGAAAATGGCTTACTTACTAAACAAATTATTTTTGCCTCACTTCGATATGAACGGTGGTTAAATCTTAATCCGAAGGCAACAATTGAAGCTCGTGGTTCAACTATCCAACAACTGTATGATGATTATGATCTTGGAAGTTTAATTGATGATTATCCCGAAACACGAATTCGCTTTTTTCTAATGACTGCCTTTAAAGACTCAAAGAATTCCATCAAGGATGAATTATTGATTTTACAAAAAGGATTACGTGCAAAAGCAATATTAGCAGAAAACCTCGACGAATATATAAATAAAATCAATAATACAATTAAGTTGTCTATAGATGATGAGTATTTTATAACAAGATTATTATTTGAGCATGTTGATGCTGAAGGCATAGGAAAAGAATTTGTTTGGGATTCTGGATCAGAAGGAAAACTGGACCTAATTTCAGCAATTAGTGATAATTTTGGTGAAAACCACCAAATACGTCAACCGGGTCATCCCAAGGAAATAGCCAAGTTCCAAACATTATTACTCAACTCAAACTTAACTGCGGTTTTTAATCAGCAACATAAATTTTTATTAATTATTAATTCCTCGAACCAACTAATCGGTGGAGTTTATTGGATAATAACTGATGATAATTGTGCATATCTTGAAAGGATAGTAATTCATCCAAAATATCGTAAACGACATTTAAGCAGTATCTTGTTGGATGAATTATTTAATCGTTTAAAAAACAAACGATATAAATATATAACTGTGGGATTCTTCCAAGCCGGCTTATTTTATAACAAAGGATTTCATATTGATAAACGATTTGGGGGTTTAGTAAAAAAACTGAACTGACCTCACGAAATGTACCGGGGAAGGGACTCGAACCCTCACCTCTATAGGAGACTAGATCCTAAATCTAGCGCGTCTACCAATTCCGCCACCCCGGTAATTTAGTTGCGAAGTTACAAATATTTAAGAAACTTGAGAATATCCCCGATTTAAATATTGTTGCAATTTTTTATACTTAACTTCAATTTCTTTTCCCTCCGGGCTTACCATTTTAATTTTATCGTTACGACCAATTTTTTCATCTGATACGACGGGTGTCCTTGCTGCTTGTTGTGGACGATTAGGCTGCTCACCTCTTTCAGGTTGTCCTGCAAATCCCATCCCTGTTGTATCTTGATGCTGAATTTGTACATTACGTGCTTTTTGCTGTACAGCACCCGGAGCTTGCTCTACACCTTGAATTTGTGTACGGAATAACCTTTGAATAGAAGCTTTAGTTAAATCTTGCATCATTGCTTGGAATAGATTAAATCCTTCTGACTTATACTCCAACAGTGGATCTTTTTGCCCGTAAGCACGCAAGTTAATTCCTTCACGTACCTGATCCATAGCATATAAATGATCTTTCCATTTTTCATCAATTGTTCGAAGAATGACATACCGCTCAAATTTTCGCATTACATCCGATGGAATTAACGACTCGCGGGCAGCATACATTGATTGAGCTTGATCTAAAATATAATGGCGAACATTTTCAATAGTTATGTCTTTATTTCCGCTTTCAGCGACGACTGCATCTATATTTACATCTACCATTAAATGCGAAGCAAAATTTTGACGGAGGCTATTCCAATCCCAGTCAATGACATTATTATCTGCATATTGATTTAAATCATCATCTATAAAATCCTCAATGAATTCCATAATCGTATCTTTCATGCTCTCGCCATGTAGTGATTGATTACGCATGTCATAAACAACTTGCCGCTGTTGATTCATGACATCGTCATATTCCAACAAATGTTTCCTAATGCCGTAATTTCGAGTTTCAACTTTCTTTTGAGAATTACTAATAGCCCGAGTTACCATACCTGCGGTTATAACTTCGCCATCAGCAACTCCCATTCGATCCATAATTGCAGCCACTCTATCGCTTCCAAATAAGCGCATCAAATCATCTTCTAGTGATAAATAAAATCGTGATGAACCTTGATCACCTTGACGACCTGACCTGCCTCGCAATTGTAAATCAATACGTCGCGATTCATGGCGTTCAGTTCCAATTATATGTAAACCGCCTAATTCCCTAACTCCTTCACCAAGTTTAATATCTGTCCCACGACCTGCCATATTAGTAGCAATTGTCACAGCACCGGGTTGTCCGGCTCGTTGGACAATTTCTGCCTCACTTTTATGCTGTTTTGCATTAAGAACATTATGTGGAATTCCGCGCCTTTTCAGCATCCTTGATAATAATTCCGATACATCAACAGTAATTGTACCTACTAGAGTAGGTTGCCCCCTTTTATGACATTCTGCGATCTCATCAATTACGGCATTATATTTTTCTCGTTTTGTCTTATATATTAAATCTTGATGATCGACTCGGACTATATCAACATTGGTTGGAATTACAGTTACATCAAGATTGTAAATTGAGCCCAATTCTTCAGCTTCAGTTTCAGCAGTTCCCGTCATTCCCGATAGTCTATCATATAGCCTGAAATAATTCTGGATTGTGATTGTAGCTAAAGTCTGGGTTTCACGCTCAATGGTAACATTTTCCTTTGCCTCCAAAGCCTGGTGCAATCCCTCACTGTAACGTCGTCCAGGTAAAATACGACCGGTAAATTCATCTACAATCAAAACCTTACCGTTTTGTACAACATATTCAACATCCTTTTCATACATTGAATATGCTCGTAACAATTGATTGAAATTATGTATTTTTCCGCTTCGTGCAGCATGCATTTGGTGTATCTTTTCTACCTCACGAGCTCGATCAGTAGATGACATTCCTTCTTTTTTATCAATATCATTTAATAGCTCACCCAAATCAGGTATAACAAAAGTTTCAGGATTATCCGGTGAAAGTGTTATACGGCCTTTGTCGGTAATATCTAATACGTGTGATTTTTCATCTACGCTAAAATATAAATCTTCATCGACCTCATGAAGCTTTTTATCTCGTAAAAAATTTGATTCAATACTTCGCATCAGTTTTATCATTCCAGGTTCTTGGAATAATTTCATTAAACGAGGATGTTTTGGCATTCCACGATTCGCCTGTAATACTTTTAAACCAGCTTCATCATCTTTCTCATCTTTTAGTAAATTTTCAGCTTCACGGACCAATTCAGAAACGAGAGTGTTCTGCCTACGATATAACATTTGCACGGCTGGTTTTAGATCCTTATATGAACTATCAACAGGCGCATCAACTGAACCGGAAATAATTAGTGGCGTGCGCGCTTCGTCTATTAGAACACTGTCAACTTCATCTACAATGGCATATGCATGTCCACGCTGTACCTGATCCTCAGGTGTTAAAGACATGTTATCACGTAAATAGTCAAAACCAAATTCATTATTTGTGCCATATGTTATGTCACAATTATATGCAGCTCTGCGTTGCGTGTTATCCATGGTATTTAAAATATGGCCTACTGATAATCCTAATCGTTTATAAATCTCTCCCATCCATTCTGCATCACGCTGAGCCAAATAATCGTTTACGGTAATTAAATGCGCACCCCTACCTGTTAGGGCATTCAGATACATTGGCATTGTAGCAACAAGCGTTTTACCCTCTCCTGTTTTCATTTCCGCTACCTTACCGCGATATAAAATTATTGCACCAATTAATTGCACATCGTATGGATCCATTTCCCACTTGATTTCTTGACCAACAACTCGCCAAGATTGACCAATCAGTCGGCGACAAGTTTCCTTAACAATAGCAAAAGCTTCCGGTAAAAGTTCGTCTAACATATTCCGTTCTGCTTTAAGAATTTGCTTTTTTGCTTCATCCTTGTCAATTCTTTTGTTTGACAATTCTTGCTCGACCTTCTCACGTGCATTAATTATTACAGTTCGCATTTCATTTGTACGTTGAATAAGATCTTCATCTGACTTGGATTTTAAAATCTCAGCAATCTGTTTAATCTCCTTGACAACAGGCCAAAGTGATTTTATTTCACGTTCTGATTTTGTACCAAATGCTTTAGTTAATAAACTCATTTAAAATTGAATATTTAAGGTTTTGAAAAATAATTTTAATTATAAAATAATCGAATTAACGAATTACAAAATTTAGTTATTAATTATTATTGATTAAGCAACAATTCAACATCAAACATTATCTAACTGTTTTTGTTCCTTATAAATAGCATCCAATATACCATTTACAAAAGACGAACTGTCGCTCGTACTAAATTGATTTGCAATTTCTATGGCTTCTGCAATAGTTACTTTTGGTGGAACATCGTCAATATAAAATAATTCTGCTGTTGCCATTTGCAAAATTAATCGATCTAATAATGCTACCCTAGACCATTCCCAATTTTCAAGATATTTAGAAATAGTCTCTATAAGATATTTTTTATGTTCAATTGATTTGAAAAACAGATTAGTAACATACTCCTTTGTATCACCTTCGAATTCATAACGTCCCTGAATGTCGTCAATTATCTTATTTTCGTTTTCTTGTGAGATATGAGCTGAATACAGTGCTTGAAACACTGCTTCTCTACCAAGATGACGTGGATGTTTTCCGCTGGACATTGGATCTATTTAATTGGATAGATCCATTTAAATGGATCTTCAATTTCCTCTCTTTGGATACCTAATAATATTTTTCGTATTTTTTTTGTAATTGGTCCCATCTTATTTTTATTAATGGTAGTTGAAGTTTTATTTGTTGTTATTTTTCCAACAGGAGTAACCACTACTGCTGTTCCACTACAGAAAACTTCATCTGCATTTAAGAAATCTTTAATTGCAATACTGCTTTCCCGTACTTCCATATGTAATATTTCACGAGCTATGACTAATACAGAATCACGAGTTATACCCGGCAAAATTGATCCATCTAAAGAAGGTGTCATCAATACGTTATCTTTTATAGCAAATAAATTTGCCGAACCAACCTCTTCAATAAATTTTTCATTTGCTGCATTGAGATAAATTGCTTCATCGAAACCTTCTTTTCTTACCATCTTTCGTGGAAATAATGATGCAGCATAATTACCGATAACTTTATGTCCACCTGTTCCTTTGGGTGCCGCACGATGAAATTGATTTGTTATACGCAAATTTAAACATTTAACACCCGATTTAAAATAAGGACCAACTGGTGAAACATATATTAAAAATGTATATGATGGTGCCGGAGCAACACCTAATACTGGACCGGTTCCCCAAATTACAGGACGAATGTACAAACTTCCTTTTCCCCGCGGTGGTATATAGTCAATATTGTCACGAACAACCTGTTCGCAGGCAGCAATAAATTGATCTTTTGGAACGGGAGGCATACAAACTCGTTCAGAAGATGTTGCAGCACGTAATGCGTTTTTTTCAGGTCGGAATAAAACAACATTGTCTTTAGCAGACCGATAGGCCTTCATTCCCTCAAATATACCTTGGCCATAATTTAAAACTCCGGCCGCAGGCGAAAGGCTTACGTTCCCATATGGAATGAGTTTCCCTGTATCCCACTCGCCATCAATTTCACAGTGGGCTTCATACATTGATCTAGTCGGTGTAATGCTAAATGTGAGTTCATCCCAATTAATATTCTGTAACTGTTTTTCTTTTACCACTATTCTATCCCTCCAAAATTGATCTTGCTATAACAACTTCTTGTATTTCAGAAGTTCCTTCATAAATTTGTGTTATTTTTGCATCACGCATTAATCTTTCCACGCCATATTCTTGCATATACCCATAACCACCATAAATTTGTACGCACTCACGAGAAGCATCTACCGCAGTTTGCGACGCAAATTGTTTAGCCATCGCCGCTTCTTTAACATAAGATTTATGTTCATCTTTTAGCTTTGCTGCACGCAATATTAATAGTCGCGATGCTTCTATATTTGTAGCCATTACTGCTATTTTGGATTGCACTGCCCCAAATGATGAAATTGTTTTACCAAACTGTTTTCGTTCTTTTGCATATTCTACACTCTTGTCTAAAGCTGCTCGCGCAATTCCCAAAGCTTGTGATGCTATACCAATTCGACCACCGTTCAGTGTTTTCATTGCAATTCGAAAACCTTGACCAGGTTCATTTACCATATTTTCAGCCGGTACCCGGCAATTATCAAAGTAAATTTCGCAGGTTTCTGAACCGCGTATTCCCAATTTATCTTCCTTTCTTCCTCTCGAAAAACCTTCCATACCATCTTCGATTATAAAACATGAAATCCCTTTATATCCAATGCCTTTTGTAGTTGGAACCATTACCATTAAAACATCAGCAGTTAATCCATTTGTTATCCAGTTTTTAGTACCATTTAAGATATAACTGTCACCATCCTTTTCAGCAAAAGTCGTCATATTACTTGCATCTGACCCCGACTGTGGTTCACTTAAACTAAATGCTCCAATAAACTCACCCGTGGCAAGTTTAGTAAGATATTTTTTCCGTTGAGCATCATTTGCCCAATCTAAAAATATTTGACATACCAAGGAATTATTAACTGACATAATTACTCCGGCAGAAGCATCTATTCGTGAGATTTCCTCCATTGCGATAGTATAGCTAATTGCATTCATTCCGGCACCATTCCATTCTTCAGGAACCATCATTCCAAGGAATCCCAATTCGCCCATCATTTTTATTTGCTCTTTGGGCGGCACTGCTAAATCATCGCGCTCAATCACACCTGGCTCAAGATGCTCAATGGCAAACTCTCGGGCTGTTTTCTTAATAAGTTCTTGTTCTTCAGTTAACTTAAAATCCATTAAATCCTCTCTACGATTACAGCAGAGGCTTCACCACCTCCGATGCATAAGGTTGCTAGACCAAATTTAGCATTTTGCTTTTTCATAGCATGTAATAAAGTTGTAAATATTCTTGCTCCTGACGCACCGATTGGATGTCCAATCGCAATTGCGCCCCCATTAACATTTACCTTGTTTATATCTATTTTAAAATCATCAATTGCTGCCATAGCTACCGGAGCGAATGCTTCATTGATTTCCCACAGATCTATATCGTCTGATTTTAAATTTGCTTTTTCCAATGCCTTTGCAATCGCCTTACTTGGTGCAGTAGTAAACCATTCCGGTGCTTGTGCCGCCGATGCCTGTGCAATAATTTTTACGAGCGGTTTAATATTTAATTCTTCAGCTTTCTCTCTAGACATTATCAACATTGCTGCAGCCCCGTCATTAATTTTAGATGCATTGGCAGCAGTAATTGTTCCATCTTTTTCAAAAGCTGGTCGTAGTTTTGGAATTTTATCAAAATTTGTTCTACCCGGTTCCTCATCATGATTGACAATAATCGGATCACCTTTACGTTGCGGTATTTCAATCGCAGTGATCTCTGCATCAAATGAACCATTTTCCATCGCGGTTTGCGCGCGTTTATAAGATTCGATTGCAAAATTATCCTGTTCTTCACGCGAGTATTTTCTGTCTTTAGCACATAGTTCGGCACAATTTCCCATATGAATATTATTATAAACATCCCACAGACCATCATTTACCATTGAATCGACCAATTGTCCATTACCCATTCTATAACCGGCACGTGCCTTCGGTAGCATATACGGAGATAAACTCATATTTTCCATACCTCCTGCAATAATTACATCGGCATCACCAACTTGAATGGCTTGTGTGGCAAGCATTGCAGATTTAATCCCCGAACCACATACTTTATTAATTGTCATGCATTCAACTGAATTAGGTAATCCGGCGCCTAAAGCAGCTTGTCGAGCAGGTGCCTGACCCTGTCCGGCAGGAAGTACACAACCCATTATTACTTCACCAATTTCTTTTGGATCAATATTGGTGTCATCTATAATATTTTTTATAACAATACTACCTAACTTAGTTGCGGGTACCGATGATAGACTACCTTGAAAAGAACCAACCGGTGTACGTTTAGCGGCTACAACTACTACCTCTCTTAACTCAGACATGTATCTTCCTTATTATATTTAGACTTAATAAATTTGTGGGAATACGTGGTAGACACGAATAGAAATTCGTTGTTTTGTAGATTCAAGTAACTAAAATATTTAAACATAATTATTTTCATAAATGAACTCTTCAACAAATAAATATTAAGTTCATATTTAGACGTGAAAATTACTAATAATTCAGATTTGAAACAGGAAATTTCTACTGAAAATAAGATTTATTCTTTTTCGTATGCCTTTATGATCTCCCTTACCAATTGATGTCTTACTACATCCGATTCAGTTAGTGTAGCAAACCCAATTCCGTCAATATTTTGTAGAATGTTAGCAGCTTGAACGAGACCGGAATTCACAGTTCTTGGAAGATCGATCTGAGTGATATCACCAGTAATGATCGCCTTTGAATTAACTCCTAACCTTGTAAGAAACATTTTCATTTGCATGGCTGTGGCATTTTGAGCTTCATCCAAAATTAAGAAAGTATTATTGAGTGTGCGTCCACGCATGTAGGCTAATGGAACAACTTCGATAATTTTTTTTGCAAGCAAAGGTTTCAGTTTTGTTTGTAGTAACATATCACCGAGAGCGTCATATAGAGGTGTTAAATATGGATCAACTTTATCATTTAAATCACCCGGTAAAAAGCCAAGGTTTTCGCCTGCTTCCACCGCAGGACGACACAACACAATTTTATCAACTTGATGGCTTTCCAAAGCTGCCACGGCAAACGCCACTGCAATATAAGTTTTACCGGTTCCCGCTGGACCAATGCTAAAAACTATATCGTTTCCACGGACATTTTTTATGTATTCTTCTTGGCCAACCGTCCGGGATTGAATAGCTCCCTTTCTTCCATAATGGATTACATTTTCAGCTTTTTCCTTAATATTACCATTCTCAACATTGGAGATATGAATTAACTGATGTACATCCTTTTTTGTTAAGCTCCCTTTACGATTTAAGGTCTGCATCATCTCATGAAACACATCGTGTACGATATTAATATCTTTTTCAGCGCCGTCTAAATGGATTTTATCTCCCCTAGCAATAATTTGGCCCGGGAAAATTTCTTCTATTAATGTTAAATGTACATCACCCGCACCTAACAGACTTTGCAGATCAATGCCCTTTAATTCAATAATCTTTTTCATTTCGTGTGATATTAGTTATATTTTATACCAATAATTTAAAATACAATGAGATTTTCTACGACACAATTAAAATTGCCCAAAACCATAGTTATTTTTGTAGCGTTTTGTTTTATAGGTTGCGCTTCCAATCAATCTAATTTAAAAGTAAAGGATGTCAATTTACTGGTTTCTCAAGGCAATTTATATTGGCAGCAACGATATATACCCGAACAGGCACGTTTAGCAAAACAATTTTATGCGGAAGCAATGTCGACCTCTGAGCTGAATATAGATTTAAGTGCGCAGTACATTCGCGCTTGCTATTATGTTGGTCACTATATCGAAACTGATACTGCAATTAAAGACAGAATATTTCAAGAAGGCGCAAAAGTCGCTATGGATATCATTCATGACTCTAAAATATTCAAAGCAATAAGTGATACTGCAAATTTAACAATAAACGAAATTGAACTATTAACTTTGCAAGATCTTGATTTGGAATACGTACCAATATTATATTGGTGGGTGGCAAATTTTGGAAGATATTTGATCACAAAACCAATTGGCGAAAGATTAGTATATGCTGATCTAATTCAAGCCGGTTTGGAAAGATTAATAGAGCTAAATCCTGATTATTATTATGGAGGACCTTATCGGCTATTAGGGACCTTTTATGTTAGAGTACCAGGATTTGAGATTGAATTGGCAAGGCATTATTTTCAGACTTCATTGGATGCTTATCCAAACTGTTTTTCTACTTCTATTTTGATGGCTCAGTACAGTTGTACAAAAGCCATCAACCGAGATCATTACCATGCTTTATTGGAAAATGTAGTAAATTCTGATCCAAATGCAATACCTGATATAGCACCCGAAAACAAATATGAACAAAATTTTGCAAAACAATTATTAAAAATGGAATTTTTACTTTTCGAATAGTAACTTCTATAAACTGAGGAGAATATGAATATACTTTTAGCAATAATAATCGGATACCTTTTAGGAAATATTAATGCCTCTTATATCTTGGGGAAAGTATTCAAAGGAATTGATATTAGAGAGGAAGGAACTTCTAATGCCGGAGCTTCCAATGCAGTAATTGTCATGGGATGGAAATTTGGAGCCGCAACTTTTTTAATCGATGCTTTGAAAGCAGCGGTTGCAATGTGGATTGTAAAATATATTACCAACGGTAATACCGATTTAGCGGTATTAGCAGGTGTAATGGCAATGGTTGGACATATTTATCCGGTCTTTATGAAATTTAAAGGCGGAAAGGGAATTGCATCAATCTTGGGTATGATGTTGGGATTAAATGGTTATATTGCACTAGTATTATATATTACAATTGTACTCGGAGCATTAATTACTAATTATTTAGTTATCGGCGAATTGTTTATTTTAATTCTATTCCCTATTGCAGCATATTTACTGGGTTATTCAAACTTTGTAGTTGCATTAATTATTTTGGCATGTTTGCTATCTGCATACAAATTACGAGAAAATTTTATTAGAACCTTTAAGGGGACTGAGCAAAAATTGAGTTCAGTATTCCCCAAGAAAAAATAGTTTTAAATATTTACTAAGGAATTATTATGAAAACACCATCTTCTATTAAACATTACATGGCCCGTGATTTGGTAACGTTTACTCCGGATACTAATGTTTTGTCAGCAATCCGAACATTAATTAAACATGAAATCTCAGGGGCACCTGTTGTTGATGAAACCGGTTGGATAGTTGGTATTATTTCAGAATTTGACTGCATGAAACCGATTCTTGAATCATCATATCATAATGACCAAGGTATACATGTTGAACGCTGTATGACAAAAGACATAACTACAATTAATGCTAATGCAAGTTTAATGGATGCCGCAACCCTCTTCTTAAACAATGGATGGCGGAGATTACCGGTAATAGAGAATAAAAAATTAGTCGGTCAAATTAGTAGAATAGATATTTTACGTGCAATTCTTGAAAAAGGTGAAACTGTATAGTAAAAATATTGTTATTACATCTTAACTATCATTAATTAAAATTTAGCGTTAGCATTAATTAATCACCACGACCCTTTCCAGTACTATAATAAACAGTGGCACCACGTGCCTGTAATTCGGGTATGTAGGTGTTTTTTGAAGTCTCACTTAATGGATTTTGGGATAAGTTGACAGTATCACCATTATTAATTTCATTATTTAGTATTAATGAATAAATATCGCTAATTCGATTTTCAGATAATTCAAGATTTTTTATATTTATTAAGTTACTTAATGAACTTCTAGTCACGCTATTCTCCTTGGTATTATAAAATTTAATCAGACGACATGGTTTAATTTATCGTCAATAGATAAATATAATATATATTATATTTTACAATGAAGCTATATTTTGATAAATAGATACCTTATTAATTAAATTAATTTTTATAATAAATGTAATAATTGACTTTGGTGTTTATCTCATCTTTGCTTTAAAACCGGCATACGCAAGTATCAACCATCCACCAACAAAAGCAATACCACCAAGTGGTGTTATGTAACCCATATTAATTTGGGCAAAAGTAATAATATAAAGACTACCGGAGAACAACAAAACACCGGCAAGAAATAACCATCCGGCGATGTTTAATAATTTTGTTTGCTCTTTCCATTCACTCATTGCCCAAACCACAACAAAAAGAATAATTGCATGATGCATTTGATATCGTACCGCTTTCCCAAAAGTAATAACAGCCGCATGTTGATTAATTATTTCTGCTCCGCCATGTGCTCCATAACCACCTAAGGCAACTGCTAATCCACCAAAAATGGCACCAATGATAAAAAATGTTTTTTGCATTTTTATTTCCTTAACTTAATTCCCAATTCATCCAATTGTTTATTCGATACTTCGCTTGGCGATTCATCCATTAATGACGTAGCTGATGTTGTTTTTGGAAATGCAATAACATCACGAATATTATCTTTTCCTGCTAATTGCATAATTAATCTATCTAACCCCAATGCAATTCCACCGTGTGGTGGTGCTCCATATTTAAGGGCTTCCAATAAAAATCCGAATTTTTGTTGTGCTTCTTCTTTAGAAATACCGAGTAAATCAAAAACCTGTTTTTGCACATCCTGCTGATGAATCCTGATAGAACCACCACCTAATTCATAACCGTTCATCACAATATCATATCCACGTGATAACACCACACTAGGATCGGTTTTTAATTTCGGTAAATCCTCCAATTTTGGTGAAGTAAACGGATGGTGCATAGCTGAAAATCGCTGTTCTTCCTCATCCCATTCAAACATTGGTACATCAACAATCCATAATGGTTTGTAGACATTTTTATCAATTAAATTTTCTCTTTTTGCGATTTCTACTCTCAATGCACCAAGTGATTGCCACACTACTTCGCGTTCATCACCGATGACAAAAATTATATCATTATTTTTCAATAATAAATCGGATATAATTTTCTTTTGTAGATCATCGTCGAAGAATTTTGAAATTCCACCGGTAAGTTCAGCTTCGCCAACTTTCATCCACGCTAAACCTTTGGCTCCGTGATGTTTTGCAAAATCGGTAAGTCCATCAACTACTTTACGTGAATATTTATCAGCAACTTCTTCAACAATTAGATATTTCACTGATTCACTACTTTTGAACGCATTAAAATCTGATGCATCACTGTATTCTTTAAAATCATTCAATGGCATTTCAAAACGTAGGTCAGGTTTGTCAGTACCATAATTTTCCATTGCGTCAAAATATTTCATTACAGGAAACGTTTTTGGTAACTCTACATCGATCACTTCTTTAAAAATTTGGCGTGTTAGCTCTGTGCCCATTTTCATTATATCATCTTCATCTACAAAAGACATTTCAATATCAATTTGTGTGAATTCCGGTTGTCGGTCAGCGCGCAGATCTTCATCACGAAAACATTTAACTATTTGGAAATATCGGTCAAACCCCGATATCATTAATAATTGCTTATAGGTCTGTGGAGACTGTGGCAAAGCATAAAATTTTCCGTGATGCAATCGGCTTGGAACAAGATAATCCCGTGCACCTTCCGGAGTAGATTTCATCAGTACCGGTGTTTCAATTTCCATAAAATTATTACTTGAAAGATATTTTCGTACTGCTTGATAAGTATCATGACGGATCTTGAAATTCCGTTGTAATTCACCTGTACGTAATTCAAGATATCTATATTTTAGCCGAAAATCCTCTGATGCACTCTCCCTATCGGTAATTACAAAAGGAAGCGGGGCAGTCTCATTCAATATTTCTATCGAATTAACCACTACTTCTATTCCGCCGGTCTTCATATTAGGATTTACTGCTTCTTTAGCACGGTTTTGAACATCGCCTGCAGCGGAAATAACATCTTCAATAGACAATTTTTTTGCTATATCAAAAGCTGGTTTATTATTTTTGGTATTAAAAACAAGTTGAGTTTTTCCGTAACGGTCACGAATATCAACAAATATAACCTGCCCATGTAGTCGAACAGTATTAACCCAACCATTCAAGCAAACTGTTTTACCAATTTGTTTAGTATTTAGTTCTCCACAAGTATGTGTACTTTTATTCATTTTTAAATCCATATTTAAAAGAAAAATCCACTTGAAATTACAAGCGGATTCATCAATTTGATATTAATAATATTAATCTATTTCTCGGCTATTTTTGCATAAAGATGTGCATCAGTATATTCATCACCATTTTTATTCGCTTTCTTCATTGTCCCCTCTTTACTGAAACCACATTTTATAGCAACCTTTTCACTGCCCCTATTTCTTGGATCCATCAATATTTCGATTCGTTTTAACCCTAATTTTTGAAACCCAATTTTTTCCAAAAGTTTTATAGCTTTAGTTGCGATACCCTTGCCCCAATATTCTTCATCTAAAAAATAACCTATTTCTCCAATAAAAGTTCTGAATTGATTGATATTAATTCCACAACCGCCTACAAGTTCTCCATTAAATAAAATAGCATAATTGAATTCTTCGTTATTTTTTCTTTTTTCTGAATTTTGTCTTAAAAAATCTTTTTCAGCTTCTATATCTTTTGGACATATTTTAAAATACTTGAAATTTGGATTATTTAAGATTGTAAAAAATCTTTTTGCATCAGAAACCCTTTGATTTCTTAATTCAACTTTTACTGACATAAACCATCCTTAAGATTGGAAATAGGTTTTAGCGGGTGATTCTTTTCTTATGCTAAGAAAAGAATTAACAATACAATTATCTTACAGCTATTTTTAGCCGATTTATAGCTCGTATCAAAGCGGCTTCCGCACGGAAAACATCAAGTTTATTTTTATTTTCGATGCGATCTTTAGCACGTTTCATCGCAGCTTTGGCACGTTCCACATCAATTTCAAATGATTGTTCTGCAGTTTCTAATAAGAGCAATACTTTTTCAGGAGAAATATCTACAAATCCACCGCTTGTTGCAATCCACTTTTCCTTATTACCAACTTCAACTTTTACTTCACCGACAGCAAGTGCAATAACTGCATCGGTATGCCCGGCCATAACACCAAAGGAGCCATCAATACCCGGACACCGTAAGTAGGATACGTTTTCTTCAGTTATTACACGCGTTGGAGTAACAATTTCTATTGAAAATGTTGCCATTTATTTCTTTTTAGCTTTTTCTATCGCTTCGTCCAATGACCCTACATACATAAAGGCGCTTTCGGGCAATTCGTCAACTTCACCGTTCAAAATTGCTTCAAATCCGGCAACCGTATCTTCTAACGATACATATCTTCCAGTCATTCCTGTGAATTGTTCCGCAACAAAGAATGGTTGCGATAAGAAGCGCTGCATTCTTCGCGCTCTGGCGACGGTTTTTTTATCATCATCCGATAATTCATCCATACCCAAAATTGCGATGATATCTTGTAGATCTTTATACTTTTGAAGAACTTCCTGCACCGAACGCGCAACTTGATAATGACGGTCACCAATAACGCGAGGGTCTAAAATCCTAGATGTCGAAGTTAGCGGATCAACTGCTGGGTAAATTCCCAATTCAGATATTTTTCTATCCAAGACAGTGGTTGCATCCAAATGTGCAAAAGCAGTTGCCGGCGCCGGATCAGTTAAATCGTCAGCCGGTACATAAATCGCTTGTACCGATGTGATCGATCCTTTTTTCGTAGATGTAATTCTCTCCTGCAAATCACCCATTTCTGTCGATAAAGTTGGTTGATATCCGACAGCCGATGGCATACGTCCTAACAATGCAGATACTTCTGAACCTGATTGAGTAAATCGGAAAATATTATCAATAAATAATAAAACATCTTTACCTTCCTCATCTCGAAAATATTCAGCCATTGAGAGACCGGTAAGTCCAACTCGTAAACGTGCTCCGGGCGGCTCATTCATCTGTCCGAATACCATAACTGTTTTATCAATAACACCCGATTCAGTCATTTCTCGATAAAGATCGTTTCCTTCACGGGTACGTTCACCAACGCCTGAGAATACGGAATATCCACCATGCTCGGTTGCAATATTTCTGATCAATTCTTGAATTAGAACTGTTTTACCAACCCCTGCACCACCGAACAAACCGGTTTTACCACCCTTTGTATAAGGTTCCATTAAATCTACAACTTTGATTCCGGTAACTAAAACATCAGTTGAAGTAGTTAATTCTTCATGTTTTGGAGCGGGACGATGAATAGGATAATTCTTTTTTGTTTTTACTGTACCTTTTCCATCTATAGTTTGTCCTAATACATCAAATAATCGCCCTAAAGTTTCCGGACCTACGGGAACAGAAATCGGCGCGCCTGTATCCGTTACTTCCAAGCCTCTAGTTAGACCGTCAGTAGAGTCCATCGCAACCGTGCGTACAGAAGAATCACCTAAATGCTGTGCAACTTCCAATACTAATCTTGTATCCCATTCTTTAACCTCAAGGGCATTCATAATTTCAGGCAAATTGCCATCTTTAAATTCGACGTCAACAACAGCGCCCATAACTTGTGAAATTTTTCCTAATGCACTCATTACCTTTTATCCTCTTTGATGTTTTAGTGCTTCTGCGCCGCCTACAATCTCCAATATTTCTTTTGTGATTGCGGCTTGACGCGCATTATTAAATTGGCGGGTTAAATCACGAATAAGTTCACCTGCATTTTCAGTGGCGCCTTCCATTGCCACCATTCGTGCGGCTTGTTCGCTTGCGTATGATTCCAATAAATATCGCCATATCTGTATATTTAAATGCAATGGTATCAATGATTTAATAATTATATCTTTTGATGGTTCGTATAATCTGTCTTTAACTTCGATTTCTACATCTTTATCTAATGTCAATGGAAGTAATCGCTCAGAAACAATTTCCTGAATCATAATATTTTTGAATTGATTGAATACAACTCTGATCTTATCAACATTTTTTGCAGTAAAATGACTGATTATTCCATTACCGATTTTAACCGAGTGATTAAAATCAAGGTCAGCCCAAAAGTCTGTATGTTCTTCAATAATGTTGTATTTGTTATGCTTGAAATGTTCATATCCACGTCGTCCAATACAAAATAGATCAACATTTTCTTTACCGATTTCTTGAATCTCATCTTCCGCACGTTTAATAATATTTGTATTAAACGAACCCGCCAAGCCCCTATCGGAAGTTATCACGACATAAGCTGTTCGCTTAACTTCGCGGACATCCAACAATTCTAAAAGATTACGGTCAACCTCCGGTAAAAGAGTTAGAATCTCACCTTTTAAACGGTTAGCATAGGGACGTGCTTGTTCCATCCTTTCCTGAGCTTTACGTATTTTGGCAGCCGCAACCATTTTCATAGCACGTGTCACCTGTTGTATGCTTTTTACAGATGAAATTCTATTGCGAATGTCTTTTAAATTTGCCATCTATATTTTAGACATAAATCTTTCTGATTGTTATACTATTTATGGACACTACCACTAGATTAATCATACTGCAAAGATTTTTAGAAAATCTTCAGTTGCTTTCTTCAGTCCCGCTTTAACATCATCACTGAGTTTTCCGGTATCTTTGATTTCTGCTAACAAATCACTATTGTTTTCGCTAAGATAGCTCAAAAATCCATCTTCAAAATCAGCGACTTTATCTGCGGGCAGATCATTCAAGAATCCCTCAGTACCAACAAATATTATTGCGATTTGTTTTTCAACTGCTAAAGGTGTATACTGCTTCTGCTTGATAATTTCCATCATTACGCGACCTTTAGTTAATTGGTCTTGTGTAGCTTGATCAAGATCGGAACCAAATTTGGCAAACGCTTCCAATTCACGGTATTGAGCTAAATCTAAGCGTAACATTCCGGCAATACTTTTCATAGCTTTAACTTGCGCGTTTCCACCAACACGTGATACAGATATTCCTACGTCAACAGCCGGACGTTGACCTGAATTAAATAAATTTGATTCCAAATATATCTGCCCGTCGGTAATGGAAATAACATTAGTTGGAATATAGGCTGCTACGTCACCTTCCTGAGTTTCAATGATAGGTAATGCAGTAAGCGATCCACCGCCTAAGTCGTCACTAAGTTTGGAAGAACGTTCCAACAAACGACTGTGTAAATAAAATACATCACCGGGATAAGCTTCACGACCAGGGGGACGTCTTAAAATCAAAGATAATTGTCGATATGCGACTGCATGCTTTGAAAGATCGTCGTAGATGACCAAAGCGTGTTTGCCATTATCACGGTAGTATTCTCCAATCGCCGCTCCGGCATACGGAGCAATATATTGCATTGGGGCAGGATCAGACGCATTTGCAGCTACAATGGTAGTATATTCCATCGCACCGGTGGCTTCTAACTCAGCTACAACACGTGCAACTGTGGAAGCTTTTTGACCGATTGCGACATAAATACAATATACCGGAGAATCAGTTTCATGCGTATATTTCTGGTTAATGATTGTATCCAATGCGATAGCGGTTTTTCCTGTTTGTCTGTCTCCAATAATTAGCTCACGCTGCCCGCGACCAATTGGAATCATGCTATCGATTGCTTTCAATCCTGTTTGCAAAGGTTCAACTACCGGCTGACGCTGCATTACACCTAATGCTTTCCGCTCAATAGGAAGAGTATCTTTAGTTTTGATTGTTCCTTTACCATCAATTGCATAGCCAAGCGGATTTACCACTCTACCAAGCATTTCAGGACCGACACCAACTTCAACAACTTTTCCGGTACGTTTAACAATATCTCCTTCCCGTACTAATCGACTTTCACCAAATAATACAACACCGACGTTATCTTCCTCAAGATTTAGCGCCATGCCATATACATCATTTGGTAACTCGACTAATTCGGCACTCATAACATTTTCCAATCCGCTAACGCGTGCTACACCATCACCAACTTCCAGCACTTCACCTACATCGGAAACGTCAATTTCAACATCAAATTTTTCTATTTGTTTCAGAAGTAAACTTCTGATTTCTTCCGTTTTTATTTCCATTGCTTCTTTTATTTAATAATTTTGCAATAATACTCTTTTCATTTTCGCCATTTGATTGGCGATGGTACCATCGAATATGGTATTACCTATTCGCAGTTTTAATCCGCCTAATAATTCCTTATTCGCTTGCGTACTTAGTTCAACTTTTTTACCCGTTGATTTTTCAATACCTTGAACAATTGAAGAGATGGTTGCCTCATCAATTTTATCTATTGAATAAGCAGTAACATCAATTTGATTTAGGGATTCCTTTTGCAACTTCGTATATACAGTGGCAACAGACATGAACATTTGATATTCATTCCGCTCAGCTAATAATCCAAAAAACTCATATATTAGCGGATTAATTAGATCACCTAATACTACTTTCAAGATACTTAATTTTTCAACAGAATTAATCCGTTGTGTATAGAAGAATGCTCGAAAAACTTTTTCCTGCTTAACTAACTGATCGATAATCCGCAAACTCTTACCGGTTCTTGGGATACAGTCTAATTCCTTTGACACGGTCAAAAGAGCCTCAGCATATTTTTTTGCTTTACGACTAGGCTTCATTCTTCGGATTAATACTACTCAATGATTCGTTTATCAATTTCAAATTATCTTCTTTTGAAAGATTCTTCCTAATCAATTTTTCGGCAACTTCCATTGATAAATTGACCACTTCCGCTTTTACATCTGCAATTGCACGATCTTTCTCAATTTCGATTTGTTTTTTTGCTTCAATTAAAAGTGCATCGGATTTAGATTGTGCTTTGTCTACAATCACATCTTTCATTCTTTCAGCATTTTTCTTTCCGGCAGCAACAATCGTTTGCGATTCATTACGCGCTTCACTCAATAATTTTTCAGTATCTTCCTTAACATTGACTAATTCGTCTCGTGCTTTTTCAGCATCCAACAAAGATTGCCGAATGTTATCTTCACGTTTTTCGAGCATTGCGAGTAATGGTTTCCATGCAAATTTCATCAACAGGAACAATAATACCAAGAAGATGATTATTGACCAGATGTATAAACCCGGGTCAGGCTGAACTAAGGGGTTATCCATTTAATTCTCTCTTTTAAATTAATTTAATAAAATAAATACTTCTTATTTCATCAAAACAATCAATAGAGTAAATACTTCCGCTAAAATTGCAACACCTTCTAATAAGAAAAGTGGCAAGTTTACTGCTCCGGTGATTTTATCAGCAGCTTCCGGCTGGCGGGCTATGCTCTCAGCTGCAGCAGAGGCAAATTTACCAATGCCAAGGGCAGCACCAATCACGACCATTCCAAGTCCAATTGCGGCTCCAAAGTAATGTAGATTTTCCATTTTTGATTCTCCGTTTATTAATGATGAACATTTATCGCCATCCCGATAAAGACAGCGGTAAGCATTGTAAATACATATGCTTGTACAATTATAACAATTATTTCCAAAGAAGATATCGCTACAGCAAGCGGTACCGATACTAACGCCCCAACACCTATTCCGGCAATTACGCTATTAAACAATCCTGTAAAAATGAACACAAAAGATACTATTGCTAAAATGGCAATGTGTCCACCTGTCATATTTGCCGCTAAACGCATTGTTAATGCAAAAGGGCGAACAAACATTCCGATAATTTCAATCGGAATTAGTATTATATAAACAGGCCATGCTAAACCGGACGGTGCTAAATTTTTCCAGTGATTAATAAACCCATGTGCTTTTGAACCAGCTAATATTATAGCAAAAAAGGTTATAGTTGCCAATCCGGCTGTTACATTATAATTACCTGTTGCAGTTGTACTACCATGCAATAAGGAATTGACAAAAGAATGGTCGGTTGCTGAACCACCGAAAATAAATCTATTTATCGCTCCAATAACATCAAAAATTGGAAATAATCCAATCGCATTAGCAGAAAAAATGAAAAAGAAGAATGTTAAGATTAATGGCGTCCAAGTATTTAAATATTTTTTGCCGACATTCGGTAATACGATTGAATCACGAATAAATTGTACTACTGCTTCTAATACTGTCATGAAACCGGAAGGAACCGGATCATCTTGCTTTAAGTATTTGCGGACTGTCCAAGTGATTGCTGTAAAAACAAGTGCGGCAACAACCCACAACATTAACACATGTTTTGTAATTGAAAAGTCAATTCCAAATATGGTTGGTAAATGTAATATAGGATGTTCAAGTGAGCTATTGGAAACATGGCCAATTATAACTTCGCCGGCATCAAAGGTGCCCTCGGTATGTGTTTCAGTGTGTTCTACTCCGCTCATTTATTTAGCTGTCACTTTCCTGTTTGAAATAATTTTTGTAAAAATACTGCCTCTATAATGTAAAATAGTATAAAAAAGCCCGTGAAACTAATAATAAATGGGTTTGGCTCAAAAGTGTAAAAACTCAGAATTATAATAAAATAAAGTGCAAATAATACCATTTTAATAAAAAACGATCTCGTCATAGTTGCTGTTGTTTTTTCCGGATCTGCTTTGAATACCTTTTTAATCCATATAATGGAAAATATGGTCACAGTTAATGGGGCAATCATTCCTATAAATATTTCTATGAAATAGTTCGGAAAGAAAGCACCGCCGACCAAACCGGAGATTCCTAAGCCAAGAATTAGAATTGAAATGATAAATTTCATTTATTTTGTTTTGCCCAAATAGTTTTGGCAATTTCATAAAATCCAACAATTACACCGATCAGTAAACCAATTAATAGGAATATCGGCGATGTGTCCTGCCATTTATCTATAAAATATCCGAGAGCCCCTAAAATTAAAATCGCGCCAATGAGCGTATAAGATGCTCCCATAGCGGGTCCAGACTGTCTGATAATTTTTTGTAAATAACTAAACGAATTAGCTATATTATTTATTTTTATCATGTACTAGTTATTTTAACGATTTTTGTTAATCACCAGTTAAGTCACACCGACCACTAAACTTGGCACCCTCTTCAATATATAATCTATGGTAAACCATATCACCATTTACTGTAGATTGATTACTTAATATAATTCGATCATTTACAGAAATATTACCTTTTACAACGCCACCAATTTGGATATCGCTCGCGACAATATTACCAACTACTTCTGCAGTTTTTGCTATACGAACCGGACCCTTTGTATTGACATTACCTTTAATTTTGCCATATACAATTAGCCCGCCATCCAAATTAACATTACCCTCTATAGTAGCATCGGCTCCAACCATCGTATGCACATTTTGAAAATCAATTTTACTCATAATTATTTACGCTTATATCTTTTTGTTTATATTTCGGAAACAGATTCAAAGGATTTATTGCTTTACCATTCTTCCAAATCTCAAAATGCAAATGCGGTCCCGAAGCAATTCCAGTACTTCCTGAGGATGCAATTACATCACTCCGTTTTACAAAGTCTCTTACCTTAACAAAATTATTTTTATTATGACCATATACAGTAAAATAATCATCCCCATGGTATAGAATAATATAATTTCCAAAATCATACGTCCAATCCGAAAATACCACAAAACCTGATGCCGAAGCATAAATTGGTTCACCATCTTTTACTGCTATATCGATACCATAATGATTTTGATTTGTAAATAATTTATTTGTTCTCATCTTTTGAGTAATGTAACCCTCTACAGGATATTTTGAAGGGATGTTATCTACATAAGAAATTGTTATATTATCTTTTGACCGAAGAGAATCATTATAGGTTGAAACAGACTCCAATTCCAATTCAGAACCAAGTGTTTTTCTTATAAGTTTATCCATTTGTTCTATGCGATTAAGATCTTGCATTAATTCCATAATTTTAAAACGATCTGCTGCAAATTGCTCATTTTCTGCCTCCATAGATTTATATTGCATCAATCTTGGCAACGCATATATTAAAAAAAACACAACTATACATAATGTAAGTATTAAACTAGTAATTATATATAACATTTGTCTTCTTGTAACAGAAAACTGTCTATCACCATCCTCGTTATCAGGAATAATTAAAATGGAATATTTTGACGGTTTCATATAAAATTATGATATATCTTTACTCTCGGTTAATAAAGAAAATATTCGTTCAAAATCGTCATCTGAAAAATAGTTTACTATGATTTTACCACTTCCTTTATTATATGTAAGCTTTACCTTTGTTCCGAGAGCTGAAATTAATTCATCTTCCAGATGTTTTATTCTTGGGTCAATTTCTTTTTTTCTTTGTGAATTTGTCGACTTTTGACTTGTATAAGATTTAGCTAATGCTTCTGCTCCCCTAACACTTAAATTTTCTTTTGTAATTTGTTGCCACAATTTTACCATTGAGTGGGTCGTCTTCATCATTAAAATCGCTCGACCATGTCCTGCTGATATTTGACCCATTCTAATACTTTCTTTAATCTCAGTTGGTAAATTTAACAACCTTAAAGAATTTGTAACAGTTGCCCGCTTTTTACCAACCGCTTTAGCAACAGTTTCTTGAGAAAGACTATATTTACTATTTAAAACAGCATACGCTTCAGCTTCTTCAATTGGATTTAAATTTTCACGTTGTATATTTTCAATCAACGCCATTTCCATCATTTCTGCATCATTTTCAACTTCAATGATATAAGCTGGGATCTCTATAAGTCCCGCAAGTTTCGCTGCTCGTAATCGTCGTTCACCGGCAATTAAAATAAAACTGCCCTCATCTTCCAATACTGTAATAGGTGTAAGTATTCCTTTTTGCTTGATTGATTCTACTAATTCTAGCAATGCAACTTCATCAAATTGTTGCCGCGGTTGATTGGGATTAGGAGAAATATTGTTGATATTTATCTTAAGTGTTCCAACACTCGATGCACCTTCTCGAGGTCGAATTAGAGCTTCTAATCCTTTTCCCAAACGATTACTTGCCACGATCCACGATCTCCTCAACTAATTGCATATAGTTTTTAGCTCCTGTTGAATTTGCATCATATATTATGGCAGGCTTACCAAAACTTGGAGCTTCACTCAAGCGGACATTTCGATTTATTACAGTATTAAAAATTTTATCTTTAAAATAACTCTTTACTTCATTACCAACTTCTTTAGAAAGGTTTAATCGAGCGTCAAACATTGTCAAAAGCACTCCGCTGATTTCCAAACTACTGTTTATATGTTTTTGAACTAATCTAACTGTATTCAACAATTGACCTAAACCCTCAAGAGCATAATATTCACATTGAATTGGTATGATTATTGAATCTGACGCTGCTAAAGCGTTAATTGTTAATAATCCCAGAGATGGCGGACAATCAATGATAATATATTTATAATCTGATTTCAACTTTTTTAAAATTTTCTTAAGTTGATATTCACGTGCAATCATACTAACTAATTCAATTTCAGCACCTACTAAATCATTGGACGATGGTAATAAATGAAAATGCTCAATTTGTGTTTTTGTAATACAATCTTTGATAGAAGTTTTTTTTATTAGAACGTCATAAACAGTTTTTTGGTGTTTCTCATAAAGATCTGCTACACCAGTTGTGGTATTCGCTTGTGGGTCTAGGTCAATTAGTAAAGTTTTTTCTTCTATGATTGCTAAATTAACGGCTATATTTATTGCTGAAGTAGTTTTTCCAACACCACCTTTTTGATTAACTAATGATATTATTTGTGCCATATTATTCTAATTTTGTCCAATCTTATTAAAAACAGACTTATAATTTAATTTAAAGTGTATTGGAAATGATAGCACTAAAACATATAATAATAAAAATTTGAGATAGTTTTTAGTGGAAATTATATCCTTGGATGTGATAACTTTATAAGATAAAATTGTCTCTCAAATGCGTCATTACCGGCAGTATTTATTTTGAACAACATGTAAGTGACATGGCGGAGCTGTAGCCAAATGATGAATATCACTATTTTACAAAAAAGATGTACATTAGAGTATAAATTAAATCAAGTTTTAACTTTACTATTTTCGACTTAAACTTTAACCTGAACAATTATGTATGTTATTAAACATATCATAAAAAAACAAATGGATTGAAAATGAAATATATATTTACACTTTTAATTATTACAACCAGCGTTCTTATTGCGCAAGGTCGATCTATTAATTATGAAGAGCTTCTAAAGCAATACCCGCAACTATCCTCTTATTCTTTAAATGACGCTACTCAACAAAAAACACCAACTCAAAGCACAGATTTCTACTTCACCGACTATACAGAGACAGAATTATTAATGTTAGATTCGCTTGGCGTACTTGAAGTTTTACTAGATACTGCTGAAACTAAAGAAGGCCCTTTATATTTTGGATATAATTATTTTAATGATCGAGATAAAATTGCCATTTTTGACAATATTCCGATCCCAACAAATTATCGTCTTGGACCTGGAGATCAATTAAGTATTTCAATTTGGGGGGCAACACAACTGAGATCTCGTCATATGATAAATCGTGATGGTGATATATTTGTTGATGGTATTGGACAAATAAATCTAACAGGAATGAATATTACTGCGGTCGAATATTTACTGAAAGAAAAATTTAGTGAAGTCTATTCCACCATCATAGGTAAAAATCCGTCCACATTCTTAAGCATAACTCTAGGTCAATTAAAATCGATAAATATATCATTTGTCGGCGAGGTTTTCAACCCAGGAATCCATGCTATTCATCCATATTCTGACATAACAACTGCATTATTGCAAGTTGGTGGTATAAAGAATATTGGTAGTCTACGAAATATTCAAGTCATTAGAGATGGCGAAATAATCACTAAATTCGATTTTTATGAAATGGTAATAGAAGGTAATACCTCACAAAATATTCGACTTATCAATGGTGATGTTGTTTTTGTACCTATTAGACAAAGTTTTGTCTCAATAGAAGGCGAAGTGTTACGTCCGGGGATATATGAAACAAAAAAGGATGAACTTATTAAAGAGCTAATACTTCGTGCAGGGGGACTAACACAAAAAGCACAAGCAAGCATTGAAATTTATAAGTTACTACCACGTGAGCAAAGAACAAGTGAAGATTATGCATATAGAGTATCTTACATCAACATTCAAGATACAATCAATGAAATTGCCAGCGACTTAACCAGGATTCGAGTACTATCGGTTCCCGAAGTCACACGTGAAGTATCTATTCTTGGTCAAGTTAAAACACCAGGCAACTATGCATATGAAGATTCAATGAGAGTATTAGACTTATTTAAAATTGCCGGTGGTCTTGATGACAAAACATTTCTTGAATCTATGTATACAAAAGAAGCGGAAGTACTTAGACAAATACCGAACAGCGTTTATCCAAAACGAATATCAATTAATCTCAACAAATTACTCGAAGGCCAATCTGAGCAAAATATTCTTTTAAATAATGGGGACATTATTATGGTACGTGAGAATAAAGGGTTTGCTGAATATAAATATGTCACGATAAGTGGACAAGTAAATGTACCAGGAAAATATACAATTCAGAAGAAAGAAGAAACATTGGATGATATTATAGCCAGAGCGGGTGGATTCGCTACTAATGCTTATGTTGATGGATTACAAATGTATCGCGATTCTATTCAGGTTGTTTTAACAGGGTTTGACATGTTTATTGCACAAGGAGATAGTGTATATATACCACAAGCTCCTGGAATTGTAAAGATTTACGGCCGAGTACAGAGAGAAGGATTAGTACAACATGTAAATGGAGAATCTATGCGATATTATATTGAGCGTGCTGGGGGGTTTTCTCATGACGCTGATAAAAAACGAATAGTTGTTACTTATGCAAATGGAGACGTCCGTTTAAAAAAGAATTATTTATTATCACTTATACCTGTATCCCCCCCCATTCTAGATGGTTCGACAATATATGTATATAAGAAGAAAACAAAACCTCCATTTAATATAACACAATTCTTAAATACCACTGCTTCTACCGCAACTTCAATTGCGACTTTATACTTATTATACCAAAACTATAAATAATACCATGCCCAATAAAAATATAGCCGAATACACTAGTCCAAAAAGTTCATTAGCCGACATTCTATTAGTAATTGCTAAACATCTAAAATTAATTTTATTAACAACGATTCTTGCAGTATTTATTACCATAATTTATGTTCGACATAACTTTCAGCCGGAATATACTTCAAGCTCTGTTTTGTTTATTCCACCTGAAAATTACTCCGGTTCAGCACTATCTAGTATTGCTAGTCAATTTGGTATTAATACAAGATCAAATATAAATTTTGACATCTCATCTTCTGCGCTTTATCCACAAATTGCTGCTAGTAAAACATTTGCTGCAAAATTACTTCAAAAAGAATTTTACACTCAAAAATTCGAACAAAAACTGCCTTTGATAGCAATATTCACGTATGGTTCTGATACTCCTACAGTCGGGATGGATACATTAATTATGCGAACCTCTGGGAGAATAGGTTCTATGATTGAATTCGCCCCAGAGACACCTTTCTTAATATTAAATGTTACAACAGATGAACCACAGTTTTCAAAAGAATTGGCCGAAGCTGTCCTAGAAGAATTAGACAAACTTCAGCGTGAATTTAAAAATCAAAAGGTGGTTGAAAAGAAAAAATATATTGAGCAACAAATTGATATTGCCCAAAGCGAACTAGAAAGACTAGAAGAAAACCTCAAGGATTTTCGTGAAACGAACCGCAATATTGGTACTAGTCCGTCATTAATGTTGATACTTGGACGCCTGCAAAGAGATGTAGAAATACAGCAAGCTATTTTTTTAACTCTAAAGCAGCAACTTGAACTCGCAAAAATTGAAGTAGTACAGAAATCATCTTTTGTCCAAGTGCTAGATTCTCCATCTTTACCGCTTAGAATTAGTAATGAACCAAAAAAATCTTCATTCATTTTAGGAGGATTTTCCGGACTATTCTTTGCATTATTTATAGTATTCATTATTGAATATTTTTCAACGCGTAATCCCGAAGAGGCGGAAAAGTTAAAAAGTGCCAAATATTTTTTAAAAAAAGATTTAAAACGAATTTCTAACATTAAACTAAAATAATATTATTAAAATTTTATATTATGAATAAAAAAGCACTAATTACCGGAATTACTGGGCAAGATGGATCGTATTTAGTAGAATTTCTGTTAGAAAAAGGATATGAAGTTCATGGTATGATCCGTCGAAGTAGCTCATTTAATACAGGAAGAATTGATCATTTATTTAATGATCCAAACATAATGGATCAATCGCTTTTTTTGCATTATGGGGACCTTACTGATTCCAGTAATCTTAATCGTCTTTTAGAGAAGATAGAACCTGACGAGATATATAATCTTGGTGCACAAAGTCATGTAAAAGTCTCTTTTGAAATTCCAGAATACACCGCGGAAGTTGATGCAATGGGTACTCTCAGATTTTTAGATGCTATCAAAGAAACGGGAATTCAATCAAAATTCTACCAAGCTTCAACAAGCGAATTATACGGCAAAGTCCAGGAAGTTCCTCAAAATGAAAAAACACCATTTTATCCCCGATCACCTTATGGAGTTGCTAAATTATATGGTTATTGGATAATTATCAACTATCGAGAAGCATATAATTTATTTGCATGTAATGGAATTCTTTTTAATCACGAATCACCAAGAAGGGGCGGTACATTTGTCACAAGAAAAATAACGCAGGCAGCAGCTCGAATTAAATTTGGAATTCAAGATAAACTCACGTTGGGGAATCTTAATGCAAAGCGTGACTGGGGTTATGCTCCCGAATATGTTGAAGGAATGTGGCAAATGATCCAATTAGACAAGGCAAATGATTTTGTTCTTGCAACAGGTGAAACGCATACAATACGTGAATTTGCTGATATAACGTTTAAGGAACTTGAAATGGATTTAGAATGGACGGGAGAAGGTGTTAACGAAAGGGGGGTTGAAATTAAAACTGGAAAAACACTTGTAGCCATTAATCCACGTTATTTTAGACCAACGGAAGTAGATTTACTAATTGGTGACTCGTCTAAAGCAAAAGAAACATTTGGATGGGAACCGAAAGTGAAATTCGAAGAATTAGCCAAAATAATGGCAAATGCTGACTGGGAAAAAGTTCAGATACGTGGTTTTTAATCAAGTATTTATAATTTACAATATCTCAATTTAATTTAATCTCTATGAATCATGATTCAAAAATCTATATAGCAGGTCATGATGGTATGGTTGGTTCAGCTATTATGCATGAACTCTATACAAAAGGATATAAAAATATTATCATACGATCCCTTTCTGAACTTGATTTACGTCGTCAAGAAGATGTTGAAAAATTCATTAATCAAGAAAACCCAAATATTGTCATTGTAGCAGCAGCAAAAGTTGGTGGTATTGTTGCTAATAATATACATAGAGCAGAATTTTTATATGATAATATAATGATTGAGACTAACATTATTCATGCAGCTCATCAAATTGGTATAGAGAAATTACTGTTTCTTGGCTCTTCATGCATTTATCCTAAAAATGCACCGCAACCTTTAAAGGAAGAATACTTATTAACTAATGTTTTAGAACCAACTAATGAACCATATGCTATCGCTAAAATTACAGGTATTAAATTGTGTGAAAATTATTATCGTCAATACGGAGATAATTTTTTCTCTGTAATGCCCACAAATTTATACGGTCCGCATGATAATTTTAATTTACAAACATCTCATGTTTTACCAGCTTTAGTTCGGAAATTTCACGAAGCAAAGAGCCAAAAATCGACAACAGTTACGGTATGGGGTACAGGCAAGGTTTATAGGGAATTTTTATATGTCCAAGATATGGCAAATGCTTGTGTTGAACTTCTGATTTCTTTAAATGCCGAAGATATTTATTCGCAAAGTATTTCGCATATCAACATCGGTACCGGTAGAGATATAACAATAGCAGGTTTGGCAAATTTAGTTGCAGAAATTACTCAGTACACTGGAGAAATCGTCTACGACGAATCAAAACCGGATGGCGTATATAAAAAAATGCTTGATGTTACCAGATTGCATGAATTCGGTTGGCGTGAAAAAATATCTCTTAGAGAGGGTATTGAAAAAACATACAAATGGTTCTTAGAAAATTATAAATGAATAATAATTTCTCTACCCCATTATATAAAGTAATAATTAAACCTAAATCAGGTTGGCAATTATTAGATTGGAAAGAAATTAAGGAATATAAAGATCTGATTTATTTTTTAATACTAAGAGATGTAAAAGCATTATACAAACAAACTGTCCTTGGGTTTTCATGGGCAATTCTCAGACCGTTTATTAAGATGATAGTATTTAGCATTGTTTTCGGCAGACTTGCTAAAATCCCAAGTGATGGTATCCCCTATCCGTTATTCGTATATGCTGGACTTGTTCCATGGGAATATTTTTCCACTTCTTTAACTCGTTCCACAAGTAGCCTTATTACTGGTGCCGGTATATTTACAAAAGTATATTTTCCTAGACTTATCTTGCCATTTGTACCATGTATTGCAGTATTAGTAGACTTTACTATAGCATTAAGCATAGTCTTTGTTTTAATGATATATTATGGTTATGCAGTTTCAATTGCAATTTTATACTTACCAATTCTAATGATTCTAATGATTTTAACAGCTACTGGATTAGGAATGTGGATGTCTGCATTGGCTATTCAATATCGAGACATTCCATATGGAGTTCAGTTTCTTGTGCAAATATTAATGTATGCTGCACCTGTAATATATCCAATATCGTGGTTACCTGAATCTTATAGAATTTACTTAGCAATTTATCCGATGTATGGTGTAATCGAAGGATTCCGTGCAGCTATACTTGGTCAAAACGCAATGCCTTGGGATTTAATCGGAATTGGTGCAATTTCAGCTATTATAATATTTGCATCTGGCGCATATTATTTTAAAAGAAAAGAACGCATATTTGCAGATGTAGCATAATAGATGAACGATAAAATAATAAAAGTTGAAAATTTGAGCAAACGCTATCGAATCGGTGTTAAAGAAGAGATGCATGATAGTATTTTAGCTGGAGTAATATCATGGATAAAATCTCCTATGTCAAATTTCCGCCGAGTACAGAAACTAAGTAAATTTTATGATGAGGATGCTCAAGATATTATTTGGGCAATTAAGAATTTATCATTTGAAATTAATAATGGCGAAATATTAGGAATAATTGGTAAAAATGGAGCCGGTAAAAGCACATTATTAAAAATATTGTCTAGGATTGTTGAACCAACGAGCGGTCAGGCTACAGTTTACGGCAGAGTTGCAAGTCTATTAGAAATTGGTACCGGTTTTCATCGCGAATTATCTGGTCGCGAGAATATTTATTTAAACGGAACTATTCTTGGAATGACGAAGAGTGAAATCAATAAAAATTTTGATGATATAGTCGAATTCTCAGAGGTTGGTAAGTTTATTGATACACCTGTTAAAAGATATTCCTCCGGTATGTACGTTAGATTAGCATTTGCGGTAGCTGCTCATCTTAATCCCGAAGTTCTAATTGTCGATGAAGTCCTCGCTGTAGGTGATGCAGCATTTCAAAAAAAATGTCTGGGTAAAATGAGCGAAACAGCAAAATCGGGACGAACAGTAATATTTGTAAGTCATAATATGCATACCATTCAAAACTTATGTTCTCGAACAATTCTACTTGAGGATGGTGAAATAATACTCGATGGTAAAACAAATGAAGTAGTCGGTCATTATCTTAAACCAGATGCTGATACAGTACTCGAAGGTGAAAGCGACTTAAGAAACTGGCAGGGACCTCGTAAGTCATTTGGTGATTTAAGAGCAACTGCTATTAGAACTCTTGATAAAAATTGTAAGATATGTTCTGTATTTAAAATTTACGATCCTATCACTATTGAAGTCGATATTGAAAATATTACTGATAATGGATTTGTAATAAGTTTTCTAATAGAAGATCCGCAAGCAAATATGGTTTACCAAATTCGTAGTCAAGATAGCAATATTATCACACAACATTTAAATTCTAAAGCCACGGTTCGTATGACTATTCCAGAACTTAAGCTTATTGAAAATTCATATACAGTAGATATATGGTTAGGTAATTATTTAGATCGTTTGGAGGATCACGTCGGAAATGCCATAATATTTAATGTCATTAACCAACGTCACTCTACCCAACCGTTAAGATCAATCATACATGAAACAGGACAATGGGAAATAGTATAATTTTATTTAAGGAATGGTAATATCTTGAGAGTTGCATTTATAACATTTGAATATGTTTCTGAACCGGGTTACAAATCAATTCATGGACATGGCGGTATTGCTACATCATTATACAGGGCTACTCAATCCTTAAAAGATCAGGGACATGATCCATTGGTAATAGTTAGATCAAACACAAATGAATTAATAGAGCATGAAGGTATTCCGGTTTATCGGGTTGACGTAAATAGTCGTTGGGTTAATTTTTTACAAAAAATAAAATTCATTAGGAAGTATGTTCCTGCAATTCGATGGATGCGACAAAGCAGACTTTACAATAAACGGCTATTAGAGATTCATAAAACAACTCCTATTGATATTGTGGAACATACTAGTTTTGCGGCAACAGGATTTTTCAGACCAAAAAATATTCCAAGCATCGTCAGGATATCTAGTCTTCAAGGACTTTTAGAAGATGGTGCAAACAATAATAAAATGTTTTTACTTGAAGAGTTAGAAAATAAGTCATTCCAAAAGACTGATAAAATAATCGGTCCAAGTGTGGTAGCTGCAAAATTACTTGAGAAAAAAATTAATAGAAATGTTCAAGTGATTGAATGGCCATTTATACCTCTGAGAGTAGCAGAAGACGATTCTGTTTATCACGATGCACTTCAATCAAAAAAATATTTTTTATTCATTGGATCTATCGGACTATTAAAAGGTGTAAAAACAATTGCAGAAATATTGCCCGAGTTATTCACAAAATATAAAGATCTATATTTTGTATTTGTAGGCAAAGATGACTTTTACAACGGTAAACCTATGATGAATTATGTATGGCATCAATCAGGCAAATATCGTGGGCGCACAATTTATCTGGGGGTTTTACCACATCATCAATTATTTCCAATAATTAGAAAAGCAGAGGCAATTATACTTCCCTCAAGGGTGGACAATTTACCAAATACACTAATTGAAGGGATGACTCTAGGGAAAATAGTCGTCGGTACACAAGGGGCAAGTTTTGATCAATTAATTACTCATGAAAAAAGTGGATTTCTTTGTAATCGAGATGACAAAGAAGGATTACTAAAACAACTTGAGACAGTCCTGAATCTTGACAAGAGAAATAAAGCGGATATTGAATACGCTGCAAAAGAGCGAAGTAAAGATTTGGCGGAAGAAAAAATAGTTCCTAAACTTATAAATATTTATAATGAAACAATAAATAATTTTAACCTACGTAGCTAAACCGATGAATACAAAATTAAAAAATAATCATTTAAAATCAAGTTGGATTTCTCAGAATCCAAAGAAAACCGGTTTTCTTATTATTATCATAGTTCTTTTTATTTCACTATTTATTGTTGACCGTTTAATACTGTACATCCGTCCGCCCGAACTATCCAAAGGACCGGAAACAGTTCGAGCAATTAGACTAAGAGAACATCACCCTGGATTGAGCAAAATAATCAATCCTACTGAACATTACTTAGCTAAGACTGATAATTTAATTGATCAGGATTATTCGTTTCGTATTGACGATAATGGTTTCATTCTTCCACATAATAATTATGATGATCCAGTACATAAAATTGTTTTTATCGGTGGTTCAACTACCGAATGTATGTATGTCTCTGAAAGTGTCCGATTTCCGTATTTAGTTAGTCAAATTATGGAAGAAGAAACCGGCAAATTAATTAATTCTTATAATGCCGGTGCTGCAGGGAACAGTTCCATTCATTCGTTAGATATTTTGCTCAATAAAATTATGCCAATGGAACCTGATATTGTTGTAATTATGCATGCGATTAACGATTATTCAATTTTAGCATATGACCATTCATACTGGCCAGTTGGAACTCCGCGCTCCGAACTTATTACAATTAATGATTATTTTCCCAAAATATCAAAAGAAACTTTTTTATGGCATTTCAAAAGTCTTTTGCGAATGATGTATCCTAATATTTACAAAAAATTATTTTTGATAAAAGAAAATATCCTTAACCCATCTAAACCAACAAAACCATGGGATGAGTGGGAAGGACGCCGCCATATGATTAAAGAACGTGATTTTGATTTTATGCAAAAAGAATTTAATTGGGCTTTACAAATGTTAGTTACTGCCTGCAAAACACATGGAATTACACCTGTATTAATGACACAGGCCAGTCGCTATAAAGAAAGTCCTGATGACTTTATTGTTGAAAGCATGGCACCTATACTAAATGCTGGAATTGCATATGAAACATTCAAGCAAGAATTTGATACATTTAATGATATCACTAGAAACGTTGCCAAAGATAACGAAATCCTCTTAATTGATTTAGCAAAATTAGTACCACAGGAAAAAGAATATATATACGATGTTATGCATTATAACGACACCGGTTCTAAATTTGTAGCAAATATCATTTCCGAAAAATTAATCGAAGTATCATCACAGCTTTGATAAAATTTCCTACCTAATACTGTATGCACATTTTAATCGGAACTGATTATTATTACCCGAGTGTTGGTGGTCAACAAATTGTTCTTAAGGAAATCGCTGAGCGATTAGTTAAGTTAGGACATACTGTAACTGTTGCTACATCAGAAATGCAAAGTCGCCAAGCGAATAATTATAATGGTGTTAATATAGCAGAATTCAACATTATGGGGAGTTATGTCCACGGATTGAAGGGCAAAGTAAATGATTATCAAAATTTTATTCTGAGTGGAGATTTTGACGTAATATTAATAAAGGCTGCACAAGGTTGGACAATCGATGCACTAATACCAATTTTAAATAAAATTAAAACTCGCAAAGTATTTATACCCTGTGGTTTTTCTGCATTATACAATCCACATTACGCGGAATATTACAGATTAATGCCAGAAATATTACATCACTTTGATCATCTTATTTTTTATGCATCTGATTACCGTGATATAAACTTTGCTCGTCGTCATAACATAACCAATTTTTCTATTATTCCAAATGGTGCAAGTGAAATTGAGTTCTCTGTTCCAAAAGAATTTGATTTTCGTGAACGACTAAATATTGATAATAATTCTTTTGTTATACTGACTGTCGGAACATTTACGGGAGGGAAAGGGCACTATGAATTAGCTCAAGCATTTCAGAATGCAAATTTTAATCAACCGGCCACTTTAATATTGAATGGCAATCAACCATCAATTATACCAAAGCTAAAAAGTAGTGTACTAATAAAACAATATTTGAAAATGGGGCCTAGATCAATGTTAAAACGCATTTACCGTGAATTATTACATAAGTTTAGATTAAGTGAAAAATCATCAAAGCGAGATTGGATTGACATTGCAAAGGAAGTAAATACCAAAAATTCAAATAAAAAAATTCTTATTACTGATTTACCACGACAGGATGTTATACAAGCATTTCTGAATTCTGATCTTTTTGTATTCGCTTCTAATATTGAGTATTCACCATTAGTATTATTTGAATCAACTGCAGCCGGATTACCATTTTTAACAGTACCAGTTGGAAATTCGAAAGAAATAATTGAATGGACACAGGGTGGAATTCTATGTCCTGCCTCTATCGACGACAACAATCGCACGACGGTGAAACCACAGACGTTAGCTGATGAAATTATGAAGCTGGCGAATGACCCAAAAAAAAGGAAACAGTTAGGGGAAAAGGGTAAAAAGAATTGGCAAAATAGATTAACTTGGGGGAAAATCACCCTTGAGTACGAAAAAGTTCTAAAAGGAATTAATAATTAATTAAGGAAACAAAATGACGACTAACAAAACTGCTTTAGTGTGTGGTGCCGGAGGATTCATTGGCAGCCATTTAGCAAAAAAACTTAAAAAAGAAGGATTTTGGGTTAGGGGAGTAGATTTAAAATATCCGGAATTTGGTGATAGTGCTGCCAATGATTTTGTAATAGGTGACTTGCGAGATCAAACCGTTGTACAAAATATTTTGGATCGTCCGTTTGACGAAGTATATCAATTAGCTGCGGATATGGGTGGCGCTGGCTATATTTTTACCGGTGAACACGATGCCGATGTGATGCACAATTCTGCACAAATAAATTTAAATATGGCATATTACGGTGTAAAAGCTGGAATAAAAAAAATATTTTATTCGTCATCGGCTTGCATTTATCCAGAATATAATCAAATGGACCCCGATAATCCTAAATGCTCGGAAGATTCTGCCTATCCCGCTGCTCCTGATAGTGAATACGGTTGGGAAAAATTATTTAGCGAACGTTTATTTTTATCTTATCAACGAAACTATGGATTAGATGTAAATATTGCCCGGTTTCATAACATCTTTGGACCAGAAGGTACTTGGACCGGTGGACGAGAAAAAGCACCTGCTGCGATGTGTAGAAAAGTTGCAGAAACTCAAGATAACAGTCAAATTGAAATGTGGGGTGATGGTAAACAAACACGTTCATTTTTATATATTGATGAATGTTTAGAAGGAATGCGACGCTTAATGGATTCAGATTTTACTGGTCCCGTGAATATTGGCTCAGAGGAAATGGTAACGATCAATCAGTTAGCTGAGTTGGCAATGGACATTGCAGATAAACATCTTACAATTAAACATATTCCAGGTCCGCTTGGCGTGCGTGGTCGCAATTCCGATAATAATTTAATTGGTGAAAAATTAGATTGGAAACCATCTGTGCCCTTGAGGGATGGAATGGTTAAAACATATAATTGGATTGCACAACAAGTAAAGGAAGCTAACGAATAAAATTATGACTGATTTTTCAAAAGTTGATAAAACTACTGTACGAGATTATTGGAATTCCCGTCCCTGTAATATTCGACACTCTTCGAAGAAGATTGGAAGTAAAGAATATTTTAATGATGTTGAAATACGCAAATACTTTGTCGAACCACATATCCCCGGCTTTGCCGATTTTCCTAAATGGAAAGGCAAAAAAGTACTTGAAATAGGCTGTGGGATTGGAACAGATACTATCAACTTCGCGCGAGCGGGAGCTCATGTTACTGCAATTGAATATTCTGAAGAATCTTTAAAAATCGCTAAACAGCGCGCAAAAGTATTTGATCTACCAATTAAATTTTATCATGCTGATGCAGAAAGTTTATCGGAAACCGTACCGGTTGAAAAGTATGACTTAATATACTCATTTGGAGTTATTCACCATACCCCTCATCCTGAAAAAGCAATTTCAGAATTAAAAAAATATATGGATAAAGACAGCAATTTCAAGATAATGGTTTACAATAGAAATTCTTATAAAACATGGTGGATAATATTTAAATATGGAAAAGGACAATTTTGGAAAAAGGATCAACTAATTGCCAAATATTCCGAAGCACAAACTGGCAGCCCGGTAACTTATTCCTACACAAAAAAATCCATCCATGATTTTCTAAAGGGACTTGTTGTTAATAGTATGTTTGTTGACCATATATTTCCATATACTATCCCCGAATACAAAAAATACGAATATAAAAAAGTATGGTATTTTCGAATTCTACCAAATCCACTTTTTAGGCGGATGGAAAAAACAATGGGTTGGCATCTTTGCGCAACCGCAAAATTAATATAAATCCCTTTTTAATTAATATACCATAATGCTAATTGCCCGAATCACCGGTGGGATAGGAAACCAATTATTTCAATATGCTTTTGTTCGATCTCTTTCTATAAAACTAAATCATAAATTTAAATTAGATTTATCTTGGTACCATAACTATCATAAATATGAAGAAGAAAGCAATCCAAACGCAGCTACAAAAAGAACCTATTTATTGGATAAATTTAATGTTAAGGAAAATATACTCAATCCTCTCTTCTTAAGCATATCATATAGATTAAATAACAATTCATTTCTAAAAAGAGTAAAAAAATATCCAGTGTTAAATCATTTTACTTATAGCACAATTACCGAATCTGAATTCGATATAAATAAAATTCAAAATTTGAAAAATGTTTATCTCTCTGGTGTTTGGCAAATGGATGACTTATTTGAAGAATACCGTAACCTGATAAAAGAAGAATTCATTTTAAAAAATAAATTATCTGTTGAAAATAAATCTTTTTTAAATAAAATTAAACAATCTAATAGCATTGCAATACATATTAGAAGAGGCGATTTGCTTAGCCGACCTGCAGCCGTAGCTGACCAACCTTACAGTACAGATAAGTATTATTATGATGGTGTCAATATCATGAAAGAAAAACTTAAAAATCCGGAATTATTTGTATTTTCCGATGATATTGATTGGGTAAATAATAATTTGAAATTTGTTTTACCAACAACTTTTATCGACAATAACGGTCCTGATTATGAGCATTTTAACCTTATTTGTAACTGTAAACATCAAATTATTGCAAATAGTACTTTTAGTTGGTGGGCAGCCTGGTTAAATAATTATCAAGGGAAAATAATTATATCACCAAAATGGTGGTATAGAGATCCTGTTAAGAATGGATCAATAATTCGTATTCCTCAAGATTGGACAATATTAGAGAATCTAAAAAATTAATTAACATAAAATTGAAAGAGTTAATACATGAAAGAAAGATTATCAGTATTTGGATTAGGTAAACTCGGTTGCACAATGCTCGCTTGTTTTGCTTCTAAAGAGTGGCAAGTAATTGGCATGGATGTAAATAAACTATCTGTTGATACTGTAAATAAAGGTGAGTCTCCTATATATGAACCGGGAGTAAATGAATTAATTGGTAAATATAAAGATAATATTTCCGCTACAAGCGATACAGAACATGCGGTAAGAAATTCTGATGTTAGTTTTGTAATTGTACCTACTCCAAGCACAATGGATGGTACTTTTTCTACTAATTTTGTAGAAGCTGTTGCAGCAGAAATTGGTAGTATTTTGCGCTCTAAAGATTCGTATCATACGATAATTATTACAAGTACCGTTTTACCGGGGGATATGAAGTTAATTCAAGAACTTTTAGAAAGAACTTCCGGGAAAAAATGCTCAGTAGATTTTGGATTATGTTATAATCCTGATTTTATTGCACTTGGCAGTGTAGTGAGGGATTTTTTAAACCCCGAAATGATATTAATCGGAGAATCCGATAAAAAAGCCGGAGACACATTAGAAAATATTCATCGTAACTTGATAGACAACAATCCCAATATACATAGAATGAATTTTTACAATGCGGAATTAACAAAAATTGCTCTGAATTCATATTGTACTTTGAAAATAACATTTGCTAACACCTTAGCAGAAATTTGTGAAAATATGCCTGGCGGTAATGTCGATCAGGTCACAGATGCTCTAGGCGATGATCCTCGAATTGGTAGAAAATATTTAAAAGGTGGCTTGAGTTATGGAGGACCGTGTTTTCCCAGAGATAATCGCGCTTTCGCGAAAGCAGCTGAAAAATTCGGCTGCAATACTCCCCTGTCTGTGAGAACTGATCAAATTAATGATTACCATCGCAATGAGCGTATTCCTAATAAACTATTAGCTTTAATGAAGGAATACAAAACTAATAAATTATCAATTTTAGGTTTGTCTTATAAAACAGACACACAATTAGTTGAGGAATCCGCGGCAATATCAATTATTAACGCATTGATCAAGAAAGATGTTCAACTATCTATTTACGATCCGGCAGGAATGGAGGAAGCAAAAAAAGAAATTACCGATTTTGATAAAATACAATTTGCTGATTCGGCTAAAGAGTGTCTTTCCGGGGCTAAAATTTGCTTTATTGCAACTCCCTGGCAAGAATTTAAAACTTTGTCAAAACTAGACTTCTTACAGGCAATGACAGATAAACCTGTCATTTTTGATGGCTGGAATATTTATTCATTCGAAAATGATACTGATATTAATTATATACGAATTGGGAAAGAAAGTTGAAGTATAAAAATATAGTTGTAATATCACATAGGCGTTCAGGTACACACCTGACAATGGACTCAATTCGCAACAATTTCCCATCTTATCGTATTGAGTCTCGATCGCATAAATTTATGACATTAGACTTCATTACTAACCATTATAAGGAAGCTATGATCTCGTTAGATGAGTTTAAAAAGAATATCTGGGATTCACCGCACATTTTTTTTACTCATACAAGCGCTGATGTAAATCGCTTCTATGATAATGATCCACAGAAAATGGCATTTATTAATAAATTATTTGATAATTCGAAATTAATTTATGTCCACCGCGATGGTAGAGATGTAATGACATCTTTATTTTATTATGGCAAAAAATTTATGCCGGAAATTGCTGATTTATCATTTTCGGAGTTCATTCGGATGAAAAACAATTTCGACTTTAGTACTTATGCGGGGACATTAAATCGTGTTGAGTATTGGAAATACCATGTCGAAAGCTGGCTCAACAATAATGATGTACTTCATCTATGTTTTGAAGATTATAAAAGTGATTTTGAGGGTACAATTAATAAAATTGCAAATTTCATTGAAGTTTCTCCACCAAAAAAGATCACAACAATGACAAGAAAAGCTCCGCCCAAATATTTATCAAGTAATAAATTATACAATCGGCTTAATGCCATTTATCTACACAGAATTGCCAAGAAAAAATATCAACCATATTTTTTTAGGAAAGGAAAATCAGGCGACCATAAAAACCATTTTAATGAAAAAGATTATGAATTCTTTTTTGGGATTACGGGAGAGTTGATGAAAAAACTTGGACACGAGGAATAGCACCGCATATTTGCATAATGAAAGCAGCAATTAAAGAAACTACAAACGAAACACTACGCGTTGGTATTATGTGCAATGGTCTCAATTTTTCTGCTTGGGAGGTAGAAACTATCCGCCATCTAATTAATACTAATGGTGTGTCGTTGGAATTGTTAATTGGTAATGCGGACAGAATTGAACCAATTCGGAATAATAACATTTTCAGAGATCGACATCAAAATATCATTAAAAAAACTTTACGCCCAATATTAATGACCTACCGACGATATTTACGCAATCTTAGAAATCCACTTTGGAATAGATATCAACGATTTATCAACAAGCACTACACGGCAGATTGTGACCGGCAAATATCGATGGGTGATGAATTAATTAATGTTGATATGATTTATTGTCGAACAGATAGAAAGGGTAAATATTCTCAATATTTTACAAAGCCTGATATTGACAACATCAAATCTTACAACCTCGATATAATACTACGATTCGGATTTAATATAATTCGAGGAGAAATACTGAAAGTTCCAACATACGGTGTTTGGTCATTTCATCATGGTGATTACATGAAATATCGTGGTGGGCCACCCGGTTTTTGGGAGATTTTCAATGAAGATCCGTGGAGCGGGGCTATCCTGCAAAAATTAACGGATAAACTTGATGACGGTAGTGTCATTTATAAAAATCAGTTTAAAACTGATTTATCATCATATACAAAAAATAAGAACCAATTGTTCTGGGGAACTACAAAATGGCCTTCAATTGTATGTAGGAACATTTTATCCAAGCAAGATGATAGTATTTTTATTAAATCAAAGACCAGTACAGCTCCAATTTATACTGCGCCGAACAATTTGCAGACAATTAAATATTTTTATATTACTAGTATAAATAGATTAAAATCGATTTTTACTAAACGATCGGATACTAATCGTGAATTATGGGCTATCGGAATTATTAATAATTCTGTTCAAAAATTAATTAATTCATTGGATCTTCCTGATATAAAATGGATTGAACCTCCACCAAATCGATTTTATGCCGACCCATTTCTTGTTAAAAAGGAGGATACATCATACATTTTTTTTGAAGATTACTCTTACAAGGAAGAAAAAGGACGAATTTCTTATATTGAAACAAAGGACTTTATTACTTTTTCAAATGTAAAACCTATAATTGATACTGGATTTCATTTGTCATATCCGTTCATGTTAGAATATGATAGTAAATATTATTGTATTCCCGAACAATGCTCTACAGGTGAAGTTGTTTTGTATGAAGCGGTATCATTCCCTGATAAATGGATCAAAAAAACAACCATATTACAAGATTTCCCTGGAATTGATCCAACAATAATTAGATATAATGACCTCTGGTGGATGTTTATTGCCAATCAAAAAGACAACGATTCAAGTAAATTGTATCTTTTTTATTCTGATAATTTAGAGGGACCATGGAACTCACATATAAAAAATCCGGTAAAAATATTCCAAAAAATGACAAGACCCGCAGGAGCCATATTTGAATACAATGGGCAGCTAATTCGTCCCGCCCAGAATTGCACCAAAACCTATGGTGGTAGTACAATTTTTTACAAAATCGTTACCCTATCTAAAGAAGATTTTAAGGAAATATTTATTGGTGAATTGCTTCCAAATTTGGCAAGTCAGTATCCAGATGGACTTCATCATATTGTTCCAAATAATAATATCACAATTATTGATGGTAAACGTTGGATTAAACTATAAGTAATTTGATTAAAGATAAAGTAGCAATTATTACAGGTGGAAGTCGCGGTATTGGAAAAGCCATCGCAGAGCGATTTGCCCAAGAAGGATGCAATTTAATGTTGGCATCTCGGACGAAATCCGAGCTAGAGAAAGCTGCTAAGTCAATAAAAAACCAATTCTCGGTTGATGTTAGTACATACCAAACCGATATTGGAAATGAAAATGAAGTTTCATCAATGGTTCAACAGACTATTGTAGCATTTGGTAAAATTGATATACTTGTTAATAATGCTGCCATTATCGGTCCTACAGGGGAAATTGCACAAATTGATGGAAAAGAATTTTTTGATACATTAAAAATTAATATCGGCGGAACAGTGTTTTGTTCAAAAGCCGTTATTCCTTATATGAAATCACAAAAATATGGAATCATCATTAATTTATCCGGCGGTGGAGGATTAGGTCCCCTACCCCATTACGATGCTTACAGTGCAAGTAAGGCGGCAATAGTTAGACTTACCGAAAATTTCTCTCTCGAATTAGAAGAATATAATATTAATGTTACTGCCATATCTCCTGGTGCTGTTAATACAAAAATGTTTGAAGACCAATTAAAAATAGATAAAAGATCAATTGGAGAAAGAAATTGGCTGGACTTGCAAAATCGTCTTAATACCGGTGGTGATCCGATTGATAAAGCCCCAGAACTTGCATTATTTATTGCTAGCCAAAATAGGAAGGAACTAAATGGTAGAGTTATTAGTGCAATTTGGGATAATTGGGAAATTATAGCAAATCAAAAAGATAAAATTATTGATACTGATATTTATAAAATGCGACGAATTGTACCTAAAGATAGGAAAATAGATTTATAATTATGAAGACAGTCATAATCGGATGCGGAAATATCGGTGTAAAACGAATTAGCGCAATTCAAAATATTCCTGAAATTGAAATTATTGGACTAGTTGAAACAAATCCGAAACAAAAACAATATTTACAAGAAAATTATAAATACCCAATATCTGATAATTATCAAAAATATCTTACAGATAGTTCTATTAATGCTTTCATAGTTTCGGCAACCACACATCCTTCATTAAAAATTATTGAGGATGGTTTGAATGCGGGGAAACATATTTTATGTGAAAAGCCACTCGGTGATAAAATATCGCAAACAGAAAAAATAACTAATTTAGCAAATGATAACTCTCTTGTATTACATATTGGATTTAACATTCGTTATGACGAAGGTTTACAAAAAGCAAAATTACTAATTGAAGATGAAAAAATCGGAAAACCATACTTTTTTAAATGTACTTACGTAAATGGCAGTGTTGTTACAAATAATAATAAAGTTGGGGCGCTGCTAGACATGGGAATTCATAATATTTACTTAGCTAAAATGTTTATGGGAAAGATTAATCCAATCGCCAGTACTATTCAAAATTTTGAGTATGAAATTCAAGGTCGAGATGATAATGGTTTTGTTTTATTGCAATCGGATTCGATGATTGGCAGCACTCATTTTAGTTTAGTAAGATGGAAGAATGAGTTTAAACTCGAAGTTACCGGAAGTGAAGGATCTGTAATAGTTGAAAGTCTGACAAAATGGGGAATCCAAAAAACAATTCACTATGAAAGGGTATACCCATCAGGTGTTCCAAAAGAAAAAACATACGAATTTATTGGTGATAATACTTGGGAAACCGAGTGTCAGGATTTTCACAACCGTGTAATTGAAAATGATCTATCCAAAAATAATGAAGCACTATATGCAATGCAAATAGCTGAAAAAATTAAAAATGCTTCAGTTTAAATCACAAATATATTGTATCTTGAATGATATTTTTTGTTTAATTAAGGGATAATATGAAATGGCAAGATGAATTAAAAGGCTCTATTCGCAAACCAGAACAATTAGTAGAAATGGGAGCAATACAGCAAGAAGATCTTGAAAATATTAAACAAATTCATCATGAATTTCCGTTTGCCATTACACCTCATTATGCAAAACTAATTGATTGGGATAATCCAAAAGATCCTCTATTATTATCTATATTACCTTCTTTAGAAGAATTGGATAGGACTGGTTCCCTTGATGTAAGTGGAGAATCTGCAAGTACAAAGGAAGTGGGCGTACAATCTAAATATCCATCTACAGCTTTAATTTTACCAATATCAGCTTGTTTTTCTTATTGTAGATACTGTTTTCGGAAAAGACTTTTCAATCCTGAAATTAAAAATGAAGAAATAGTTAGAAACTTTGATAATGCATTAAAATATATTGCTGAGCACAAAAAATTGAATAATATATTGATTACCGGAGGTGATCCGCTAATTATTAAAACAAATCAATTGCGTAAATTTCTTTTAAGTATTCGTGAACTTGACCATATAAAAATAATAAGATTTGGGTCAAGAGCATTATCTTTTCTACCAAGCAGAATATTAAGCGATCCTTCTTTATTAGAATTGTTTAAGCAAGTTTCAGAAGCTGATAAGCGTATTTACATTGTTAATCATTTCAATCATCCTAATGAAATAACAGATGCTGCAAGAGAGGCAGCGGATGCCTTAACAAAAGCCGGTGCTATTTTGACAAATCAATCAGTAATGTTAAAAAATATAAATGATGAGGTAGCTGTTTTAAAAACCTTATTTAACAAATTGGCTGAAGCGGGCATCACACCGTATTACCATTTTCAATGTAAGTTTATTAAAGCAGCAAATCACTTTAGAACATCTCTAACAGTAACTAATGAAATATTTTTAAATGCGACTAAAGGATTGAACGGATTAGCTAAACGGGTTAAGCTGATTATGACCCATTTTACCGGTAAAATTGAAATTCTTGGTGTTGATCAGATTAATGGGAATCAAAATATTTTCATAAAATATCACCAAGCCCGCGACCCTAATATGATTGGTAAAATTTATAATTTTCCGGTAAATAGCAATGCATATTGGTTAGATGACATACCCGAAGCTAAATTTTTATATAAAAGTGATAATAAATGATAATAACTAGAACACCTTTCCGTATAACATTAGGCGGAGGCGGCACCGATTTACCATCATATTATGAGAAGCATGGTGGTTTTATCTTCAGCTTTGCCCTAAACAAATATATGTTCATCACTGTTAAAAGACCTTTTGCCGATCATTTAATCCGCCTAAAATACAATATATCCGAAACAGTCGAAAAACTTTCAGATCTTAAACATGATATAGCCCGTGAATGTCTTACCAAACTAAATATTACCAACTCTATCGATGTTGTTTCAATGGCAGATATTCCGGCAGGAAGCGGTTTGGGCAGCTCAAGCAGTTATACTGTTGGATTGTTAAACGCCCTCCATACTATGAAGCGTGACTATATCCCATTACATGATCTAGCTGAAGAAGCTTGTGATATAGAAATGTACCGGTTAAATAAACCGATGGGAAAACAAGATCAATACCTCGCAACATTTGGTGGTTTTTCAGTATTGGAAATTGATAAAACGGGAGAAGTAACGGTAAAACGTGCAAAAATATCAAACACGACAATTGAAGGATTAAATCGAAATTTACTTTCTTTTTACACCGGCGTACAGCGAAAAAATGTTGGGATACTTGCTCGTCAAAGTAAGTCAACAGAATCAAATGAGAAACAAGTATTAGAATCTCTTCATTATATAAAAGAATCGGGTTATAAGATATTAGATATTGTTGAAAGTGGTAACATTACAGAACTTGGACATATGTTTGATGAGCATTGGAAGTATAAAAAACGGCTCGCCAAAGGTATTACAAATCCGCATTTTGATGAAATCTATCAAATAGCAAAAAAGAATGGTGCCTTAGGTGGTAAAATTACCGGAGCAGGCGGTGGTGGATTTTTCTTGTTCTATTGTGAAGAGAACCAGGATAAACTTCGCAAGACTATGCTAGAAACCGGGTTGAAGGAAATGCGATTTGATTTTGATTATGAAGGGACGAAAGTCCTCGTAAATTTTATGGATTATTCGCTTGCCGGAAACTGAGCATAAGCAGAAGGCGGTATTTTTTGATCGAGACGGAGTATTAAATCAATTAGTTCAAAGAGATGGGTCATATTTTTCTCCACAAAATTATGAAGATTTTCAATTAGTTGACGATGCAAGTAAAACCATAGATCGTGTACATAAAATAGGATATCTTGCTATCGTAATTTCAAACCAACCCGATATTTCGCGCGGCAAACTAGAACAATCTGAATTAGATAAAATGACTAATTTATTATTTGAAGAACTTAATGTTGATGATGTTTTTTACTGTACACACGATGATAACAATGATACCGGTTGCCGCAAACCCGCTCCTGGATTGTTTTTTGCTGCTCAAAAAAAATATAATTTAAATTTTAATGAATCATTTATGATTGGTGATACTTGGAAAGATGTTGAAGCTGCAAAAAATGCCGATATCTCAATGATTCTCCTCGATAAAGATTATAATCGAGATTTAAAGGATAGTATTAGAGTAAATAGTTTAACAGAAACTGTTACTCTAATAAAAAATGGAATTTAACAAATGGATTATATTGATAAATATTTAGACGAAGCACACAAAATAATAGATTCAATTGATAAAGACGCCGTAAATAAAATGATTGAGTTATTGGGCAACATTAGAGATAATAACAGAAGATTGTTCATATTAGGTGTAGGCGGCGGAGCAGGACATGCATCGCATGCGGTAAATGATTTTAGGAAAATATGCGGAATAGAAGCTTATGCTCCAACCGACAATGTCTCTGAACTAACAGCCCGCGTAAATGATGATGGTTGGGGAACCGCATATGTAAATTGGTTGAAAATCAGCAACTTAAATAAAAATGATATGGTTTTTGTGTTTTCGGTCGGTGGTGGAAACGCAGAAAAAGATATTAGTTTAAACATTGTTAAATCATTACAATTGGCTAAAGAAGTCGGAGCAAAAGTTTGCGGAATTGTTGGACGTGATGGTGGTTACACAGCACAAATCGCTGATGCGTGTGCAATAATACCGTCATTTAATAGTGCAACCATTACACCTCAAACAGAAGGATTTCAGGCAGTGGTTTGGCATTTAATTGTATCACATCCCAAACTCCAAAAATTCGAGATGAAGTGGGAAAGCGTTAAATAAAGGAGAATTATAATGGCTATATTTTTAGACACAGGTAAAATTAACGTAATAAAAAAGTATCATTCCATGGGTATTATTCGAGGTGTTACAACTAATCCAACAATAATGGTCCAAGATGGGATTACCGGTGGTATGGATGGTGTAAAAAAACAATCAATCGAAATCGCTAATTTGATTCATCCTTATCCCCTATCGGTTGAAGTTACAAATAATGATCCAAAAGATATGATTAGACAGGGAATCGAATTTTCTAAATGGGCTGACAATATAAATGTAAAGATCACTATCCATGGTCCAAATGGTGAATTAGATAACCTACAAGTAATTCATGAACTAGAGAAAACACACGACGTAAGAATCAACGCAACTGCGATGATGAGTGCACAACAATGTTTTTTAGCTGCAATGGCAGGTGCAACTTATGTTTCAATTTTTGGTGGTAGAGTTAATAATATGGGTTATGATTCACGAGAGGAAGTTGCCCGTTTGCGACAACTTCTTGATGATTTTGAATTACCTGCGAAAATAATAGTCGGCTCAACAAGGGAAGTTGTTAATATCATTGAATGGCTAGAAGCCGGTGCACATATTGTAACCGTAATTCCTAAATTTATTGACGGAATGATTGTCCATCCCTATTCTAAAGAAACAGTACAAATGTTTCTCAAAGACGGTGCAACATTTGAGAAATCGAAATAATATAGGAATAGGATTGTAAATGCATTCTTCTAAAGAATATCTTACTAATTATTTAAAAACTTATGATTCGTTAATTCACGATTCTTCCAGTATAGATGATTTAATTAAAATAAAAACATTATTTCAGGATACATCAAAAAAAGGTGGAAAAGTAATTTTGGCAGGAAATGGCGGAAGTGCTGCAATGGCAAGCCACGTGGCTGTAGACATTACAAAAAATGCTGGCATACGATCAGTTACGTTCAATGAATATGATTTAATCACAACTTTAGCCAATGATTATGGTTATGAAAATTGGATTGCGAAAGCAATTGAATTGTATCATAATTCTAATGATATCGTTGTACTAATCAGTGCAAGCGGTCAATCATTAAATGTAATAAATGCCGCCACTAAAGCAAAAGAATTTGAACTACCTATCATCACATTCTCGGGAATGTCTCCACAAAACCCTCTGCGAGACATGGGAGATATTAATCTTTGGGTTGACTCAAATATCTATAATATTGTTGAAATGACACACCACATTTGGTTGCTTGCAATCGTTGATATGATTATCAGTAATACTGAATAATCATATCAATTAAATCTAGTTACTCCATTAATCTAATTTTTATTGACTAAAGTAAACACACCAAAAATAGACGATAATTTACTGTATCGTCGCCAATATTTTATTGGACCAAGATTTGTAGATCGTTTTAAAACTTGGTATAGAATAAAAGTTGGTAAAAGTTTATATATTACTGCACATCCCGATCTAACTGTCACCACAGTAAAAAATAATGACGCAGAATTAGCGCTATTAGGATTCATGTTTGACTCAGAGAATTACAGAGCAAACAATGATGATATCTTACATGATATTGCCAAAAACAGTAAATCGTTTAATGATGTTACTAAAGCAACTTATCGTTATGCCGGCAGATGGATTTTAATATATACAAATAAAAATGAATCAAAACTTTTGCATGATCCTGCAGGTCTGAGACAAATTTTTTATTGTAATCAAAATTCTGAAATTTGGTGTTCTGCACAACCACATATCCTAGCAGAATTATTGGGTAAGGGGAAAAAGGAAGATAAAGATTTGCATTCATTTCTCGAATCTACAGCATTTGAATTAAATGAACGTTGTATGGTCGGAGCGGAATCACTATATGAGGACATTTATCATCTCCTGCCAAATCACGACTTAGATTTAGTAAATCATTCATCCTCAAGGTATTGGCCTTCTGAAAAAATAGAGACTGTTCCCATTGATGAAGCGGTTGACCAAGGTAGCCAAATATTAGTAGAATTAATTAAAGCTGCAAACCATCGACATAAAACAGCACAAATAATAACAGCGGGTTGGGATACACGAGTATTGTTAGCTGCGAGTAGCTCTTTTAAAAATAACAATTTTTATTTTGTTCATAAACTACCCAACATGGACAGTACTCATGAAGATATAGTAATTCCAAAACAAATAGCATCGAATAACAATTTGAATTTTAATATAATTGATTGTTCAGAATACAATAATGACTTTGACAAAATAAATACCAATAATGTATTTATGGTTCAATCTGATAAAAAGAAACTACAGTATTATAATTATTTCTCACAATTTGAAAACAAATTAATAATAAGTGGTAATGTTAGTCCCCTAATCAAAGAATTGCATCCTACAGTTGATAAGGTAACTGCTAAAAATCTTGCTAGATTATTATATTTTCATAATAATAAGTTTGCTGTTAAAACAATATCTAAATGGCTTGAGCAATCAAATTGGTATTCAAAAAAATATAATATAAATATTGAAAAATTATTTTATTGGGAGATAAGATTTGGACAATGGGCGCCGATGTTTAATTCAGAGTTAGATATCGCTGTCGAAGAATTTAGTCCGTATAACTGTAGAAAATTAATATACATATTATTATCGACACCTTCCGAATTCCGTACTAGTCCCAATCATATTGCATACAATAGAATAATTAATAAATTATGGTCTGAATTGCTCGATTATCCGATAAATCCAAATTCTTATAGCAATTCAAATAATAATAAAAATTCATTAATCCTCAGAATCATGAGTCTTCTAAAGACAATGGGATTATACAAATTTGTACGGTTCTTCTACAGAAAACTAATTTTAAGATGATTGTGAAAGATAATATTCCAATAGTAAGTGTTATACTTCCAGTTTATAATGGTGAAGATCATTTAACTGAATGTATAAACAGTATCTTAAACCAATCTTTCAAGGATTTTGAGTTTATCATTACTGATGATGCATCTACTGATAGTACTCCACAATTATTAGCAAAATTTGCCAGAAATGATACTAGAGTAAAAATTATCACTCATAAGATCAATCAAAAACAAACTACAGCTGCAAATACTGCAATCAAGAATGCAAAAGGGAAATACCTTGCTCGTATGGACGCTGATGACGTCGCATTACCAAATCGCTTTGAGCGTCAAGTAACATTTATGGAAGAGAATCCTAATGTTGGTCTGTTGGGATCTTGGGTTGACATCATTGATGATGATGGAAAAATATTAAAAATTTGGTATACACATGATTCAAATGGATATCTAGGTTGGAATTTACTTTTTGGTACAAGCTTTGCTCACTCTTCGGTAATGATGAGAAACGATATTGTAAAACAAGCAGGTTACTATCAATCACCGGAAGCAGAAGACTATGATCTTTGGTCGCGGATAAGTCGTATCGCCAATGTAGCAAATATACCGGAAGTACTCCAACAAAAAAGAGTTTGGGGAGGACAATTAGCACTGAAAGTACCAACTGAAACAAGAGATTGTGTACTGCAAATAATGAACAAAAATATAAATCATTTGCTGAATAACAGTAACTTAGATTTAGAAATGATAAGAGAGATTAGAAAGGTATCTGACAAAACTCCAAAAATTCAGGATAGTCATTTGATTTCAGATATTTTTAAAATTCTAGTACAATTATATAGCCAATATTTAGCAAAATTTCAATTAACGCAGATTGACAAGAAAAAAGTATCTCGCGATGTTTTCTTAAAACTCAACACATTAGCAAATTGGCAATCTTCAGTTAATTTTTATAAAGCAAGATTAAAGAAATTATATTTAGCATATCACTTCCCAAAATTATATTTTTATAGTTTGATACAAAGAAATAGAGCAAGTTGAAATCTGACCTAACAGTTATAATCTGTACATTCAATCGAGGGCATTTACTATCTGAGACGCTACCTACTATCTTTCAACAAAATGTGTCAACTGATCAGTATAAAGTAATTATTGTAAATAATAACTCTACAGATAATACTACAGAAATCTTAAATGGTTTTAGAAAACAGTACGACAATCTCTCTGTGATCAATGAACCAAAACAAGGATTAGGGTATGCTAAAAATACTGGAATGAATGCTGCGACCACAGAATGGATCGTTTACCTTGATGACGACGCAAAAGTCCCAAATGATTTTGTAAAGAAGGCAATTACTAACATTAACAACTCTCCGTTCCAATGCTTTGGTGGTGTATATCTTCCATGGTATAAATATGGTCAACCAAAATGGTTTCAAGATAGGTATGCCTCTAATAGTGGAAAGCTATCTGAATTTAGTACTCTCAAGGAAGATTTTATTAGTGGAGGAATTATGGCAATCAAAAGAGCAGTTCTTCATAAATTTGATGGTTTCCCTACAAATCTTGGGATGAGTGGTAATAAGGTCGCTTATGGCGAAGAAACACTTTTACAGATTCGCATGAGAAATTCAGGCATAGAAATTGGTTACGATCCCAATTGGGTGATGTATCATCTTGTAAGTCGTTATAAATTATCTCCATGGTGGTTTATAAAAAGTGGTTTTGCTAGTGGTCGTGATGCATGGTTAACCTATGAAGAACGTGTTTCTTTTAAATTAATTCTAAAATATTTTTTTAGATCAATTAAATTATTTTTTGTTAACATTTTTAGATGCACACCAAAACTGATTAGTAAAAATTATAAATGGCAAAATTGGCTAATAGATATTTTTAGACCTTCGGTATTAAAATTCGGTCAAATTAATGGTGGAATAAAACTTTTGTTTAAGTAATATGACAATCGATTCAAAACCCACTATTTCTGTAACTATTCCCACCTATAACCGCGCCAATACGATACTTCCATGTATTGAGTCAGTCTTGGCTCAATCATACCCTGTGAATGAAATAATAGTTGTAGATGATTGTTCAACCGACAATACACTAAAACAACTTAATAAATTCAATGATAATATAATTATTCTTAAAACTGAGAAGCAATCCGGTGCTCAAACTGCAAGAAATATCGGTATAAAATCTGCAAAATCAGATTGGATAGCCTTTTTAGATTCCGACGATGAATGGTTATCAAATAAAATGGAAAAGCAAATATCGGCACTTGAAGAATTCAATTTTGACCAATGGAGTGTTGTGCACGGGAATTGTTATACAAAAGATATTAGTTCCGAAAAAAAGAAATATTGGCAATTAGATATAATTAATGGAAAAAATGTTTATAAAAATTTATTGTCTAAATCGGGTACATTTTTTCCATCTATTTTAACTTCAAGACAAGCATTAGAAAAAATTAACTATCTTGATGAAGATACTCCATCATATCATGAATGGGACACGGCAATTCGATTAGCAAGATACTGTAGGTTTATTCATATTCAAGAACCATTATTTATTTATAATATTCATGGGAATACCATTTCAAAAAATTCAGACACATCTGTAGAAGGCTATCAATATATAATTAATAAGTTCGAAAACGAGATTAAAGAATTATGTGGAGATGCGGTTTTTACAAATCATTTGATCAATAATTCTGTATTGGCTTTTAATAATGGTAAAAATAAAATAGGACGTTCAATTCTAAAACAAGTATCTGATAATTTTCTTAAAAAAAATATTCTACAATTATTTAGTTACTTAAGAATTAAACCGATATATTTCAATAAAATAATTCAATTTTTATTATGGAAAAGATGATAAAGAAAGTATATGATGGGGATAATCTCCTCGCAATAATAATATCTAATAAATTTAATGAACCCGGAATCCATTTTTTCACGCCTGATGATTTTTCCCAACAATTAGCATATATGAGGCATCCTAAAGGCAAAACAATTATTCCTCACGCGCACAATCCTGTTCCGAGACAAGTTGAATATACTCAGGAAATATTATTTATTAAATCCGGAAAAATCCGTGTAGATTTTTATGATTCTAATCAAAACTATTTAGAGAGTTATATTCTTTCGCAAAATGACGTAATATTATTAATTAAAGGTGGTCATGGATTTGAAGTTCTTGAGGAAATAGAAATGTTCGAAATAAAACAAGGACCATATGTTGGTGAAAATGATAAGACTAGATTTAAAGGGATACTTTCAAAAGAAACAACAATTAAATAATGTTTAAATCTTCAATAATGATGGCCGCAAGAATTCCTACTAAACTTTTATGGAATTATAGATATTTGTACCGCTCTCGTAGTAATACAATTTATCATTGTTGTATTCAAAAATCCGGGAGCCGATGGTTCAAAAAAATATTTAGCGATAAAATCATATGGCAACAAAATAAATTACTATTATATGATCCATCCAACAACTTTATAACTGAAGATCAAGCTATACTCCAAAAATTAAAAAAACTACCAAAAAATATAATCATAAGTCCGCTATATATTCGCAATCCCGAATTCAACAAATTGCATAAACCAAATAATTACAAAGCATTTTATATTACTAGAGATCCACGCGATTTGATAATATCAAATTTTTTCTCATTAAAATATTCACATGATCCTTATCATCCATATATACTAAAAATGAGAAAAAAATTAAATTCAATGTCACAAGATGACGGCATAACTGACATCATTAGTTCCTTTACAGGTGGCACAAAGAAAACGCTTAGTGGATGGTTTACACAAAAATCAAAAAATATCAAATTAATAAGGTTTGAAGATATATTTGGAGCGAAACAGTATAATGTATTCTCTGATTTATTAAATCACTGCAATATTAATATATCTACAGCGGATAGAAAATTTCTTCTGGAGAAATATAGTTTTAAGAATATTAGCGGTAGGCAACAAGGTAGCGAAGATATAAAACACCATTATCGCAAAGGAATTCCAGGTGACTGGAAAAACCATTTTACTAATCAACATAAGGATTTATTCAAGAAATTGTCCGACAATTTATTAGTCATTTGCGGATACGAAAAAGATAATAATTGGTAACAAAAATGTATGATTTTATACCAGTGAATGAACCGTTATTAAACGGTAACGAAAAAAAATATTTAGAGGAATGCATAGACACAGTTTGGATTTCATCCGAAGGTCCATTTGTTAAAAAGTTTGAAAAGGAATTTGCCAATGTAGTTAATCGTAAATATGGAATTAGTGTTTGCAACGGGTCAGTTGCTCTAGAAGTCGCCATTGCAGCTTTAGGAATTGGTCCGGGTGATGAAGTCATTATGCCAACATTTACAATCATTTCCTGCGCTTCAGCGATTGTTAGAACAGGTGCTATGCCGGTCTTAATCGATGCCGATAAAGATACTTGGAATATGGACGTCGAACAAATTGAAGCAAAGATAACAAAAAGAACTAAAGCGATTATGATTGTTCATATTTATGGTTTACCAGTTGATATGAATCCCCTATTACAATTAGCTGAAAAATATAATTTATTTATTATTGAAGATGCGGCTGAAGTTATTGGACAAACTTATTATAATAAACCATGTGGCAGCTTTGGCGATATAAGTACATTTAGTTTTTATCCAAACAAACATGTTACAACAGGCGAAGGTGGAATGGTTGTAACCGACAATGAAGAATTAGCAAAAAAATGCAACTCATTACGGAATTTATGTTTTCAACCACAACAAAGGTTTTTACACCAAGAACTTGGTTGGAACTTTAGACTTAGTAATATCCAAGCGGCAATCGGTGTTGCACAATTAGAACAGCTTGATAAGAATATTATCCGTAAACGTGAAATCGGCATGCGTTATTTGAATAATTTAAAAAACTTATCTAGTATACAATTGCCGCAATTAAAAACTGACTATGCAGAAAATATATTTTGGGTATTTGGCATTGTTTTGTTAGATGAGAAATATCCTGATGCAACAAGAGTAATGGACATATTGAAAACAAAAAATGTAGGGACCCGTCCATTTTTTTGGCCGATGCATAAACAACCTGTGTTTCATAAAATGGGATTATTCCAAAGTGAATCACATCCAGTTTCGGAAAATATATCTCGGAATGGTTTCTATATCCCAAGCGGCTTAGCCATAACCGATGAACAAATCGATATTGTTTCTGATATATTATTGGAATTATTTGATTGAAAACATTTTCAAATTACGCTCGATACTACGACTTACTAAATCAACAAAAAGATTACAAAAAAGAAGTCAATTATATTATTTCTTTGCTCAATAAATTTGCCCCGAATACAAGTAATATGCTTGAGTTAGGATGCGGAACCGGATTACACGCTGTAAATCTTGCTGAAAAAGGTTATCATATTACCGGAGTTGATCAGAGTCAGGAAATGATTAATGTGGCCCAAGAGCGAATAAAAACATTGCCAAATTCGATTTCTAATTTATTAAATTTTAATATTGGTGATATTCGCAACTACTCTAATAATAATTCATTTGATGTTGCATTATCTTTATTTCATGTAGTGAGCTATCAAACATCTAATAGCGATCTTAATCAATCATTTGATACTGTTTTCAGACACCTAAAACCAGGTGGAATCTTTATTTTTGATTGCTGGTACGGACCGGCAGTAATATCAGAAAAACCTTATAAACGTAATAAAATGTTTGAAGATGATAAGATTATTATCAATCGCCAAGCGATGCCAAACTGTCGTCCTGATAAAAATCAAGTTGATGTTCACTTTGATATTAAAATCACCAATAAACAAACCGGTGAATCCGAGAATATCAAAGAAATACACAAAATGCGTTATCTATTTAATCCAGAAATTGAAATACTTTTAAAATTAAACAATCTAAAACTATTACACTCAGAAGAATGGTTGACCGGAATCAAACCCAGCTTTGATAGTTGGTATGTGACATTTATCTGCGAACGGATATGAAGAAAATAGGCTTATACCTAGATTCAGTCATTGCTGGCGGTACTTTTCAATATAATCTTTCTATACTTGAAGCATTTCGTTCATTACCAAAGGATCAATTTAGTACAGTAATTGCTTATACATCTTACCTTTGGGAATCGTATTTACAGAAAGAAATGATATCTGCTCTTAAGATAGATCGAACCATATTCAGTAGATTATGGTTTCAAATACGTTCTCCACTTTGGTTATGGAAGAATACTAGTAGATATTTTGATTCATTTTCAAAGTCAATTGTTGATCAAAATTGTGATTTATGGGTTTTTCCCTCACAGGATATTTGGTCATATAGCCTTCCAATACCGGCATTGGGTACAATACATGATTTAATGCATCGGTATGAGCGGCAATTTCCTGAATCTGGATCTCAAAAAGAATACAACTTTAGAGAGAAACATTACCGCAGAATGTGCGATAATGCCGATGGAATTTTAGTTGATTCAAAGCTTGGAAGACAACAATTAATTGAATCATATAAAATTTCAAATCCTAAAGTACATATTTTACCGTTTATAGCTCCTCAATATATATATGAATCAACAAAAGATATAAAGTTAGATTTAAAATTACCATCTAAATACTTATTTTACCCTGCTCAATTTTGGGAGCACAAAAACCATAAAGCTCTTGTAAGGGCGATATCGCTATTAAAGGCAACCTTGCCAGAATTGAAAATGGTTTTTGTAGGCTCACCGAAAAATGGATATACCTCTTTAAAAAAATTAATCAAAAAATTAGACTTACAAGATATGTTCCTATTTCTAGGTCAAGTTTCAAATGATCACGTTAGGAGACTATACGCAAATGCGCGTGCCTTAATTATGCCTACATTTTTTGGACCAACAAATATTCCTCCATTAGAGGCATTTGCATGTGGTTGTCCTGTAGCAGTATCAAATGTTTATGGCATGCCAGAACAAATTGGGGATGCTGGCTTATTATTTAATCCGAATTCGGATCAAGAAATTGCGGACATAATTTTTAAATTATGGACTGATGATATATTAATCAATAATTTAATCGAGAAAGGATATCAAAAAAGTAAGGATTGGGATCAAAAGCAATTTAATCAAAAATTAGTAGAAATTATTGAAAAAATTATTGAAAAAAAATGAGTTTTAAAGTTAATAACAATTTATTTATAAATACTTTGCTGTATATCATAGCTTTTGGATTATTAATTGGTAGCGGCTCTTTATTCCGCTACGCATACAGCTATAATCTAATAATGTTTATAACTATACTCACAATGACAATTGTTATTTTCTACCAAATATTAATACCAGTGAGTCCTCTTAATAGTGAAAAATTTAGACCAAATAGTTTTAGTTTAAATTACCCTGGGTTAATTCTTGTACTATTATTCATATTCTTCCCAATAATTATTGACATTTTCAATCAGGTCAAATCATATGAAATAACATATTTTCACATTGTGATACTATTTTTAACATTCCTATTCGGAGTACAAATACGAGAAAAAATAATTACATATTACCTAAAATTAATGGTTATTTTTTCATTTATTTCTTTATTCTTTTTCTTCACAGAACTGTTATTTGAATTACCCTCCTTTATTCCATATTATGGTGTCGCAGAACCAAAATTATCACATTTCTACTATATTTGGTCTATGCCGGTTCAAAAATTTTTTATTGTACGAAATCAATCGATTTTTTGGGAACCGGGGGCTTTTGGGTTTCATCTTATTATTGCAACATTACTTGCATATAAAGCTGAAAATAGATTGTTCATTTTCATATTGATAATAGCTTGTCTCACTACAATGAGTACTACTGTCTACATTTTTTTATCCCTTTTAGTAATTTATGAATTATTCTGGGGGAAAAATAAAATTCGGTTTATCAGTATCCTCTTATTTGGTTCTATAGTAATTCTTGTAGCAATTAAATTATTATTCAGTAATTTTGAAATTCCATTATATTTATTAAGAGTGGTAACTGATAAATTTTCTGTTTCTGCGCCGGCATATGTATCAATGGAAGCGCGGTCATATTTCGTAATTGAATCATTGAAATTATTTTTAGATAATATCTTCCTAGGGGCAGGCCATTATGCTACGAATATAAAACTAATACATGTAGGCTCAGAAACATCAGCTTTGTCAGGACTATTAGCCGAGCTTGGACTTTTTGGTGGATTATGTATTCTGCTATACGTTAGATTTTTTAAGCATTTCAAAATACTTGCATTACCAATCGCACTCATTTGGTTAAATGGCGAGTTTATGCAGTATACAGCTATTGCTTTATTTATTCTCACACATATGGTCGATGAAATTGGGCAAATATTGTTTCCTCTAAAAATTAGATAGTAACGTGTTTTAACAATTCAACATGAATACTATAATAAAAACTGAATAATTATGTATCAGGATCTAAAAACATTTAAAATCCCTAAAGGGTTTAGAGGTAAATCGAAATTCCTCGTACAATTTTGGTGGATTATACAGGGTACACTTTTTCGTTTATCGCCACAATTTATGTATGGTTGGCGTAGATTATTATTAAGGTTATTTGGTGCAATAATTGGGGATGATGTATTGATTCGCCCTACTGTAAATATTCTTTATCCTTGGAAACTGACTGTCGGCGAAAAATCTTGGATTGGGGATGATGTTACTTTGTACAATATGGCAAATATTGACATCGGAAGTAATTCCGTAATCTCACAAAAATCATATTTGTGTACAGGAACTCATGACAATACTAAATCTACTTTTGATATATATGCAGAACCGATTAATATCAAAAATGAGGTTTGGATCGCGTCAGATGTTTTCATCGCACCCGGCATAACAATCGAAAATGGTACTGTTGTTGGCTTTCGTAGCACGGTTAATAAAGATTTACCGGCAAATATGATTTGTTACGGGAATCCAGCAAAACCTATAAAACCGCGGTAAATCTGGCAATACTATAATTTAATATGAAAATCCTGATTTATGGTTTACACTTTAAGCCGGATTTGATCGGTATCGGTAAATATACCGGCGAAATGACCGATTGGCTGTTCGAGCAAGGGCACGAAATAAGAGTTATTACTGCTCCCTCCTATTACCCTGAGTGGAAACTGAATCAAAGCATTGTATGGTATAAAAAAGAAGCTAATTCATATATAACATGGCGATGCCCAATTTATGTTCCATCACAACCAAAAGGATTTACCCGTTTAATTCATTTATTCAGTTTTGCCATGTCTAGTATTCCAATTATCATTAAGAACATTGCTTGGAAACCTGATATTGTTATATCAATTGAACCCCCATTTTTTATAACTCCATTAACTCTACTTTATTCAAAACTGACTAAATCTACATCAATTCTACACATACAAGACCTTGAAATTGACGCCGCATATAGTCTAAATATATTACAAAAAGGGATCTTTTATAAAATAATAACAATAATTGAAAAGTTTATACTAAAAAGGTTTGATATTATTACAACTATCTCTCCGATGATGAAAAAACAAATAATACAAAAAGGTATCAATAAGGAAATAATTAATATTTTACCCAATTGGGCTGATACAGAAAAGATATATCCTACTATTAATAATAAATATCTAGAAAAACGATTTTTAATCAAACGTGATCAAAAGATCATATTATATTCGGGTAATATAGGTGAGAAACAAAATTTAGATAATGTTGTAAATGTAGCAGAAAGAATGCAATCCAATAATAAAAATTTTGTTTTTCTAATAGTAGGTGATGGAGCATCTAAAAAACGATTAAAAGATGATGTTAAACAAAGAAATATCACTAATATAATATTTTTACCATTACAGTCGATTGAAGACTTAGGTGCATTGTTAACTTTAGCAGATATTCATTTAGTAACACAAGACAAAAATATATCTGACTATGTTTTACCTTCCAAATTAACAAATATATTGAGTGCTGGAGGCGTTTCAATAATTTCTGCTAATCCGGAAACACAATTATCACAATTGGTCAAAATGTATAAACTGGGATACCAAATTTCACCTGATTCAGAAAATGAATTATATGCTGCTATTAATCACCTACTAACAAATAAATCACAACTTAATACCATAAGTACTAATGCACGTAAATATGCTGAAAAGTATTTATCTAAAGATAAAATTCTAAGTGACTTCGAGAATAATATATTAAAAAAATAACATTTTAACATCCTAACAATTATTGAAAGGCATATTTATTATTGTATGCCTTTTTTTAAATCAAAAATATATGTAATTAATTTTTATGTTTTTATATTTATATGCTTGATATCGAATTGATTTAGTCAATTATAAATTAATGATAATTTAGTTATAATATTTTTATGAACTCAAAAAAACAACTTTTTTATAGAAGCATTAAGAAAATTGAAGATATTCTATTTTCAATTACTACATTAATTATCTTCCTTCCAATTATAATTATAATCATAATATTATCTTTTTTTATTCAAGGTAGACCCATTTTCTATGTTTCTGAACGGATAGTTGGACTTCAGAAAAAAATACATATAATAAAATTCAGAACGATGGTCAAAGACGCCAAAAGCCCAAAATGGAAACTTGAAGAAAATTATATGAAAGATGGGTATCTAGATGTACCAATTGTTTCAGAAGTATATACTCCATTTGGAAGACTTTTAGAGAAAACTCAACTTGTGGAAATTTTACAAGTATTTCATGTATTATTTAACCACATGAGTTTTGTCGGGAATAGACCACTACCTGAAAATAACGTTACCATTCTTAAAAAGAGATTTCCAGACACTTGGCAAGAAAGGTTTAAATCACCAGCCGGTATGACAGGAATTACTCAAGTTGCAGGAAAATTCAATCTTACCTCCAAACAGAGATTGGAATTAGAGTCACTATATTCTAAAGTCTATCACGAAGGGAATATTCTAAAAGCTGATGCATATATATTCTTTTCAACTATAATTTTATTGCTTTTGAAAGATGCAAGTGCATATAGATCTTATGATAGTGCTAAAAATGTCTTAACTGCTTGTTTAAAAAATAGATAATCTTATTAATTATTAAAAAATTTCTTAAAAGTAATATCTATACTGTAAGTTGGTAAGAAATCTCCATGATCTGGATCGAAAACCCCCGGATTAAATACTCCAAGTGCTAATTTTAATTCATGAACAAATTTTGGCAATTTGACAACACCAGATAATGGTAAGTACATCGCAATATCAAAAGCTGTCCCTTTTGCACTAATCGTATTATTTGCCATTCTTTGGATATTTACAAATGCACCACCAACAGTAAATTTCTTATTAAATTTTATATTGAACAACAATTGTGGAAAAAATAAATCATCTTCTTTGCTGACTGTATAATGGCGTTTCCCAACTGCAGAAGCCAAATCCAAATATTTTTTATCAATAAATTGATAATATAGACCATAATAATAATTATCTTGATGGTCAGTTTGGTGGGAATAGTAGCCATGGATATCTAGACGGTCAGTTAATCCATAGCCAATTACAATATATGTTTGACCAAATTCAATAAGATCAAATGGATTCCAAGTAAAATCAAGTTCTAATTGCCCCTTACCAGTTGATGTACCGTGATCATATCCACCGGATGGAAATATCGGACAAAGCAAAATTAAAATTATTATAATTACGTTTTTGAACATATATCAATCATTGCAATATAATATATACGTTTAAATTAATTATTTTTATATAGCTATAATTAGAAAATATTTATACATGTCATTTTATATTTTTTGTGATAAATTTTATATATTGAAATCTAAACAGCTTCATTACCAAAGAGAATACAATACTCAGATTATGTTTGGGTAAAAATGTAGACGAATTAGATTAATAAATTATTTTAAACTAATTTTTATAAAACGTAATCGCTCAAATCGATAATTCTTATGATAATATGCCAGTATATATAAAAGCAGTAGAAATATTATACTAGAAATAATCATCGGTAAATCTCCGAGCTCTTGAATCCTCCATTTAATAGGTCTAATAAGATATAATATATATACATGAAATACAAAAACTTGTAATGAATGCTGTCCAAGGTAAGAAAGTACAGGTATATTTCTCAGAATATCTATTTTTATTAACCTACCAACTAAGTAAGCAATTATCATAAAATTTAGTAATCTTAACCATGATAAGGTTTGTCCACTAGCTGCTGAATTTAGATTAATAAAATTAAATTGTAGAAAGTCATGTTTCAGAGAAAAAAGTAGAATAAATAAAAGTAACATCACTGTTACAACTGGTAAACTATAAAAATATCGTATTTTTCGATTTATTGACTTTCTGTAACCAAAACAAACACCTATAACAAATAATATCTGCCATCCAAAAATATTGAAATATCCTAGATCAATAAATGAATATAATTCAATAAAACTATAAAAACTCAATTTTATGATACTTATCTGCATTAATAGCCAAAATGAAAAACTGATTAGAATTATTAATAGCTCCTTATTCCGATTTAAACCAAAGATAATTATTGGTCCAATCAGTGTATACACAATGAACATAGGTAGTATGTCTAACATCCATGTTGGAATAATAATAACGAGCTAGATAAAATGGTAGATATCGGATTATTAATAAATTCTTCTGGACCAAAACTCTTATCAATAAATACACTATTTACGACAAGTGAAACAAAAAAAAACAAATAGGACTAATGCCATGTGATGTTTATATATCAGTAGAGCTCTTGTGTAAACCTTAGAATACAATTGTATTAAATCTTGGAAATCTATACTAACCACTAATCCGAATACAATCCCAGATAAATATACAAATCCTTCAACACCTGCTACATATCCTAATGACTGGTTTACTGTTGCTTTAAGTGGACCCCCAAAAGCCATTATATACAGTACTACTCCCCTCAGAGTATCAATAGATAAGTCTCTTTTCATGTAGTGTTAGGCATATTTTTTAAAATATATTGCATAAATATTACAATAGTCCTCTTATCTATTTTATAATCAAAAGAATATAATTAAGTTAACCAAAACCATCCCATTATCCTTATCATATCATTAATTTCTAACAATAATATGAGTAGCAATAATGTTAAACAATAATTCTATTGCCTTAATAATCCCCTGTTACAATGAAGAATATGTTGGGAACCTCAAGAAAAAAATATTTTAACCAAATTGTATCCGATAATATATTGTGTTTCTAATTAATTTATTTTCCTCAGTAGTTAAATTTTGTAAGTTATTTACAGTAATTTATAAAAGAAAAATAGTAAAGTATTATGAATTGTGTTATCAATAATATTCGATTCAATTGTATTAAAATAACGGACACATAAATTAATAGATTTGATTTGATTATTATTGATAACTATTTTTACAAAAAGGAGTAAAATATTTTTTAATATTGTAATCATGAATAAACTGATTTTCGATAATTGGAAAACCTCATCCTTGCTAGTAATTATTTTTATATTTTCTCTATTGCAAGGAATAAAAGGAATTGACTTTGGATATCATTGGGATGAACATAGAATCACTAACTCAATAAAAAGGTCAGCAACAGATGGACTTTTATTACCTCGCTGGTATCATTATCCTTCAGCTTCATTCGATCTAGCTCTTCTTGGAACCATACCTGAGTTTTTCAAAAATGAGTCCTATGATTTTAGCAATATTCAGGATTCTCGCTCAGACAAGAATAATATAAAGTTTAGGATTAGAAGTATATTTCTTTTTTTCACACTTTTTTCTTCTATAATAATATTTTTACTGATACGTTTATGGAGAAACAACTATTTTGAAGCGTTTATTGGTTCTGCTATTTTACTTTCATCTTGGGAATTACATTATCATGCAAGATGGATAGCTCCTGATGGTTTAATGATGACATTTGGAATTTTATCAATGTTGATAATGTTTGTGTCAATTAAATCTAAGAATTTGTCAACAACTTTATTAAGGATAGCGGCTATATTTGTTGGCCTAACGTGTAGTACAAAATATCCCGGCGGAATTTTTTTGTTGCCGCTTTTTTATTCAGCATATTTAAATTATATAAAAAACAATTTCAACATTATTCTACTTGTCCGTGAATATTTTTATCTACTACTAATCTTTATAATGTCATTTATTATTTTTACTCCTGGAATGGTTTTAGAACCATTAAAATTCATTCACGACGTAACTACCGAAATTAGACATTATAAGAATGGTGGTCATGGCGGATATGACGTCACTTCGATATATCAACACTTTTTATTGATGTATAAGTATATTGCTTTTGTTGTTTTTTCAAAATATGCAGTAATAGCATATACTTTATTTTTATTTTTCTGTATTGGGTCAATTAATTTGATAAAAAATAATACTAAAATGGCTATTTGGTTTTTATTAGTACCTATCTTATATTTTTTATATTTTTCGACACAAAAAGTTATGCTTGTTAGGAACCTATTAGTACTATTTCCTTTCCTATCTTTACTAACTAGTAGAGGAATTATTACGTTAGTCAACTATTTAAAAAATGGTTATTTGAAAAAAATAGTTTTGCTGTGTATATCTGTGTTCTTACTTATAAATTTTTTATGGATCAAAAACACTGCAAATTCTATTCAGCAAAAAAATATTCTAAATAATTACGAAAACATTCTCTCGTATATAAATAATAATCCTAATACACATTACTATTTGACTGATTCAATTACAAAATATTTTCTAATTGATGAGCGATACACACCAATAAATATTGTTAATCAATTAGATCAAGCAGATAAAATCATTTTTTTATCTAACGAGATAACTGACTCAAAATTGTGGATTATAAATAGACCAGGAGTATATGAAATTGTTTCAGGGATTTTTGAAGTTAATTGGAATTATTATGCATCTTGGAGGGGTGATACTCACATATTAGCAGTAGATAAGGAAATTGCCCAAAAATTAAGAATTTCGTCATGATCCTAACTCATAATAGAATTGGTTATTAGATCTTGCATAATAATACGAAGCTATCATATAATATAATATCATCCCAAATTTCTGAGAAAAAATTTAGATAGTTGTTTAAAATGCTAACTTTAGTTTCGAAAAATTCTTATTCAGGAGACTTCCAAACAAACTGGACTAATATCAATTGTAATCTCAAAACCATACAAATTTAGAATTTCATTTTTCTAAACGATAAATATCGACTAGCATAATGGTTATTTGAAAATTATATATAGTGTATAAATCTTATTATTTGAAATATATATTTTCTGGATATTCTTGACAAAAGGAATTCTTTTGTTCTCATTAAATCATTAATTTCTATGAACAAATTAAGAAAATTCTAATGATTAATAATAATTCGATAGCGCTAATAATCCCATGTTATAATGAAGAAGACGGACTAAAAACGCTTTTACCCAAAATACCTAAATTCATTGATGAAGTAATCATTGTTGATAATAATTCTACTGATGGCACAGCAGATATTGCTAAATCATTTGGATGTACGGTACTGATAGAAAAGACTCCCGGTTACGGAGCGGCCTATAAATGTGGTTTTTCTAACGTTTCTAAAGATATTGTTGTAACTATGGACGGGGATGATACTTATCCAATACATGAAGTAAGACAAAATATTGATATCTTGCTTGATCATAATTATGATTTTATAACTTGTTCACGCTTTCCACTAATAAATAAATCTGCAATGAACTTTAGTAATATATTAGGGAATAAAATATTAACTATAGTAACAAAAGTATTGTTTGGCACTTCAATAAAAGATTCACAATCGGGAATGTGGGTTTTTAAAAATCATGTTTTTAACCATGTTTTTCCAAAATCTGATGGAATGCCATTATCACAGGAAATCAAAATATTGGCTTTACAGCATAAAAATATCAATTTTTTTGAAACAAATATTGGATATGCTCCAAGAATAGGTGAAGTAAAACTTGATAAATGGAGAGATGGATTTAAAAATTTGATTTTTCTTTTCAAACTTAGGTTTAAAAAGAATTACATCTAGTGTTTGATATATCGATATATAAAATAATAAATATACAAGTAAACATTTGATCATTTTTCTTAGAACTAATTATAACAATAATAAAGTTTTTATCATTACATTTTTTGTTTCCATATTGTGCTATACAATCTATTTAGCATTTAGAGGTTTTGGTTGGGATGGTGATTCATTCATTAGTGCATCACAATATCAAAAATTAATTGGATCTGATTTGTATGGGATGATTGATGGTGGCGCTCATCCAAAAATATTGTCGGTTTTATTATTTGGTATAACATACCAATTATCAGGCGGTTTCTACATACTTACAATCCTTGCAATATTGTTGAATACATTAATGATTACAACAATCACTTTCTGGATAAATAGAGAAAAAGGGATATGGTTACTTGCACTAGTTGGAATTCTGATTAATATTCCATGGACAAAAATCGTTGTAAATTGTGATAATCCAGCCTTTAGTATACCATTTATTGTCTTTGGTCTTTACTATATATCAAAAAACAAAATAATTGATGGAACAATTTTACTAATTATTTCTAGTTTTTTTCGATCCGGTGCAGAATTCATTATTATCGTCATTTTCCTCAAACAACTATATTATAAAAACCTGTATAATACAATAATACTAGGTTTTGCCTTTGTATTGACAGCTTTACACACATATTGGGGATACTTGTTAATATATCCCACAAAAGAACTATTTTGGAAATTAGCATGGGAATTTATTACAACTCCTGAGAGTATAGCACAGTATCAGTATTCACTCAAGGCTTTTATTCCATATTTAAGTAGTATTATGAAACAAATTTTCAATAAGTATTCCATTTTATTTGTAGTTCCTGCAATTTGGGGAACAATAAAATTGTTCAAAAATCATAATAGTGTACGATATTTATTATTAATTCCTATTGCTAGTTTTATATTACCAATCAGTTCATTCATTTATGGAACTGCTCACACGATACTCGAAACAAAGCATATGGGCTATACAATCTTACTACCAGTTCTAGCAACATTTTCTATTGATAATTCAATATTAAATAGGATGCGTACTAATACTAAAAATATTCTCACAAGTGGAATTTTGCTTTTAGTTATAATATTTTCTGCATTTACTGGTAACTTCAAACATGGAAATTACGAAACACATGTTAATGGAACAGGTGTAATTGGGTGGACAAACTTTCCAGATATTAAATATGACATAAAAACAACCTTCCCGTCAGAAAATATTAATATTCTAACAGCATATAAATATCTGACTTTTATCATTTTAGATATCGGACAATATGCAAATAATATCGATGTTATTCGAAAGGAGACAGAATTTGATTTCAGTTCTTTAAATCAATATGATTTAATTGTTATTCCTAAAATATGGGGTATAGATTCAAAAGAACTGAACCGTATAGGGTATGTAATAAAATCAAATAGCGACAATACTTATGTCTATTATATTTTAACTAACGATTTTCTAAACAATTAATAATTGATTTTATTAATTTCTTATTTCTATTAACTTTTTCAAGTAATTAGTAAGTTGCTATTCAATATTTATGATTATAAAACAAGAATATTTATGTCATTTTAAATTTCATTAAAAACCATGTATAATAGAACAATCACATTGCTAGTTATATTTCTCATGTTTTCTCAATTATATGCGCAAATATTTACCCAAGCAGATCCATTCTATTTATTAGAGCAGGAGAATAAATCATTTACTACTGATCAAAATATATCTAAGAATTTCCTTATTAGACCTTTTTTGAATCATACTGATACAACATTATATGGGACATGGTCAATTGGTTTCCGTACAGAATTATATTTTAATGATAATGCCCCAAATCTTGAAAATACTTCTGATAGATGGATTGGCAAAGGGGTGTCGTTCTTTCAAGGATTGCGATTTGCTTACACAAATAAGTATCTATCATTTAGTTTTGAACCATACTATTTCACAAATCAAAATAAAGACTATGCAGATTCTTGGCAAGATTATTACAGCACTCAACTAGATTCTTTTAATTTTGAGACTGATCAACCCTGGCGTGAACCTAAATTTTCCAAATTAAACGATAATCGCCCACATGGCGATGAGCCATATCGTAAAGTCGGTATTCGTGAAGCACAAATATATTTACACTATAATGGTCTCGGAATTGGCTACTCAAATGCAAATATGTGGTGGGGGTTGGGATATCACTCAAGTCTTAATATGACAAATAATACAGCCGGTTTTCCACACATGATGATTGGTACAATTCAAGAACAACGCATAAAAAATTTCGGAATTAATTTCAAATATATCTTTGCTGATTCATTAAAATATAATGCTGCAAGACCGTTTTTTACTGCTATAACATCATCCATTACATACTATTCTGAACCAATTATAACATTAGGATTTTCACGTTCATATCTTACCGGTAGTAATCGCACATCTGAAACAATTACTCGTAAAGAAGCGATGCTAATTCCGTTTGAACCTTTATATCTTGAAGATAAATCTGTGGATATCTGGGATCAAACATTAGTTGGGTATCTTACTATGACATTTCCCAAAATAGGATTAGTACTTTTTGTTGAGTACGGCAGGAATGATCATGCTTGGGACAAAACAGATTTTATAAGGCAGCCAGACCACACCGGTGCAAGCATAATCGGTTTACGAAAATATGGGTTTTTTAATAATTCCAATTTAATTGGCGGTATAGAATATGCAAATTTGATGAAAACTAAATATTGGAACGATCGACAAAGTGCTGATTGGTACGATAGATGGAATTTTGACTATTGGGGATATGATGGCAGGCATTGGGGTGCACATAGTGGACCTGATTCAGATGATTTCTACTTTTATTTTGGATATATGAGCGATAAGCTCACGGTAATTCCTTCTTTCAATTATGAACGACATGGTGTTATTGACAATAAAATACCTGAATATGAATACGAATATAATTCGCCAGACTATCCATGGTTATATATTTGGGGGAATAATAGATTTTGGCCTGAAGTTAAACTGGAATATCGTTTAGATATTCGATATAATTATAACGGTTTCACCTTTAATTTTTATTACGAGCGGGAAAAAATTCAAAATGATCAATTCCGTGAGTGGGCAGATCCAGCATTTTCAGAACGGAAATCCAACGTATTTTGGCTAGGCATTGAACGCAGATTTGATAAAGATGAAATAATAGAATCATTTAAACAATATATTAAAAAGAAGTAATTATTTTCTACTATCTTTTAATTGATATATGATCTCTGTCTCAATTATCATTGTAACTTATAATTCAGAAAAGGAAATTATTAGTTGTATTAATTCTCTAACACCTCAGTTGATGCAGGTAAATATTGAAATCATCGTAATTGATAATAATTCCAATGACAATACAATTCCTCTTATTACCAATCTTAAAAATAAAAATATTTCAATAATTCAAAATTCTGATAATTTTGGTTATACTACAGCTAATAATCAGGGTATTAAAAATGCAAATAGCGAATATCTACTATTTCTCAATCCTGATACTATTGTTCCAGATAGCGTAATTATAAATTTATTAAATGAAATACAAGATAACAAAAATTGTGGAGCAATTGCCCCACAATTACGCTTTCCAGATGGAAGGATTCAAAACTCTTGCAGACGTTTCCCACGTCGACGAGATATCCTATATGAATCGATTGGATTAAGTAAATTATTCAAAAATTCAAAGGAATTCAATTATTGGAAAATGGGCGATTTCGATCATAATAATACTAGATTAGTGGATCAACCGGCAGGAGCGGCCTTATTAATTCCCAAGAAAATTATTGATAAAATTGGTTTACTTGATAAACAATTCCCAATGTTCTTTAGCGATGTTGATCTATGTAAAAGAATTTGGGATGCAGGCTATAATGTGCAATATAATACAAATTCATTTATAACTCATAAAGGTGGAGCAAGTGTATATCAAAAACGTATTAAAATGATTGTTAGTTCGCACTTGTCGTTTTGGAAATACTTTAATAAATATAATACTGAATTATTTGATTTTGTTATAAATGCATTAGTAGGAGTCTTTCTTATAATTTTGATCCCTCTCAGAATACTACTTAACCTTCTAATCCCCGATCTTATTAAACGGGAAAGGCGCTCGTTATAATAATAATTATACCAACTTATAAAATTGAAATTGATTGATCAATTGATTTAATTTTCATGTCTAAATATTTGAGATAAAACTATCTTATATTACAATTTTATTTAAAAATCAATTCAATTAACATCAATATTATAGGTAAGTAAATGAAAAAAATTCTAGTTACAGGAGCTGTAGGACAAATTGGGTCTGAATTAACCATGTCGCTCCGGGGAAAATATGGAAACGATAACGTTATCGCCGGTGGGCGTAAAACTAAACCGAGCGATAAACTCTTTGATTCAGGTCCTTTTGAAACAGTTGATTGCACAGATGCAGAAGCACTTGCAAACGTTTTGAAAAAATATGAAATTGATACTATATATCACCTTGCTGCTATACTATCGGCAGTAGCCGAAGCAAATCCCGTTTTAGCATGGAATGTGAATATCAACGGATTGTACAATGTCTTAGAGGTTGCTCGTGAATTTAATTGCGCTGTATTTACACCGAGTTCCATCGGTGCCTTTGGCCCTACAACTCCTCTAGACAACACTCCACAAGATACTATACAACGACCGAACACTATGTATGGTGTAACTAAAGTGTCAGGTGAATTATTGTGTGATTATTACTATAAAAGATTCGGTGTGGACACACGAGGAGTTCGATATCCCGGTATTATATCAAACGAAACCTTACCTGGCGGAGGAACAACCGATTATGCTGTCGAGATTTATTATGAAGCAATCAAGCATAAAAAATACACATGTAACTTACCAGCCGGAGCATTCCTTGATATGATGTACATGCCGGATGCAATCAAAGCCGGAATTGATCTAATGGAAGCAGATCCTGCAAAACTAAAACATCGCAATGCGTTCAATGTAACAGCAATGAGTTTCGATCCTGAAATCATCGCTGCAGCGATAAGAAAACACATCCCGGAATTCACAATGGATTACAACGTCGATCCTGTAAAAAAAGCAATTGCAGAAACTTGGCCGAATAGCATGAATGATTCTGCAGCTAAAGAAGAATGGGGGTGGGAACCTGAATATGATCTTGAAGCAATGACCAAGGATATGATAGAAGTGTTATCCAAAAAATTATAATTTTCGGAGAAATTAATGTCAATTACAAAACTAAATAGAATTTTAACTGATGCAGTTGCAGAATTAATAGCAAAAGGATCAGCAAAAGGTGATGAGATGGTAATCTCTGGTATGAAACCAGCTGAAGGGGGAAAAAGCGTACGTTATTTTGTTGAAGGCTATGGCAATAAAGAATTCGTGAAAATGAATTCAAATTCTTATCTTGGTATGTCCTTGCATCCTGAAGTAATGAAAGCTGAAGAAGAAGCCACAAGAGAATTTGGTGTTGGTCCCGGTGCGGTGCGTTTTATTAGCGGAACCTATAAACATCATATAGAACTTGAGGAAAAGTTAGCAAAATTCCACGGTAAGGAATCCGGAATGATTTTCAGTTCCGCTTATGTTACAAGTTTAGGTGTATTGATGCCCCTAGCAACAAAAGAAACTGTTTATATCAGCGACGAATTAAATCACAATTGTATAATACAGGCAATGCGTCTCTCCCGCCCTCAAGGTAAAGCAATTTATAAACATAATGATATGGCTGATTTAGAAGCCAAAATGCAAGAATGGGCTGGTAAAGCAAAGAGAGCATTAGTCGTTACCGATGGTATTTTTAGTATGCGTGGAGACAATGCCCCTCTCAAAGAATTTGCTGAACTTTGCGAGAAATACGATGATCAATTCGAAGAGGGACTTATCTCAATAATTGATGATTCTCACGGAGTAGGTGGTTTTGGACCAACCGGCCGTGGCACTGAGGAATATTGCGGCGCTAACGTTGATGTTATCATCGGCACACTTGGTAAGGGTTTCGGCGTAAATGGCGGTTATGTTGTCACATCAAAAGCAATTACTGAATACTTGCGTCAAACAGCACCAATGTATATATATTCCAATCCAATTACAGTTGGAGAAACAGCTGCAGCTCTCAAGTCACTGGAGATATTAGATAGTTCAGAAGGATTAGAGTTACTTAAACACCTTCGTAAAATGACAAAACGATTTGAAGCAGGTTTACATGCAAATGGATATGAAACAATTGAAGGAGATCATCCGGTAGTACCGTTAATGGTTAGAGATACACCCAAAACTGCTGATATGGTAAAGTTTTTAACCGAACACGGTGTCTTGGCAACAGGTTTAAATTTTCCGGTTGTTCCAAAAGGTGATGAAGAAATCAGATTTCAAGTCAATGGGAATCATACAGAAGCGGATATTGATTATGTAATTGATGTGTTAAAGAAATATAACGATACTCACTAATAATTTAAATTGTAAAACAGTTGGTCTCTAATAAAAATATAAAATCGTTTATTAGAGACCTTCCAAAAGTTGAACTCCATCTGCATTTAGAAGGTGCCATTCCCCTAGATGCCCTGTTAGTTCTGATAGAAAAATATAAAGGAAAAGATTATATTACTATATCTGAATTACAACAAAAGTTTACTTATACTGATTTTTCCCATTTCCTTGATATATGGGCATGGAAAAATCAATTCCTAAAAGAATATGAAGACTTCGAATATATCACTGAACAGGTTGCTATAGATTTAGCTAGTCAAAATATTCGTTATGCTGAACTATGCTTCTCTCCAACAGATTTTAGAAGATCAAATCTTCAACCACAACAAATCGCAATAGCTATTCGCAAAGGACTAAATAAACATTCTGACAAAATCACTATTAATCTAATTACTGATCTTGTACGCGATGAAGAAAACAAACTTCCGCAATTAAAACAGATATTAGAAGTTAAAGATCAAGGAATAATAGGTATTGGATTAGGAGGTGATGAGGCCAATTATCCTCCAAAATTGTTTATAGAAGTTTATGAAAAAGCGAAAGCATTGGGATTTCAAACAACATGCCATGCCGGTGAAGCGGCTGGTCCTGATTATATTTGGCAAGCAATCCATGATTTGCATATAGATCGAATTGGTCATGGCACTAATGCTTACAAAGATACTGAATTAGTTCAATATTTGATTGATAATCAAATTCCTGTTGAGATGTGTCCCATATCTAATGTGAGAACAGCGTCGGTCTCATCTTTAAAAGAGCATCCTATTTATGGATTTTATAAAAAGGGAATGTTAGTTTCTATAAATACTGATGATCCAAAAATGTTCAGCACAACTCTAGAAAATGAATATACTTCCTTAGCTGATACGTTCAATCTAGATTTAATCGATATTTATAATCTAGCTCAAAACAGTATTAAATCGGCTTGGTGTTCTGAAGATACAAAAATGGAATTAAACTTGGAATTGTCCCAATATTATGAAAAACATGTAAATTTGTCACAAGTTTTAGAAAAAATTTAAAAGGATATAATAATGAAACAAATTCTGACCATTTTAATAGTTGCAATAATGATCGGCTGTGGTGGCGGTGAAAAGAAAACTCAAGAGACAACTCCAACGTATTCTTACATGATTCCGACTCAAGATATGTTGGATAGTGGTAAAGCAACATTTGATAAAGCTTGTTTTATTTGTCATAAAGATGGTGTTGGCGGAGCTGCAATGCTGACTGATAAAACTCGTTGGACAAATAATAGGACTAAAGACCTAAATGTACTTATACAACACGTATATGATGGTTTTACCGGTGAGTATGGTACCATGACACCAAAAGGTACATGTATGGATTGTTCTAAAGATGATTTACGAGATGCCATCTTTTATATGATGAATGAAGCCGGTGTTTTAGAATAAGTTATTTTTTCAATTTTTTATAAAAGTAAGAAACCCACAATTTTGTGGGTTTCTTACTTTTTAGCTGTGTAATATTATCAATGAACATAAAAATGTTAAATCAATATTTACTTAGGATAAAAGGCACTACATCTGGCTATCCATTTGATGAATCTACCTTAGTATTTAAAGTTATAAACAAGATGTATGCTCTTATTGCTGAAGATGGAACTCCCCTGCGTATAAATTTAAAATGTGATCCTGAAGAGGCACAGATCTTGCGTGGAATACATAAATCAATCATACCCGGCTATCACATGAACAAAGAGCATTGGAATACTGTAATTCTTGATGGTAGTTTGCCTGACAAATTAATTTACAAAATGATTGATGATTCATATGATTTAGTTGTCAAAGGTCTCAAGAAATCCGACCGAGAAATGTTATTGTAATATAATTTTATATTATAAATAGAAATTGACTGCCAAACCGCATTTAGGGTATATTTGCGGACTTTTTTATGTAACAAAATTCACAATTAAATGAACAAAAAACTAACTCCAAGATATATTATAATTGCAATTATACTTGCATGGGCAATGTATGCTTTATGGCCTTCAATTTCTTTTCAGCAAATGTCTGAAGATAAGAAAGAGACACTTCGTGAGGAAGGGAAATTAAGGGTAATTGAATCTAAGATAATTAAACAGGGACTTGATTTAAAGGGTGGAATGTATATTGTCTTAGAAGTCGACTTACCTACTCTTATCAGCGGTCTTGCAATTAATAAAGATAAAAACTTAGAAAACACCCTAAATAAGGTAACAAATAGACTGAATGAGCCTGATGCGGACTTCTTTAATTTGTTTACTAGTATATCCGAGGAAGATAATCTACGATTAGCACGATATTTTCACGAATACGGTGCTTCAACTAATGAGATAATTAGTAAACTTCGTGATGAATCTGATGATGCAATAAATCGGGTACTCGAAATCCTTCAAAACCGGGTTGACCAATTTGGTGTAGCCGAGCCAACAATTCAGAAGCAAGGTAGCCAACGTATTATTGTTGAATTAGCCGGAATTCAGGACTCAGAAAGAGCTCGTGATTTATTGCAAAGTACTGCACTGCTAGAATTTTATTTAGTCAAAGATGCAGAAATCACACAAGATATGCTCACTCGAATTGATAATGTTCTTAAAGGAAATGAGGATATTACTGAATTAGCAGAAAATTTATCTGAACCAACTAAACCGCAAGTAGATGAAATAGAACAACTGGTAAGTGATGATAAAACAATAACAGTAAGCGAATTATTTGGTGACACTGAACAAGAAATAGCCGGAAGCGAAGATACTAGCGTTGTCGTTGATCAACGATTGTTTGAAGAAAGTCCATTTTCATCACTATTAAGAAATTTTGACAGAGATCTTGGAGTACCTGAATCTAATGTTTACGCAGTAAACAAAATATTAGCATTACCGGAACTTGAACAGTTACTTGAATCTACGTCAAGCAAATTTTCCTTGAGTAATAAGGCTCAAGAATTGACTGACGCTAGTGGAAATCAAATAAATATTTATAGGCTTTATCATTTAGAAGATGAGCCGGAATTGACTGGCGGAGTAATCTCTGATGCTAAAGAAAATATTTCCGGCACCGGGAGCGATATTGCAGGTCAACCGGTTGTTCTTGTAGAAATGAATAGTGACGGTACCAAGCAATGGTCGAGAATTACAGGTGCAAATATCAATCGCAGGATCGCAATTGTACTGGATAATAAAGTACACATGGCTCCAAATATTATTGAAAAAATTCCTAGCGGTGGAACACGCATACAAGGTTTTGCTGATTTGAATGAGGCAAAGGATATCGCAATTGTGTTACGAGCTGGTGCATTACCAGTACCAGTGCAAATAATTGAAGAAAGAATAGTTGGCCCATCATTAGGAGCCGATTCAATTAGACAGGGAACCCGATCAGTGATAATCGGATTGATCATTGTGATGATCTTTATGTTGGTTTACTATAAGATAGCAGGATCAATCGCGAATTTTGCACTAATATGGAATATGATATTAGTACTATCAATTTTAGCGCTTTTACAAGCGACTCTAACACTACCTGGTATTGCAGCGTTAATATTAACGATGGGTATGTCAATTGATGCAAATGTAATTATTTTTGAAAGAATTCGCGAGGAATTACGCAAAGGGAAAACTGCTCGTGCTGCAATCGATGCAGGTTACAACCGTGCGCTAACGACCATTGTCGATGCTAACATCACAACAGTAATTGCTGCATTAGTATTATATCAATTTGGGACAGGACCTATAAAAGGTTTTGCCACAGTATTATTTTGGGGAATTGCAATTAGTATGTTTACAGCGATATTTGTAACACGTACGATATTTATGTCAATGACAAACCGTAAAAATTTACAGAAGCTAAGCATATGAGAATTATAAAAGATACAAATATAGATTTTATGAAGCAAATGCGGGTAGGATTCATCCTATCCGGAGTGATCATCTTATTAGGTTTAGGTTCACTATTATTACATGGTGGACCAAAACTTAGTATTGATTTTGAAGGCGGAACAATGGTTGCAGTTCATTTCACTAATGAAATGGATGTTAATGATATTCGTAATTCATTAAGTAATGTTAATGTTGAGGGCAGGATATATGATTACAGTAAGCAAGAAATTAAACATTTTGGAACCACTTCAAGTATTTCTGTAAGACTTGCGAGTCAGGAAGAGGAACATGGCAATATAGCTCAAGCCGTGATTGATCACCTATATACCACATTCCCTGAAAATGTACCCGAAGATTCTAAAGATTTTATATTAAGTATTGAAAAGGTTGGTCCTAAAGTTGGTGCAGAACTCAGTGGTAAAGTAATCATGGCTATTATTTCAGCTCTAGGATTAATACTTATCTATATTTCAATTAGATTTGAATTTAAATTTGCTTTGGGTGCTATTGCCGCACTAGCACACGATGTTATAATAACTCTTGGAATCTTTTCAATTTTAGGTTTGGAAATTTCTTTGCCAATTATTGCAGCATTTTTAACTATTGTTGGGTATTCGCTAAACGATACAATTGTTATTTTTGATAGAATTCGTGAGAATATAAAAACTCGTCGCCGCGATGATTATTTAACTATTATTAATACGAGTATTAACGAATCGTTAAGTCGAACAATAATCACATCATTAACTACATTTTTTGTAGTTATGATATTGTGGCTATTTGGAGGTGAAGTAATCCACAATTTTGCGTTTGCTATGATGATTGGTGTCATTGTAGGTACTTATTCAAGTATTTATGTAGCGAGTCCAATAGTAGCTTTGTTACATACCAAACAGAACTAGCACTAACCTTAACATAATAATTAACTTTTTATAATCGCCCTGTATAATGCAGGGCGATTATATTTCTACCCAAAATTATTATGAAAATCAAGATATACATAGCCTACGCATTGCTCTCAATAATTTGGGGAACTACATGGTATGCATTAAAGGTGAGCCTTAATGAAGGAATGGTGCCTTCCTATGCTGTTGGAATACGCTTTTTATTTGGTGGATTAATTTTTTGGGCAATCATGTTTTTCCGTAAGGAAAAATTACCTCTAAATAAAAAAGCTATATCAATTTATCTACAATTTGGATTCCTGAATTTTGGTATTAGTTATGCATTAACATATTGGGCAACACAGTATATCTATTCAAACCTTGCATCAATATTATGGGCAAGTTTTCCGATTATTACCACAATTATGGCTCATTTTTATCTACCAAATGAAAAATTAAATATCAAGAAAACAATTAGTTTATTGTTGGGGATTATAGGAGCTGTTTTAATTATTACACAGAGCGGAAATTTTGGTGGTACCAATGTTAGTATTGGTATCGTGGTAATTTTAGTAGCAATTATCGTTGCCTCATGGCCAAATGCCTATCTTAAAAAATATACAAATGTGGTGAATACATTTCAATTAAATGCCATGTCACAAAGTATTGGCGGTATCTTTTTACTATGTATAGCGGTTTTCACTGAACCTGGTCAAGCTATGATATGGACTAAAGTCAATTTGTTTGCCACAGCATATTTAATAATTTTTGGTTCGGTAATTACTTTCTCACTCTATTTTTGGTTATTCTCATATCTCTCCTTATCACAAATTACCTATGTCGCCTTTTTCCCTCCCATTATTGCTATTTTTATAGGATGGATATTTTTAAATGAACGTTTATCATTTATAATATTACTCGGTGCAAGTTTAATTATTTTCGGTGCATTATTAGTAAATTATAAAAGGAAATGATGTGATTTATTATACAACTATAAATACACCTATTGGAAATTTGGGACTAGTATGTGATGATAATTTACTATTGAGAATATCTTTACCAAATGAAGAAATCTCACAACAGATATTACAAAAACAATATCCAAACGAATATATTATTGAAAAAAGGTCCTGTTTTGAAGATACAATTAATCCGCTGACTGAATATTTTGATGGTAAAAGAAAAGTCTTCACTATTGAAATAAAATTAAGGATACCTCCATTCTATATAAAGGCCTTAATGGAAGTAGCAAAGATTCCATATGGCAAGACAGTCTCATATAGCCAAATTGCACAAAAACTTAAAAATCCAAAGGCTGTTCGAGCAGTTGGAACTGCCAATGCTCGCAATCCGTTCCCAATCATCATTCCATGCCATAGAATTGTTGGAAAGAATGGTAAACTTGGAGGTTACGCAGGCGGATTAAAAATGAAAAAATATCTACTTAATTTTGAAAGAAAGAATTTAAATTCAGATTAACATGGCTAAGAAAACCACTAGAAAAACACCTGTACGATTAGTAAGAAATAAATTTTTAACCGGAATTCTAACACTTTTACCGATATATATTACAATCCTACTAATACGATTCATCGTTGGGATTGCTCCTGATATTCCTTATTTAAAAACAATTCCTTTTTTTAGTAATAATGAAGTTCTCGCAAGTATAATAGAATTTATCGTTGCTTTATTAGTTATATTTTTCATTGGGCTTGTTGTTAGCAATGTAGTTGGGAAACGCCTGTTCATCTTTTTTGAAAGCATAATGGAAAAGGTGCCATTAATTAATACAATCTATACTTCTTCCCGTCAAATCATGCAAACTTTAACAATGCCCGGGAAAGGAAATTTTAAACAAGTTGTATTAATAGAATATCCTCGAAAAGGGTTGTGGACGTTAGCTTTTGTCACAGCCTATTCAAAAAGCAAAAGTGGCGAACAATACATCCATGTTTTTCTCCCCACTACACCCAATCCTACATCAGGATTTATGTTATTTGTTAGAGAAAAGGATGTAAGACCATCAGGACTGAGTATAGAGGAAGGATTAAAAACCCTAATTTCCGGTGGCATGATCGCACCTGAGGAAAACCAACTACCATAAATATATAAAATATAGTAAAATGAGACTATGAGTATTAAATATTTAGATGGAATTAGACTATATCGAGTATTATCGGCAGGCTTACAGAAAGTACTTGAGAGAGAAGACTATCTTAACAAAATAAATGTTTTTCCGGTTCCCGATGCAGATACAGGAACGAATATGGCGTATACCTTATCAGTCATTAAAGACGATATACAACAAAATGTTCATTCTAATATAGCTGATATGAGCGATCTAATCGCTGATTCATCATTAGATGGTGCTAGAGGTAATGCTGGTTCAATTCTTGCTCAATTTCTTGTTGGTTTAGCTGAAGGATTACAAAGTCACAATAAAGTGACAACGCAACAATTTGCAGAAGCAATAATAATTGGAAAACAATATGCATATCAGGCTTTACTCAATCCGGTAGAAGGAACTATTTTAACCGTTATAACCGATTGGTCGGATGCGGTCAATAGATTTAGTAATAAATATTCTGATTTTGTTGAAGTCTTTGCTCGAGCCTTGCAAGTTGCAAAAAAATCAGTAAAAGATACTCCAAAAAAATTAAAAGTATTGGCAAAAGCTGGTGTAGTAGACGCAGGAGGACAAGGTTTTGTTGATCTCCTACAAGGAATTCAAGAATTTATCAGTGAAGGAAAAATAAGCAAGATAAGTATAAGTATCCCAAGTGTTTTTAAAAAACCAAATATTAAGGAAATAAGTTTTAACGAAAAATATCGTTATTGTACTGAGTGTATTATTAGTGGTAACAGTATCAATAGAATTAAATTAAAAGACCAACTGATGGTGCTTGGTGATTCATTAATCATTGCCGGTACTAAACATAAAGCAAAAATACATATTCATACCGATAAACCAAATACAATATTTGAAATATGTCAGAGTTTTGGTAAAGTATCTAAGGATAAAGCCGATGACATGCTTCAACAACAAAAGGATGCACACAGGCAGAATAAACGTGTCGCACTAGTTGTTGATTCAACCGCAGACCTGCCTGAAAATCTATTAGAAGAAAATAATATTCACGTTGTTCCAGTTCGATTAAATTTTGGAGATAAACATTACATTGACAAAGTTACAATTTCCAGTGAGGAGTTTTGGGATGAGTTACAAAATAACCCAATACATCCAAAAACCAGTCAACCCTCTCCTGGAGATTTTAGAAGACAATATCAATTTTTAGCAACCCATTTTGAATCTGCTATATCAATTCATTTGCCGGCAGTAAATAGTGGAACTATGCAATCTGCTTTAACAGCATCAAAAACCCTAACTAATTTTCCTACTACCATAATTGATTCTAATAGTCTATCTATTGGAATTGGATTAACTGCAATTCGTGCTGCAGAAGCTATCAACGCAAATAAAACTCATGATGAAATTATTGATGATATAAATAATGCAATCAAGAATACAAAAATATATATTTTATTGCACACACTCGAATATATTGTTCGTGGTGGTCGTATCTCAAAGTCCAAAAAAACTATTGCCGATCTATTACATGCTCATCCAATTCTATCTTTAGATGAAACCGGCAAAATTGTAACTGAAGGAAAAATATTTGGTAAAAGAAATCTATACGGTAGATTTATGAAATATATTGAGAAAAAAATACCACTTAACTCACTATATAGAATTGGAATTGTACATGGGAATTGTGAACAACGAGCTCGTAAATTCGAACAACATTTTATTGATAAAATTGGTAAAGAGAATGTATTCTTCTCGCAAATTGGTCCGGGATTAGGAACTCACGCAGGTACCAACGCAATGGGAATTGCAGTCCAAATACAGGATAATTAAATAAATGATTGAATCATACATACAATTACTATTATTGCTTTTTCTGAGCTATATAACTGGTTCATTTCCAACAAGTATCATTTTAGGAAAAATTGTAAAAGGTATTGATATTCGTGAGCATGGCAGTGGTAATGCTGGTGGTACAAACGTTTTTCGGATACTAGGATGGAAACCTGCTTTGATAGTTGTAATTATTGATATATTCAAAGGATGGCTGCCTACAGCTATTTATGCTACGGTACTTTTCAAAGGTCAACCCATTTCTGATATTGGAGTAACTCAAATTTTATGTGGCTTTTCAGCAGTACTCGGTCATACTTATACAATATTTGCAGGATTTCGTGGCGGAAAAGGAATCGGTACAATTGCCGGTATGTTAATCGCATTATTCCCGATTACTTTTCCACTTTGTCTATTAGCATTTGTCATCACATTAATTATCACAGGATATGTATCTCTAAGCTCAATTATAGCAACCGTTGCTCTACCAATAATACTACTAATCTTGCCTATTTTTGGAATTCAACAAAGCTCATTATCATTATTAATATTCGCTTTATTACTACCGTGGTTTACAATTTTCACACATCGTAGTAATATCGTACGTTTAAGGAATGGTACAGAAAATTGCTTTGAAAAAGCGATGATATTTAAAAAGAACAAATAGGTTAAAATTTCTCGCCAAAAGCTAGATGTAGAGATTGCTCCATATATTTTCCATTATGGAATGACCATCCATAGTCTAACCTTAACGATTTTATGACAGGCCACGGAATTCGTATCCCGATTCCCAAACCCAATAAAGGTGTTTCTTGAAATAGGTCTGATATGCTATTATTAATTACTCCGATATCGGCAAACCCTACAATTGACAGTCCGAATTCGTTATTGTACTTAGTTACAAATTTGGGGATTATTGTTTGTCGTATCTCCGTAGAAGCTGTGACCCAATTCATACCGAATCTATATGGTTGATCACCACTGGAATATAATTTAGGATTTGGTACATTCCATCCTCTAATAGTATATGCTCCTCCTAAGTAATTGTACCAAACATCAAGACTTTTACTAAATGACAATAGACTTGCAAAATTAATACCAGCTACCATATTTATACTTCCACCAATTAATTCTTTAAAATAACTTGTAGATTGGTTCCAAACAAATTGATTATTTTTTTCGCCACTAGCATCCAACCTATAAAAGATGCTGTTTGAGCTGATAATTCCAGCACTTGGATTAGCATATAGATCTCTAGTGTCCTGCGTTATATTTATGAATGGCATAATATAATTAAAATCTCTACTACCCTCTATTTCATTTGAATAGGTTCTATCAACTAATTTTAATCCAATTTTTGATCTGATATCATTTTTAAAATATTTTCCAAAACTTAACTGAAAATGCTTGCTATTAATATCATATTGTAAAAAATTGTGACTATAAATATCATTTCCGATACCCAATTGAAATGATATATGATCACCTGCAATCCATGGATTAACAAATTCAATTCCAATAGTGTTTTGTCCACCATATTGACCTTGAATTATAAAAGATTCATTCAATCCTCGAAAATTATTAATCATTAGCATTGCTCCAACAGACCAACCCCATTTCTCATCATATACTGGAGTTATCATCGGGAAAAACCGCCAGGATTCAATTACTGTATACCGAAGTACAACTTCATTTTGATCATAATTGAATACCTGCAATGTTACCATGCTGAATATGCCTAAATTTTCAATACGCTGTCTATCAGCTTCAGCTAATATTGAATCTAGGGGTATATTTATTGGATGTTGTATTTCTCTCTCAATGATATATGATTTTGTTTTATATTGTCCAATGAACTCAATATTTTTTACAATTGGTTTTTGACCAAAACCGATGACAAAAAATAATAATATTATAATTAATAATCTGTTAATCGAATAAATATTCATTTTATTGAGTGAAATTTAGACAGCATGATTTATGGTTAATTAACATTTAATAAAAAAAAAGCCTTCTTATGAAGGCTTTTTTTATTAAAGATCTTAATTATTTGCGACCGCGAGCCATCTTTGCTCTAGAAACATCACCATCCTTATCAATAAAGTATAGATATCCACTTTCACGAGTAACTCCAGCAGTTACTACTTTTTCTGCATTTCCCCCACCTTTTCCTGCACGAGCCATTTGTGAACGTGATACATCACCTTGTTTATCTAAATAATAAAGGTAGCCAGATTCCTTTTTAACGCCGCATGTCTTTACTTTTTCAGCCATAATTTTTCTCCTATTTTTTATTATAATATAAGTCTAATGTCGTTCTCTCGAGGATAAGTGTACTAATATCTACAAAAAATAGCAAGATATTTATCGTCGGTGTTCCGTCGACAGTAATTTTACGTATTTTCCCATTTAATAATAATATTATTAACTAATATTATTATTAAATGTTTTTATAATTTAAGCTAATTTCCGCCTCTAAATTGCCCCGGTAGCTCAGCTGGATAGAGCAACAGCCTTCTAAGCTGTGGGCCACAGG
>CAZWKR010000012.1:0-81442 GCA_964634215.1 uncultured bacterium
GAAGCACTTGACGCAAAAAGTGCCAAAGGAGGAATGATTACTGGAATTCCATCAGGATTAGCAGATCTTGATAATTTAACTGCCGGATTTCATCCTGGTGAATTGATTGTTATAGCCGGTCGCCCATCTATGGGGAAAACTGCTCTCGCTTTAACGATCGCACGAAATGCTGCTGTAGATAATAAACACGGAGTTGGAATTTTTAGTTTGGAAATGGCAAATCAAGAATTGGCTATGCGTATGTTATGTGCTGAAGCTCGTGTAAATAGTCATCTTGTCAGAACGGGTAATTTACCTAAGAAACAATGGAAAAATTTAAGTATCCATGTTGGGGAATTGGCTGCAGCTCCTATTTTTATAGATGATAGTGCAGCGATAACCGTGTTGGAAGTTCGCTCAAAAGCACGTCGCTTAATGGCAGAGCATAATATTGAATTAATTATTGTAGATTATTTGCAATTGATGCAAGGACCAAAGCGCGTTGAAAATAGACAGCAGGAGATTTCTGTGATTACAAGATCACTAAAAGCTTTAGCCAAAGAGTTAAATATCCCTGTTGTCGCTTTATCACAGTTATCAAGAGCTGTAGAAAGTCGGAACCCTCCCATTCCACAATTATCGGATCTTAGGGAAAGTGGTGCTATTGAGCAAGATTCTGATGTAGTAATGTTTCTTTATCGTAAATGGTTCTATGAAAAATTTAAGCAGTCAGAAAGTGATATGGACGATTTTGAAGACAAAACGGATAAAAAAGCAGCTGATATAATTATTGCAAAACAAAGAAACGGTCCTACAGGAACAATCAAAACTGCATTTATAGAACAATATGCAAGATTTGAAAATTTAGCTCGTTATACAGAAGATATCCCATATTCGCAATCAGAGGATACACCATTTTAATGCAGAACCCTATTGCTAAATTTATGCCCCAGCTTGGTGGTGAATATCCTAAACCATTTGTATCATTATACGAAAAAATGACCATCCCGCTAAATGGTGATAAAGAATTGGTAAAAACAAAAGTTTGGACAGCATATGATTTTGCTATGCATTACCATGAAGGACAAAAGCGTAGTTCGGGGAAACCATATTTTGAGCATTGTTTAGAGGTCGGACAGATATTAGCTTCTTGGGGGATGGATCAAAATACTGTAATTGGTGGTTTATTGCACGATACAATTGAAGATACTCAAGTTACCTTTCAGGATATCGAAAATAAATTTGGAAAAGATATTGCAGAATTAGTTGAAGGAGTAACAAAATTAGGTGGAATAAAATTTTCTAGCAAACAAGCGAAACAAGCAGGAAATTTTATGAAATTATTATTGTCAGTGGCAAAAGACCTGCGAGTGATAATTATTAAATTTGCTGATAGATTACATAATATGCGGACAATGAGTTTTTTGTCTGATGAGAAACAAAAAAGAATCTCCGAAGAAACTATGGAAATTTACGTACCACTTGCCCACAGACTAGGTATGGCAACTGTAAAATGGGAATTGGAAGATTTGGTATTAAAGACTTTGCATCAAGCTGAACATCAAGATATTGAGAAGAAATTAAAGGCATCAAAAAAAGAACGTGATAAGATTATACAAAATGTAATTGTGCCGGTAAATAGAGAATTAAAAAAATATAATATCAATGCAAATATATATGGACGCGTAAAATCCCATTCTTCAATTTTTGGCAAGATGGAGAGGCGCGGAAAAGCATTCGATGAAATATTTGATATATATGCTATCAGAATTATTGTCGATAAGGTCGAAGAATGTTATCTGACTTTAGGGATAATTCATCAAATGTATTCACCGGTACAAGATCGGTTTAAAGATATGATTGCTACGCCAAAATCAAACGGATATCAATCAATTCATACTACAATTATTGATTCAAATGGGCAATTGACAGAAATTCAAATCCGTACAAAAGAAATGGAACAGACAGCAGAAATTGGTGTTGCTGCGCATTGGCGATATAAGGAAGATCATACAATGACTCCCGATATTGATAGTAATATCAAGTGGTTACGTGAGTTGGTTAACATTCTAAAAGATGAGTCAACGGATCCCGCTGAATTTATGAATCTTTTAAAGATTGATATGTTTGATGATGAGATTTTTGTTTTTACACCAAAGGGTGATTTAGAAAAACTACCTGTAAATGCAACACCAATAGATTTTGCATTTCAAATACATTCGGAAGTTGGGTTGCATTGCTTAGGTTGTAAAATAAATCATAAAATAGTTCCACTTAATACTAAACTAAAAAATGGTGATATTGTAGAAATTATTACCAGTGCTACACAAGACCCAAGCTATGGTTGGTTAAAGTTAGTAGTCACTTCTAAAGCTCGAAACCTGATTAATAGACATTTACGTGCAATTCAGAGTGAAACTAGTATTAAAATTGGAAAAGATATTTTAGAAAAAACTTTACGCCGACTAAAAAGAAAAGATGACATTACGGAAATCAAAGAATCATACACAAAATTCGGACTGAATTCGTTAGGTCAATTATATGAATCAATTGGTAATGGTACAATTTTAGTTCGCGATATATTTAAAAAAATAAAACCAAAAGAAAAAATACAACTAGAAGAAGATGAAAAAGACCAAACACGATTTCTCGATTTTGCTCGTTCATCTTCTAAAGGAATAAAGTTACAGGGTATTAAAGATTTGATGGTATCTTTTGGCAAATGTTGTAACCCTATTCCTGGTGATGAGATGGTAGGTTTTATAACACGTGGCAGGGGTCTAACGGTTCATAGAACAAATTGTAACAGTCTTCCTATACTTAATAAGGAATCAGATCGGTTAATTCCGGTTGAGTGGGATGTTACAAAGAAAGAACATTTTAATGCTAGAATTAAGGTAATTAGTCAAGATTCACCGGGCATTTTAAAAATGATAAGCGAATGCATATCATCGGTAAATGTTAATATTGCAAGTGTGGATTTAAAAGTAATGGATAATTTTGCAACTGCTTATTTTATTGTAAAAGTAAATAATGTAAAACAACTTGATCGCATGATGAAAAAATTAATTGCGATCAAAGAAATTGATTTCGTAGAAAGGACAGATAAATAATGAAAGCAAAAACCTACACAAAAAGGGATATAGTCAAACGCGTTGCGAATCAAACAAACTCATCTTATGATCAAGCCTCACCATATGTTAATGAGATATTTAGTGTCATAAGAGAAATGATGAGCAATAGCTACGACAATATTCGCATTGAAGTACGTAATTTTGGTGTGTTTGAAGTAAAACCGACAAAAGCAAAGCCACGTGCACGTAACCCTCGTACAAATGAAGAAGTGTTTGTACCGGCGCATAAAAAGTCGCACTTCAAACCGGGTAAAATATTAAAACAACATCTCAAACAGCCCATATAAATAGTATATAGAAATTTGGTAGGAAGACTGCTTGGCGTTGATCATGGTGATAGGCGGATTGGGTTAGCCCTATCCGATCCAATTCCTCTAATCGCGTCTCCTCTAAAAACCATAACAGTTAATACTAATCAAGAAGCGATTAAGGAAATCTTGATAATAGTGAAAGAACAAGATGTTGTCTTGGTTGTTGTCGGTTTACCGATAGGATTAAAAGGACAAGAGACTGCACAAACTAAACACGTTAAAAAATTTGTAAATGATTTAGCAAATAATGGAATTGAAGTTGCATTGCAAGATGAACGTTTAACTTCGGTTACCGCAAAAAAATCAATATTAGAGCAGCAAAAGAAAGCTAGTAAAAACAAGGGTTTGGTAGATCAGACCGCAGCTGCGATTTTACTCCAGCAATATATTGATACGCATTATGTTAGATAGCATACTAAAACGACCACACTGGCAATTAGCCCTCTTGTCTGGAGTACTAGTCGGTTTGTCGTATCCGCCGTGGCATCTTGGATTCTTTGCATGGTTCGGATTTATTCCGTTAATACATATATTATTAAATGTTAAACCCCGCCAAGCACTGCAACTTTCTTTTTTGTCATCAATTACTGCCAATTTTATTTCACTTTATTGGATTGGTTTAAATAGCGGTGCAGGATTTATTCCTGTTTTTATATCGCTTATTGGAGCAGTGATATATCTTGGAATATATTGGTCTGGATTGGGATATTTTGTATCATTTATTGAAAAAAACAGTTCAAAAGGTTTAGCTATTCTGCCGTTTGGGTGGGTAGCAATGGAATTAATAAGAAGTTTAGGAGCTTTGGGCTTTCCATGGATTAATTTAGGACTTACCCAAACTGAGTATTTACCATTAATTCAAATAGCTGATATTACAGGCAGTTACGGAATCTCTTTTTGGATAATGTTAATTAATATTGGTTTCTATTTAGCCATAATATCTAAGCATAAACGCAAATATTTAATTTTAACAAGTTTGGGTTTTTTATTAATCCTTAGTTTTGGATATATTCGCATTGTTACTATAGATGAAGTAAATAAAACCTCTATTTCAATAGCCATTACGCAGCCAAATATTAATCCCGATGAAAAATGGGAACCAGAATCCCGAGAAGAGAATTTTGCATTAATGCATAGTTTACTCGATTCTGCTTTAAATCTAAATTCTGACTTAATACTATGGCCGGAATCTGCCGTACCTGCCTATTTACGGCTGTCAAGCCATAGACGAAGACCTATTACTGATAAATTAGCAAAATATAATATTCCATTATTGTCGGGTACAGTAGATCGAATTATTGATAAAGATAGAGGGAAAATATATTATAATAGCACAATTTTCATTAAGCCGGATGATAGTGTAAAAATGTACCATAAGGTTCATTTAGTGCCATTTGCAGAATATATTCCTTTATCAGAAAGATTTCCTTCTTTAAAAAAGTTAAACTTTGGTCAAGGTAACTTTACACCTGGTAAAGATTACACAGTTTTTGACCTAGACTCTGTAAGATTCTCTAATTTAATTTGTTATGAATCAAGTTTACCGCAAGGAGTAAGAGGATTTGTAAAGAACGGAGCTCAATTTATTACTATTCAAGCAAATGATGGATGGTTGGGAAAATCTGCAGGACCATTCCAGCATTTTGAATTAGCAAAATTACGTGCGATCGAAAATAGAGTTCATATAGTTAGATGTGCGAATACTGGTATTTCAGGTGTGATAAACCCAACGGGGGTAGTGCAGCAAAAAATCCCTTTAGGAAAAAAAGCAATCATTAGTGCTGATATTTTTCCTATACAAAACTTAACATTTTATACCAAACATGGTGAAATATTTGCTGTTTTATGTATTATTTTTTCATTAACAATATTGACTTTAGTATGGATAAATCGCAAAAAATAATATTCTTAATAGTTCTAATTACAATTAATCTTACATTCGCGCAAGGTAGATTAAAAATTACATCTAAAATTCCACCCATTGTTAAATCAGCTATTATACCTGGTTGGGGTGAATATGCATTAAATAAAAATTCACGCGGCAATTTTTTCTTTACTACCGAAATTGTCGGACTTGTGTTCACAACCTTTAGTTTCATTAAATCTAATAATATTGTAACAACTTATAAGTCAATTGCAGCTGAACATGCTAATGTAATAATTGATGGAAAGAATCATCAATTTTGGGTAGATATAGGCAATTACGATTCACAATTTGATTATAATGATGAACATTTAAGGTGGCGTGAATTTGACAATTTATATCCGAGCGAAGTAAGGTGGGATTGGGATTGGGACACAAATACAAAACGCAAAGAATTTGAAGATTTGCGAATAAAAAGTGACAAATTACAATTAATAGGAAAATTTTTTATTGGTGGAATTGTTCTTAACCACATCATTTCAACAATTGATGTTTACTATTTAAAAAATATTTCATTAAAAGAAAAAGTTGAATTTTCATCCTGCATTAATCCGGATAGTTATACTTTGGTTTACTCAATACATTTGAATTTGTAAGATAATGGTAAATCCAATTGTCACTTCCTTTTTCTATCTAGGTTTTTCGTTTTCAACTATTCTTAGTAAAACTTGGAATGAATTGATAATTTATTATATGTTGTGTATAATACTAATAATATTAAATATAACTCATTTGAAACCCGTTTATAAGCAAGTTAAACCATTTTTTTTATTTTTTCCAATTATGATATCAATATATGTCTTTATTTCGTTTGTTTTTACAAGTGCTACCTGGTTGATAATAATTAATAATGCAGGTATTGCGACATGTAAATTATTATTACTAGTAATTGTTATGGCATTCTATCTTGAAATTATTAGGAAGCAAAACCTAGTTTTATCAATTCGTTCAATTTGGGTGAAATTAAATTTAAAATGGAAAATGGTTGAGGATCTTTTCATGTTTTTAGAATTAACATTACGTTTTTATCCAACATTCCAAAGAGAATGGCAAACAATTGCCAGATCAAAAAAAGCATTAGGTTTAGGTTCAACCGTTAATCGTTGGGAACAGATCAAATCAGTAGTAAATGACTTACCAGGAATGGTTCTTCAAAGTTATAGAAAAGCTGAAAATACAGCTGCAGTTATGCAGCAGAGGGGGTATGGGAACCAAATCCCACGTGGGGTTGCCAACCCGAAACTTTTCAAAATAATTGATTTTATATTACTTATAGTTATTTTATTCGGATTTACTATAGTGAATCAATATGTCACGTTATAGAATTACTATTCAATTTGATGGTACTAATTATTTTGGTTGGCAAATGCAATCGCATGAGCGCACAATACAAAATGAAATAGAAACTGCCTTAGTGCCATTAAATAATAATAATAGAGTAAAAGTTATAGGTGCCGGCAGAACCGATACCGGTGTTCATGCTTTCGGGCAAGTAGCTCATTTTGATTTGAGCACGAACTTAAAAACTGTTCAGTTGGAAAAAGCATTAAACGCTAGATTGCCTGATGATATAATAATTATCAATGTTGCAAAGACTAATGATGAATTTCATGCAAGATTTTCTGCCAAAAAAAGATATTATCGTTATCAGTGTTATTTAAGTGACAATATACTTTTTAAAAATCAATCATGGTTTATCGATGAAATTGATGAATCTATTTTAAATGTTTTTGCAAAAATAATTAAAGGTACACATGATTTTCTATCATTTTCTAAATTGAACAAAGATTTGAAAAATACGGTCTGTAATATCTATGAGTCTAAGTGGTATAAATCTGAAAATATGCTTATATTTAACGTTTGTGGAAACAGATTTTTACACCATATGGTGAGGTACTTGGTAGGAACAATGGTAGCAGGAGCGCAAGGTAAAATATCATTTGATTATTTTGAAGAATTGTTACATAATCCACAAAAAAATGTAAAAATATTCAAGGCTCCGCCGGAAGGATTAATTTTAGTTGGAATTGACTATGATAAATAAAAATAAATTAATTATAATTGGATTTTCATTACTGTTTATAACGTCTTCCGTCTATTCACAGGAATCAATTTATGATTCAAGGCATTCTGCTATTACAAGAGCTATTGAAAAGGTTAGTCCTGCTGTTGCAAGTATAAATGTAGTACAACTTAGAGAATACACTACAAATTCTCTTTTTGATGATCCGTTTTTTAGACAATTATTCCCTTATGAGTTGCATCGTGAACGTGTCAAAAGTACTGGATCAGGAGTAGTAATAAGCCCCGATGGTTATGTAATAACCAATCATCATGTAATAGAAAATGCGCTCGAAACAGTTGTGACTTTACCTGGTGGAAATGAATATAAGGCAGAGACAATTGGCTCGGATAAATTAACCGATTTGGCGTTGTTAAAATTAGAAGGTAGCGATTTTCCATACGCTGACATAGGTGATTCTGACGACCTAATTATTGGGGAATGGGCAGTCGCTTTAGGCAATCCGTTCGGATTGTTTGATGTTAATGATGAACCAACAGCGACGGCTGGGATTATTAGTGCAGTTGACATGGATTTTGGTACAATGGAATCATCAGGCAGAGTATATCAAGATATGATACAGACCGATGCCGCAATAAATCCAGGGAACAGTGGTGGCCCTTTAGTAAATAGTCTTGGTGAAGTGATCGCAATTAATACATTTATCTTTTCCGGCTCAAATTATTCTGAAGGATCAATAGGAATTGGGTTTGCAATTCCTATCAATAAAGCACGTACAATTGCTGCTGAATTGCAAAATTATGGTAGAATTGACCGCGATATTGCAATTGGAATTGAAGCACAACCTATGAGCAGCAGACTTGCTAAGTACCTTAGTATTCCATTTACGAATGGAACTATTGTTGTAGACGTTAAGCGTAACAGCGCAGCAGAAAATGCAGGTATTAAATCAGCAGATGTAATTGTTTCGGTGAATGGAATTAGGGTTAATTCTATGTATGATATTGCTGATGTAATAAGAACAAACGACTTAAGACCTGGAGATAAATTAAGATTACGGATTTACCGTAACGGCGAATATCAAAATGTAATTTTAAAATTAGCCCACTCAAATTAAGGATCAAAATTAATGGCTTCAGAAGGTAGAAAAATATTAAGCATTTTACTAATAATCACTTCAGGTTTATTATTTATAAATTTATTTACTAATATTACATACTTACCATTAATTGCAGGTATTTCTTCATTATTGTTGGTTTTTAGTTTGAACTTTTTTCGCGACCCTGATCGTAAAATTCCTGAGGGTGATAACAATATCATTTCCCCTGCTGATGGGAAAATTACTGCAGTTACTTCTATAAATGATCCGGATGTTGGAGAAAATGCAAAATTAGTCTCAATATTTCTTAATGTTTTTGACGTTCACGCTAACAGGGTTCCTATAAACGGAAAAGTTATTTCTGTTAGTCGCAAAGATGGGCAATTTGTGTCGGCATTTCGCCATGATGCAGCTGATGTAAATGAGCAAACAACCACTTTGTTTGATACATCATTAGGGGTAGTAAAAGTAAAACAAATTGCAGGGTTAATTGCGCGACGAATCTTATGCTACGCTGAAAGTGGCGCAAAGATGAACAAAGGAGATAGGCTAGGATTTATTATGTTTGGTTCACGAACAGATGTAATATTACCATCATCAGTAGACATACTTGTAAAGGTTGGACAGCGTGTAGTTGGCACAGAAACCATTATTGGGAATTTTGAAAATGAAGAATAAGAATAATATTCGTAAACGCATTAATAAACGATTTATACCAAATATTTTTACAGTGTTAAATATGTATTTAGGATTTTCGGCTATAATTCTGATTATTTCCGGTGACCCGATTCGTGGTGCTTGGTTTGTCTTTGTAGCAGCTATGTTGGATGCTTTTGATGGAAAATTAGCTCGAGGTTTGGGCATTGAATCAACTTTTGGAACTGAATTTGATTCATTTGCTGACACAGTTTCATTTTGTGTTGCACCATCGTTATTAATTTATACAACATGGGTAGAGGGATTACACCCTCTTATAGCAATAACTTTGAGTTTTGTACCATTATTATTTGGAACAATTAGATTAGCAAAATTCAACCTTATCTCCGATGATATTCCGAAACAGTATTTTACAGGTTTAACAACACCATTATATGCTTTAACATTGTTTGGGTTTATCCTATTTACAAATCAGAGTTTTGGAACAAATGGAGATCCAAGAATTGCATTAGCATTAGCGATTACTTTAGGATTCGCAATGATTAGTCCGATACAATTGGGTAAAATTCCAGCTTTATCATTCAAAATGGGTATAAAGAATAATGTACGTTTATTTTCAGCTATCGGAGTATTTGTCAGTATAGTAATTTGGCAAGGTCTGGTATTATTCCCAATATTAATTTTATATGTATTGTGGAGCGTGATAAATTGGATTATACAATCGGATAAAATAAATCTAGCTGATAGATTATTATCCTCTCAAGATAAGGATTAATTTTTAATGAAGAAACGATCATGGGAATATATCACTTTAGGTTTGATTTTTGGTGCTCTGATTGGTTCTTTAATCGGTAATATACTGGGGTGGATTTTACCAGATGGAGTAGTTAAAGATTTTTTCTTGTTAGGTGTAAGTTTTGATCTTGCAGGTTTAGCGGGAAATGAATCAGGTGTAATAGTATTAAATTTGATTATAGTCACTATTAAATTTGGTTTATCAATAGCTTTTAACTTTACAAGTTTGATTGGGTTGGCAACCGCTTATTATTTTTTAAGATTTTTCCGTTAATTCAAATGTTATATAAAGTTAAATTCAATAGAATTTTAGGAGTTTAAAAATGCAAAGTAACGAAATAGTATATGCAGTATTTAATTTAGGCCCAATGGAGATGGTTTTGGTTGTGTTGGTTATACTTTTACTTTTTGGTGCAAAACGATTACCTGGTTTAGCAAAAGGTTTAGGACAAGGAATCCGTGAGTTCAAAGGTGCAGTTGACGGAGCCAAGAAAGAAATTGAAGATGTGAGTGACTCAATAACTAAAGAAGAAGAAAAGAAAGAAGAGAAGAAATCTGCATAATTTGAATATATCTTAGTATAATATTTTATTTACATATAAAGAATAACTACCTCTTTTAGTTAATCAAATTCTAACATATTATAGAAACAAAATTCCGTCAAGTTCGTAAGGTTATTATCTTGTTTTAGCTTATGATTGAATATGCAAACCCACTATATTTTTCATTATTGGCACTGATACCTGTGCTAATGTTGTGGTACTGGAAGTATGGCAAAAACCATGAAGGTACTATACAATTCTCATCAACAAAATTATTAGGTAACTATTTTAAGAAACGTGGGCGATGGAGAATAATCTTGATGCAGATTATTTTTATGTCTATGCTGGTTTTCACAGTACTGGGCCTTGCACGTCCACAATTAGTTGACACACTGGATGAAACAAAAATTGAAGTTGTAGATATAATCTTAGTGCTTGATATCAGTAGTAGTATGTTGGCGGAAGATTTTAAACCAAATCGTTTGGAAGCTGTAAAAAAGACTGCTAATACTTTTATCGAAAATCGAAAAGGTGATAGAATTGGTTTACTGGTTTTTGCAGGAGAAACATTTATACAATGTCCACTCACAATTGATACCGATGTATTAACAGATCTATTAAAAGAAGTTACGGTAGCTGAACAGGAATATGATGGAACGGCTATTGGTATGGCAATCGCAAATGCTATTAACCGTTTACGCAATAGCGATGCAAAAAGTAAGGTTATGATTCTACTATCTGACGGAAGTAATAATGCGGGAGAACTTGACCCAATAACTGCTGCTGAAATGGCAAACGAGTTTGATATTAAAATTTATACGATTGGTGCAGGAACAAACCAATCTGTAACATACATACCAAACCGCGGTTATATCCGAAATGAAGTTGATGAAGAAACCTTAAGAGCCATCGCTAAACAAACTAATGGTCATTATTTTCGGGCTAATAATATTGGTCAACTAAAACGGATTTATGAAGAAATTGATCAATTGGAACGATCGGAAATTAATGTTAAAACTTATACACGCTATAAAGATCTTTACGGATGGTTTTTAATACCTGCAGCAATATTTGGATTGTGGTTCGAAATGCTGAATAGATCAATATTCAGGAGAAAAATGTGATGGATTGGCGTTATCCATATATTCTTACATTTTTAATTGTATTTATATTGATATGGATCATATGGCGTTTTCGTACAAGAGTATCTAAAACTAATAATGATACTCTGCTAAATAGTAGATTAAAAGAAAGAAATGATCCCAAAAAACAATTATGGAAAAGAAGATTTCGAGTCTATAGTTTAATATTTTTAATAATTGCAGCAGCCGGACCATTAATTGGAACGCGAGTAAAACCAGTTGAAAGAAAAGGAATAGATTTAATATTTGCAGTTGATGTTTCAGTTAGTATGAATGCAGAAGACGTAAAACCAACTAGATTGGGAAAAGCAAAATTTGAAATATCGCAAGTAATTAAAAAACTCAAAGGTGATAGGGTTGGTATTATTGTATTTGCCGGTTCAGCACATTACTTTTTACCGTTAACCGGAGATTATGAAGCTGCTAGGTTGTTTTTGGATGCCATCGAATCCAAAATGATAAAAACCCAAGGTACAGCTCTTAGTGCTGCTCTCAAAACTAGTATTGCAGCGTTTCCAGACGAAAGCGAAAAATATAAAGTATTAGTAGTTGTTACTGACGGTGAAGATCACGAAGGAGAAGCCGTTGATATTGCAAAGCGTGCTACAAAAACAGGGATTGTTATTAATACAATTGGTGTTGGTTCGGTAACAGGTTCTTTAATCCCTGTTGGGAGAGAAGGGCAAGTTGATGAATATAAAAGAGACAAAACAGGACAATTGATCACTACCGTATTAAATGAAATTATATTAAGAGATATTGCCAAAGCTGGTAACGGAATTTTTATCCGAATAGATAATCAAAATACTAGTGGTGAAAAATTAAATGAAGTTATAAGCACGATGGAGAAAAAAACGTTTAGTTCTAGTCAATATGCTGAATTTGAAGACAGATATCAAATATTTGCGATATTTTCATTAATTTTTGCTGTCATTGCATTTATCATACCGACAAACCGCAGAAAAAATGAAGAGCATAATATTTAAATGAGAAATAAAATACTTATTCCAGTATTTGTTTTTAGTTTCGCCACAATAAGCCTGTTGGCTGATGATGATGGATTAAATAATTATAAAAATAAAAATTTTGAAGAGGCAAAATCGTATTACGAACAAATTCTATTTGCAAAAGAAAGTGATGCGGCTGCAAGTCTTGGTTTAGGAGCAAGTCAATATCAGTTAGGAGACATTCCTAACGCTGCAAAATCTTTTGAAGAAGCTCTCAAATCTAAAGATACCAATATACAAGATAGAGCATATTATAATTTGGGAAATTCTCTATATAGTCAACAAAAAATGGAAGAAAGTATCGCATATTTTCGTAAAGCATTAGAGCTAGATCCAAATGACGATGATGCGAAATTCAATTATGAATTAGCAAAGTATATCGCTCAACAGCAACAAGATCAAAATCAGGATAATCAGGAAGATCAAGAGGATGAGCAAGATCAGCAGCAAAATGATTCCAAACAAGATAATGATCAAGAGAATAAACCACAAGATACCGACAAAGAAGAACCTGATAAACAAGAAGATGAAGAATCTGATTCTAGCCAAGAGGAAAAAAGAGACGCTCCAAAAACTCAAAAACAAATGAATGCTGAAGCTATTCTAGATGCATTAAAAGACGAAGAAAAAATTCATCAAAAAGTAAAAATGGCTCAGCAATCTTCTCGTAAGTTTGAAAAGGATTGGTAATTTTACTAATGCGCAAATCGATTCTATTAATTGTCTTATCTTTATTTTCAATTGTTAATGCACAGGAAGTAAGAGCTACTGTTAGTTCTAATAATATCAAATTAAGCGATGTCTTTACTTTCAAAGTTGAAGCCATTAACGCGGATAAAAATCCCGCAGTTGATTTGGCTCCATTAATGAATGATTTTTCAATTGTTAATGGTCCTTCGCAGCAGACAAATATGCAATGGATTAATGGAAAAAGTACTAGTTCTCGGAGTTTATCGTGGTCGTTGGTAGCAAAACGTGAAGGCAAGCTGACAATTCCCTCATTGGTAGTGAGTATTGGTAAGAATGTTGTACAGACGCAGTCAATAGTTATGACTATAGCTGAGTCGGATGAAAACTATCAGTCTAATGAACTGTTTTTGTCAATTGAAGTAGATAAGAAACATGCATATGTTGGCGAACAGATCACGGTTACCTATAAACTATTTACGCGGGTTAATATGTCCGTTCAAAATATAGATGTTCCAAAACATGCCGGTTTCTGGACTGAAGAACTATTTGCGCCTCAACAAATCGATTTCAAGGATGTAGTCTTGGATGGTGTTAGTTATAAGACAGCTACACTTTATCGCCTGGCACTATTTCCAACTAAATCAGGCAGACTTGAGTTGACACCGATGACAATGAATTGCAATGTCACAGTTAAAAGAAGTAGCAATAATAATTTTTTCAACGATCCATTTTTTGGTTCTTTTGGAAATCAAACCGTACCGAAAGTTTTACGAACCAAGCAAACTGTTATCAATGTACGAGAATTTCCCGGAGAAATACCTGAAGGTTTTACCGGAGCTGTTGGCGATTTCAGAATAAACAGTTCAATCATTCCAATTAATGTTAAAGCAAATAATGCCGCTACACTTAAAATTGAATTTACAGGTACCGGTAACATAGATGTTTTCAGTTTACCGGATATACAATTCCCACAAAATATTGAAGTATTTCCGCCAACTGTAGAAACTGAAAAAGAACCGTTCCGCGACCAAATTACAGGAACTATCACTAAAGAATATATTTTAATTCCTCGTAAAACTGGAAGATACGCTATACCTAAAATTGAAATTCCATATTTTAATCCAAAAGTTAGAGAGTGGAGAAGTACCTCAACGGAATCTTTTGAAATATCGGTAGAACCGGATGACAGCGTCGTTAACGGTGTCACCGGATATTCTAAGGAAGAGATTGAATTGTTAGGTGAGGATATCAGGTTTATTAGAGCTAATGATATTAAATGGAAGCAGAATCACAATCCATATTTGATATTTGGAATATATTTACTATCATTAATATTAATAGTATTACCTTCATTAATTTTTAAGATCCGCTCGAATAGATTGTCATCTGAAGATTTGCGTAAATCTAAAAGTGCGTTAAGAAGAGCATTTAAAAAACTCAGAAAATCTGATGGCGACCAATTTACCAATACATCCAATGCGGTTTATGGATTTTTAAAAGACAAAATGCAGCTAAATTCTGATAAATTGGATCCACTTAAAGTGAATTCCATTCTTAGCAAAAAGATTACTGATAAATCAATAACTGATAATTTAATGAATTTATTAAAAACGTGTGACGCAGGCCGCTTTGCACCAGGCGGTGAAGTAACGCGACAAAAATTAATCAAAAAAACAAAAACCATATTAAAACGATTAAATGCGGTATTATAAAATATTAATTTATATTGCTTTAACTGTTTCAGGGGTATCAGCACAATCTACATTGCAACCTGATTCTTTATATAAAAATGGCAATCAAGCAATGCTGCAAGAAAATTTTGTTACTGCAATTGAAAATTATGTACAAATTTTGGATCAGGGGAATAGTCATCCTGATTTATACTATAATATTGGGAATGCCTATTACAGATTGAATCAAATCGGTAATGCTGTTTGGGCGTATGAAAAGGGATTGCAGCTTGATCCGCGTGATAAAGATCTACAATTCAATCTATCGCTTGCGAATGCGCGAGTTCGTGATCGCATTGAGATACCGCAATCAATGTTAGTTTTGGAGCAATACCGTGCTTTGAAAAAAACTACAACTTTAGTTGATATAGTTCTTATCGCAGCTGCGATATTAATGCTTGGGGCATTTTTCTATTTTCTTAAAAAGTACTATCGATGGGAAAGTATCTGGATATCGCGCTTAATAATCACATTATTTATTGTATCGCTTTTTGTTCATTTAATTGCATTGGATAAATACTACGAAATCTCTGATACGAAAGAGGTTATCATAGTACAATCGGAAGTCGAGATTTACTCTGCGCCATTTGATAGGCGCGAGACGGTGTTATTTAGGCTGCATGAGGGAGTAAAAGCGGAGATTGCCCAAGAGCAACCGGATTGGATAGAAATAATATTGATTGATGGTAAAAAAGGTTGGATTCAATCAGAAAAAGTACGGTATTTGTAGTATGAAAGATATTCCGATCAAATCATTATTGAACAAAATACCGATTATCATTTTGAATTTTGTGATATTAGTTCCTATCATTGCACATTCGCAAGAATGGCAGTTCGAGGTAGATTCATTGAGAGACGACGGACCCATCATTCCGATGGTAATTAATCCCTTGATTGATGGAGTATTACCTGACATAGATTATTTTGATTATGCCAGTGAAATAGATTCTAACAAAGTTATTAACGGTTTTAGAGTACAGGTATTATCTACCCAAAATGGCGATATAGCGGAAGATATGCGGATGGAGCTGATATCGCAAATTATCCATAATGTGCGAGTAATATTTGAAGCCCCAAATTATAAAGTTAGGGTAGGAGCATTTACTGATCGCCAAGATGCGGAAAGGTTGAGAAAGCAACTATATAGATTAGGTTATCGTCGGGCGTGGATAGTCCGTGCTCGATTTACACTCCTCGATGACAAATAAAATTATATATCGTTCTCCAAAACCTGGTGCCGATTTTGAAAAATATTACGAATTACGTTGGCGTATCTTACGTAAACCGTGGGGGCAACCGAAAGGCTCTGAAGTAAATAACCGCGACGATGATGCCTTCCATATTCTTGCTGAGAAAAATGATAAAGTAATTGGTGTAGGTTGCATCCATGCAATAGAAGATGGAGTTGGCAGAATCCGGTTTATGGGTGTGGATGATGACTATCAAAAGCAAGGTATTGGTCAAGCTATAGTTAAATTATTAGAAGAAAATGCTAAGAGTAAAAATTGGAATAAAATAAGGTTGTGGGCGAGGGAAATAGCTATAAACTTTTATCTAAATCTTGGCTATAAAACTGTGGCAGACGGTGAACTACTATTTGGTGTTATTAAACACAAAATAATGGAAAAGGAATTATAGTTTACGGATAACCTCCTAAAGATGGACGATAACGCATTAATTTACCTCCGGCAACCATCCAAATATCTCCATTGGGGGCTTCGGCAAGGCTTTTCCTTGAAATAAATAATACACCAATAATATCATCTCTAAATGGAGAATCATAATCATCAAAGAAAGTCCAATCAACACCATCTCCTACGACAAGTCCCCGTCCAGTAATATCTTGGGTATATAATAACCCATCTGATGATACTAAAATTGGTACAAATTTTATATTAGTATTTACATAATTCCAATTATTCCCATCATATTTGTAAACGGTTCCATCACCTGCTGCCCATACTATATTAGAGGAATCAATAGATATACAAACTAAATCAGCCATGGCAAATGGAAAATTATCAAAATTATTTATAATATCGCTTGAAATAGAGAAAACACCACCACCGTCAGTAGATGCATATATAGTATTATTATTTGATACTACAATATCATAAACTCTAGTTATAGGTATTTCAGGAGGAAAATACCATTTATTTAACACTTCTCCTTTATAATGAAATAGCCCTGATAAATTTGTTCCTGCCCACACATCATAATTCCTATCAACTGCAATTGAATAAATATCAGATGAATTATTATCATCATTGAATTCTGGCAAATCAATCGAATAAATCCATCGCTTTAATTTGTAGGAATACTGCAAGATATGGTCGAATGATGCTAAAATAATACGGCCATCACCAATATACTCTATATCAGCAACATCATTTGAAGGTATAGGACTGTTATCCATTGTAAAATGTTGCAAGTCATGTGTAGATGGATTAAAAATAAAAAACCCGTTATAATGCCATCCGCTTCCAATAATAATTACCCCATTTTCATCTATTACTATAGGAGCTAGTGTAGGCGAATGAGAAATGCCAAATGGAATATTGAAAAAATCAATATCATAAATTCTCCACCCGGGGTATTCAGTTATGACTACATTAATTTTTTCACTTTCACCAATGTTACCTTCTGAGTCTTCAACAGTAGCATAAAGAATATGTTCAGACTCATCAGCAAATGGAGTTACATCAAAACTTATTGTATCAAAATTGCTTTCAGCTGTAATTGCGGTTGTATCGTCAATTATTACTGATACATAGTCGATTTTGCTGTCATCCTCAATTTCAAGATACAATATAATATCACGGCTTATTTCATTTCCTCCTGCGATTGATAATTGAATCTCAGGTGGTGTAGTATCATCGGGAGAGAGCAGTTTGCAGGAAGTGAATAATAGTATTAGAGATATTAGGATTATTAAAATAATAAATAGTTTTTTCATGATAAATATATTATTGTTTCCTGATGATACTAATAAAAGTTAATAACAAATATTATTATGGATTATATGTAATATTAAAACAATTATGTTTATTGATGTTAACAAATACAACAATATTGTCTTTTTCACCGGTGCCGGAATGTCAGCTGAGAGCGGTGTACCGACCTATAGAGGTAGTGGTGGTATTTGTCATAAGTATAATTATGAAGAGTTTGCTTGCCAAAATGCATTTGAGAGAAATCCTGAGAAGGTACTCGATTTTCACGAACTTAGACGAAAATCAGTATTGGAGTGCCAGCCGCATGGCGGACACAAATTTATATCTGAATTACAAAAATTACACGATAGTGTTACAATTGTTACACAAAATATTGACGGAATGCATCAGCGGGCGGGAAGTGAAAATGTAATTGAATTGCACGGCAGTTTATGGCGATTACGTTGTGATGCTTGTGGTATCACAATTGATGATATTGGTGAATCTTTTGCTAATAAAAAATGTGATTGCGGTAATTGCTTACGCCCTGATATTACCTGGTTTGGTGATATGTTAAATTCGCATGTATTTCAACAAGCATCTGATGTAATACAAAAATGTGATCTATCTATCAGTATTGGCACTTCCGGAGTGGTTTGGCCTGCTGCCGGATTTCCAAATGAAGCTAAAGGAAATGGAGCCTATTGCATTGAGATAAACACTGAACAGACTGAATTATCATATTTATTTGACGAGGTAATAATTGGAAAGGCGAGTGAGATTAGTAAATATTTGTAATAAAAAAACGGGAGCAAAGCTCCCGTTTTTAAATCCGATATATAGTTACTTTACCAAATTTTTACACGTTCATCTTCCGTTAAATAATGACCGTCACCTTCTTTTACATCGAATGCTGCATAGAATTCCGGCATATTATTCATGACACCTAAAACTCTATATTTTGCCGGTGAATGAGGACCTCTTACAATTTGGTTTCTTAATGCATCATCACGATACATTGACCTCCAGTTCTGTGCCCAACCAATAAATACTCTTTGTTCACCAGTAAATCCATTTAGCACAGATGATTCTTCACCATTAAGAGACATTTTATACGCATTGTAGGAAACGGTTAAACCTCCAATATCAGCTATATTTTCCCCTAGGGAAAGCCGTCCATTTATGTGCATTGTATCAATTGGAACAAATTCATTATAATGATCTACGACGATTTGTGCCCGTTCCATAAACCTTTTTTCATCTTCTTCAGTCCACCACTCCACAAGGTTGCCATCTCCATTAGATTTACGTCCCTGATCATCAAATCCATGTGTTATTTCATGTCCTATCACTGCACCAATTCCGCCGTAATTAACTGCATCATCAGCTTTTAGGTTGAAGAAAGGTGGTTGCAATATTGCGGCAGGAAATACAACTTCATTCATTGTCGAACTATAATATGCATTGACCGTTTGAGGTGTCATACCCCATTCTTCGCGATCGATTGGTTTACCGAGTTTATCGATTTCTCTTTTGTATTCAACTAAAGTTGACCTAATTGTATTTTGAATCAATTCGTCTGACTCAACTACTAATTTAGAATAATCTTTCCATTTATTAGGATATCCGATTTTGGCATTAAATTTTTCTAATTTAGCTAATGCTTGTACTTTAGTATCTTCACCCATCCAATCCAATTTATTAATTCGATCAGCCATTGATAATTTTAAATTCTCGACAAGTTTTACCATTCTTTCTTTAGCTTCGGGTTTAAAATACTCTTCTACATAAATTTTACCAAGTACTTCTCCCAAAGATGCATTAGTAGCACTTACAGCTCTCTTCCATCTAGGACGATTTTCTTCAGTTCCACGTAAGGTTTTACCATAAAAATTAAAACTTGCATCTACAAACGTGGATGATAACTCAGGAGCAAAAGAACTAATTAATTTAAACTTAGAGTAATTTTTCCAATCTTCAACCGAATATTTAGATATAATATCGTTCAAAGCGATTATATAGCTAGGCTGTCTTACAATAGCATTATCCGCTTTCGAAAGTTCTGCATCAGTGAGAAAGGAGTGCCAGTTAAAATTGGGAGTTAACTCTGAAAGTTGTTGAATAGTATATTTGTTATAGGTTTTATCGCGATCTCTATTTTCAACTCTAGTCCAGTGTTTATCCGCCATTGATGTTTCAATCTCCATTACTTTATTAGAAATTGATTCAGAATTTTCAGTGCCGGCTAACCTTAGAATTTCTGCAACATATTCAACATATTTGGAACGAAATTCATCAAATTTATCACCTTCATTGAAATAATAGTCCCTGTCTGGTAATCCTAAACCTGACTGGGTAAAATATAGAATATATTCAGTTGAATTTTTTGCATCTTGATGAACATAAAAGGAAAATGGCCTCGTAACTCCAATCATCCTATGATGCGCAAATAGCTTGGACAAATCATCATAAGATTGAACTTTATCAATTCGATCAAGTTCATCTTGCAAAGGTGTTATTCCAAGATCCTCTATTGTTACGGAATCCATAAAACTATTATAAAAATTACCTACCTTTTGAATATCGCCACCTTGAGCGGCATTTTCGTTTTCTGCTGCATCTTCAATAATTTCCTTTAATCTTACTTGATTTTCTTCATACAAAATATCAAATGTACCATAGCGAGATTTATCGGCTGGCATTTCTGTCTCATTCAACCAAGTTCCATTAACGTATTGAAAAAAGTCGTCTTGTGGTCTAACTGACGTGTCAAAATTGGATTTATCAACACCTGATAATGCAACTTGATCTGTGCAAGACACTGCTAATAATAAAGTAATTATTATAGTTGTTATAATTCTTAACATTCATTTATCTCCATTTTATTGCAAAAAATTTGCGCGAATTTATAATATATATTTCTGAAAAGGAAAGGTTGGTCTCACAGGAATAATATTCTGAAATTATTTTTAATAATATCAGATATTGATCATATCAATAGGAGATTCCAAACAAGACCAACCTATATTTAATATTTATCGATGACGAATATCACCGGAGCCGGTAACTCTACTGTTTACCGTTGGGTTTCCATGATATGTTACATCACCACTGCCTGAAATATGTACTTCTAGTGATTCAGTTACCCAAGTGCGGGCATCTCCTGAGCCATATATATTAATTAATACATTTTCTGATTTTAATTCATTACCGGTAAAATCTCCTGAGCCACTGATGGTTAGGTCTAATTCATCTGTTTTTCCATCAAGGTTAATATCACCTGAACCATTAATTGAAACTCCCAAAATGTCTGCTGAGAGATTATCGATGTCGATATCTCCTGAACCGGAGACAGTAACTTTTACTCCTTTGGAGTTGATTTGGTCAACATCAATATTACCTGAACCTGAAACTTTAACCGTGCATTTTTCACCAGAAAGTTTTTCTACGTCGATATCTCCTGAACCGGAAACACTAATACGATTTAAATCTTTTACTACTAAATCATAATGAATATTTTCGTTCCAATTCCTAAATTTTTTCCATCCTTTTTTCCTTTTACCAATATATAAAGTACCGTCTTTCTTTTCTGTCAACAGATATGGAATTAGATCAGCCGGAGCATGGATTGTAATTTCTTCTTTATTCCCTATTAAAATATCAACATCACCGGAACCTAATAAGGCAACTCCATCAATTCCACTGAAAGTTCTGACTTTAGTAGTTTGCGCATCAACAGTTGTGCAACCTGTTAATAAAACTAGTAAAATAATTGGAATGAATCGGTTAATTATTTTCATGTTAAATCCTATTGTTTTTGTGATAATGAAATTTAGACAGGAAAGTAATAAAATGGTTGTCATTGATAATAGAATTATTGTTGAAAATGTGAGTCAGTAGTAATTTAAATATAGTTCAACTGATGAATTTGACCAATTCTACAAGGAAAGGTATTAAAATGATTCGTAAAACTTTATTCTCTGTCCTTCTTATAACTCTAATTACTATCAGTCTGTTATTATTATCCACTTGTAAAAAAGATCCACTATCATCCACTGTACAGGAAGATACATACACAACTATTGTTTCGGAACCTATTGATGAAAATGGAGGAGAAATAGTAGCCGATGAATTGACTTTTACTGTTCCACCCTCAGCATTTAATTCTACAACAGAAATTCGAATTCTCTCTTCAACCGACGATAAACCATTTGATGAAAATCACACTTCAAAATCTTATAAAATTGAAGGGATACCGTTGGATTATACAAAACCGCTTAAAATTTCAATTAAATATGATGGCGGTTCTTCTACTGGAAATAAATTATTAGCTATTGGTGAAGAATCAGTAGTTCATGGTGAATCAACAATAAGTTACACTTTTTTATCGTCCGCTGATTCTGTTGGTTTTATTTCTGGAGAAATTCCTGTTCCTGAGCAAGGTGTAGGAAAAACTCAATTGTATAAACCTGGAATGGGAGCTGATGCTGTATTTGCTACTCTAGTTGGGTACAATAATCACGAAACTGCAGAAAGACATTTCTTAATAAGATATCCATGGGGAGAAGATGCGGGAGCTCAAGAATTAGGTATATATCTCGAAGAAGCATATCAAAAAGTTCTTGATTTAGGGTTTAACTATGATGAAAGAACAAATTGGAATGAAGTACCTGTGGGAATTATACTTCGGAAGTTAAAAACTGGGACTGATGGTCTTACTTCTTGTTCTTGGTTTGGAAATAATCATGGTTATATTGAATTTAATACAGATCTTTTATCAGATTATTCCAAATTACGCATAACTGCGGGACATGAATTTTTCCATCTAATTCAGTTTCTCTATGATTCTAGATCTGGTATAGAAAAATCCTCTTTTTCGTCAACTCATCATTGGGTGAATGAGGTAACCGCTGCTTGGTTCGAAGAAAAATTTACAAATATCACTAACTATGTTCCTGAAGTAGTTGAAGGTTGGGAGCCGACTTCCTTAGATGGAATGCAACTAAGTCCATATGATAATAATGGGGTACTGGTAGAGAATTTTATGCCTAAATGTTACGGTAGAACACCTATCATTAAGTACTTGGTAGAAAGATATGACAAGAATATAATAGTTAAAATGTTTGATGATATCAAAATTGGTATTCATCCCGTTGATGCAGTTTGTCAAACAGATCCTGATGGGTGGTGGGTAGATTTTCTTAAAGAGTTTATTTTAGGAAATGTTTATCCCAATAGTGCAGAAGAATGGATAGCTTCAAGTGTGAGATCTGGTGATTTTCAGATAAACTCAAATACAGATGTTTTAAAGACATTTACAAATCAATACAGGGATTTGTCTGGAAGACTTTACTTTATTAGGTTCAACAATAATAACCTAGATTCAAAATCACAAATAAAATTTGCAATTACTGGTGCAGAAAAAAAATATCTGACGATTTTTAGATTTAATAATAGTAGCAATCCTAAAACACTTGAATATCTCGCATCAAACCCTAATAAAGTAATCATTAAAAATATAAGCAACTATAATTCAAATGGACAGCATTTGCTTGCATTGGTCAGTAATAACCGTTATACACCACCTTATACTTGGGACAATGAGATAAACCTTGAAGTAAAAATTGAACAGGAAGTTCCACAACCCGATTTTAACCGCTGCGGAGTTCAAGTAGATTTTGGTGGTAGATATTCATATACAACTCCTGATGATGCGTATGATCGTGAAAATGAAAGATATACCCTATCAACTTGGTTGCCATATCCAGGTAGTTTTTCAGGAAATACATTTACTGCCAGTTATGATAGGAATACTCCTACATCACCACTTTATGGTAATATAAATGCTACATTTAACGAGGATTATTCGATAATTACAAATATCAATTGGACAGAATACCGAGGAGATAATAGTACTAGAACATTTATAGGTACAGATATTGCGTTAGATACAAATGAATGGGGAACGATATATCAAGTTAAAACAGAAGAAACATATAATCATATAACGTCATTAACTGATGTACAGAACGTCTCAGATGGTCTTAGCTGGACATTATCTGATTATTGGTGCAATGGAGATAGCAAGATATACATTAGTTTTTCAAAAGAATAACATATATGATATGTTAAAAAATAAAAATCCTCAAGGATTGAAAATCCTTTAGGGTTTTTATTTATATATAACATTTCAAATATTTGTAATTTTATTTATAATTATTCCAATCTAATTGAGGCTAATCATGAAAAAATCAATAATTACAATTATTTTATTCATATTGAGTTTTGCGATTGCTGAGGAAGGAATGTACCCTCTCAGTGAAATTCATAAACTTGATCTTAAAGCAAAAGGATTAGAAATTGAACTAACAGACCTTTACAATCCCGATGGGATTAGTTTAATTGATGGAATATGCAATGTGAGTGGTTGCTCCGGTTCGTTTGTTTCTGACAAAGGATTGATTCTAACAAATCATCATTGTGCTTACCGTGCGATCAAGAATGCAAGTACATCTGAAAATGATTTTCTAGAAAATGGTTTCTATGCAAAAAATTCATCAGAAGAAGTTCAGGCTCGCGGATATACGGTACGTATTACTGAGTCCTATCGCGATGTTTCCAAAGAAGTATTGAGTGCAATTGACAAGAATATGTCATTGGCTGAGCGTACTAAAGCAATAGAAAAGAAAACAAAAGAAATTATCACACAAGTTGAAGTGGAAAATCCTGGCAAACGCGCATCGGTTTCCGAGATGTTCATCGGTAAAACTTACGTATTGTTTATATACAACTACTTAAAAGATGTACGGCTTGTGTATGCTCCGCCGCGTTCGATCGGCAATTTTGGCGGTGAAACCGATAATTGGATGTGGCCCCGCCATACCGGTGATTTTTCCATAATGCGTGCTTATGTCGCACCTGATGGATCTCCCGCTGATTATTCATCTGAAAATATTCCATACACTCCCAAAAAGGTCATCAAAGTTGCTCCGGAGGGAGTAAATGAAGAAGATTTCGCATTCATTTTAGGATATCCCGGACGAACTTACCGACATCGGACATCTCATTTTTTGGATTATGAGTACAATTTAAGAATGCCTTTTGTAGCCGATTTATATCAGTGGCAAATTAATGCGATGGAAGAAATTAGCGATACCGACCGCGATGTTGCACTTAAACATTTATCGAAGATAAAAGGTCGCTCCAATACTATGAAAAATTATCGCGGAAAATTGCTTGGAATTAAAAGAATGAACTTAATCAATGATAAAATTGAGGAAGAAGTTAAACTACAGGAATTCATTAATTCTGATGAGAAATTGAAAAATGAATACGGTACTATTTTAGATGAATTAAATGAAATTTATGAAGAGGATAAAAAAACTACAGAACGATCACTAACGCTTAGTTATTTAAGACGCAGTTCAGAATTGCTTACTTTTGCTTATACTTTACACGAAGGAGCTATCGAGCTTCAAAAAGACGATGTGGAACGCGAATATAATTATATGAATCGTAATCTTGAAATGACCAAGAAGCGATTGTTGTTAACTGCGAAAGACTTTTATGCACCATCCGATAAAATTCTATTCAAAAATTGGTTAGAAAGAGCAACAAACTTACCTTTGCATCAAAGGATTTCTGTCATCGATGAGTTATTTGAAGATGCTGAAATTGATGTTCAAATTGAGAAATTTGTTGATAATGCCTACAGTAAATCAAAATTGGCAGATGAGAAATATTTATTAGAATTATTCGGAAAAACTCCAGAGGAAATTAAAGCAATTGATGATCCATTCATCAAATTGGCGGTTAGTCTATATCCATTATATCAAAAACAAAAGGAAATTGGGAAAACCCGCAAGGGAGCTTTAGATCAGTTATATGCCAAATTGATTGATGTTAAGAAAGAGTTCATGGGTGCTGAATTTGTACCGGATGCTAATGGCACTTTACGATTAACATATGGAAATATTAGAGGATACTCTCCACGTGATGCAGTATATTCATATCCAATTACTACACTTGATGGTGTGGTGGAAAAAACGACCTCAGAGTTCCCATTTGATTCACCGGATAAACTGTTGACACTGCATAAGGAAAAGAAATTTGGTATGTTTGGTCATCCAAAATTAGGGAGTGTTCCTGTTGGAATTTTATATAATATGGACACAACCGGTGGCAATTCAGGCAGTGCAGTTTTAAACTCAAAAGGTGAATTAGTCGGCGTAAACTTTGACCGTGCCTATGAAGCTACTATCAACGATTTTGCCTGGAGCGAGGATTACAGTAGGTCAATAGCAGTTGACATCAGATATGTACTTTGGGTGTTGGATATTTACTCAGGTGCAGACTATTTGTTGGAAGAGATGGGAGTTAATTAATTTAATATTTCCATATTTGAATGTAGTAAAGCCCTGCTTAGTTGCGGGGCTTTTTATTATTGAAATATTATGTAATAAAGACAATCTGTATTATACACTACTTGTAATCTATATCTTGATATTATTACACTTAGGAGAAATAAGGCTTTTATAAATATATGTTTTTAGATAATTTTAAAGATAGAGATTCGCTGATTGATGCAGGGCGTTTCACGTATTCATTAAACTCGGAGGTAGTTATGAAGTTGAAAACTTACCAATTCTATTTATTCTTCATAATGTTTATTTTCCCTCTGTATGCAGCAGATGATTGGACTCAGCAGTCTCCTGCTTCAAATCCGCAGGGACGGTATTATTTTGGGATGGCGTATGGTGGCAATGATTGGGCACTGTTATTTGGTGGGTGGAGTTCCTCATTCACCAATTTGGGCGATACATGGATATACGATTACAGTACCGATACATGGACGATTGACAATGTTGGTACTAGTCCATCACCCAGACATGGACCTGAGTTAGCGTACATCGGAGGAACTAATGTTCTATTATTTGGAGGCGATACTGGTACAACAAATAATGAAACATGGTATTATAATTTAAGCCTCGGTTCCTGGACACAACTCTCACCTGTTGCCAATCCTGCGGCGCGTTGGATTCATGCTATGGCTTATATAGGTGATGATAAGGTATTGTTATTTGGAGGAGATGTAAGTGGAGTAAATGGTGAAACATGGGTCTTTGATTTCAGTGATAACAATTGGACACAGCATACTCCAGCAACCAGCCCATCTGCACGATATGCACACGATATGGCATATTTTGGCGGTGATCAAGTCTTATTATTTGGAGGGGCTACACCAGTAGGTAGTAATGAAACGTGGTTATTTGATTTGAGTGATAACAATTGGACATTATTAAGTCCAACTGCAAGTCCCTCAGCTCGTACAGATCATACAATGGCATATATGGGCGACGATCAAGTACTTTTATATGGAAGCTCAATTGCTGATAATACAGCTTGGATCTTTGACCAAAGTAATAACATTTGGATAGCAGACCCTAACTCAGGTTCAACACCATCTGGTCGCATTGGGGCTAAACTTGCTGAGACAGATATGAGCGGTAATAGCCGTATTGTTTTGTTCGGCGGACGGGATCCTGCATTAAATTGGCCTACAGATACTTGGGTGTTTGGTGGAGGAGATTACCCGCTACCTGTAGAACTATCTTCGTTCACAGTAGAAGCTACCAATCAGGGAGTATTAGGTAAGTGGACTACTGAGAGTGAAATAGAAAACCTTGGGTTTATCCTTGAAAGAAAAACTGAAGGAACAGATTGGACAGAAATTGTAAGTTATAAAACTAATAATGGTTTGCTAGGACAAGGTACAACATCTAATTATACATATTATGAATATTTAGATACTTTTGTAGAACCTAACACTACCTATGAATATAGATTAGCAGATGTAGATCTAAATGGTGTAGTTAATTATCATGCAACAAGGACAGTAACAGTAAAGCAAGCTCCTATATCATCAGTAGTTGAAAAGTTTACGGTATTACCTGCTTATCCAAATCCATTTAATCCTAGTACAACCATTACTTATGGAATAGAAACTGATAATAATGTTACTATTGATATTTATGATATTACAGGACAGTTTGTAACAACTTTACTTAATACAGAACAAACACAAGGTTGGCACTCTATTGTATGGAATGGAACAAATCAGTATGGTGAGCAAGCACCTGCGGGAATATATTTAACTGGAATCAAATCCGGGAGTAAGGTTAAAACAACTAGATTGATGTTGTTGAAATAAAATACCACCTCTTTAGTCCCTTCCTAATTCAGGAAGGGTATTTGGAAGGTAGCAATTTCAAGAGTCATGCAAATACGGGGCTCTTTTATATAAACTTGAACATGGTATTTCTCTTAACAGTTTGTATATTTATCCTTTAAATACAGGAAATACCAATATGAAACCAAAAAGGTTGTTGCAAATCATTTCTATTCTTATTCTATCAGCAATACTGATTGATTGTAAAAAAACAACCGAATCGGAGAATAATTGGGGGAATGCTGACTTTACTTCTTTTGTGGCAATCGGTAATTCGCTAACTGCCGGTGTTGCCGATGGAGCTCTTTATGAAGATTCTCAGAAAAATAGTTTTCCAAATCTAATAGCAAAAAAGGCCGAAGTAGACGGTGATTTTGAGCAACCAATAATGGGCGGTAATGGGTTTAGCTTTAATGAAACCGAGGGTAGACTTTCACTCAATATCTTTGCAAATCCGCCTTCAATTGATTTTCTTGAAGCAGGGACTGAGAATAATCGAAATTTAAATCGTGCTTATAATAATCTTGGGATTCCTTTAATCAGAGCTAATCAATTATATACATCTACTAATCCTGTTGAAGCTGATAGTAATCACTTTGTTGACAAAATCCTGCGTGGTTCAGGTCGCACTGCGATAGAAGAAGCATTATCTCTCGATCCTACTTTGATAACTTTATGGGTCGGAAATAATGATGTTCTTGAATCAGCCGCCTTAGGACTTGCGGACGATGAGTTTACTTATACAATAGCAACGGAATTTTCTGCTCATCTCACAAATATAGTAAATCAACTTACAGCCGGAACCGATGCACCTATATTCATTGCAAATATTTTTGATATAACTGATTTGCCATACTTTACAAGTTTACCATCTTCTATTACAATAGGTGGCAATCAAGCATATCTCTTTGGAGAGGGCGAAAATGGTATTCGCCAACTTACGGATGATGACTTAGTTCTATTTTGGGCGTTACCGGATTATTTAAACTTATTAACAAGCGGTGATATATCTGAAGCTACAGCATTGAACGACACATTAATTCTTGATGTCGAAGAGAAAATAGAGATTAGAGATATTATTGATGATTATAATAATATTATTCAAAATATTGCTAATTCTAATAATCAACTATATTTAGTTGATATATTTTCAATCTTTAAAGATATAGCTGAAAACGGATATACATTAGGTAGTACCACATACACTGCTGAGTTAATATATTTTGATACTGATGGACTGTTAAATTTGAATTTAATTAGCACACTGTTTAGTTATGATGCATTACATCCCAATAAATTTGGTTATGCAAGTTTCGCGAACTCATTTATCGATGAAATTAACTCGGCTCTCAATGCTAATCTACCGCAGGTAACTTCATCTGATTTATAAATGCGATTAGTATCAATTATATTGATTATCTGTAGCATATTATTTGTTACCTGTGAAATACCTGTTGGCTTGGCGTCGGTATCAGGAGTAGAAGGTACTATTACTTTTCGCGATGCGTGGCAGGAAGATATAAAAGCAGCCGCAATAATTGCTTTAGATGAATTAGATTTAGAAAATCCGGCCTCCAACTTAATCACGTATAGTAATTTGATCGAGCCTGGAACAAATGAAGCAGAATATTTTATTCAGCTACTACCTGGTCAGTATTATTTAACTGCAGTTGGTATTACAGTAGATCCCGGTCTCTTTGCTGTTAAAATTGATTCATTTTTATCCGCTGAAACAGTCCCAATTCTTATAATTGATAATGATCTTCGGAATCTTACAACTCCAATTAATGTAAAACCCCAAGAGATTACAGTTGTTGACCGGGAGGTAGTTTTTTGAGAATCAAATCTATTATTAAAAGCTGTTTGATGTTAGCGGTATTACCGCTCATAATATTTGGACAAAATCACGGAAAGATAACCGGTAATATTTTTGATAAAGTATCTGGTAAACCATTATATGGTGTAAATATTTTAATTAAGAATACATTTGTTGGTACAAGTACCAATGCCGACGGTGGATTTGTTATAGAGAATCTTGCGATAGGGAAATACGGACTAGTAGTGAGTATGATTGGATATAAAAAACGAATAATATCTAATTTGGAAGTACTTAGGAACGAATCAACAGATATAAACATAGATCTTGAGCAAGATGTACTTGCTTCACCTTCAATCGTAGTTACTGCTACACGAAAAGAACAAGATGTGATGGAATCACCGTTATCAGTTTCTGTAATCGGACCTCGTCAAATTGCAGAAAAAAGTGCGGTTAGTTTAGCGGAAGCGCTTACTTATCTACCTGGCGTTAATACTGTACAAGGGCAGCTTAATATACGGGGTGCATCTGGTTATACGCTAGGAGCGGGCAGCCGATCCTTATTATTAATTGACGGTGTTCCTTTATTGGGAAGTGCAGCTGGTAATATTAGTTGGTCAGTAATCCCTACGTCAGAAATTGAACGCGTAGAGATTGTAAAGTCCGGCGGGTCAGCGATGTACGGTTCAAGTGCAATGGGTGGAGTATTGAATATTATTACTCGTAATGCACCGATCGAATCTGAAACAATGGTGCGGATGAAAACTGGCATGTATAGTCAACCTAAATATGAGCAATGGAAATGGCGTGATAATCCGGGGCTATTCAATACTTTGGAAATATCACACTCGAGACATATTGGAAAGCATGGGATGTGGTTTCGCTTACAACGCGATAACACCGACGGGTATACACAATTGGGGTGGAATGAATCGTATAGTCTGACTTCTAAGCTAAAACTGAATTTTGGTACTAGATTTAATGGATCGGTTTACGGAAATTATTATACTAGTAATAATGGTTTGGCTTCACAGTGGAAAAGCGCTGCTGATCCATTTGAAGCGCCAACTGGTGATGAAAATGATAACTCTCACGGCTATAAATTCAATTTAAACGGATTCCTCAATTTTATTTATTCACCAAAAACTGTGATGAAATTGAAACTTGGTTATTTCGATATTGAGTGGCAGAATGACGGACGTACCAATAAAGATTATTCACACGAAACAAAAGGTTTTGGCGAGTATCAAATAAGTAAAAATTGGACAAATAAATTTAGTTCGGTCGGTGGCATTACAACACAATATGCAACAATTGATGCGAAAATATTCGGAAATCACAGCAGCAATTCTTATGCAGCGTATTTTTTAATGCAAAGGAATTTGATACATAATTTTACGCTATCAATCGGAAATCGATGGGAGGGATATTGGGTAGATAATGATTTATTAGATCAAACAATCGCACCACAATTTGCCCTTAATTGGAATAAAAATGGAGTTATAGCATTTCGAACATCATACGGTAAAGGGTTCCGTGTACCGACCATAGCCGAATTATTTTCAAGTTCACAATTGAATATTTTTAAGGTTGAACCAAACCCTGATTTGATTGCTGAAACAAGCGATGCATTTGAATTCGGAAGCTCAATAATATTGGGTAATTTGGGAGCAGTATCGCTCCTAAAAGTAGATGCATCAATATTTTCCAACCGCTTCAAAAATTTAATTGAGCCATTACCGGATGATAATGGTATAATACATTTTGAAAATATCACTGATGCTAAAATCAATGGAGCAGAAATTGGTATTAATGCGGGGTTATTAAATAATAATCTAATTTTTACTACAGCATATACATGGCTGGATCCGGTAGCTATTGATGATTCCGGTAATGTGATTGATACACTCTCCTATCGGTTTAGACATAATTATATTTCTACTATTACCGGTTATTGGAAGCAAATTTCAGCATCTTTAGAATATAGATATGCAAGTAGGATTGGCAGTGTTCAACTTTTCGAGGAAAATTTACTCACTGGCTCCGATATTAGATTTCCCATTCATTTATGGAATGCAGGAATTGGATATAATTTGAAAGGATGGGAAACTAGGTTAAGGGCCGAAAATTTATTCCAATACTATTATGTTGAACTTGAACGAAATATGGGTGAAGAACGGAAAATTTCGATCAATATCAGTAAATCATTTTAAGTTTTACTATACATAACGTCACACAATTTATTTGATGAAACGGATTCTCCTTATATTGTTAATTTTATCGGGATTTGTATGTCCACAGGGAGCGCTTAAAGTAAAAATAAACCAACCTGGTCAGTTGGTTGTTGAATTATCAATCGATTCAACATGGATATCTTCAGATGATTATTCGATACGAACAATTCCAAGTTTAGAAACATATTTTCAGCCCGGTTTCCCGACTATTCCTTATTACCAGGAAATATTACTAGGTATTCCGAGTAATGCTGATGTCAAAGTTTTTAGAGATAATAAAAAATTAGTAGGAAATTATAACCCAAATATACTAGGTCCTGAAAAAGCGAAGGGCATTGAATTTGAATTGCCAATAGAATCCGAGTTTGATGGTTATTTTCCAAAACAAAATGTAAAATTAAGTTCAATAAGGAATGTGGATGAAACCCCAATTTCAAAAATTGAAATATTTCCATTTAGTATTCAAAATGAAAAATTATTTATTACAAAGAATATTTCCATTCAAATTTCTTGGGATATAAGAAATCAAAACACTCCCATGAAAATTTTATCGAAGAATTCTTTAGAGGAGTTGAAAACAAAAAAGAAAATAACCAAGCCTACACAGCACATAATCCCTGAATATCAATTCAGTAATAATATTGCTAAAATCACAGTGGATGCATCAGCGTGGTATAGAATTACTGGCTCAGAGTTAATTGCAAGTAGTATTAACCTAACAGGCGTTAATCCAAGTACGTTACGATTATGGAATAAGGAAGATGAAATTTCTATGTTTATTGAATATGGAAATGATGGTAGTCTTGATAGTGAAGATTTTATTGTTTTCTATAGTGAAAAAAATCCATCGCCTGATTGGGCAGATTACGAAAATAATTTTTATACTGATGAAAATGCATATTGGTTAACATGGGGTGCTGAAGAGGGTAAAAGATTTTCTGAATTAGATGTATCACCCAATCATCAGGAGAATTCTGTTTACATCCCCACAAATTATAAATATAGTAAAAAGATTGAAACTGACGATGAATATGTCCGATTAAGTAGATTAAATCATTATTTGTTACAAAATTGGGATGTAATAGATCATTTTTTCATGGCACCTCAGATTATTGTAGGAAAACCATTTGATTTCGAATTTGAATTGGACAATCCCGATACATTATCAAATATGGGATTTGATTTGGAGGTTCAAGTTAGAGGTATTATGACAAGTGACCATGAACTCGATGTAATGATAAATAATAATATCATTACTACTGCAAATTGGTCTGATCGTAACGCTATACATATTGAACAAAATAATAAGGACTGCTCGTATTTAAGAAAAGGTAATAACACTTTATCACTTATCCTGTCACCAAATGATTCAACTTTACATGATCTTATTTATTTAAATTGGTACAAAATCAGATACCCAAAGAATTTTCATACCAGCGATGATTATATATACTTTTCATCGGACAGTGTTCCGGATCAAACTATTCAATTTGAAATTGCAGGATTTTCTAATTCAAATATTTTATTATTTAAAAATAGGGAAATTTTTTTAAATAATTTTCAATTTTCATTTGAAGCACAATCGGGTAGTAATTTATTAAAATTTCAAGATGGTGATGTTCATCTTTCATCTCGATATGAAGCAATTTCATATGATAATTTGTTGAATGTTAAAAGTATAAGCAAAGAATATGCGATAACTAATCAATTAAGCAATATTCGTTCCAGTTACGTTGTGATAGCGCCTGATTCATTTGCAATTACAGTTACTCCGTTAGTAGAATATCACGATGGAATATTTGTCAATGTCGATGATATTTATCGCCAGTATTCATATGGAGTCTTATCGCCATATGCGATTAAAGCATTCCTTCAAGACATTTATGTGCAGAGTGATGCAACTTTGGAATATGCAATCCTTGCTATGACAAGTAACTTAAACGATTGGCGGAGTGGCAGAATTGGCAAACTGCCATCAATCCCGGCAATGTCAGTATTTACTTACAATATGGGTACGGTTGCTTGCGATTATTGGTACTCAATATTTGATGAAGAGTACTGGATACCGAACATATCGGTTAGCCGATTCGCTGTAACCGATAAACCTGAGTTACAAACCATTGTTGATAAAACAATGTACCATCATAATAGAGGGATCAACAATTGGGATAATAATTCGTTGTTGATTGCTGATGCAGAGGCTCAGTTCCGATATCAATCTGAAGTTTTGGTTGATAGAATAAAAAATAACGGCACTTTTTTATCAAGACTCTATACTGATCCATCTCTACCGAACCGGTCTTTTTATGGTACTAAAGACACGCTATTGAATCATTTTAATAGAGGGCTTGCTTACATAAATTTTGTTGGACACGGTGGCGGTGCAGTTTGGGGTTATGATGGTCAGACTCTTGGTCATATTTTACACAGAAATGATATGGACGAAATAAATAATTATGGGAAATTACCATTCGTAACAAGTATGACTTGTTTCACAGGAGATTTCTCATTTTCTTATGGTCTAGGAAATTTAATGCTTGCCAATGAAAATGGGGGCGCAATAGCGTGGTATGGTGCCAGTGGATTGGGGTGGAGTTATAATGATTATTATATGGTTCAGCCATTACAAGATTTGTTATTCTCAGATGCGGATTTAACTATAGGTGAAATAATTAATCTATCAAAAACGCGGTATTATTTATCATATTCGGATATATATCCTGAGATAGCTGCAACCCAATTATATCAATACAATTTAATTGGTGATCCTGCATTAAAAGTTAAAAACCCAAAAAAAGATATTATAAAAATAACTCCATTAGATCCCGAACCGGGAGAAAATATCGAAATTTCTTCTAATAACTCGCAATGTGATTCTGTATTCTACCAAATATTTCAACCCGATAACAAATCGCTAAATCAATCAACTATATTAGGGAATTCACTACCGAAAATATTATCATTAACCGACACTCTCAGTAAGGGAATGCATAAAGTGAATATCTCTTATAAGTCGGATGATATATTATATAATTCATCACAATTACTACCAATTGCAGGATCATATGTGAATATTGAATCAACAATACCATCAACTCCCACAATCTGTGATTCTATAGGAATAGTCGCAGAAGTTTCAGATAGAAATGGAATATCCGTAGTTCAATTACTTATAGATGGTGAATATTGGGCAGATATGATAAATATCGATAGTAATTATTTTTCTTTGGAAAAACTAATTCCCCCGCAACCAAGCGGAACAGTATTAGAACTTATATGTCAGGTTATTGACACAAATAATGATACAACGATGAGTTTACCGAAAAAGATTACTATTGGTGATATTCCCAATATAGTTCCAATAAAAGGAGAATTTCGTGTTGATGATGCAATAAACCTAATTGTTGATATAGAAAGCACTACAACAACACCGGTTATTGCTAACATTGAATTATTCATTTATGATGATGATAATTGGCAATTAATTGGAAAAGATACAGTTAGTTTTGTTGGACGGGAAAGTAAAGAGGCAATATTTCCAGGTTATTATAAATATGGTACTAATCGGTATAAAGTAATAGCAAATGCAAATTTAACATGTATGTCCACTGATTTGATAACTGATGATACTCTTTCTTTTAATTTGGAGACAAACGCTTTTTGGGTAACTCCCGAGCTTGGTTCAACTGACAACGGGTTTAATCATTCTGAAATAGGGATAAATAATATTGAGATAGATCTGACACCAGGTTTAGTAACTGAATCAAGCATAATACAAATTTTACAACTTTCTGATGTGATTATTCCATCTCAACCGGATTTTGAAGTGATTCAGTCTCAACAGAATTACAATGGAATCGATATAATTTGGAATACATCAAGTAATTATAATATAAATTGGACATTAGGAAAATCTACTGTTCAATCAAACAATCAATTATATAGACACTTCGATGATTTCCGTAATTGGTTGCCGATTACTCACAATGAAGTGTCCGATAGTGCTATTATTTTTCCTTCAAGTGGTTCTGCAAAATTTGCATTTCTTAAAAATACTGATGTAGAAAAACCAACTATTGTTGCCAAGGTAAATGATCAGCAATTCCTTAGAAATAATTATTTAAATACAAATCCATCAATTCAATTTACCATTTATGATAAAAACGGAATTGATCATCGTACTGATTCAATTTTTTATTGGATCAACAATAATGTCAGTGATTTACACTCAGATATTAGTGGAAGCGGAAATAGTATCAATATTACTATTTATCCTTCTTTTACAAATTTTGATTCCACTTTGACAGTATTGGTTAATGATGCAGCCGGAAACTCATCAGATTCATTACAATTGTCATTTATCGTTAGCGAAAAATTAGATCTGATTGATTATGGTAATTATCCCAATCCTTTTGCTGAAAGTACAATTTTCGCATATGAATTAACCGATACTGTTGAAAAACTAACAATTATTATTTATTCTGTGGAAGGTAGAAAAATACGACAATTGTATAACGAAGATGTTAGTACCGGCTTAGATTTGAATTTGCCCGGTTACCATGAAATTGAATGGGATGGCAAAAACCAAGATGGCTTTCCAGTTGGCAATGGAAATTATTTCTATCAAATTAGAGCAAAGAATAAAAAAATAGTACTTGAAAGAACTGGCAAAATACTAAAAGTAAATTAGTTATCAAAAAGCCGAATGCGGTTGGTTACAACACATTATAAACAGTAAATTTCAAGCTAAATATCGAGAGAAAAATGTCTGGTCACAGTAAATGGTCAACAATAAAACGTAAAAAAGGTGTTGCCGACGCCAAACGCGGTAAAATCTTTACTACAATTATAAGGGAGATTACAATCGCGGCGCGCTCTGGTGGTGGTGATGAATCGGCAAATCCACGATTAAGACAAGCCATCGCTAAAGCGAAATCGGCCAATATGCCAGCAGATAATATCAAACGTGCCATAAAAAAAGGTACTGGAGAATTACCAGGTGTCAATTATGAAGAGGCTTCTTACGAAGGATACGGTCCGGCAGGAGTGGCGATAATGATGGAAATATTGACCGATAATAAAAAAAGAACTGTGGCTGAAATACGTCATTTGATGACAAAGTATGGTGGGAATCTTGGTGAAAATGGTAGTGTCGCATGGATGTTTGATAAAAAGGGGCAAATCGTTGTTGAAAAGGGTAATTTCGATGAAGATTCGATGTTTGAAATTGTATTAGAGTGTGGTGGAGAAGATTTCGAGTCCGAAGAAGATGAATTTGTAATTTTTACTGAATCTGCTGATTTGATGGAAGTACGTGATAATTTAGAAGGAAAAAATATAGAAGTAAAATCCTCCGAAATAGAATTTATACCAAAGAATCTTCAAAAAGTTGAAGCGAAAGCAGTTGAAAGTGTAATTAATTTAATGGAAGCTTTGGAAGATAATGAAGATATTAAGAATGTCTATGCTAACTTTGATATTGATGAAGAACTATTAAATATTGATCAATAATTGATGAGAATTGTAGGTATAGATCCGGGAATCCGTGTAACGGGATTTGGAGTTTTGGAGAAAGATAAAAAACTATCAGTTTTGAGTTACGGGACAATTAGTCCACCGGTCCAAAAATCTATGGCTGAAAGATTAAAATATTTATATTCGGACGCAATGGAAATTATTGGAAAGTACAAACCTGATTTATTAGCTATCGAAAGTACATTTCATCAAAAAAATGTTAAATCTGCATTGATTCTAGGACAAGCAAAAGGATCGATTCTGCTTGCTGCAGCAAACTCAAATATTCCTAGTAAGGAATTCGCGCCACGTAAAGTAAAGGCTGCAGTTGTTGGTAATGGTTCGGCCACAAAAGAACAAGTACAGTATATGATTCAGAGAATATTAAAATTAGAATCTTTACCAAAACCGTTTGATGTCTCAGACGCTTTGGCAATTGCCTATTGTGGACTAACAAATATGGAGTATGGGTTATGATTGATTCAATTTTTGGAAAATTAATTAAAAAAGAACCAACATTCGCTGTAGTCGATATGAATGGTATACGGTTAAAAATCAATATTACTATTGCGACGTTTGAGAAACTTTCATCAATTGGAACATCTGTAGAATTAATGACTTATTTGCATGTAAGGGAAGATATATTAGATCTATATGGCTTTGCCGATGATTCTGAACGGGATGTGTTCTTAAAATTGATCGGTGTAAGTGGAATCGGTCCTCGTTCTGGTATTTCAATATTATCTGGAGCTACGCCACAAGATTTTAAACAAAGGATCATTGCTGAAGATGTGAAATCATTAACGGTCATCCCAGGAATTGGTCCGAAGACTGCCAAACGTATCATCCTCGAATTAAAAGAAAAATTTGTTGGAGAGGATGTGGATATTTCGAATTTAATTGGAGACAAAAAAACTAGTAATGAGATCAAAGACGTAGTTCAAGCATTATCATCGCTTGGATATAAGCGTGGACAGATCAACGAGTCATTGAAAAAATTAAAAGAAGCAGATGAACTCGAAGGAAGTATTGAACAATTAATAAAAAAAGCATTAACCAAAATGTAATTAGGAGAATTAATGTCAATTGTAAAACCTTTTCGCGGACTACATCCAAAACCCGAATATGCTAAAGAAATAGCTTCGCCGCCTTATGATGTTTTAAACGCTAAAGAAGCACGAGAAATTGTTGAAAAAAATCCCAACTCATTTCTACGAGTTAATAAGGCAGAATTAGAATTTGATGACAATGTCAATTCTTATGCTGAAGAAGTTTATCAACGAGGGAAAGATAACTTGCAAAGGCTTTCGGCTTTGGGATTAATGACCCGTGATGAAAATCCTTGTTTCTATTTATATCAAATTACGATGAATGGAAAAAGCCAAACGGGATTAGTAGCGTTAACCTCGGTTGAAGAATATGATAACGGATTGATTAAAAAACATGAACACACACGCCCGGAGAAAGTAAACGACCGAGCTAATCATATTGAATTTTTGGGTGCTCAAGTCGGACCGGTTTTTTCAACTTATCGTTTTGATGTTGAAATTGATAAAGTATTCAAAAAGTTGATGGAAGTAAATCCATTATTTGATTTTGTTGCCGACGATAGTGTTGAGCATAAATTATGGATTATTGAGAAAGAAGCTGATATTAATAATATTCAATTGGCTTTTAAAAAATTACCGTATGTCTATATTGCTGATGGACATCATAGAAGTCAATCAGCTTCAGAAGTTTGTAAACGGGCGAAGGAGAATAATCCTGAACACACGGGAAACGAGAATTATAATTATTTTTTGAATGTAATGTTCCCTGATCAAGAATTGAATATTTTACCTTACAATCGTGTTGTATCGGATTTAAATGATCTATCTTGGGATTCAATAATTGAAATGGCATCAGAGAAATTTGATGTATCACCACAAAATAGTGAAATAACTCCTACGGATTTACATTCATTTGGAATCTATTGTGAAGGTGAATGGTATTTATTAAAAACAAAAGATGGCACTTTTGATAAAAATGATCCAACCGGTTCAATTGACGCAGCAATTTTAGGAAAAAATTTCATTGACCCAATACTTGGAATAAGTGATCCTAAAACCGATAAGAGAATTAATTTTGTAGGTGGCATCCGTGGAACACAAGAATTAGAAAAACTAGTTGATTCTGGGAAATATAAGATTGCCTTTTCATTGTACCCAACATCTATAAAACAATTATTGGATGTTGCAGATGCAGGAGATGTAATGCCGCCAAAATCCACTTGGTTCGAACCAAAATTAAGAAGTGGTATGGTAGTCAATTTGTTAGATAATTAAAATAAATTAATAATCATAAGGAATAAAAATATGCTAATATTATTATCAGATGCGTTTGATTCAGGTTTACCGGATAAACTAAAGAAATTTGGTGAAATCACTGATGACAAAAGTCGTGTACCGGAAGCAGAAGTAATACTAATCCGTAGTAAAACTAAAGTAACTAAAGAATATATTGATGGTGCGCCAAATTTAAAATTAGTGATTCGTGGCGGTGTTGGTTTGGATAATGTAGACTTGGTATATGCCAAGGAGAAAGGGATCACAGTTCACAATACTGCAGCTGCGTCGTCAATCGCTGTTGCGGAATTGGCATTTACATTAATGATTGCAATTACAAATCACGTCGCTAAAGCCGATAAATCGATGCACGAAGGCAAATGGCTAAAGAAAGAAATGAAGCGTACTGAATTGTATTTAAAAACACTTGGAATCATCGGAATGGGACGAATCGGAACAGAACTTGCCAAACGTGCAATTGCTTTCGGAATGAAAGTTGTAGCCTACGATCCATTTGTTAAAGCATCAGATTTTGCTGAAATGAAATCGACAATGAAAGATGTATTCCAGGTGTCCGATTATGTTTCATTACACTTACCTTTAACCGATGACACCAAAGGACTTGTCAATTCTGAAACATTGAAAGATTTTAAAGATGGAGCTTATCTGATCAACACCGGAAGAGGGAAAACTATAAATGAAGATGATGTAAAAGCTGCACTTGAAAGTGGAAAACTGAAAGCATTTGGCAACGATGTTTGGTATTCTGATCCGCCGGAAAATACTGTTCTAGTGGATGTACCGAATGTTACGATGATGCCTCATTTAGGTGCCTCAACTAATGAGAATCTGCTCAGAATCGGAGATATAATTGAAGAATTGATTGGAGAATATATTAGTTAAAATATAGTATAAATATAATAAATACAAGGAATTAACAATGACTAAAAGAGTATATAATTTTAACCCGGGACCTTCAACGCTACCATTGGATGTATTGAAAAAATTGCAAGCGGATTTGCTGAATTTCGAAAATACCGGTATGTCGATAATGGAAATTTCACATCGGTCTCCGGAATATGACAAAGTGCATAATGATGCAATAGCTTTAACAAAAGAATTGATGGGATTGGACGATTCTTATAAAGTGTTGTTTGTTGGTGGCGGCGCATCCACCCAATTTGCTTATATTCCGTTGAATTTTCTGCATAAAGGTAAAGTTGGTGCTTATGTAGATACCGGTACGTGGTCAACTAAAGCAATCAAAGAAGCAGAAAAATTGGGTGAAGTACATCTAGCCGGTTCATCAAAAGATGATGGATTTACATATATTCCAGGACCTGAGGAAATACAATTTCCTGAGGATGCAGCATATTTACACATTACTACAAATAATACGATCAAAGGAACGCAATTTCATTTCTTGCCAGAAACCGGAAACGTTCCATTGATCGCAGACATGTCATCTGACATTTTATCACATCAAATAGATTTTTCTAAATTCTCGATGATATATGGAGGTGCTCAGAAAAATTTAGGTCCATCAGGTGTTACAATGATCGTGATAAAAGAAAGTATGCTGGATAAAATAGAAGATGGAATACCAACAATGGTCGATTATCGCACTCATGCGAGCAAAAACTCATTATTCAATACTGCTCCCACTTTACCGATCTATATTGTGAAATTGGTATTAGAGTGGATAAAAGGTCAGGGTGGACTATCTGCAGTTGAGACTATCAACAGTACCAAGAAAGATATTGTATACGGCTTACTTGATGAGAATCCGGATTATTTCCGTACACCGGTTAGAAAAGATAGTCGGAGCTGGATGAATCTTGTGTTTAGATTACCTTCCGAAAAATTAGAACAAAAGTTGATTTCAGAAGCAAAAGCAGCCGGATTTATTGGACTTAAAGGGCATAGAAGCGTGGGAGGGATTCGTGTATCTCTATACAATGCCATGACACTTGAAGGTGCTGAAAAAGTTGCTGAATTTATTATGAACTTTAAAAAAAATAACTAGTTAATAGTGGGGCAGGAAACTGCCCCAAATATTTTCAATAATTATCACAATATGACAGACAAAATAAAACGGACATCACTTTTTAATAAACATAAAGCGCTTGGTGCTAAAATAGTTGAATTTGCAGGATTTGAAATGCCCCTTCAATATGAAGGAGTTATTAAGGAACATAATGCTGTTAGAACAACTGCAGGAGTATTTGATGTAAGCCACATGGGTGAATTTGTTGTGAAGGGTAAAAACGCAGAAAAATTTCTAAATTATGTTACGATCAATGATGTAAGTAAAATTGAAATTGGTCAGGCACAATATTCCGCCATGTGTTATGACGATGGTGGAATTATTGATGATCTATTAATTTATAGATATAACGATTATTATATGTTAGTAGTCAATGCTGCTAATATTGAGAAAGATTTCAACTGGTTGAGTGGACATTTGTTGGACGATATAATACTTGAAAATCACAATGATGTCATAAGTCTGATTGCGGTGCAAGGTCCGAAATCTCGGGATATTTTATCAGAAATTTCAGAAACTAATATTAGTGATCTATCATTTTATTATTTCAAAGAAGGAAAGGTTGCGGATTGTGATGTCACAATTGCACGTACCGGGTATACAGGAGAATTGGGATTCGAGATCTACGGAAAAAATGACGATATTCCTAAAGTATGGGAGGCATTATTCAATACCGGTAAACCGATGGGTTTAGTACCAACCGGACTTGCAGCACGTGATACATTACGCTTAGAGATGAAATTCTGCCTATATGGCAATGATATTGATAAAACTACGCATCCTTACGAAGCCGGATTAGGTTGGATAACAAAAGTTGATAAAGGAGACTTTATCGGACGCGAGGCAATTATTGATCGCAAAGCAAATATGACACGTAGATTAGTGTGTGTAGAAATGGTTGACAAATCAATTCCAAGACAAGGATATGAAATATTTCTTGGTGCTGAAAAAATTGGTTATTTTACAAGCGGTGGTCAATCACCATCATTGCAAAAGGGAATCGGATTAGCTTATATTAATCGCCCGCATACGAAATCAGGAACCGAAATTAAAGTTGAAATACGGGGTAAACAAAAAAAAGCTGTTATTGTTAAACCACCATTTTATAAGGATGGTACATCCCTTAACTAAATTTTTAAATGCTGACAGAAATAGATTATGAAAGATAAAAGAGTCGAAATAACCGGTATATTATTAATTGCTGTTTCAGTATTTATATTAATCAGCTTAATAGGTTATAGTCCGTTTGAAGAACCGGAAATTTCGCCAAACGTACAAATTCAAAATCCGATGGGGATACTTGGTGTTTATATTTCACATTACCTAATAAAATTTACTATTGGATACGTTTCAATTTTATTGCCTATTTTAGGAATATTCTGGGGATGGTGGCTGATTGGAAAAAAGAAGATCGGAAAAATAACAAGAACTACATTATTCATATTGTTAGCAATGTTTTTACTCTCAGTAAGTTTGGGAGTTTACAGTACAATTAATCTTAAAAGATTAGTTCATTCTTATCTAACTGCAGGCTTAACAGGGAATGTTGTTGCTAGTTTTTTTATAGCATTTTTAGGCAAGATTGGTGCATCAATCTTTGTACTAGCAGCATGGTTAATATTAATTCGTGGCTATTTTTCTTGGAATTATTATGATGCCTTCAACAAGTTGATTGGGAATCGATATCGGACTTGGAAAAAAAATCGGAAAGTTCAAAGAGAAAAGGAAAAGCATACAAAGAAATTACGTTCTAAAATTGAAGAACGAACAAAAAGAGAGGAAGCTGCTCAAGAAGAGGATTTATTACAAAAACCAATTCAATCCAAATCTTCAGAAATACAAGAACCGAAGCAGGAATCATTTTTATCAAAGTTTAAATTAAAAGATAAACACAAGGAAACAATTCAAGTAATTAAACCAGAAACAACTTCGTCCTCTAAATCAGATGAAATTCAAGAACCAACGTTATTTAGTACAGGAAGTATTGAAGTCGGTGAAATCGTCAATGAAAAAGAAGTAATACTCGATGATCAAAAAGACAGAATAGCTCCTCGTAAGGATTATCAATTACCTTACACGGATTTATTAAATGATCCTAGAATTAAAGATTTTTCAATTAGTAGAACAGAATTATTGGAAAGAGCTGATTTCTTAACACAATCATTGGCAACATTTGGTGTAGAGGGGAAAGTAGTTAATGTTTCACCTGGACCAGTAATCACTCTTTTTGAGGTTGAGCCTGCTGAAGGTGTTCGAGTAAATAAATTTGTCCAGTTATCGGATGATCTAGCAAGAGTAATGGAAGCAAGCAGAGTTCGTGTAATAGCACCAATTCCTGGTAAATCTTCAGTTGGAATAGAAATACCAAATAAAAATCCCGAGATGGTCCATTTTAAGTCAGCTGTTAATTCTGAGAAATTTGCAAATAGTAAATCAAAATTAAGTTTAGCAATTGGTAAAACTACAACCGGTGAAATTGAAACTTTAGACCTAGCTTCAATGCCTCATTTGTTAATTGCCGGTACTACCGGATCAGGTAAATCAGTTTGTTTGAATATTATTATTTGCAGCATATTATATCGGGCAAAACCCGATGAAGTAAAATTTCTAATCATTGATCCTAAGAAGGTTGAAATGACGCTTTACAAAACATTGGAAGGTTATCATTTACTTGGTACCGAAGATTTCGATGAATCGATTGTCACAACAACTGACAACGCAATATTAGCTTTGCGTGCTTTGGAAAAGGAAATGGATCGTCGATACGATGTTTTAGCAGATGCGGTTGTAAGAAATATTGGAGAATATAACAAAAAGAGAAAAAGAGACGATAAACCAATTTTACCTTACCTGGTATTAGTGATAGATGAATTAGCTGATCTTATGATGCTTAGTGCCAAAGATGTAGAAACGCCTATCGCTCGTTTAGCGCAATTATCAAGATCAGTCGGAATCCATTTAGTAATTGCTACCCAAAGACCATCCGTAGATGTAATTACAGGTGTGATCAAAGCGAATTTTCCGGCACGTATTGCATTTCAAGTCGCCACTAAAATTGATTCACGTACAATTCTTGACACAATGGGTGCAGAAAAGTTAATTGGTCGTGGAGATATGTTATATCTGCAGCCCGGCTCATCTCAACCAATGCGATTGCATGGGGGATTTATTACGATTGAAGAAATTGAAGCGATAATGAAACATGTTTCAAAACAACCAAAAACCGATGAGTTAAAATTAGCTGGAGTTCGGGAAACAGCAGGAACAGAATTTGCGATTGATGAAGGATCATCGGATGAGCTATTCAAAGAGGCAGTTGGGTTAGTAATAACTCATCAACAGGGTTCAATATCATTATTGCAAAGAAGATTGAAAGTTGGGTATGCTAGAGCTGCACGTTTAATAGATCAAATGGAACAGGCAGGCATTGTAGGACCGTTTACAGGGAGTAAGGCAAGGGAAGTGTTAGTTGATGAAACCTATTTACAAATCATTGAATAAATTACTATTGATAACATGCGTGGTTTCGATTGGATTCTCTGATGAAAATTCCACTTTGCTTGACTCAATGTCTATGGCATTGCATCAGGAAGGAGGAATGTTAATAGATGCTACTATTGAACAATCCCAAGTAGAGAATGAATGGACTGATTATATATTAGTTGAGATCATTGATTCAACTAAATTTATATTTATTGCTACAGAACAAATTATCAAGGTTGATACTGATACAATCTATACCTATACGTCTAATACGGGTCAATTAGTAGTGGACCATTACTACCGTAATGAGTTTAATATGTTAAGTTTACTCTCAGGAAATTTTAATCAGATAAAAATTGGTGAAATTCAGACACGTGTTAGAGATTCGATAATAAATTTTACTATTCCTCAAATAGAATCTCGCGGTAAAATATGGATCAACTCACAAACATATCATCCTATTAGAATTGTATTGGAGGATGATCTGGAAAATAATACAACTATTATAATTAATTCTGTAGAACCGCTAAGTTATGAAAATCAATATGATGAATATAATAACGATGGCTGGGAGATAATCGACCTTCGTGAATAAGACTATAAAATTTTCGATTGGACTATTATTTAGCGGTATAGGTTTGGCTTATGCTTTCCGAAGTTTCGATTGGACTGAGTTCATGAGGTTAATGCAAGGTGTTAACTATTGGTATTTAATAGCGGCGGTTGTATTACAATTGGTATCAGTATGGGTTAGGGCTTTACGTTGGAAATGGCTGTTAGCACCAATTGAAAATGTGTCAACAAAGATTCTCTTTGATGCAACAATGATTGGCTATTTCGGTAATAATGTATTACCCTTGCGAATGGGTGAGTTATTACGTGCTTATGTTGTTTCAAATAATACTTCAATTTCTACCTCAAAAGTAATTGGAACATTGATCGTGGATAGAATCCTAGACTTCTTAGCAGTAATGTTTTTGGCAATTTTCTTTTTATTTTTTTCAGACTTGATTGATATCCCCAGGTGGATAATAGTATTTTCTATTATTTTGATTTTAGGACTATTTGTATCAATTATAGTATTTGGTAATAAAAATCCGAACTGGAAAAATATAAAAAATAGACAGAAAATATTTCAATCAACTATTGGATCAAAAATATTTGACATTATTACAAACATAATATCAGGATTGTCAGTATTGAATAAAACACCTAAGAAAATTGGTGTATATAGTTTTATTATTTTATTGTGGACAATGTATTACGTTTCATTTCTGTTGATCGTAAAGGGAGTCAATTTAGACTTAAATATTATGAATAGTGGTCTGTTATACGTTGTATTAACATTATCAATTTCGATTCCTGCTGCTCCAGGATACATTGGTACGTATCATGCGACATGTGTAGCTGCTTTAACGAATATTTATAATATTAGCCTAAACGCCAGTCAAGCTTTTGCTGTTTTATCACATGCAGTGATTTTTGTTCCATTTGTCATTATTGGTGCATTCTTCTTTCTAAAAAACTCGATGAAATTCTCAAAAATAAAATCGATAGAGATACCTAAATCATGATAAAATATGATGCAATATTTCTTGACCGTGATGGAACAATAAATTTCGACCCTGGTTTTGTTCAGAATGTAGATCAATTCAAATTCTATGATTTTGCATTCCCTGCTTTAAAGATTTTATCTCAACATGGTAACAATTTTTGCATTATAAGTAATCAGTCTGGAGTAGGCAGAGGATTAATTGATATAAATGATTTACGTAGTCTCAATGCATATATTCGACGAGAGTTTATTAATAATCAAATAAATTTGTTAGATATTTATAATTGCACTGATCATCCCGACGGTGCAACCAGTAGGCGTAAACCGGGAACTGGTATGTTTTTAGAAGCAGCTGATGACCATAACATTGAACTAAAAAGATGTCTAATGATTGGTGATTCAGAAAGAGATTTAATACCGGCTCATTTGCTAGGAATGGATACTATGTTAGTTTTAACAGGAAATGGGCATTTGACTTTGGATACCATTGCACCTTCAGATAAACCAAATTATGTAGTTGAAAATATTTTAGAAGGTGCAAAAATGTTGGTTAAGAAATTTATATGATAAAAAAAATTGGAATATTAATGGGCGGAACATCACTGGAACGGGAAGTATCTTTGACTTCTGGTAAAGCCATTGTAGACATCTGTCTAAAATTGGGATACGATACTATACCTCTGATACTAAATGGAAATTTAGCAGAAGTGTTACCGGAATTGGCAAAAGTTGATCTGGTATATATTGCTTTACACGGTGGTGAAGGCGAAAACGGTAGCATTCAAGGCTTTTTAGAAGAGTTAGGAATTAAATATAATGGTTCAGGAGTGCTGGCATCAGCATTGGGGATGGATAAGAATATCAGTAAAATATTGTCTCAAAGTATTGGACTCCCAACACCAAAATGGCAATTTTTTAACACACTTGAAGACAGTTTAAAATATAAACATAAAACATTTCCCGCAGTTGTTAAACCTAACGATGGTGGCAGTACAATCGGCTTGACAATTGTACATAAAGCAAGTGAAATGGAGGCTGCTCTTAGATATGCCAATGATCATGGCAATGGTATTTTGATTGAAGATTATATACCAGGACGTGAATTGACTGTAACAATCCTTGGAGACAATGTGTATCCAATTGTTGAAATAGTGCCATCACATGAATCTTATGATTATGATTGTAAATATACGGAAGGAATGTCTGATTATAAATGTCCGGCAGATTTGTTAAAAGCACAAGCTGAGTCAATTCAAAAAATGTCTATAGATTTTTACAATTTATTACAATGTAAAGGATATGGACGAGTTGATTTCCGGCTTGACCCCGATGGTAATCCGTGGTTATTAGAATTAAATACTTTACCGGGAATGACAGCAACAAGCCTGGTGCCAAAAGCAGTGGCAGTGGAAGGAATCTCATTTGGTGAGCTAATTAAAACGATTATTGATGAATCCCTAAAAAAATGAAACATTGGATTGCAGTATATACAAAACCTCGTCATGAGAAATTAGTATTAAGTCAATTTACAGAAAGAGGAATAGATTCATACCTGCCGCTGATTCGTCAAAAACATCGCTGGAGCGATAGGATGAAATGGATAGAAACTCCAATTTTTAAAAGTTATATTTTTGCTCATGTTGAATTAAAAGATAATTTGGAAGTTTTACAAACACGTGGCGTAAATCATATTGTAAAATTCCAAAACAAAATTGCTGTTATTCCCGATGCGCAAATTGTTAATTTAAGAAAAATGATTGAAGGTGGATTTGACCCCTTACCTTCCGATTATTTTGTAATTGGGGATGAAGTTGAAGTAATTGGAGGATTGCTTAGAGGAATGAATGGAATTGTATCACGAACGGACTCAGAAGACAAATTAATTATTAAAATTGATGCAATTCAGCACGCAGTTGCAGTTCAAATTGAGCGTAAATATTTAAAACCTGTTAACGCAAATTATGTCCATTAAGTTTTACAACACACTAACCAAACAAAAAGAAGATTTTAAGGCAATCACCAAAAATGAAGTAAAATTATATACTTGCGGTCCAACCGTATATGATACAGCACACATCGGAAATTTCCGAACATTTTTATTTGAAGATTTGCTAAAAAGATTTTTATTGCTAAAAGGTTATAAGGTTACTCACGTAATGAATCTAACTGATGTTGATGACAAAACCATTTTACGTAGTAATAGTGATAATATCACAATTCATAATCTTACCGAAAAGTATATAAAATTGTTTTTTTCAGATATAGAGACTTTAAAAATTATTCCTGCTGATCAATACCCAAAAGCGACAGAGCATGTCATTGAAATGATCAATATGATAAAAAAGCTCATAGATAATGGGTTTGCCTATAGTTCAGATGATAAGTCGATTTATTTTAAAATTGAAAAATTTGATAAGTACGGAAAATTAGCAAATTTGAATTTTGCTGAACAGAAAAAGACGCAACGTATTGCCACTGATGATTATTCAAAAGATAATCCGCAGGATTTTGTATTATGGAAAGCTTGGAAAAAAGAAGACGGAAATGTTTTCTGGGAATCACCCTGGGGAAAGGGCAGACCTGGATGGCACATTGAATGCTCTGCAATGTCAACTAAATACTTAGGTGATACTTTTGATATACATTGTGGTGGTGTTGATAATATATTCCCTCATCATGAAAATGAAATTGCACAATCCGAGTGCGCTCATAATAAGCAATTTGTGAATTATTGGTTGCATAGTGAGCATCTCTTAATTGATGGTGTAAAGATGAGTAAATCTGCAGGAAATTTTTATAAAATTACCGATTTAATCAATATGGGTTTTACGCCCGAAGCATTACGTTATTTGCTATTAAGTGGACACTATCGAACAAATATAAATTTTTCTGTTAATAAAAAAAATGAAGCTTTAAAGGCAATTCAACGCGTAAATGACTTTTATAAACGGTTATTAAATTTATCCACAAAATCCGATGATATCGCCATGCTCCCCAACGAATATAGTTCATTCGAAATGGCACTGAGCGATGATCTTAATACACCAGAAGCATTGGCAGTCTTTTTTGAATGGCTAAGAAAAACTAATGCTCAAATTGATGGTAATTCACTAAAAGGCAAGGATATTTTATCCGCGATAAATTTTGTTGAAAAATTCAATTCTATATTTGATTTAGTTACTAAAAAATCCGATGTTCCATCCGAAGTGACCATATTAGTAAAGAATCGTGAGCGGGCACGAAGAGAGAAAGATTGGAGGAAGGCAGATTCAATTCGTGAGCAAATAGTGGAATTGGGTTGGATTATCGAAGATATGCCGGATGGATTTAACCTTAAGCCTGTATTAGAAAAATAAAAAATATTAAATCCCTGTGGATTCCTCTTCGTCCATTATTTCTTTCGGAAATTTGGCAACAATTCCTTCACCGGTATTTCCGTTAATATTTATGATAAGTGGTTGCTTTATCCTGATCCAAGTTGTGTAATCCAGTTTTTCACGGATTGGTAAGCTAATAATATTTTTGTGATTAATACAATCCTGTTTCCCTTTATGGTTAATTGTAAAATAACCGATTCTCATACCGGCTATATTCTGAAAAAAGTGCGTTCCAAATGATGGATCGATCGGAAGTTTTTCAAGTCCGACCTCTACAATTGCGGCTGTATTTGAAATTTGATTCCAGTCAACGGGTATCCCTAGCCATTCATCAGCACTCCCCCAACGTCCAGGACCAATTAATAAATATGGATTATTTTTTCCTAGTTTTTTATTGAAGGTTTCCACTTCTTCGGCAATCGCTCGTGTTTTTGCGATGTTAAATTTTTTAATATCTACATAAATTATATCACGAATGTCATTAATAGAACCGTTACCTAGCGAAACGCTACTCTTGCACAAAAGATCATCAGTACTATATTTTATTTGTTCATATAATCGATGGCTTCCACTTTGTAACATCGGTCGAATTTGCAACAAACAAAATTCAGCTTTATTATTTTTACGATTTAAGTTTACAGAAAATTCAATCTCGACCGGATTACCTAAAGCAGTTCTTCCGATCTCTAACAATTCAATTAATATTTTTGCCAATGGAAATTGATTCCATTTTAATATTTGTGCAAAAGTTATAACACGCGTACCGCTGTAATGTAATGAATCACGTATCATATTATCGTCTACAGAAACAACGCTTCCCGCCCAAAATAATTGACCATCCTTTTCAGCTGCATCTAAATCATATTTTGTAAGATTATCGTTTTCGCCATTACTTAGTAAATCAGGACTATGCTTTAATTCTAATGCATAAAATTTATTCTGTGAAGATTTTACAGTTTCACTAACAGAATAATATTGTGGAAGAATATTTGGAAATTTTGGACTAAACCTTAATGATTTTTCTCCTTCCATTACACCTTTTCCCAGCCCAAGTGTAATTGTAGCTACACCTTCTTCACGTTCCATATAGGAAACCGGATAGAAATTGATATTTCGGGCAACTCCACTCAAAGTAGGATAGTACCTGTTGTTAAAATTTTGACCGATCATTTCCATTATTATAATGCCCATTTTTTCTTCTTCTGTTCGATAAGAGGAATTCTCTAACAGTGCTTTTGGATCACTGAAATATGTCGAAGCATATATTCTAATGATTGCTTCGCATAATTGGTCTAATCTCCTTTTCCTATTTTTTGAAGAATTAGGCAGCATAAAAGTGGAGTATAATCCTGCCAAAGGTTGATATTGCGAATCTTCCAATAAACTTGATGATCTGACGGCAATTGGAAACTTGACATTTTTAAGAAATTTATCAAGTGTTTTAATTAATTCCGACGATAATGATTTTGTTAAAAATAGCTCAGTAATTTCTGAATTGGTATTCAATGTAAGCGCGCTGTCTATTAAATCATTATTATTAATAAACTTATCAAATTCTTTGGTTCCAATTACAACTGCTTTTGGTATTCTAATATTTACATCGGGAAATTTGTCATTAATTTCTGAATCTGCGATTATGCGATTCATAAACAACAGACCGCGAGCTTTTCCACCAAGTGAACCTTTTCCAATTCGTAAAAAAGGAATATTGTGTTTTAATTTATCAATTGAAAAATCAATGATGTCTTTATCGTGTTGGACATTAATAACAGTTGTTAGAGATTTGATCAGATATTTTCTTAATTCTTCAGTGTCCTTGAAATCCTCAACAGAGACCGGTCGTATGGTGGTAGCTAAATTGAATTCGCCGTGATTTGCCAACCAGTTTGAAAAATGATTAAACTTGGAATGAAATAATAAAGATTCCTGTGGAAGAGTATGCAAGATATCATAAAGTTCCTGTATATCACTTGCCCTAGCTATCTCTTTGTCTTTTAAATTGCGGAAAATAAAATCACCAAAACCAAAATTACCTAACATAAACTTTCGTAGATCTTTCAATAGTGACTGGGAATGTTTATGAAGAAAGTCCGCATTAACAGCTTTAGCTTTTTTGTTACTATTTAAGTTTGAAGATTGTATTACAACAGGTATGTAGGGCTCATTTTGTCGTACATAATTAGTAAACTGAATACCTGCAGTTTTGTCAATTTTACCATTCTTAGGAAATCGGACATCCGATATAATTCCGAGGGTATTTTCTCTATACAGATTGAAATAATTCTCTGCTTCTTCAAAACTACTGGCTAGCAATACTTTTGTTCGTCCTCGTAAATGAATTAACCTGTTAGTGGCGTCTAAGCTCTTATCAACTAGATTTTGAGTATGGAACATTATTTCTTTGTATAAAATTGGCAAGATTGTTGAATAGTAACGTGGATTATCCTCGATAAAAATAATAGTACGAACACCGCCATTAATAATATCCCGTTTGGCATTGTTTGTATCTTCAATATACTTCATCATTGCCGGGAAAACATTCGGATTCCCCGTCCAAATAAACACCTTATCGATGTGTTTATTGAGTGCATCAGCTGGCATATCATCAATTTCAGATTCGTCGAAGATCAATAATATTATAGGTTTGTCTGGATGTAACTCCTTAATCTTTGAACACAGTTGAATTGAGTCCATATCCGCCAAACGTAACATAATAATAATAACATCGAAATCGCGCTTAGTCATTAACGCTATAGCTGAATTTCCTGTTTCAACACGCCAAAGGCGAGGTGATTGGTAAAAATTCATTGCCAAATATTCATTAAGGATTTGTTCGGTAAGTCGTCCATCTTCTTCCAAGATGAAAGCATCGTATGGACTAGCCACCAGAAGTATTTCGTGTACACGGTATAACATCAAGTCTTGAAGATCAAGATGTGTTGAATGGCTATTTGGCCTTTTTATCATAGTAAGAAAATAATTAATAATTTTCTTAATGAAACGTTTTATTATCGTAGATTATCCAGTTGTAAAAATTAATTATAATCGTTTAACTTTAATATTAATTGAAATGAGTATTATATAAATATGGCACAAGCTATACAATCAGTTTTCAGAGAATTTAAAGATATCGTATATCCGAATAATTGTGTTATTTGTAATAAATTTGTTGAAGAAAGTCATAATTGTATTTGCAAACGTTGTTTTTCTAAATTTGAACCTACCTGGCTAGAAGATTGGATAGATAAATTAAGATTTTCTGATGGAATAGATGAAGTTTATTCCTCTTGGTATGCCATTAGTAATATCAACGATATTATTCATAATATAAAGTATCATAATCAACCAAGATTAGGTGAAGAATTGGGTCGTAGAATGGCAATGGAAATTCCTATTGATGAATTAGGAAAAATAGATTTAATTACTGTAGTACCGTTAAATTCTGTAAAAAATAGAGAACGTGGGTATAATCAGTCAGAGTGGATTTGTAAGGGCTTAGCAAAAGCTTGGGATGTTCCTTATCAATTTAAACTGTTAAAAAGAATAAAATATACTGATACACAAACTGATTTATCTGCTACTGAACGTAAAAAAAATATGGAAAATGCATTTACGCCAACAAATAAAATTGACGGACTTTCTATTGCCATTATTGATGATGTAGTTACGACCGGTGCTACTATGTCAGCTTGTGCCATCGAATTAAAAAAATGTGGCGCAAACAAAATAACAGGTATTTCCTGTTGTACTCCCCAATTTGGATATTAAAAGGAGAATTTATATTGTTAAAAACAATAAATAATTTTGATTTAAAAGGTAAAAGAATACTAATTCGAGTTGATTTTAATGTTCCGCTATCCAACGGGGTGGTCACAGACGATTTTCGTGTTAGAATGGCACTACCAACAATTAATCGTTGTTTAGAATCTGGTGCTTCAGTGGTTTTAATGTCACATTTAGGTCGTCCAAATGGACAAATTGATTCCGATTTGAGTTTAATTCCTGTAGGCGAAAAATTGGCAGAATTAATCGAGTTACCTATTAAATTTTCAGATGATTGTATTTCTGAGAATGCAAGAGATGTATCGTTAGGCTTACGTCCAGGTGAGATACATCTACTTGAGAATCTTCGATATTATAATGAAGAAACTGGTAATGATCCAGGATTCAGTGAGTTACTTGCGAAGCATGGTGAAATATTTATTAATGATGCTTTTGGAACAGCTCATCGACCCCATGCTTCAAATGTTGGTGTTTCACAATATTTTTTACATAAAGGAATCGGATTATTATTTGAGAAAGAACTTCAATATTTAAGTTCAGTAATAAAAAAACCTAAAAGACCGATGGCATTAGTATTAGGTGGGGCAAAAATTGATACAAAATTAAATCTAATAAATAAATTTATTGATGAGGCGGACATCATAATTATAGGTGGTGGAATGGCATTTACATTTTTAAAAGCTAAAGGAATTGATGTCGGTGGCTCTTTAGTTGATGAATCAATGTTAAAAACCGCATCTGAAATAATAGAAAAAAGTCGTAAAGTAAATAATAGATTGCATTTTCCTGTTGATGTAGTTGCTTCTAAAAACATCGATGATATAAAATCGATAAAAAAATTCAAGATTGATAATATTCCGAAAACTATGTCAGGTTTTGATATTGGTCCTGAAACGGTTAAAAAATATTCAAAGTTATTATTGTCTTCAAAAACCATCGTATGGAATGGACCAATGGGAGTGTTCGAAAAACCGGAATATGATAACGGAACTTTAAAGCTTGCTGAAATTATGACACAAGCAAATGAAAATGGAAGTATTGTAATAGTTGGTGGTGGTGATACTGCTGCCGCTGTCAAATCATATAATTTAATTGATAAAATGTCACATGTCTCAACAGGTGGAGGGGCTTCTTTAGAGCTGCTTTCCGGGAATAGATTGCCATCAGTTGAAGCATTGGGAGGATAAATGAAAAAACACGCAATAGTTGCCGGTAATTGGAAAATGTACAAAACACCTGCTGAAGGACGAGTCTTCGTGGAAAATTTTGTGAATTTGATGTTGAATATAGATGATGTAGAAGTTATATTTTGCCCGCCTTTTTCGGCGTTATTTAACATTGATGTTGTGCTTAGAGATGCTCCGTATAAATTAGGTGCTCAAAATTGCCATTGGGAAAATGAAGGTGCTTTTACTGGAGAGATTTCAGTAAATATGTTAGACAATAGTGGCGTAGATTATGTTATTTTGGGTCATTCAGAACGTCGACACGTATTTAATGAAACCGATGAATGGATTAATAAAAAAGTAAAATCTGTCATAGATGGTGGTTTAAAACCGATTTTATGCATTGGTGAAACATTAGACCAAAGAAAAAGTAATGAGACCAAGGACGTTCTTTTTCATCAATTAAAAGATGGTTTAAGTGGAGTAAAAAAACTTGATAAAGTAGTGATCGCCTATGAACCGGTATGGGCAATTGGAACAGGAGAAACAGCGACTAATGAGCAAGTTGGTGAGGCGCATAAATGGGTACGCAATATTTTATCCGATTTTTATTCACGAGATATTGCTGATGACACATCGATTTTATATGGTGGTTCAGTGAAACCGGAAAATGCCGAAGAGCTATTTGGATTAAAGGATGTAAACGGATTTTTAATAGGTGGAGCTAGTTTAAAAATTGATCCGTTTAAAGAAATAATTTTAACAGTAAATAATAAATTAAAAGGTTAGATGTGCAAGCATTTTTAATAGTTTTACATACAATTATTAGCATACTGCTAATTATAGTAATTTTAATGCAGGCAAGCCAAGGTGGTGGTTTGTCGGGAACTTTTGGTAGTACAGGTGCCAGTGCTTTATTAGGTGGTCGCGGAGCAGGTACATTTTTAAGCAAACTCACTACTTATCTAGCGGTTATATTTTTAAGTTTAGCTGTAGTGATTAGTTTAATTAGTTCACCATCTGCAGTAGAGCCTGAATCTATTTTGAAACAAGAAGCAGAAAATCAAAGTATAATTCCAGGAGCTGATCTATCGTTACCAACCACGGCACCGATAGAAGATAGTAGTGTTGAATAATATTGCCGAAGTGGTGGAACTGGTAGACACGCTATCTTGAGGGGGTAGTCTCCTATGGAGGTGCGGGTTCGAGTCCCGCCTTCGGCACAAAATTTGAACAAATGAGAGGTTGATAAATGAAGACAACTAAATTGTTAATAACGTTAGCATTACTTTTGGGTTTTTCCTTTGCAGAAGACAGTGGGCTAGATGATCTATATGCAAAAGGAGTTGAAGCTTTAGAAATGAGTGATTGGGACTCCGCAGAAAGTTTATTTAAATCTGCTTTGCAATTAAATGCTGATTTTGCACCCGCAATGGTTCAATTAGCTAAAATTAGTGTAAGAAATGGCGATATGAATCAAACAAAAGATTATTTACGTCAAGCAATTGAAGCTGATCCTGAAAATCAGGATTATCGAGGTGAGTACGATCAATTAAATGAAATTAATAAGTTTATGTCTCAAGGAGCACGTGAACTTGATGCAGGTGAATATGAAAATGCTTTTAATTCATATAATCAAGTCTATGAAAAATATCCTTATATGACTGAAGCAATTTATAGTCTTGGTGTTGTAAAAATGCGTGAAAATGATTTTGATACAGCTATTGATTATTTTAACAAAGCTTTAGCAGTTAATAAAACCCATGAAAAAACTCAAAAAGCTCTCAAAAGTGTTGCCGGTAATATGTTCAATGAAGGAAATAATTATTATCGTCGTCGTGATTATAATACTGCAGCAGGTTATTATAAAAAGGTGGTTGCAATTGACGGCTCATTCTATCAGGCATATTATCAATTAGGGGTTGTGGAAACTCGTTTAAAAAACAATCGTGGGGCAACAGCAGCTTATGCAAAGGCTGTTGAAGCAAAACCTGATTTTTATCAAGGATGGTATGGATTAGGCATTGCGAAAAGATCAAGTGGAAATGATCAGGGAGCTCTGATTGCATTCCAAAAAGCAATAGATATTAATCCTGGATATGCCAAAGCATACTGCGCAATGGGTGATATATACTATAAAACAAACAAATTAGATAAAGCGAAATCATCTTGCCAACAAGCTATTCAAGTTGATGGATCATATGCAAAGCCATATATAACCCTTGCTACTATCAATATTGATAATAAAGAATATGAGCAGGCTTTAGTAAATCTTGATTTAGCAACAGCATTAGACCGAAAGGATTCAAAAGCTTGGTACAAGATTGCTCAAGTACAAAATATTCTAGGAAATTGCGAAGATGCAAAACGGGCTGCGAGAAAATCACTTGACCTAAGTAGTAAATTTGGTGGAGCCTGGCTGGAGATGGGAATTGCAGAATATTGTGGTGGATCTGGGAATAAAACAGCCGCATTAAATGCCTTAGAAAAGGCTCGCGGTGATCGTACTTGGAAAACATTTGCGGAATACGAAATGGATAAGATCAGGAATCCGCACCGTTATCAAAACTAATTATAGAATTTAATATTGAATAAAATATTATGATCAAGGCAGTAATATTTGACCTTGATAATACGCTTCTAGACTTCAAAAAAATGAAGGAGTATGGAGTACAGGCTGCAATAAGCGCAATGATTGAAGCTGGTCTTGATTGCAATGAAAATGAAGCTTATAAATATATCTTTGAGGTATATCATCAAAAAGGTTGGGAATATCAATTAATATTTGATGATTTTCTAAAACATAAAACTGGTGAGATCAATAATAAATTACTGGCTGCTGCCATAGTAGCATATCGACGAGCAAAAGAAGCAACACTTTTAGTTTATCCAAATGTTCGTCGTACTTTAATTCATCTAATTAAACATGGAATAAAGATTGCGGTAGTTTCTGATGCTCCAAGTAGAGAAGCTTGGATGAGAATATATTATCTAAATTTGCATCATGTTTTTGATATTGTACTAACATACGATGATACCAAAGCACATAAGCCGTCTCCTAAGCCATTTAATTTAGCATTAACGCGACTTAATATTAATCCTGATGAGGCTTTAATGATTGGTGATTGGCCTGAACGTGATGTTGTGGGTGCCAAAAAAGTGGGTATTAGATCAATTTTTGCTCGCTATGGAGATACTGCTAATATTGTGAATTCCGGGGCCGATTGGGAAGTTGACGATATTTATGAAGTTGTACGAATTGTTGATGAGCTAAACGGTGTCTAACATATTTATTGGAACAGACATTGTGTCTGTTTCTCGATTAGATGAAACAATTAGTTCTTCACAAGGTAAAAAATTCAAAAATCGTATATTTACCGAAAATGAAATAAAGTATTGTGATAGTAAAGCCAATGCAGTTTTACATTTTGCAGGTCGATTTGCTGCTAAAGAAGCAATTACAAAAGCATTACTGTCCACTGAAAAATTTAATTCAGTAAAAATGAAATCAATTGAAATAATTTCAGGTACAAATCGAAAACCGGAAGTAAATTTAATAATTACCAGTGATTTACAATTTCAATGCAAGGTATCAATTTCGCATACTGATGAATATGCTGTAGCCTTTGCAATATTAGAGTTATACTAATGAAATTATTGACCAAAGAGCAAGCTAAGGAACTTGATAGGATTGCCATAAAACAGATGGGAATACCGGGTGTTGAATTAATGGGGAAAGCGGGTTCTGCTGTCGCCGAACATGCACAAAATATGATTGCCGGAATTCATAATCCAAAAGTAGTAATTATCTGCGGTAAGGGGAATAATGCAGGGGATGGATATAAAGCAGCATTAGAGTTACACAACGTTGGTGTAGAGCCACAAATATTTGTCATACCTGATAAAAAAGATATAAAATATGATTCGTTATTTTTTTATGAAAAGTGTGTCAAAGAGGATGTTGCTCTTGTGCACTCAATTGAACCGCCAAATCAAAAATTTGATTTAATTATTGATGCGATACTTGGAACCGGTTTTAATGGAGAACTTGGTACCCCCATTTCAAATTATACAAAATGGATAAATAGTCAAAATTCATTAGTATTGTCAATCGATATTCCATCAGGAGTAAATGCTAATAGTGGCAATGTCTCAGATAATGTTGTTAGTGCAGATACAACAGTTACAATGGGTATGATTAAAGTTGGGATGACATTAGAACCAGGTAAATCACATTGCGGCGAAATAGTTCCGGTTGATATTGGATTCCCGGATATTTATGATGAACTGTCAGGCATGAAATTTCGAATGGAAGATGAAGATTTAGCCTACAAATATTTAGAAGCACCTAATGTAAATACTTATAAACATCAACAAGGAAAGTTATTAATAATTGCAGGTTCGTGTGGCATGACTGGTGCTGCAATTCTTGCATCGCTTGGTGCAATTCGCAGTGGAACTGGTTTAGTTACAACATTTGTACCAAAATCACTTAATAATATTTACGAAACAAATATAGTTGAAGGTCTTACCGTAAGTTGTGAAGATTATGGCCAAGGATTTTTCACTAAGAATAATTACAAAGAAATAGAAAAATATTTTGATTGGTCTGATAGTCTATTAATAGGACCCGGGTTAGGACAGGATGTGTCAACAAAAGAATTAGTAAAAAAAGTTATTACAAATTATACTAAACCATTAGTTATTGATGCTGATGGACTAAATTGTTTTGCAGACAATTTGAATCTATTTAGTGAAATAAAAAATGAATATATAATTACACCTCATTATGGGGAGTTCGCTATGCTTTTAAATACAGATACCGTAAAAATAAGCGATAATTTGATTAAATATTTACAAAAGTTTATGGATGAGTATAAAGGCACTATTGTAGCGAAGAATGCTCCAACAGTGGTTACTCATAAGAATGAAGCCGTAATCAATTCAACCGGGAATCAAGGCTTAGCAACCGGTGGTACCGGAGACGTGTTATCAGGTGTGATTGCTAGTTTTTTGGCACAGGGTATTCCGGCATTTATAGCCGCTGAGTTGGGTGTATTTATACATGGCAAGGTAGCTGACAATGTTGTGGATCTTATAGGATATCGTGGAATGATCGCATCAGATTTATTAGATATGTTACCGCAGACAATAATGACGTATGAGTAAAAAAGCATTTCAATTTTATTTTATAGTTTATATAATTGCGATATTAGCCGTATCTACAATCCCGGGTGGGAAAATCCCGGATCTAAACATATGGTCGTTTGATAAACTATTACATATTATCGAATATTTCATTTTAGCGTTTTTAGCAATTAATGCTATGAAAAAAATATCTACTCGAACAATAATAATTATGATATTCTTCGGAATTGCGTATGGTGGATTTAATGAAATATGGCAAGGAGTGATCGCCCACCGATTTGCCAGTACCTATGATGCAATTGCGAACGGAGTTGGAATGATTATTGGTAGTTTTGTGACCGTAAAATACTTATTATTATCACATGATTGAAAAATTATATATCAAAGATTTTGCAATAGTGGATGAACTGGAGATTTCATTCAAAGACGGTTTAACGGTTATAACAGGTGAGACTGGTTCAGGAAAATCAATATTACTACAAGCATTAAATGTTTCACTAGGCAGCAAAGCTTCCAAAACGATGGTTAGGAGTAATACAGATAGAGCTGTCGTTGAAACAAAACTTAATTCAACTACATATCGTCGAGTAATAAATAAAAGTGGCAGAACAAAATCATATTTAAATGATGAACCGTTCACCGAAAACAATTATCGGAATGTTTGTTCATCATTGGTTGATTTTCATGGTCAACATGAACAACAATATATAATGAATGAAGCTTCACACATTGATTATCTTGATGCATTTTGTGGAATAATTATAGTAGTCGAAAATTGTACAAATTTATTTAATTCGATTAAGCAAAATTCAAAAAAATTATTTGAATTATCAGAAAAAAAACAAAGTGCTGAGCACCATCTGGAATTATTAACTTTTCAAGTCAATGAAATTTCTACTATAAATCCGGAACCGGATGAAGATATTAACTTAGAGAAAGAATTGCAAACTCTAAAACATCTTGATGAATTAGTTGAAACAGCCAATCGACTATCCTTAGAATTAACTGATGATGATGAATCAATTTATAATAGAATATCTTCTTCCTTAATTGCTCTTGAAAAATTGGTTAATATTGATCAGAAACTTGGGGAATATTCTGAATTAATTCGATCTGCTTCACTAAATGTACAAGATACTTCGGCGGGTTTAAGCAACTACATAAATTCTCTTAATCATGATAAAAATAAACTTATTGAAATTCAAGATCGCTTAGGAGCGATTGATGGTTTGAAACGGAAATATGGTGGTTCTATACATGCTATCTTGAATACAATGAATCAAATGAAAGATGATTTAGACAATTTCTCTTCATTGGATGACGATATTGAAAAAATTGAAAAAACAATATTTGATGAAAAAACAGCATATCAAAAATTAGCTGAAAAAATACATGAGGAAAGAGAACTAGGATCCAAGACATTATCAAAAGCAGTCGAACAAGAAATGCTGCTGCTAAATATGAACGACGCAAGATTTGAAATTCAAATCACACAAAAATATATAGATGATTCATTTGCTGTTAATGATGGTAAGCCTGTAATTGCAAATGAGAAAGGATTTGATAATATTCAATTTTTATTAAGTGCAAATCCCGGTGAACGATTAAAACCTCTTGTGGAAATTGCTTCAGGAGGTGAAATTTCCAGGATTATGTTGGCTATAAAAACTGTATTTCAAAATAGTGATCCAGTTGATTCATTAGTTTTTGATGAAATTGACAGTGGAATTTCCGGTGTAGCGGCCGAAAAAGTAGCTAACAGTTTGGCTAATCTTGCGAAGAGTAAACAAGTTATTTGTATTACCCATTTACCACAAATTGCTCAAAGTGCGAGAAGTCATCTACATATTTCCAAGTCAGTTAAAAATGGACAGACCGTTGTAACAGGTAATTATTTAAATGGTGATGAGAGAAAACAAGCGATTAATCAATTGTCCGCAGGCGAACGAGTATTTAATTAAATATTTTAGATAGAATAAGATGGAAAAATTAGTAATAGAAGGTAATCATCAGTTAAAAGGTGAGGTTCAAATAAGCGGTGCTAAAAATGCAGTTTTACCTGTTATGGCAGCAGCTTTATTGGCAGCAGGCGAAACGAAAATCAATCGGGTTCCAAATTTAAGAGACACGCGTACAATGGCAAAACTTTTAGAAATGGTTGGAGCACAAATTCAATTTACAGGCAACAAAATGCAAATTGATGCCACAACAATTGATAAACCGATAGCACCGTATGATTTAGTTAATAAAATGCGCGCATCTTTTTATGTATTGGGTCCGCTAGTTGCACGCTTTGGAAAAGCAATTGTGTCCTTACCGGGTGGGTGCGCATGGGGTCCAAGACCGGTGGATTATCATCTAAAGGGATTAGAGAAATTGGGTGCTAAAATCGAACTTGAGGGTGGTGATATTATTGCTAAATCAAAAAAGTTAATCGGAAATAATATTCGATTTGATTTTCCTTCTGTCGGAGCTACAGGAAATATAATAATGGCAGCAGTGCTTGCGAAAGGCGAAACTAAAATTGAAAATGCTGCCAAAGAACCTGAAATTGTTCAATTATGCGAATTTTTGGTATCAATGGGCGCAAAAATTAATGGAATTGGGACTACGGAAATAATAGTAGAAGGAGTTGATGAACTTCTTCCACAAGAGGTATCAGTAATTCCTGATAGAATTGAAGCAGGTACTTTTTTAATTGCAGGAGCTGCACTTGGAAAAATTACGTTGAAAAACACAATCCCTGAACATTTATCAGTGGTTATCGAAAAATTGATTGAAATTGGTGCTGAAGTAACAATTGATAATAATGATATTACAGTAAAACGTGCTAAGAAAATAAACGCAGTTGATGTTAGTACTGCTGTATATCCCGGTTTTGCAACCGATTTACAGGCTCAATGGATTGCTTTAATGAGCATCGCTACTGGTTCATCAATTGTAACCGATACAATTTATAATGACAGATTTAGCCACGTACCGGAGTTAAATCGCTTAGGAGCGAATATTACTGTCGAGGGAAATTCTGCAATTGTACGAGGAGTAAAAGATATAATTGGTGCAAAAGTACGTTCTACAGATATTCGTGCAAGTGCTTCATTGATATTAGCCGGCTTGATGGCAAAAGGTGTTACCGAGGTTAATGAAATACACCATATAGATCGTGGTTATGAAAAAATTGAGAATAAATTTGCTCAATTAGGCGCAAATATAAGGCGTGTATTAGTAGATGATTGATTCTTTTGGTATCAATTTATTTGCAGTTAAATTTGACTTAAAATCTCTAGAGGGTATTAAATGAGGATAGTAATAATTGGTGTGGGTGAGGTTGGTTTTCATGTTGCAAAAGCCTTGAGCCAAGAAGATTTTGATATAACAGTTATTGATAATGATCCTGAAAAATGCCGCCGAGCTTCCGAGCATCTAGACGTAATAGTTGTACAAGGTAACGGTGCAAGCCCTAAAAATTTAGTTGAGGCAAACGTTGATAAAGCAGATTACGTATTCGCTTTAACAAGAATTGATGAAGTAAACCTTATTGCATCACAACAAGCGAGACAGTTAGGAGCCAATAAAGTAATTGCTCGTCTCCGTAATCAACAATATAGTGATTCCAGTTCCATTATTAAACCTGAAAAATTTGGAATTGATTTAGTAATCCACCCGGAAAAGGAAGCATGTTCAGAAATAGTAAGGTTAGTTGAACATTCATTTGCTACACAAGTAATGGATTTTGAGGGCGGAAGACTAAAAATGATTGGAATTCAAATCCCATATAATAGTCAAATTATTGGACGTTCAGTTAAGGAAATATGTGATGATAGTGTGGAAGTTAAATTTGGTATTGTATCAGTAATACGTCGAAATAAAACTATTGTACCGTGGGGTGATTTCATTTTTGAACCCAATGATAGAGCTTATTTCATAATTAAAACTAAAAATCTAGAAAAATTATTAAAGATACTTAATATCAGTAATCATAAATCTGATCGATTAATGATATTCGGTGGTGAAAAAATAGGATATTCCGTTGCCGAATTTTTACAAGAGGAAAAATCTATTAGATTAATTGACAATAGAAGAAGAAGGTCTGAACAAATTGCTGCAAATTTATCTGATACGATGGTTATTAATGCTGACGGAACCGATCTTGAGTTCCTTAAATCAGAGAATATCCAAGAAGTTGACAGTTTTATTGCTGTTACAAAAGATGAGAAAATTAATATATTAAGCGGAATCCTTGCTCATCAATTAGGAGCTAAACAAACCATTATCCATATTAACACAACTGAATATTTACCATTATTGCAGGAGTTGGGAATTGGATCAGTTGTAAGTAAAAATATGGCAACAGTTAATAGAATAATACGCAAAATATACAGCGATAAAACTGAAACCGACCTAATTGCTTTCGATGAGATGGATGTAGATGTAATTGAATTGCAAGCCCAAATTGGAAGTAAGGTCACGCAAAAACCACTTGAAGAAATTGATTTTCCAAGTGATAGCATCGTTGGAGTTATTAACCATCATGGTAATTTGAGCATTGCTCGAGGGAATTCAATTATAACTGAAGAAGACACTGTTTTAGTATTCTCAAAAACCAAAGCAATTCCAAAGATTCGCAGTTTATTTGGTCTTAAATGAATAAAAAAACAATCCTTAACATTCTCGGTGCTCAAATTGGCCTTTTGAGTATTGTCTTATTAATTCCTGCTTTCATTTCTCTTGGATATCAAGAAAATGATTTTATGGGTTTTTTATTGTCAGCAGGTATAGCTTTCATTGTAGGTGTTCCATTATGGTATTTTACTAGAAAAAGTAAAACTCTCTCCACTAAAGATGGTTTTTTGATTGTTACTGCTGCCTGGATAGTTACTGCTGTAATTGGCGCATTACCATTTTACTTTAGTGGAACAATTCCAAATATTACTGATGCTTTTTTTGAATCAATGTCGGGCGTTACAACAACAGGTGCAACGATTGTCGGTAATCCGATTACGCTTCCAAATCTTCCTGATGGTATAGAAAGTTTGCCACATGGAATTTTATTTTGGAGATCATTTATTCAATGGATTGGTGGTATGGGGATTATTGTATTTACAATAGCAATATTACCATTGTTGGGAATCGGTGGCGTACAAATGTTCAAAGCAGAAGTCCCAGGTCCGGTATCTGATAAATTACGTCCCCGTGTGAAAGAAACTGCAAAAATATTATGGTTAGTTTATGTCGGGTTCACCGCATTGGAAACGCTGTTACTTGGACTTGGTGGAATGACATGGTTCGATGCCATATGTCACGCTTTTACCACAATGCCTACAGGCGGGTTTTCAACAATGAACGCAAGTATTGCGGGCTGGACGAGTTCAGCGATTCATTATGTAATCATATTTTTTATGCTCATGGCAGGAATAAATTTTTCGCTCCATTTCAAAGCGATGTCTGGAAATGTAAAATCTTACTTTCGTGATTATGAATTCAAGATATATATTGGTATTATAATTTTAGTTACGTTTGGAATATTTATAATTGTCAGTTTAAGTGACGGTGGATTTACACATATAAAATTTAGGGATTCATTATTCCAAACTGTTTCTATAATCACTACCACAGGATATGGAACATATGACTATGAATTATGGAGTTATTTTATACAATTCACGCTTGTAGGACTAATGTTTCTCGGAGCAATGGGTGGATCAACCGGAGGTGGGATGAAACTTATCCGTGTTTTTTTGATAATTAAACATGGATTGATGGAAACTCGTCGTTTACTGCATGCAAGAGCAATTATTCCAATTAGAATTGGAAATCGTTATATTGATGAAAGTATTATCAGAAACACATTAGGATTTTTTCTTTTTTATGTGGCGATATTCGCTTTAACTGCTGCAGCTTTAACGGCGATGGGAATTGATATAACTTCTGCAATCGGCGCTGCTGCATCGGCAGTTGGTAATATTGGTCCGGCATTAGGAACATTTGGTCCTACGGATAATTATGCATTGCTACCTGATATTGGTAAGTGGATATTGTCATTTGCAATGTTATTGGGAAGATTAGAAATATTCACAGTACTAATTTTATTTAGTCGCACATATTGGAGATAACCAGGAGAATTTTATGAAATTTATCAAAATTGAAATTAATAATTATATTGCAACTGTTACACTAAATCGACCTGAGGCGCTAAATGCGATGAATAAAACCGTAGTTGCCGAACTAAAAAATGCGGTTGAAGAATGTGGAGATAATACTGATGTAGGAGTAATTGTTATCACGGGAACAGGTGATAAAGCGTTTATAGCAGGAGCCGATATTAAATCTATGCAAAGGATGTCTGGACGGGAGGCACTGGAATTTAGTCGGGAAGGTCAGGAAATGACAATGGTAATAGAAAATTCTCCTAAGCCAGTTATTGCAGCAATAAATGGGTTTGCCTTAGGCGGTGGTTGTGAAATTGCTTTAGCTTGTGATATACGCATCGCATCGGAAAATGCGAAATTTTCACAACCAGAAGTTGCACTTGGTATCATTCCAGGATGGGGAGGCACGCAAAGGTTGCCGCGCTTAATTGGAAAAGGAAGAGCAATTGAAATGATATCTGGTGGCGAGATGATAGATGCTAATGAAGCTTTACGAATTGGACTGGTTAATCACGTTGTTTCCCAACAGGATTTAATGGAAAATATATATTCAATTGCGAATTCAATACTAAAAAATGGTCCAAGAGCAGTCGGAGCAGCCTTAAAATGTATACATGTGGGTTATGATAAAGATTTGGAAAATGGATTGGATATTGAATTAAACGCGTTTGCAGAATTATTTGAAACAAATGAACAACGCGAAGGTACAACCGCTTTTGTTGAAAAACGAAAACCAAATTTTAGAAAATAGTACATAATCATGTTATTCCTCTAAATTAATAATAATTATGAGGTTAAGCTATGCTATTTATCGTTTGAAATGTACTCACCCATTTGGAATATCCCGTAGTTCTTATGATTATTATGATAGAGTTTTTATATATTTAGAACAAGATGGTTTAATTGGTAGGGGAGAGACAGCTCCATCTGAGAGATATAATGAATCTGTCCCTAAAATTCTTGAAAGATTAAGAAATCGTATAATTCTCCCTAAAGCTGTTTCTAATATTGATGAAGTAGTAGAATTGATTGATCGATATACTATTGATTTAAAGTCATTTCGTTCGGCATGTATTAATGCTTTATATGATTGGTGGACACAGAAAAACAATATTCCTCTATATGATCATTTTAATTGCGATGGAGATATTTTTCATCCCACGTCTTTTACAATCGCGATTGGTAGTTTTGCTGAATTAGCTCAAAAAATAGAGGAAGCTAAAAAATATAAAATATTAAAAGTTAAATTGGGTACCGAAAACGATAAAGATATTATAACTGAGATACGGAAATATACTGACAAACCAATTTATGTTGATGCTAATGAGGGTTGGAATTTTAACACTGCTATAGAAATGTGTGAGTGGCTTGCGGAAAATAATGTGGAATTAATTGAACAGCCTCTACCTTCTAATGATATCAGAAAAATGACTGAATTGAGAAAGCTCTCACCTTTACCTTTAATAGCTGATGAAAATTGTCATACTTCAAAGGATATAGATAAACTTATTAAGGGATTTGATGGAATAAATATAAAATTAACTAAATGCGGTGGTCTTGATGAGGCAACAAAAATGGTTGAAATTGCAAAAAAATATAATTTAAAAATTATGTTGGGATGTATGGTTGAATCATCAATTGGTATCACAGCTTTAGCTCAACTTGCATCACGAGCTGATTACCTTGATTTAGATGGCAATTTGTTAATTAATAATAATCCATATAATGGTTTACAAATTGTTGATGGTCTTCCTATATTGCCAAGTGGGAACGGATTAGGTTTAAGTTTAATAAATGATTATAAAAATAAATTTCCGGATTTGAAATGAAAATATTAGGAATTGAACATATTGGGATAGCTGTAGACAGTTTAGAGAAAAATGCTCCATTTTGGAAATTATTACTAAATAACGATGACCCCAATACGGAAGAAATAAAAGATCAAAAAGTAATTACAGAAATTTTCGATATTGGTATTGGTAAAATAGAGCTATTGGAAGCCACATCTCAAGATTCACCAATAGCAAAATTTATTGAAAAAAGAGGTAAAGGTGTCCACCATATCTGCCTTCAAGTTGATAATATTAAGCAAGCAATTGAGGAATTAACTGAAGCGGATATTGAATTAATTGATAAGACTCCGAGAGTTGGTGTTGAAGGTTACTTGATCGCTTTCATACATCCAAGTAGTACAGGCGGTGTATTAGTAGAGCTTGCGGAAAAACCAAACTAAGATTAATTAACTATTATAAAATATTAAGCTCCTTAACGGAGCTTTTTTATTTTCTTCTTTTTTCGAAATAATCTGGTGAATTTCAGTTGATATAATGACTGTAAAAGAGAAATTAAAACTAGTTCCAACCAAGCCGGGTGTGTATCTGTTCCATAATGACAAAGATGAAATAATCTATATCGGTAAAGCAAAAAATCTGCGGAATCGTGTAAGATCATATTTTCAGAAGAATAAATACCAAACTCCAAAGAATCAGGCTTTGATTGCTCGCATAACTGATTTGGAATGGATAGTTGTTGCAAACGAAGTTGAAGCCCTACTGACAGAAGCAAATTTAATCAAACAACATTCTCCAAGATATAATATTGATTTAAAGGATGATAAATCCTTTCCGTTTATTAGAGTAACCGATGAACCATATCCACAAGTATTTTTAACACGTGATATTGTTAAAGATGGTTCAAAATATTTTGGTCCATATACTAATGTTGCCCTTTTACGACAAAGTCTTAATGCTATAAGACGTGCTTTTCCAATCCGTACTTGTACATATTATCTAGATGAAAAAGTTGTGGAGGAGAAAAAGGTTAAACTTTGTTTGGACTATCACATCAATAAATGTGAGGGTCCGTGCGAAGGTATTGTGAGTCAAGATGAATATAATGGGATGATCAAACGTGTGATTGAATTCTTGCATGGTAATACTGCTATCACCGAAGAATATATTGCGAAACAGATGGAAATCGCTTCTGAAGAAAAGCGATATGAAGATGCAGCGTTGGCTCGCGATCAATTAACCGCTGTCAAAGATTTTAAAGCACGTCAAAGAAAAATTACAGCAAATTTTTCTGATAGAGATGTATTCGCTTTGGCGCGAGAAGAAAATTTGGGAATAATGGTAATTGTTAGGATTCGCCAGGGTCGATTATTCAGTAGGGAGAATATATCTTTCCAGGGATTAGATGATGACTCAAACGTGCTAAAATCTATAATAACAAGATTTTATATGGATGGAGATTCGATTCCGCCGGAAATATCATTACCTTCAGAGCCGGAAGACGAAAAAGAATTGAAAAAATGGTTAAGTAAAAAAATTAATCGAAAGATTAAATTTTTATATCCACAAAGGGGTGAAAAAGCACAAGAAAGTAGAATTGCTTTTCAAAATGCCAAATTGCTATTAGGTGAATGGGTCATAAGTCGTAAAAAACGCAAGGAATTTTATCCGGCTTCGGTTGCTCAATTGCAACAAGATTTGAATTTGAAAGCACCACCGCGCAAAATAGAAGCATTTGATATATCGCATTTGGGCGGAACAGATACAGTTGCTTCAATGGTCTGTTTTGTTGATGGGAAGGCACGGAAAAGTGAGTATCGCAAATATAGAGTAAAGACTGTAATTGGAATTGATGATTTTGCCTCAATGCACGAAATCGTATTACGTCGCTATAAACGTGTGCTTGATGAAAAACTTACTTTACCAGATTTGATACTAATTGACGGTGGCAAAGGTCAGCTTTCTGTTGCCGTATCAGCTTTAAAGGAATTGAATATAGAACATGTCCCAATTATCGGATTAGCCAAACGATTAGAAGAAGTGTTTTTACCTGGGAATTCCGAAGCACAGACAATCTCAAAGCAATCTCCGGGATTAATATTATTACAACGGATACGTGATGAAGCGCATCGCTTTGCAATTACATTTCAAAAACAGAAAAGGAATAAGAAGGTAACAAAATCAATATTTGATGAAATTCCGGGAATGGGAGCGAAGCGTGTAAAATTATTATTAAACGCTTTTAGTGACGTGAATGCAATTACCAATGCGGATAATGAATCTATTCGACAAAGGACCGGAATACCAGAGAAGGTTTGTAAATTAATTGTTAAGAAGGCAAAAGATCATACTAAATAGGAGGTGATTAAATGGAATCAACAATAAAACCCGATAAAAAATATTATACCAAAAATATTTGGGTGAATATTACAATATCAATATTGATAATTATTTCAGTAGCCATAACCAATTTGATTATAACAATTGCTGACGGAGACACAACTGCAACGACAATCATATGGTGGATTACACTTGGATGCATTATTTCAATGATTGTAATAGTATACCCACTTAGCAATTTATGGATTAAGAATTTAAGTTACGTAATACGTGAAGATAGAGTGACTATCCACAAGGGAATATTGACAAAGACTAAACAAAATATCCCGTATCGTGCAGTAACAGATTTTGTATTACATAGGTCACTATATGATAGATTTTTAGGAATTGGATCTATTAGAGTACAAACAGCAGGTCAATCTCAAACCGGTACGGGTTATGAAGGAAATTTGGCTGGATTACTCGATTACGATAATTTGCATGGTGAACTTAGAGAAAAGATCAAAGTATTACATCCCTCTCAAACCGGAGAAGTAAAAAGCAAAGTACAAGATAATGATGTGCTTGATGAAATATTAAATGAAATAAAAAAAATTAGACGAAACATGGAAAATTAACTAATGGAAAAAGTATTTTACACATCACTATTAAATAGCATAACAGACTCAATTTTGGTAGCGGATACAAACCACATTGTACAATATATGAACAAAGCGGCGATTGCGCATCATACCGGAGGTGAAGAATTGTTGGGAAGCAATCTATTGAAATGTCATAATGAAGAATCGCAAAAGATGATGATCGAAATACTAGCTGAAATGCGGAACGGTTTAGATGAAAAATTAATTACTGACAATGAAAAACTCAGGGCATTTATGCGAGCAGTTCGGAATGAGAAAGGTGAATTGATCGGATATTATGAAAGGTACGAGCCACCAACGAATTAAGTATCAATACTATTTAAATGAACATTTGTATTAATTTCCCGCGTTTATATTAATCTTTCCAACTTATGGAGACAAGAAATGAAAACTAAACTATTCACATTAACTCTATTAATCCTATCTATGGTAATAATTAGCTGCCAAAAAAGTGATTACAAAGAAGTTAATAAATACACTATCGAACAATTTATGAATACAACAAGTATATTTGGAAGTTCATTTTCGAGCGATGAATTAAATATACTATTTACAAGTGATAAGTCAGGTATTTTTAACGCATATTCAATACCTGTGGGCGGTGGTGAGCCAACTCAGATTACACATTCTGACAGTACCTCTATCTATGCTGTTTCATTCTTTCCGAAAGATGACCGTATCATCCTTATGAGCGATAAAAATGGCAATGAAATTTATCATATTTCTTTACTAAACGAAGATGGTTCAATTCAAGATTTAACTCCGTATGAAAATGCAAGGTCAGTATTCTATGGATGGAGTTTTGATAAAAACAGTTTTTTCTATGGTTCAAATAAACGCAATCCTAGTTTTATGGATGTTTATGAAATGGACATAGAAACGTTTACTGCGGAATTGTTCTACCAAAATGATGAAGGTTATTCTCTCGGTGGTCTATCAAATGATAAACGTTTTATTGCATTTAGCAAACCAATAACAAATAACAATTCCGATATGTACCTTTATAATGTAGAAACCAAAGAGATGGAACATCTTACACCACACGAAGGTGATATAAATTACTCTCCTTCTTCATTTAGTACTGATTCAAAAACTCTATATTATTTAACGGATGAAAACAGCGAATTCACTTATCTAAAAAAATATGATATGGATTCTGACGCTCACGATACTATCGCTGAAGCAGACTGGGATATTATGTACGCATATTTTTCAGAAACAGGAAAATACAGAGTAATGGGTATCAATAATGATGCAAAGACTGAAATTGAAATATTTGATTTTAAAAAAAATAAGCAGGTTAATTTACCCGAACTTCCCAATGCGAATATTACTTCAGTAAACATATCTGACAGTGAAAAATTGATGACATTCTACGTGAATGGGTCAAGGTCGCCCAATAATTTATACATTTATGATTTTGATGCTAAGAAATATCAAAAATTAACTGATTCTATAAATCCTGAAATTGATAAATCAGATTTAGTCGATGGCAAAGTGATACGATTCAAATCGTTCGATGGACTAGAAATTCCTGCAATTCTCTATAAACCGCATGATATTAAACCCGGCGAAAAAGCACCGGCTTTAGTTAATGTACATGGCGGTCCGGGTGGGCAGGCACGCATCGGGTACCGTGGAACAATTCAGTATTTGGTAAATCATGGATATGTAGTACTTGATATCAATAATCGCGGTAGTTCAGGTTATGGTAAAACATTCTATCAATTGGATGATTTAAAGCACGGTGAAGATGACTTGATGGATTGTGTTAAGGCAAAGGATTATTTTTACTCTACAGGATATGTTGATTCAAATAAAATAGGAATCATGGGCGGTAGTTATGGTGGTTATATGGTATTGGCTGCGCTCACTTACCAACCCACTGAATTTGCAGTGGGTGTAGATTTATTTGGTATATCAAATTGGGTGAGAACTTTAGAAAGTATTCCGCCGTGGTGGGAATCATTTAGAGAAGCTCTATACAAAGAGATGGGAAATCCGGAAACCGATAAAGATTATTTATACAGAATTTCACCATTATTCCATTATGAGAATATTGTAGATCCGCTGATGGTTTTACAGGGAGCAAATGATCCGCGTGTATTAAAAGTGGAATCAGATGAAATCGTGGAAGCGGTTAAAGCAAAAGGAGTGCCAGTTGAGTATGTTCTATTTGATGATGAAGGACACGGATTTAGAAAAAAGGAAAACCGTATTGAAAGTAACAAAAAGATATTAAAATTCTTGGATACTTATCTAAAATAATCCTGTAAAATAATGTATTAAAGAGAGAGCTACCTTGAAATATTATTGAGGTAGCTCTCTAAATTTATGATGACTAATGTAAAAATATGCTGTATTCAATCTATTGCGGAAGCTCAGTTAGCCATTGAGAATGGAGTCTATGCAATTGGATTGGTTTCCAAAATGCCAAGCGGTCCGGGACCAATTCCGGAATCGAAGATTAGTGAGATTGCCAAATGGGCTCCTGATAATATTAAGACTGTATTATTGACAGCGTTACAGACTGCCAATGAATTAATTGAACAACATAATTTTTGTAAAACTGATGTTTTACAATTAGTTGATTCACAAAAAACAGAAACATACAATAAATTAAAGAAAGAATTACTTAATGTAGAATTAATGCAGGTGATTCATGTGATTGATGAAAGTTCAATTGATGAAGCTTTGGAAATTTCAAAATATGTCGATTTTATTTTGCTTGACTCAGGAAATCCTAATCTGCAAACAAAGGAGCTTGGCGGAACCGGCAGGACGCATAATTGGCAAATCAGCAGAGAAATAGTTAATCAAGTTGATATTCCGGTTTTTCTTGCAGGTGGACTCAATCCTGAGAATGTTAATGAAGCGATTCAAGCAGTTAAACCGTTTGGCGTTGATGTCTGTTCAGGCATTAGAACAAATGGGAAATTAGACTCAGCCAAAGTGAGAGTGTTTATTGATGAGATGAATATATGAATTCAATCGAAAAACAAATTAAAGAAATAGTTGATCGAGAAACAAAAGCTTGGGATACTCAAGACGTAGAACTATTACTATCGATATTTCATCCTGATATGGTATGGCCCTGGCCTAAGGATTCCAAATCACACAATCCGGTCGATTGGATATTGGATTTTGGAAAATATAATTATGATAGGTGGAAAAAAAGATGGCAATATTTATTCGATATGTATTTGCTCGTTCATAATAATCGAGAAATAATAAAAATTAGTATTTCTGATGAAAGCGATGGTGCATTTGCAGTTGTTGATGTAGATACGTTATGGCGCAGAAATAGGGATGGTGAGGAATTCCGTTGGCAGGGGAGAGCATGTAAGGTTTATACAAAAGTTTCCAATGAGTGGAAACTTATTATGCATACAGGGTTGTTGGAGTATTAATGGAAGTTATCTTTCCTATTGCTAGCGGCTCGAATAACAAACGTTAAGAAATTTAAAGCTCCTATTCCTTTATCCGAACATTGTTTCCGTTAAATGTAATCATTTCTAAACCGCGTTCTACACCAATTTTTGTTATTTATTATTACATGCCGGCCATTTAACTAATAATAATCTTGTTCTTAAATAGACACTTTACTACAACTGTTAATTATTATTTTGGATGTTACCCTTCCTTTTTTAATATACCTTTTACAAAAAGCATGAAGGGAATGTTAAAAATTATAGTCAAAATAAAGATTACAATAAAATCCACAGTTCTGAATGAGGCCTCAGTTAACACTGGCGTAATTATAAAATATGCAAGTAAACCGATAAATAACATACATAATTTGAATAATAAACCGGCTGCCCCAACATATCCCAATGCCTTTTTTTTTATAAGTAGTATTCCACAAATTATCCAGGCCGGACATAAAAGAAAATCTGCTTTTGTTACTGATAATTCATATGAGGAAATTATTTTTTGTGTAATAAGTGAGTTAGCAAAAACACTATAAAAACGAAAAAAAATAAAAATCCCAAAAATAACCAATATCCATCCTGATAATTTTTCAAAAACTAAACCTGATAAATTATTACGAACCTGTTCACCATCAATGCTAACAATCAATCCAATTACTGTATATACACTTAAGACCAGTATTGTAAAATATAAAGGATACATCCAACTAAAAGGAAATCCAAAAACATATGCTATATAATGATAAATTATCATCATTAGGACACCCGGCCAAAACAGCAGGCCTATCAATTTTTTATAAAAAGTTAGACAAATTGATAGAATTAAAAGAGGAACAATAAGGGTAAGATTAATAACATCAGTTACCATATAAGCCTGACGCAATTCCTCTGTGGGGAATACTAATGAACTGAAGATAATGCCTATAAAAGAAGCTCCTGCTACAAGAAAAGCGATAATTATTGAAAAAATATAATAAATGTTTATTTTTTGTTTTAGGGGCAGGTTATTTTGCCTTAAATCTTCATTAATTATTACCATAACTGATAATCCTATATTTAATTAAATTTATTCAAACGATTCTATCATATATAATAACATTCTTCCATTTTTTATCTTATTATAAATTTACTTTTTGTTATCCGCAATTTTACTGTTTCTGCCCAAATTTTAAATATTTATTTTTCAAATCAATGATATCTTTGATTGCTTCACCTTTCACTAACCAAGCAATACCAAAAGCTATTACTGAAACAGTTTCAAAAATAAATACATCATAGTCGGTAAAATGGAAATTTTGAAAAATAGTTTCAATAGCCAATATTCCAATCGAAACCCATACAGCAATTCCGCACAACCGGTAGATGCGGTTCTTAATCTTCTTATCGTCAGTCAGCTTACCCTTGGTAAACCGGAAAATTGACATATATCCCATAATAAAAAGGAAGACTCCTGCACTAGCGAGATGTACTAGCCGGATAATTGCATTATCATGACCAAATAGGGGATAATTCTGTTGACATATATGTGTTATCTCAGCACTGTTGCTTCCAATACAGGCAGTAGGGAGCAGGACAACGAGTAGTGCAGCAATACCCCCAATATGCGTTATCAGATTATCACTTAATATCTCTGAATCCTTATCTTTATCGTAACCTTTATATGAAATAAGCAGTAGACCAAAAGCAGAAAGAATTGCTATAAAAAACACCGCTGATCTGGAATAATAGTAATGACTTATTGAAGATAATAGTTCTCCATGAAAGATATAAATCAGTATTGGCAAAGCTATTCCGAGCAGTCCAATAATTTTTCTGATTCTATAGTAAGAATAAAGCATATCTTTTTTAATATCCATTTTTTCTCCTATTAAATCAAATTCGTGAAAATAATATTCTGGAAACTGAGACTAAAATATTTGAAACGATAAAGGTTAGAATCGTCAATATAAAATATTTTAAATAGACAGGTATTGCAAGATTAACTAGTGGTAATGCTATTATGCCCATAACAATTATGTGAATAATATAAACATAATAGGAGTTTTTATTTAATGCAGTCCACAATCTACCTGATTTGTTTATATTGAACTTAAACAGATCAACAAAAATGTAAATAAAACTTAACATCGATACTATTTGTGATGTGTAGTAGGCAGTCCTATCAATATTTTCAGAAATAAAGAAAAAATTCCTTGTCGGATCAATCAAATTAAAAAATAAGTTAAGAGCCACAACCGTATATATGCCTAATCCAAGCATCAATAAAATGTTAAATATTATTAAATATTTTTTACTCCTTTTATTTGCATCAAATACATTATGTTTATAGCACAAAGCACCTAAAAGAAAAACCAAAAAATATACTAATAACCTTTCATTTTGGAAATCTAGAAGTACGGATAATGTCCAACCCTTAAAGCCAAGCAATGATATGACCATGCTGTAAATAACGCCAATAAATAATGTAAGGAATACTCCTGTTTTTAAAGATATATTCATAGCATATAATTTTGTTTTTGAAAAAACGAAAAATAGAATTTGAAATAAAAATAGAACCGGGAGGAACCATAACCAACTTTGATTCAGATCATTAGAGAAGATGCTTAAATCTGACCCTATTCTTTGGAAAAAGTGAAAATATGAATACCATTCCTCTTGAGGTAGTCCCCTTGAGTAAAGAAATAAAATTTTATAAATTGGTATTAATGTTAATACAGCTACAATCCATGGAAACAATATCCTCTTAAATTTGGATTTTATAAAATCCAAATTGGTATTATTTTTAATTGATTTAGGAATAAAATAACCTGAAATAAAAAATAGTGTAAACATAACAAATACATCAAGATACATGCGAATTAAACCTATTGAACCGGCTTTATTTGGATCGCTGACAATCCAAGTATCTAACAATATGGATTCATAAACAATTCCGGCATGCAGTAAAATGACAATAAAAATTAAAAATGTTCTAAGGTTGTCTAAAAAGAAAAGACGAGTTTTCATAGCATATCCTTTTGATTATTAAATTAAAACAATAATTAGTCAATCCATAACCCTCATAATTGGATACAACCTATAATCTGCTTCAAAATTTGGAGAGCGCCTATACAACCAATAAAGCTGAGCTCTAGCATTATTGGCGAATTCTTCATCAGCTGATTTTAATTCCTCAAATTCCATTTTCAAATCTGCATCATTCTCTAACATTTTTTCTGCAGTTTCTTCAAAAACATATGGTGAAAAATACTCGCGTTGATCAAGGATAGAATCAAAGAAATTCCAACGGAAGAAGGAATCACGAGCTTGTGGTTCTAAAACTTCAATTACATAACGATTGCCAACTTGGTTCATGGGAATTAACAGGTCACCTGCATAAAATTGTTTTGTCTTATGGACTTCCTCAATCTCAATTTTAGAATGTACAAAATGTCCATTAAATGGAACTTGTGGATTATCAACATTCTTGATAAAATACATCTCTCCAGTAATTACAGTATCTTTGCATAGCCTTTTAAATTCAATATTATTGAGTTTTAATCTTTCAATTACTTCAGCCCAAGCTTGAGGTAAAACATAATAGTCGGGTTTTATTACTTGTATTCCGGGATTAAAACAATTATAAACCGGAATTTCCTTTGACCACGGTTTGTCCCGATCATAATAGAGTCTATCAAATCCGGTAACTTTTGATGGTTTATATCCAGCATCGTAACCGTTAAAATTTATTAAATCAAACCTGGTTGTATCTGGTGTCCAAGTTAACGTGAATATATTTTGAGATTTGATGGATTCATTTGCTTTATTTCTTAAATCTATTATTTTATTTGAATTTGTTTTTGCATAATCCAATAATGTATTTAGAAAAGCAATGGTTGATTTTACTCTTTCTTCATATGTCTTAAACATATGTGCTTCAGATATGAATGAGAAAGTATTAAATAATGTTCCATAACCGTTTGAATAACGTGGCGAACCGACGCCGGAGCGTAAACCAGTATCAGGTGTATTTTTAACAGAAGTAACATATGGAACCATCGGATAACCAACTTCATCCATTGATGAATAGAGATTAGGCATCAAATCTAATTTAACAAAATCCTGTAAAACGGGAGGAAAATTTAATGGATGTGGACTAATCATTGTCATTATATGTTGATAATCAGCACCATTAGTTGTGTGTGTATCAATAAAGAAATCGGGATTCCATTCATGGAATATTTTGGTGATGGATTTGGCGTTTTCTGAATCAAGTTTAATAAAATCACGGTTCAAGTCAAGATTACGCGCATTTCCGCGGAATCCATATTCTTCCGGTCCATTTTGATTAGCACGTGTTGTTGAATTGCGATTTAATACTCCACCAATATTATATGCTGGTATTATTCCAATTAGGACATTTTTGGGAATTTTCTTGTTACGCAATAAATCATCCGCAAATTTAACAGATGCATCCACGCCACATGGTTCTCCTGGGTGAATTGCATTGTTTATCATCACCATGCATTTGCCTTTACTACGGTAGGTCTGAGGATTAAATTCTTTATCGGTCGATATGACAAATAAATGAAGTGGCTTGCCAATATCGGTCTTACCGTAAGTAATTAATTTTGCTTGATTGTATTTTTGGTCAAGATATTTATACCAAGCAATTGCTTCTTCATAGGTTGGAGTTATATTTTCATTATATTTTAATGGAATTTGACCTATAAGGATTGAAGACAACAAAATAAGAATCAATAAACGCATTGTTTAACTCCTCTAATATTTATTTATAATAAACCTAACCGGTTTAATTTAACCTCAACCCCCGTCGTCTTTTAATAGATTTTTTATTTTTTCTACCATCATGTCAAATTCTTCCATATTAAACAGTCTTGTAAGATGAGCAATATTCCCCATTTTGTCAATTATAACATTTCGTGTAACACCGCTTTTTTTATCAGCAAATAATCCAAATATTTCTGCCCCCGGATCTAAAGCTAAAGGATATGTTATTTTCATGTCTTCAGCAAATTTAATTACTTTCTCGGCAGGTTCATCCATATCAACGCCGATAACAATTAATTTGTCGCATTTAAGGCCCTGCACAATGTCTTTTTCAATGTGTGGCATTTCTTGTCGGCAAACTGAACACCAACTTGCAGTGAATTGAAGCATAATCACCTTACCTTTTAAATCAGCAAATGATGTGGAATCACCATTAGGAAATGTAAGAGTAAATTCAGGACTTGGATCACCGATTTTAACATAAAATCCAACACTATCGGCTTGTTGTTGAGCAAATAAAGATGAAATCGTAAATAATATAACTACAATGAATGATCGCATTTTATTGTAAACTATCCCACCAATTGTCATTTGGTATATCACCGTCGATTATAAAAGTTTGTCCAATAAGTGGTGTAGCAATCTTTAAATTTATTTCTTTAGCTTCCTTTACAAATCTGTTAATTGGTTCTATCCAACTGTGAGAGCTCAAATTAAATTTACCCCAATGAATTGGTAGTGCAATCTCAGCTTGTATATCAAAGCATGTCTGGACACCTTGTTCGGGAAATAAATGAATATTGTGCCATCTTTGATTATATGCACCATTTTCAATAAAAGCTACATCAAATGGTCCATATTTCTCTCCAATATTCTTGAATTCATCAAAATAACCACCATCTCCGCTTATAAATAAGTTATTTTTCTTCGATTTAACTATCCATCCACCCCAAAGTGTTGCAAAACGATCCTTAATAGCTCTTCCACTAAAATGTCGTGATGGTGTAAAAGTAAAATCGATTTTTTCATATGACAAATTATCATACCAATCGAATTCTTCGATTTTATCGGAAGATACTCCCCATTTTAATAAATGAGCTTTATTGCCTAAGGGAACTAAAAATTTTCCAACATTTGGATGTATTTCCTTAATGGTCCTGTAATCTAAATGATCATAGTGATCATGTGTTATTAGAACCACGTCGATATTATTAGGTAAATCTTCAACGGTAATCATGTTTTCATATTTAAATGGTGCAGGTCCTAATATCGCTGAAAAAGGCGATGCGTTATTAAATACGGGATCAGCAATAATTATTTTGTTATCTAACTTCATCAAAATTGTTGAATGACCAAGCCATGTGATTGAATTATCATTCTTAGCCGCAAAATCTTTTTTATTAAATTTAACTGATGGTAAAGGATCTTTAGGTTTTTTTCCAATTTTTGTATCATTAATAGATTCACTATTATAGTCTTCACCTTTTTTAAAACCCATATTGGTTAACACAAGGTTCCGAAATTTACCATCAATAAAATTGGATGAATTTTCAATTCTACTTTTCGATTTCCCTTTAGATTTATCTCCAAAGACAGGTGCAAAATTCATGAATAAGTATACAGTGACTATTACAGATATTATTATATATAAAACCATTTTTATGACATTAATTATATTTA
>CAZWKR010000013.1:0-58800 GCA_964634215.1 uncultured bacterium
GGCAGTGTTATTTGATATTCATCGTGTTTTTTCTCAGCAATAACTTGATTTCCAAATAATAAGTGGCTGATTACCTCCGACTTGTTTTTCGAAATAACCGTACCAAACATATCCTGCAAGACTAATGCCGATTCATATTTAGTTTTACTTTCTATTCCATAGAAATGATATATCCAACCTTCATAGCCATCCCACTGCTTAATGAGATACCACTTATCTTTGATGCCCAAAATTCGGCAAGATTCACCAAGTAACGCTTGGGTCACAACCGCAGAATTGTGCGATGGTTCCTTGTAAACATTAGCAACTGTAATATTTATAATAAAATATGACATAATTTAAGGAGTGATTTTAACCACGAAGACTCGAAGACACAAAAATATTCTTATTGTTTTAACTTCGCGTTCTTCGTGCCATTGTGGTAAAATATTTATAATTAAACATTCAAAATTCAAAATTCCTTTTTATTTTCAGTCAGTTATTTTAAATCATTGAAGGTAGTTAGTGGAAGGGAAGCCCGTGGGAATCGGGCACAGTTCCCGCTACTGTAATCGCAAGATGCATTCAATAAGCCATTGTCTATTATGATGAGAAGGCGGATGTAATCGCTAAGGCGTAAGTCAGGAAACCTACACAGCTACCCATTATCAATACTTACGGGTCATGAGTCGTGATAAAATCCGATTAGTAAATTCTAATCAATTCACGACAAACCCCAAATAAATGGAGGTTTGTTATGTTCAAAAAAGGAATAATAGTTTTATTATTCAGCGCAATTGCGATGGCAGATGCACCAATTACAGGTCAAGTATTTTCAGCAAACGGAAATCCTTTGGCTTATGTAGTCATAGTCGATAACACAGGTCAAAATTGGGTAATAGCCGATGAAAACGGTCAATTTACTTATCATTTTTCCGCTAGTATCGGCGAGACATTAAATGTTTCACGCTATGGTTATAACTCTGAGGAAATAGTTATTTACGATAGATCATTCTACACAGTCACACTGCAACCGAAACCAATTCAACAAGAAGAAGTAACTGTTTCCGGTGAGAATAACTCATTCAAAGGACAAATTATTAATACATATCGAGAAAATATAGGTAATGATAATCCACAAAATGTATTTCAGCAAATTCCCGGAATAACAATTCGGTCTTACGGAGGAAAAGCCGGAATAATGACTTTAAGTACCAACGGAAGTCCGGCTGTCAATACAAAAATATTATTAAATGACGTAGATTTAACAAGTGTTCAAAACGGTGAAACCGATCTATCGCAAATACCTGAAACGTTGGTCGGTCAAATTACCGTTGCAAACTCTCCAGGAATATTTTATGGTTCCGGTGCAGTTGATGGCGTATTAAGAATTTCTCTACAAAATCAACAGACCTATTTTTCTGTTTCCTCCGGCAGTTTCGGTTTTGATTCTTTTTCCGGTAACATTAGCAAAAATTGGACTAAGTGGTCGGCAAATTTATCTGCCGGATATTTAAAAGATGATGGCGATTTTAAGTACACCATTGAAGATTCTAGTATTGCCAAATCAAACAATGATTTTGAAAAAAAATTTATTTCACTTCGTACAACCGGAAGACTATCAGACAAATCTAATCTAAGTGCGATGCTATTAGAATCACAACAAAAACGTGGAGTGTCAGGTTCCGTTGATTGGCCATCGCCTGAAGCGCGACGTGATGATAATTTACAACTTGGTGCGCTAACATTTAATCAACTGCACGCAAATGGGTATTCTAAAGTGCAACTTAGTTATTGCAGAAGTTTTGAAAACTACAATGATCCAAATCCGTGGTGGCCAATAATAAGTGAGCATGATGTACATGGAACTGATTTAATAATTCAACACCATCGTAATATCTGGAATGATATTACCGGTACAGTTTTATATGAAGGGAAATTGGAGAAATTAGAAAGCACAGATGTTGGTAATCGTGAGCGCAACACTAATTCAATAGCTTCGATCATTCAAATTCCCATTTTGAATAATATGAAAGTTGTGCCTGCACTCCGATTAGATCGTACAGGAAGTAATCAGGTTCAACCGACTATTGATTTACGATTAATATATAGTAATTTAACAAGAACAGAAGTTGAATATCATTTTGGTACAGGGTTCCGTTATCCTACATTTAATGACTTATATTGGCAGCCCGGCGGAAATCCCGATTTAGATCCTGAGCAATCTAGGTATCAAATAATAAAATATAAATTATATTTAGATAACAATTATCAAAATAATATCTATTTCAACATTGGAGACAGATTTGCTGACGATCTCATCCAATGGGTACCCATTGATGAAACATTTTTTGTTTGGCAACCACAAAATATTGCAAGTTCACGTAGAACAAATTTTACAATTGGAAGTCAATTCAATTTAGAGAATATACCTTTACAAATTGCGCTTCATGCAACATATCAAAAAACCAAGAATATTGATTTGGATAAACCACTACTTTACGCACCGGAATTCATCGGATATGCTGGGATAGTTTATTCTCCCTCCATTTCCCAAATATCCTTAAATGCTCATTACACCGGTAAAAGAGTTTCCTCTTATGGTTCCCCTGATGATGATTTACTTCCACCATATATCCTAACTAATGCTACAATTCAATATCAACTACCGATATTAGGTAATCAGCTGTCACTATTGTTAAGTATAAACAATGTTTTAGATAAACAATATGAATCAATTAATGGTTTCCCAGAACCAGGCAGGTCTGTAAGGTTAGGTTTAAAATATTTATTAACTAATGAATAATTTTACTTAGTTGAAAAAACCGAATTCCTTAGATTTGGGTTGTAATTATGCAACCCAAATCTAACATAGCAGCATTTTTTGACTTTGATGAAACCATAATCGACATAAACAGCAGTAAAGTTGGTTTCAAGTGGTTATACGAAAATAAAATGCTATCTAAGTGGTTTATTCTAAAAGTATTTATTACCGGATTGTTATACGAATTAAATTTAATCTCTGAAAAACGGATGGCAGATGGGATGGTAATTTTCTATGAAGGTAAAAAACTTTCCTATTTTGCTGAACGGGCAGAAGATTTTTATATTGATTTATTGAAGCCGCATCTCGTTCCGAAAGTCGTGGAAAAATTAAATCATCACAAAGAACAAGGACATATTCTTGTTATTGTTTCTGGTTCAATCCGATATTATTTAGAACCCGTTGCAAAAGACCTTGGAATTGATTATTTGGTCTGCACTGAATTAGAAGAAGGCCCCGACGGTTTACTCACAGGGAAACCTAAAGGTCAAATTTGCCTTGGGAAATATAAACAAGAAATGACTCAACATTTAGTAAAAGAACTTAATATCAATCTAAATGATTCATTTGCATATGGTAATAGCCAAGCGGATATTCATCTATTAAAAATGGTGGGTAATCCTATAGCAGTAGAACCTAATATTCCACTTAAGAAAGTTGCTATTAAGAATAATTGGCCGATTTTAAAATTTGAATAAAGTGGGAAATATATCTTTTTATTGCGGTTTTCTAAAAAATAAGTATGTCCATGGGAACAATACCCGCACCATAGTTCTAACCCAATAAATTGGCCAAAGAAATCCAGCATGTAATTTTGTGAACACCATCCACTCCTTGGCAGGAGGTACACCATGCGGAGTTTTCATTATTCTTAATCTTTCTTTTAAAGATAAATTTTTATCAAATAGAGTTCCTTCAATTTCATTTGAGGCACATTCACCTGTAAACCCTGGTGCCACCCATGACTCATATCCTGCATATTTTGCACGTAATCCGTAATCTAAATCTCCCATTTGCATTTTACTATATTGGGAATTCATATTCCCAATTTTCTGCACGACACTGTATGGAATTAAAACTACATTTCCATTAAAAGTGTCACATAGTTGTGGTTCTGCTTGCCAATCTAATTGGATAAATTTTAGTGGTTGTAATCTACTCTTTCGAATAAATCCCCCATAGTTTACAACTCCAGTAATAACATCTTTTATTGTCCCGGCAATGATTACATCATTTCCTGTTTTTTGCTTAATTGTATTTGATGTCTCAATTAATAACTTTAATGAATTTGGATAAATAAAGGTATCATCATTCAGCCACAAATAATAATCATAATCATTTTTCATCGCTTCAGAAAAAGCTAAACGCATTCCCCCGTTCCAATAGAGTGTTCCGTCACCCTCTAAAACTATCACTTGTGGAAAATTTATTTTTACTGCTTCGCCAGTACCGTCTGGACTATTATCATCCACTAAATATACATCCAAATCTATGCTATCATTTCCATTTTGACTCATTAGGTTCTTTAAGCAAGTGAGAGTTTTTTCTTTTCGATTAAAACAAGTAATAATTGTGGCAATGGCTACTTTTTTTTTCATTTTATAAAATACTATTCCTCAAAATTCCAAACAATATTAACTGTAACGAAGCGACTCATAGGTGGAAAATTATTGCTATTTGCAATTAATAAATAATCTTTATTGATACTTGGGAATGTTTGATTTGTTGTAACTGATTCAACGGTCTGCAAAATGTTATTAACTTTCCAAAGTATTGTCATATTAGATATTTTTGCTGATAATTCTAAATTGAATACCCAATAATCTGGTAACACTAAATTTATATCATCTGTAATATATGGTCCATAATGAAATCCTTCATAACCAATATTCTGATAACGATTGAGATATGCTTCGCTCGATAATCGTATTTGAGCTAATAGATTGTTCTTAAATAATTTTTCAGTTACTGTCATTCCGATTTGTGCTTTATCGCCAATACCATCACTATAAATATTATGCTCAAATGCATGGCGATACTGTACATCGATTTTCCATTCTCTAAAAATTGGTAGTTGTGCAGATATTGAACTGCTCAATAAATTATTGGAAATATCAATTAATTCATTATTAATATAATATTTATGAACTAGTGTAGTGTTCTGATTATAAAAATAATCAATACCCATATTTAGAGGTATACTTTTCCAATTTATTTGTATATCAGCATGAACAGTAAGCCACTCTTCAAAAACGTTTTCATCAGTTTCATTCCATAAAAATATGTGTTTCGGAACTGCTTGATATCTCAGATATGACTGCCACCTAAATGTACTCTCATCATTAGAATACGCTGTGATGTTAAAATAAGGAACCGCTTCATCGTGTGCTATAGTCGTTCCAAACTTAATTCTAATTGATTCTTTTTCCCAGCCACCGTATAAGGTTGACCAATATCTATCCTTTTTTGTTGTATCTACTAATGAAATTCCCTGATTATCAAATTCTAAGCCAAGTTTTACCAATGATGATTTATTGAGTTTTTTTCTGACAAATTGATTTAAATGAGTACGATTTAAATATACTTCAGCTGAATCAAAACTCATTTTGTAATATTGTTGAAACAAAGCGCCATGAGCATTATACCGCCAATTGGCAAAATCTTTAGAATAACCAATTCCGATGGCAATAGTTTTCTCTTTATGGATAAAATCAGCAGGATCATCTAAATTCAATCTACTATCAGTAATAAAGTGTCCTATTGATAAATCTAAAATTTCGTCTTTATCTTTTGATGAATAATCTAATCGATAGGATTGTTGTAAAGGATTACTACCCCCTTGCGGATCAGCATATTGACCATATGGACCACTATATGTTCTTTTAAATCCGGTTAAAGATATTACATGATTTTTTTTTGCAAATTCAGCATCAATTTCTAACTGATCATAGGAAAAATCACCACGATAATAATCAATCCTACTTTTTATCAACGATGAATCTGGGAAAGATTGTAGACTCTGATAAAAATTACTTGTGTCTAATACTTTGAATATATTCTTGTATGATGCACCAAAACGCGTTGGGTAGTTAGAAAATGTTCCATCAATTAATAGAACGCCTATTGTCCAATCTTGATTCCACATTAACCTATTATTATTTGTAATAACACCATATTGTCCGCTCCTATCATACTGAATATCACCTATTTGGCTAAATAATGATGTAACAAGTATTCCAATAATTAATAGATATTTATTCATGCTAAATGCTTTACCACGCGTGGTACTCCAATCGCAAAGATAATTGCATTAGATAATTGATGTAAAATTGTAAAACCGATTCCTGAAATATAAATTCCGATAGTCTGTGGCCAATCAAATCCTACACTAAAAGGATAACTTAGTGTTGTCAAAGAATCAAAAACAAATGTCAACATAAAGCCTGTGATTGCTAAACTAGCAATTCGTTTTTTTGAAAAATCTCGTTTAAAAAACATAGACCTCATTAAACCGCCCGCTGCTCCAATAATTATCATCGATAAAACTTGCGATAATAATAATGGTGGAAAAACAAGTCCTGAACCGAATGGATTTAGTACCGAAAATATTAATTCTGCTGTTCCACCAACTAACATACCCCAATTAATCCCAAGCGTGAGCCCTGCCAAGAAAACAATTGCCGTTATTAATTCAACATTTGGAACCATCAGCAATGAAAATCCCAACCCAATTGCCAGACTTGTAAAAATTGATGCACGTACTAATTTATTTAGATTCATCGGCCTTATGTACAAGGTCATCTTTCAAGATCGGAATACGAAAATAGTTGCGTCGGGAAGTCCATTTCCCTTCCTCAACATCTTCATCAATTGCTTTTTCCATCAAATTCATTTTAGCATCCATATTATCAATTAGATGCAAAAGTAATGCTTCTCTAAATTTTGGTTTTTTAGGACTTTGCCAGTCATATTGTCCCTGATGCGATAAGATTAGATGTTCTACTTTTTTTAATAAATCAGATGGAAAATCTTTAATTTTGTTTGCTGCTTCAACTGCGATATCTCTCCCTAAAACTATGTGTCCGATCAAATTACCTTCATCCGAATATGATGCTTCTAATTCTGATGTGATTTCCTTTACTTTTCCAATGTCATGCAAAAATATGCCCGTCATTAGTAAATCGGTATCTATATTATAATATTTTGCTAAATCTGTTCCGATATGCACCATTGATAAAGTATGTTCCAGTAAACCAGAACGATAATTATGATGCATAACAACAGATGCAGGATGTGTTAATAATTGACTTTCATATTCTTTATAAATTGATGTAACAAGCATTTTTAAATACTTATTATTGATCATTTTTATATATGACCTCAATTCTTTCCACATCTGTTTGGCATCGCCCTTGGCAGAAGGGACTATCAAAGCAGGATCATATCCATATCTTCCATAAGACTGTACTGAAGCAACATTAATTTTCTTTATGTTAAGTTGTAATTTATCAAGATAGACATCAACATTTCCTGCTACAACGACCGCATCGCCAGCAGAGAATTTATCTTGATAATCACTAATATCTTTCCACAATTTAGCAATTATTTGTCCGGTTCTGTCACGTAATACCATATCTAAATACAAATCACCGGAGCGTGTATTTCTTAAGTGTTTCTCTACGCAAAGATAAAAACCTCGAATATCGGCTCCCTCTTTAAACTCACTGATTGGCGTGATAGACTTCATAAAATTTTTATTCCAACTGTAATTGTTACCTGAATTTATAATTAATTTACATGAACATTATAGTTTCAATTATTTAAATTTCTTTATGGATAATGAAACTACAATTGATCAAGTCTCATATAAAAATGCCGAACAAACACGTATTTTAAAGGCGTGTTTGGAAAATTGGTTTCAAAATCCAAAAGATTTGCAACTTACCAGTCCAAAGGTACCGTATCCATTCAATTTTCAGAAATGGATTGACATTTCATACAGTACGCTCGAATCCGTCACTTATGTTCTAAAAATAGACAAATGGATTATTGGGCATATGAGTATCCAATTAAGACCACAATTTAATTCTATTCATATATTTCACGTTTTTATTGATCGTTCGTATAGATCGAAAGGTTATAGTAAACTACTAATTAATAAAGCATTGGAATATGCTAAAATTCATGAAATTCAAAAAATAACTCTAGCTGTTAATAAGAACAATCCGACTGCAATTGGATTATATCAATCCTATAATTTTGAAATAGTTGGTACCAATGAAATTGGTAGTATAAAAATGCTTTTAAATATTAATAAATCTAAAAATCTGTAGAAATACTTACTCCACCCCAAGTATTATTTTCAGTAGAAGATCCTTCCCACACTCCAATACTAGTTGCAAAATATCCTGCAACGGACACATTTTCAATTATCTGATAGGACAATTCTAATCCTATTTGAAAATTATTTATACAATGAGTGTCTTCAACAAATCCGAAGTCGTATCCTCCTAACAAAATAGGGGTTATACCAAGTTTTTTGTTTTGAAATGGAATATTGAATTCTAGTAATAATTCTAGAAATGATCCTTCAGCTTCAAAAGAATAAACATTTACTAAAGTTGGAGTAATCCAATTAAAGTTATTATAAGATAATTCAGTATAAAATTCTTGATCTTTTGAGTCATCATGTAAAAATGATAGATCAGTTAAACCAAAGTGTATTCCAAAATTGGACAAATCAAATGCAAACCCTGCTGAAAATTGTAATTCTCTATAATCTGCATCTACTCCGGTACCATACCACATATTTAGATTCAACCAGTGAAACGAAATATCAGTATTAAATGATGCTAATCCACCACTTGCCAAATTGCCCCGACCTTCTGAAACATACTTGCTATCGTAAGAATTACTGAATGATAGTTCTGAATTATCTAATATTGATTGTGCTCTTATCCCAATAAAACTTACTAGGAAAACTACAATTATTCGTAATATTTGATTTTTCATAATAAACCTCAAAATTATTATAGGTTAATACCCAAAATCATTCTTAGCATCATCTCAGGTTTGTTATTTTTAATATTTGTAATTGCAACAGCAGATCCTAAAGCAATCCAAGCCTTGCCAGTTCCATGTGATATTACCGGTCCAATGTAATGTCCATTATCGCTTCCTCGTGTTTCTAATCCGATTTTCAGCAACCCACCAAATTTATAACTTATACCTGCATTGTATTTCAATTCTGATTCCCACTCGTTATCCTCATATTCATATTCTAATACAGGATTTATTGCAATGTTGATATTTCCAAAATCTTTTGCAAGTATTAATTTCCCCTCATAGCCATGTTCTGAAAAATCAGGCTTGCCTTTATATTCAAAATAAAGTAATGGGTCAAAAATGTAATCACCTTTTTCTCCGAGTCTATATCTAAATCTTAATTTATAGCCACTGTACTGAAATTGCGATTCAGGTGCTTGTTTAAAAACTTGATATATTGAAAAATCAAATCTGTCCGTCATTCCAACTTCTATTTCTATATTATGCTCTGTGGTTGTAACTCCGGTAAACGAATCGGATGATGGTGTTGAAAATGAAAGATAGTGTTCCAATTCAACTTCGCTAGCTTCCATTGTTTGGTACTCGTATGTCCAAACATAGGATCGTTTGTCCGCCTTTATAACATTTGATATTATTATTATCATTGCAGCTGTTGATATAAAGATATTTCTATTCATTAATATCCCTTTACTATTTTTACTTGTTGCTATTTCCGGTTTTTAAATTTTCAATATTTTTTTTGTTTATTATTTCCGGCACTGGACAATTTTCACATTTAGAATTTTTTTCAGATTGAAATAATTGTTTACTAAATATTTTTATTACATATATAAAGGCTGCTATCCCAATTAAAATTGCTACTAATGTTTGCATTAGAACTTTCCTATAATGGTTCCACCTTGGTAAACGACAAATGATGCAATATATGCTAAGCCTGTCATATAAGCGATCATAATTAATGGCCACTTCCAAGAATTTGTTTCATGTCGCACGATTGCAAAAGTAGCCATGCATTGTGCAGCATATACAAAAAATATCATTAGAGACAATGCTACCAATGTTGAAAATACCGGCAATCCTGTATTTTGATTTATATCGTTTTTCATAGACTCGGATAGACTAACCATATTTTCTCCATCGTCCTCAACATTATACAAAGTTGCTAGAGTACTAATAACCACTTCTCGCGCAGCAAAAGATGTAATTAACCCAACACCTATTTTCCAATCGAATCCTAATGGTGCGATAATTGGTTCAATAGCATGACCAATTTTGCCCGCATAACTATTATGAATTGGATTAACTAATTCAAGCTGTTCAGTATCTGATTTACTATAGTTATTAGTAATATCTGTGGACACCTTTGGAAATGATGCTAAGAACCATAATACGATTGAGACGGCCATAATTATTTTACCGGCATTTAGTAAAAATAGTTTTCCACGTGTATAAACTTGATGCAAGACTGATCGCATTAGCGGAATCCGATAAGGAGGCAACTCCATCACAAAAGATGATTGTCCTTTTACCTTAATAAACTTGCTAAATATTTTTGCAACTACAAATGCAGTAAATGTTCCTAAAAAATACATCAGAATTAATGTCAAACCTTGCAGATTTAACAATCCGAATACTTTGCGTGCCGGAATAAACGCACCTATCATTAACGCATAAACCGGAAGTCTTGCACTGCAACTCATTAAAGGCAATACCATGATTGTTGTCAATCTTTCCTTCCAACTATCAATTGTACGAGTTGCCATAATTCCCGGAATTGCACATGCATATCCGCTCATCAACGGCAATACCGACCTACCATGTAGACCAACTTTTGTCATAAACTTATCTAACATGAATGCCACACGAGACATGTACCCGGAATCCTCAAGCATGGTCATAAAAAATACTAAAATCAGTATTTGCGGTAAAAATATTAATATCGCACCAACACCCCCGACTATTCCTTCCACTATTAAATCTCGTAAGATTCCCTCAGCCATAATATCTAGGATGGAATTTCCAACCAATCCGATTGCTGCATCTATCCATTCCATTGGATAGGTTGACCACGTAAATATTGATTGAAATATAGTCACCAATAATGTAATAAATATTATTGGACCGAAAAATTGATGTGTCAGAATTCTATCTAATTTTTCACTACGTGATATCCTTTTTAAAGAGTTCACTTCTTTATTCTCGGATTGTTGCAGAAGATTATCCAACCAACTGTATCTAATGGTTGCTTCTAATGTACGATGATTTAGCCCCGCTTTCGTGATTGCATGAACAGCTTCTTCTCTAAGCTCCTCGATTTTACTTACAACTTCAGCACTAAAATGATGTTCTCCACTATGTGGTGGACGATATAAATCAACTGCTGACTGTCGTGTAATTAAACGTAGAGCTTGAACCCTCGCTATGCGTGGTGTGTAATCAAATTGTTTTTGTAAAAATTCAGATAAAGGTTGTAAGTGTTCATGAACCTCAACGTGTGAAGAAAAAAGCATTTTACTTTTTCTCGGTTTACGAAGTGTCATTGCAATTTGAATGCTATTTTTTAGAATATCTATTCCCCAGCCTTCTAAAGCAGACATCGGAACAACATCTGAAAAACCAAAGTTTTCTTTTAAAACGGAGAATTCCGGTAAAACCGATTTATCATTTACGCGATCCATCATATTAAGCGCTAAAATAACCGGGATACCCAAATCTAATAATTGTGTTGTTAGATATAGATTTCTACTGAGGTTGGTAGCATCAACAACGGAGATAATAGCAGAAGGTCTGTTGATTCCGTGAATCCAATCCATAACCTGCTCGGCAACTACCCTTTCATCAATTGATTCCGGTGTTATACTATAAGTACCAGGCAAATCAAGCACATTAAGATCTACTTCAAAATCGCCCTTTAATTTGCCGATTTTCTTTTCAACAGTTATTCCAGGATAATTTGAAACTTTCTGTGACAAACCAGTAAGATGGTTAAAAATTGCTGTTTTACCGCAATTGGGATTTCCTATTAAGGCAACATATTTCTTATCTGCTACTTTAGCGTTCATATTTTTTTACCTTAATATTTTCAGCATCGACCATTCGTATTGAAACATGATAATTGCGAATTTTCAATTCCACTAATCCCTTCCACGGTGCAAGCTTCACAACTCTGACTTGTATCCCCGGTACGAAACCCATTTCGACTAAACGGCTTTGCAATTCCATCCCACCCGTGAATCCAACAATTGTGGTAATATCACCTGGATTAAAATCTACAATAGATTTCATTTATTGGCAGTCCTTACAAATCCCAAATAATTGGTGGCTATTATCAAGCAGCTTAAAATTATATTGTTTTGCAATCTCCTTTTGTAATTCTTCTATTTCATTGTTATAAAATTCAACAATTTTACCACATCTTGTGCAAACTAAATGGTCATGATGTACATACTTCTCATTGTACTCAAATCTTGCCCGTCCATCTCCAATATCTAATTTATCTATCAGTTTATTTTTTACAAGAACATCAATAGTTCTATAAACCGTTGCTCGTGATACAATAAATCCACGCTTGCGAAGAGTAAAGAAGATTTCCTCCGCATCACGATGTTCATTTGATGAACGTAATTCGTTCCATATTTCTTGCCTTTGTTGGGTGTATCTTAAACCTTCTTTTTGAAGAGTTTCTTTGAGTATTTGCATTCTTATTATTCTTATATTGAGATTAAGTCTCATTAAAGTTAATAGATTCTAAATTTACATTACAAGAAAAAAAGACAATGAACTCGTTTTATATTAATCAAAATAAAAAAAAGGACATTAAAAATGTCCTTTAGGATTAATTCATATATTGTAACAATTGTTTTTATTTAGTCGCCATTTTTTTTGAGATTAGCATATTTTACAATTAATTTTTTCTTAAGTCCGTCCTTGAAGACAACACCAACTCGTTGGTTCTCTCCCGTTCCGCTAAGTGCTTTAATAGTACCCATACCAAAAATTGCATGTTCTACACTATCACCGATCTTGAAATCATCGAATGCAGTCACTGTTCTGGTTTTACGAACTTTAAGTTTACCAGGTCTGGTTTTTATTACTTTCCTTGTAAGCGCTGATGAAAATGGTATTTCTTCGAGATATTCTTCTGGAATTTCTTGTAAGAACCGTGACATTAATCCTATGTCATACTCGGCCCCCATACGTCTTCTGTGAGTGGCATATAAAAGATAAACACGATCTTTTGCACGTGTTAATCCAACATAAAAAAGTCGTCGCTCCTCTTCTAATTCTTTACGACTGTCTAAAGAACGGTATAATGGAAAGAGCCCATCTTCTAATCCTGTCAAAAATACAATTGGAAATTCTAATCCCTTTGCACTGTGCAGGGTCATCAATGTTACACGATTATCCTGATCGTTCCATGAGTCAATATCAGTTAATAACGATACTTCTTCGATAAAACCCTTTAACCCTCCTTCGGGATTACGAAGAATATAAGCATCCACACTATTGAATAGTTCTCTAATATTTTGATATCGCTCCAGTTCCTCAGGATCATCTGAATTTCTAAAATAATTTAAGATTCCAACTTCTTCGCTTAAAGCAGCGATTAATTCCCGAGCATCAAGTTTATCAATTAAATCATGATATTTCATGATAATATTGTGAAACGCTTGAAGCGAATCTGCCTGCTTACCACGTATATCCATACCTGTTGGATCTGCTAATATCTCAAAAAGTTCTTTCCCTGATTCTTCCGCTTTTTGGACACATTTATTTACTGTCTTTATACCAATCCCCCTCGGTGGGAAATTTACAACTCGCCTTAGTGAGACTGTGTCCCTCAAATTCAGAATTAGACGTAAATATGCCAACATATCCTTTACTTCTTTACGTGCATAAAATCTAATTCCACCAATAATATTGTATGGAATTCCCATTCGCCTAAAACTATCTTCTAATGCACGAGATTGGGCATTCACACGATATAAAACTGCAAAATCATTAAAAGTACGTTTATTTAATTTTATTTCCTTTTCCAAAGCCGAAATAACAGCATCCGCCTCTTCAAGCTCATCTGCAGTTCGAATGAACCCTAATTTTTCACCAGAACCTTGTACTGAGTACAATTCTTTTGCTGTGCGATCAACATTGTTTTTAACTACTATAGTTGCGGCATCCAATATTTTTTGGGTTGAACGATAATTTTTCTCTAATGTAAAAACTGTACTATTTGGAAAGACTTTATCAAAGTCCAAAATATTACGAATATTTGCACCTCGCCATCCATATATTGATTGATCGTCGTCTCCAACTACACAAATTTGCTGATGTTTTTCAGCTAATTTACTTACGAATAGGAACTGAGGAAGATTTGTGTCTTGATATTCATCAACTAATACATATTTCCACTTTTTTTGATAAGAAGATAATATTTTGGGAAATTTTTTAAACAACTCTAGGGGTAATAATAAAAGATCATCAAAATCTACGGCATTATTGTCACGCAGACCTTGTTGATACATAGGATATACTTCTGCTAATTTTTTTTCTGCGACTGTTTTTGCTTTTTGATCTATTTCATCCTGTGAAATCATTTGATTTTTGAATAAACTGATTTGATTGGCGACACCTTTTGGCGTCATAATTGTTTTAGAAATATTAAGTTTTTCTAAAGTAATTCTTAATAAATCGAGTTGGTCAGCCCTGTCATAAATGACAAAATCATTTGTATATCCTAAATAATGTATGTTTTTGCGTAATATTCGAGCGCAAATTGCATGAAAAGTTCCAATAGCAACATCAGCTTGAGGATTGTTAAGCAACTTACCAATTCTTGATCGCATTTCTTGGGCGGCTTTATTTGTAAACGTGACTGCTAGAATATCTTCAGGATTATATAATCCCTCACGGATCAAGTAATATATCTTATGTGTTAAAACACGAGTTTTACCACTACCGGCACCTGCAAAAATTAGTACCGGCCCTTTTGTTGCTTCTACAGCTGATCGTTGAGTTTTGTTTAAATTTTTTAGACTCATAAAATTTTCTAACCCCGAGCAGCTAGCCGTCGCACTTTTTGGAATTCGCGTTTTGCTTGATTATGTTCGTCTATAGTTCTCGTGAATGTATGATACCCATCGCCTCTGGCGACAAAAAACAAATAATCGTTTTCGTCAGGATACAATACAGCTAAAATGGAAGCCTTACCAGGATTGCCAATTGGTCCTGGCGGAAGACCACTATATAAATAAGTATTATAAGGCGAATCAATTTTTAAATCAGTTAAACTCAAACGACGCGGTCCGTCCTTGATAATATATTGAATTGTCGGATCTGCTTGCAATCGCATTCTTTTTTTCAACCGATTATGATACACAGAAGCAATTATAGCGCGCTCACTGTCATATATTGCTTCCCCTTCAATTATAGATGCTAGAGTCAGTACTTCAATGACACTTAAACCAATTTGTTCAGTACGTTCACGAAGATCATCTTTATAAACTTCGTTGAACTCTGATACAATCTGTCTTAGTATTTCTTTTGGATCATTTTCACTTTCTAAAAATAAATATGTATCAGGGAATAAATATCCTTCCAAAGACTTTACTCCCAATCCAAGTTCATTGATAAATTGTTCATCATAACATAATGAAGATAATATTTCAGAACTCAAATTCATCGATTCAGAAATTTCTTCTGTAACCTGAGATATTGTCCAGCCTTCCAACAATGTGACCTTAATCATTTCAGGATTACCCTTAACCAACTGTTTTATAATTCTATAATTATTGTTTGCATTTTTTAAGGCAAAAATGCCAGCTGGTACTTTATCACTGTATCCCATTAAGCCAGTTGCAGTCATAAAAATATTTTTATTTGTTACAATATTTTTCTCTGCCAGTATATCAGTTATTTGTGTAAGCGTAGAACCTTTAGGAATATTTATCTTAATTTTAGTATCAATATCATTTTGTGGCCACAATAAAAGTATTGTTCCAATTGCAATGAAACAAATTATTAAGCCAGTAAAAATTAACGTTACTATGCGAGTTATATTATTTTTTGGGGATTTATTTACCATTTTTGAGGCGCAAAGTTACATTCTATTGTAATGCAATGTCAATTTTTGTAATAAGAACTTATATTCATTTAAAACCATGTTAAAATCATTTGGTAAAGCATACCACATATATTAATTTTGACGCCACTATGAGCGATAAAAAACAATTAAAAGTTGTTCATTTATTTGAAGGATGGGCATTTAATAAAATTAATTACTTAATATTTTTAGTAGGACTATTGCTTATAGTGTTTGGTTATATAATTATGGCAATTGGAGAAGTTGACAGCTTCCAAAGTATTACCCTTGCTCCTATTTTTCTGTTTTTAGGATACATAGTTGCAATACCAATAGCACTGATATATCGTTCTAAGAAATAATTTTGGGATCGTAGTTCAGCTTGGTTAGAACGCCGGCCTGTCAAGCCGGAGGTCGCGGGTTCGAGCCCCGTCGATCCCGCTTCTTCAATAACCCTTATTTATCGACGATAAATGGGGGTTTTCTTTTAAAGGTAGGTTTGGTCTTGATTGGTCTTGTTTTGTCTCAAAATAGCAACCTATTAGCAACCTGCTAGTTAATGTTGCTTCATACATTGCGGAATATTCAACCTGTAATGATTGAATTAAGCCTGCATAGTGTTTCTCAGTTACTTTTACACTAAATAACAAGACAAACTTATCTGCTATATTTTGTAAGTTTTTGTACTTTGTTGGGAGTAATTATTAAAAATATTAATATTGGTAAATTAATTCTGGGTAGTTTTATAATACTCATATTATTTGTATCCCTATTAGAAATCATACTAAGAATAAGAGGAGTTCAATTTTATCCAGGTAACAAACCTAATATTGTTGTAACACCCGGTGGCAATTATTTTCAAAAGGATTCATTATTAGGCTTTAAGCATAAAGCAGGAAAATTTATAATTTTACTAAATAATTATCATGAATTTACTACTCAGCACGATTCCTTGACCCTTAGAATAACAAGCCCCATGGTGCAATCTGAAGCTAAGATAACACCAGAAATATGGATTTTTGGTTGTTCTTTCACGCATGGATGGTCAATTAATGATGATGAAACATTCCCTTGGATATTGCAATCTAAATTAAGTGAGTTTAAAATAATCAATTGGGGTGTAAGTGGATATGGGACAATTCATTTTTATTTACAGCTTAGAGAGGCTTTTAAAAAAAGGAATAAACCCCATTTAGTAATCATCAATCATGCGGATTTTCATTTCATACGAAACTCATTTTCTTTTATGAGGAGGCGAATTGTTTCAAAATGGAATTTTTTGGGAAGCTTAAATCAACCGTATTGTAAATTGGACGATGATGGAGAAATGGATATAATGCATTCGGATGTTGCATATAATCCTTGGGAATTGTCAAAGTATTCTGCTTTTGCATATTATTGCGAAATAAAATACGAATCCTATTTAGACAGTAGAAATAAAATGGAGGAAAAAGAAATCACAACAATACTTTTGGATAGGATAGTTTCCTTGTGTATTGATAATCAAGTGAAAATTATATTAACAAACATAGGACCAAATGCCGAATATATTCAAGAATATAGTTTGATGAGAAATATCCCGTTTATAGATATCTCGGTTAATTTAGGAGAGAAAGGATTTACCAATAAACCTTATGATAATCACCCAAGTTCCAAGGCTAATATAATTTATGCGAACAAAATTTATGCTTTTTTAAGAGAATTTATCATTACAGAAGAATAAGTATAAGTTGCGATATTAAAATTTAATTGTCAGATAAGAGGTTTATCAACTTCAATGAATAATTGCTGTAATTTTTTCTGAAAAATTATTTGAGATTGTGTGTATGGTTTTCTCACCTTATTTATTACTCTGATTTCTGACTCAAACCTTTCCTTCCTATGTTTTTTCATCATATAAATCAAAACAGATAACAGATATGCGATTTTTATAAATTTGATTTCTGATAAGTTTCCTAAAGTATCTTCAGTATACTGGAATACTTTAAATTTTAACTCATTTTCAGGATTATTTTTATAAGCTTCCTCTCTTGTTTTTGGGGATGCATCTTTAAGGGAATTATAAAATCGCAGTTCTTTATCTACTATCTCTTTTCTTTCATACCGGTACAAATTTACTAATGTTTGTTGAAATTTTTCATTTCCATCTTTAACATCATATACCTCCTATTATTACCCTTTTTTCTATTACTTATAAGGTTGAACGTACCAAGAATAAACAAGACCATATTATCTGCTAAATTTTGTAAATTTTTTATCTTATTTTAGAGTAAATAATTTTAAATATTATTTTTAAGGATAAACTTTGATTCTATTAAAATTTATTTTCAAAATTTTAAACATAATTGCACAAATCGTAGGTTATAATTTAGTTGTGACAAAAAGATTTCAAAAAAAAACTAAAAATATAACCATAGGTTACGAAATAGTATCGCCTTTTGCAACTTACGCACCGTGGCTACTAGATAATGCATTTAACAAAACATATGAAATTATCAAAAATTACACGCTTATAGATAAATACAGATGTTATGAGCTTTGGCAATTGGTACAAGAAACCGCAAAACTAAATGGTGCATTAATTGAAATTGGTGTATGGAGAGGGGGAAGCGGTGCTTTAATTGCAAAACAAACAAAACTTAGTGGAATTAAAGAAACAGTGTACTTATGTGATACTTTCACAGGTGTTGTTAAGGCAGGAGAAAAAGATTCGGTATATAAAGGGAAAGAACACGCTGACGCTTCAAGAGAAAACGTTGATGAAGTAATTAATAAACTAACTTTAGATAATACAAAAATTTTAGTTGGTATTTTTCCTGAAGAAACAAACGAATTAGTAAGTGATAAAATATTTCGTTTTTGTCATATTGATGTTGATGTGTATCAATCCGCAAAAGACATTATTGAGTGGTTATGGCCTAAGTTGGCTATTGGAGGAATAGTAGTTTTTGATGATTATGGATTTGACAGATGTGATGGTATCACACGTTTTGTTAATGAAGAAAGAAATCAAAAAGATAGATTAGTCATACATAATCTTAATGGACACGCAATATTTATAAAATTAACAGATTAATTATATAAATTTCTAAAATGCATGGTAAAAGCCGTAAATATTGTAGATGTGAAATTCTCGACAACTAATTATGTATTTTTAATCGACTCCCCATCATGAGACTCCTATTGTCCGATATATAAGAGTAGGTACTTACTTGAAGAAAGTTCCATTTCTCATCAAACGCCCCACCCCATTCCAAGTAAGTTGAGATTTCGAAATCCATTGAAAAATTCATATAAGGTGTACAAACGTGCTTTATATATATATAAGACCCCCCATCTCCTAATTGGATGGGTGAGGGAGTTCTTATCTTTTTGTTGGAATTGTCCATACAAACAATGTCCATAATACGGTATTATTTGATAATAGCTGACACCATTTGACTTAGTGTTTATTAAATTGCAGTAATTTACAAACAACTAATTCTCCTCGATAAACTGTATCTATCGAAGAGGATTTCAATGTCAGGGTGAAAGGATTCGAACCTCTGACCCCCTGCTCCCCAACAGCTAAATACACTCCTATTATCACCCCATTTTTTATGCATAGTAGTATTAATAGTAATTAAAACAAGACCATATTATCTGTTAAATTTTGTAACTTTTCTTTTCTTATATGAGGGTAAAAGTGAAAAATACTATTTCAGATTTAGAAAAATACTTCATTTCAAACGATAAAAGACAAATTTTAAAACCATATAGATATTTCGATGTGTATGAGCGCCATTTAAATCGTTATCGAGGGCATAGCCCTGTAATTATGGAAATCGGTGTTTCTCAAGGTGGCAGTCTTCAAATGTGGAAAGAATATTTTGGTGAAGGCGCAAAAATATACGGTATTGATGTCAATCCAGAATGTAAAAATTTAGAAGAAGATGATATTAAAATTTTTATTGGTTCTCAAAGTGATAAAAATTTCTTAAAAAAATTAATAGATATTGTTCCTCCAATCGATGTCTTAATTGATGATGGAAGTCATATAAGTAAACATCAGATTATTAGTTTTAAAGAGCTTTTTGAACATATCAAAGATAATGGTGTTTATTGTTGTGAAGATATTGGTACTTCTTATTCATTAAGATATGGTGGTGGCTATAAAAGAATTGGAACTTTTATTGAATATAGTAAAAAGATAATTGATTATTTAAATACCTCTGCTTCTGAACAAAAAAGGCTAAAACCTAATCTTTATACTACATCTATTAATTCTATACACTATTATTGGGGTATGATTTTAATTGAAAAATTGAAAAGACAAGAAAAACAAATTCCAAATAAAACTGGTCATTTATCATTCAAGAATAAAATAGTAAAAAGAAATATTTTATCAAAGATTTATCATTTTTTTATTCAATCTGTTTTGAAAATTACAAATTCAATCTTAAGATTTTTTAGGTTACCTGGATTTTGTAGTAGAAAATTTTTAAATCTTTAAACTTGATATTCTAAACTTTCTCCAACCTACAACTACAACCATCGCCACATTCATGAAAATTAGTCTTGGTAACTATCTGCGGTAATCCATCTGCTAGCCATGTTTGCATTGATTTAATTCTATTATTATCGGAATCACAAACCCAACAATTAAGTAATCAAACATTTCTATCCTTTTTTAAGATTACAAACAATGAAGAACTGACATATTTATTATTAATAAAGTCAATTAAACTAAACGGATATAGAACTAAAGATTTTATCAAATTAAAATACCTAATTTTAAAAATAAGTCTATAATGCATAAAACATCCTATAGCACCAAATATACCTGTAGTATAGGAATGTTCCATTACGCGATAGCCAATGTTTTTAAATAAAATTGTTAGTTCATCAATATTATATCCATCTCTTACATGACCAGCTTTATGATGAAATTTTTCACCAAATACTTTTTTGTAATTATGGGTAGGAATGGACACTATTATTGTTGTTTTATCGTGCATTAGTTTTTGTATACTTGATAAGAATTCTTTCGGATTGTTTATATGTTCAATAAAATCTATAAGTAAAATATAATCTGCTTTTCCAACTTGTTCGAAATTAAATTCTGTTGCATCTTGGCAATAAAATTTTACCTTTTCCAAAATACCAAATTTTTCTGCTAGTTCATTAGCTTTATTAATTGCTTTGTTATTTAAATCAAAACCAATTATACTTTTAGGTTGGCTATTAAAAAACACTTCGAAACAATTAATTCCACTACCGCAACCAATTTCAATAATATTTTTATTTTTAAAATTATTAGTTCTATCAATTACATATTTAGCAAGTGGTCTGATTCTCATTTGTGAATGCAAATCTAAAACACCAAACTTGCTAACTACATGTTTTATGAATTTATTCTTTGATGCACCAGACATATATTTTCCAACTATCATTTTAAAAACCTATTATTCATTTAAGCCAATGGGATAAGTCTCTATTTATAATATCTTGCAGTTGTAATATGTCTTCTCTATACAAACTAATTAGTTTTATTTTTGTTTCTTGTTTCATCTCTGGTTTCTCTAAATTTTGGATTATCAATTTCTTTCTTATTTTTTTTTAATTTTTCTTTGGTAACTAATTGTTTGAGCAACTTCCTGATTGGGGGGGGGAAATATTTTGGTTTTGTTAATATGTTATGAATAATTTCATTTTTTGGAACACCTGATACATTAAATTTTTGGCTTAGAAGTTTATGATTCGCATTTGAATCAACCTCTAAAACAGCACAAATATCTTCTAAAATTCCTGCTGTGTCCTGAGCAAGATCTTCAAAAAGATAAATATGTACATTTCTGAAATGTTTAAGATACAATTTAACCTTATTATAATATAATCCGACTTCTAAAAGTTGATAACCCCACCAATAAGATTGTTCTTTTCTTATTTTCTCTAATTTTAACGCCTGTTCGAAACTGCCAGATTCGTAACTGTCTCTTACAGTGTGTAGATAATTTGAATATGCTCTTTCAATAGGATTGCGTAAAACCATTATTATTGTTGGATTCCCTAGGTATTTTTTAATGTTAGGAATTGTTTCTTTAGCAAAAAATAGATATCCTGTACAGACTTCACCAATAGCACGCTCATCCTTAACATTTTTAAATAACGATAAATATTCATCAAAGGAATCAATTGCATTAGATCCGTAATGTCCTCCATTTGGGTTTATTTGATTGAATTTTTTACCTGTAAGAAAAAAAGTCTCCTTTTGGCTCTCGCTTAGAAAAATATCAGGGACTTGTTTTAGATAATGATATAAGGAGGTGGTACCGCTTTTGGCTGCACCAACAATTAAAAAATTTGGCTTATTCATTAACATCAATTGGATATTTTACAACAAGGTATTCAATACCGTCATCCGTGTCAAATTTCCATAGACCATCTGATTCATTCCTAAAGTAATCATCGCCGTTTGTTATACACCAAGCAACACCATTTATATTAGCCCTACTTATAATATTTAATTCGTGGATATCTCCGTTCTCCCATTCATACGTCCAACTATTGCCTACAGCAAGGGGCATTATTACTTCACTATCAGACGAATCTATAACATATTTTTTTGCAATTTGTTAACGATATGATGATGAAATATATTAAAAAAAACTTTTTTCCATATTATATCTAATTATTTAATGGGAAAACTTAGGTATTAATTTTTATCATATTCTAATATTTCCCAAAATATTATTTTAGATTGTGTGTATACTTTTTCTCACCACAACACCCTACCCCAGTCTAACAAAGTTGAGATTTCCAATTTTGTTGAAAAAATGGAATAAATTATCAATCAAAACCAACTTTTTTTCTTTTAATTTGTACAAGAATAGCACCTATAGCTGCAATCATCATTTCAAACCCCTCCTGGTAAGATATGTGTTCACCAAGAAAGTACCAAGCAAGAATTGCAATTTGAATCAACATTGTTCCATTAATAATACTTGATTCGATTGCAGTTAATGAGCGTAGTGTTAAATTCCATAATGTAAATGCAAAAGCAGTATTAATGGCGACTAGCCATATTTAGAACAACCCGGTTTTAAAACTTATGTTTGGAATGCCACTCATAGTGATTCCAATAGCTAATAAAATGATTGATCCAATCCCCATACTTATAAAAGTTATAATGAGGGGACTGATATTCTTACTTCTATTAATATCTCGTCCAATAATTCCAGAAACCGCATTGGCTATTACTCCGATAAACATTATTATTAATCCAATAGAATGGTTTCTCATTATAGATATTGGAAAAAAGTATGTTATAATTCCTATAATAAATAGAGAAGCACCTACCCATTGAAGAATCGAAGGTTTTTCATTCAACAAGAATATCCCCATAATTGCAACTAATATCGGCGTAAAATTAAGCATTAAACTGACTGTGACTGAAGGAAGTAGTGACAAACCTAAGAATTGTGCACTTTGGGTAAATGTGTAGAATATTAAACCTAAAAGAATTAATTTTTTCCACTGTATAGATTTTAACTGTTTTATTTCAAGAATATATTTCTTTCTGAGAACAAATGGAATAAAACAGAAAAAAGCTAAAATATATCGCAACCCTGCAAAAGTTATTGGAGGAATTTCAACTAGACCCCATTTGATAATTATGAAAGATGTCGACCATAATAAGGTCACAAGTAATGCTTGAAGTATTGGTATTATGCCATTGTGCTTATTGACATGATTCATAATTCACTACCAAATATTAGTTTTTATTAAAAATAACTTCACGAATATTAATAAGATATATCGAAAATATTATGGAAGTATTTTAAACATATTTTTCTAATTTTAAAATTCTATAGTAAAACCTCCGACAGGAAATACTTTATACTGATATATATTTTCAACAGTACCATCGGCATTCCATTGCTTATCCCAAATATTATCGCGATTAAAAACATTCTGTAAATCAAAATAGGATACTAAGTTGAATTTCTTAAAATTCTTATGCCATAATATCATTATATCTAATCGATGGTAGGCAATGAATCTCTCAGTATTATAATCCGCTGTAGGATCTTCATACCAACGCTGTACATTTTGATCGTAAACTTGAGGTGAATACGGCTTACCACCTACATATCGGTATCGTGTTGAAAACTCTACTTCATCCGAACCTAAACCTAGTACTTTACCAATTAGGCGAATAAGACCATTTCTTTCTGACAAGGGTGTTATGTTTATTCCTTTTAACGGAATCCGATATCCACCAACTACGGAACCAACGTGCTGAAAATCAAAAGTCTGTGGATAGAACTCTACTTTGTCGGATACCCTTACATCTTGATTGAAAGCACGATACCAAGAATAGGAAAAAGTTCCAAAAAAGTCTTTTGCCATTTTCTTTTGCAAAAACAATTCAACTCCATAAGATTTTGCAGTTCCTTCATTCACTAATTCAAATCCTCTATCGGTCGGATCGGCTGTGGTCTTCCAAAGGTAAACAGGTACATCTTTATATTCCTTCCAATATGCTTCGACTGTTCCTCTTGTATCATTGGAAAAGAAGTGCTCAATGCCAACTACAAATTGATCATTGTATTTACTCCTTATATTTTTATTATCAGCCATCGCTACAAGCGACATGTTAGGTGACTGAAAATGACGTCCATAAGCAAGATTTAAATTTGTCGCAGGTGATATTAAATATGTCAATCCCAATCTCGGTGATAGCCAACTAAATTTGATATATTCCAAATAACCGGCTCGTAAGCCTAAATTCAATTTAAATCTCTCTGTAATCAAATATTTTAATTGGAAGAAACCACCGATACGAGGAGTGGAAATATTTGTAATATTTTCAGTTTCAGCATAAATCGATCTGACTCCTGATTCCTTGAACCTAATCTTCTCCCATGAGCCGTCATCTTTCTGTCTAGCATAATTCCAAATATCGTTGTTGCCTAAATATATCGAATCTCCGTGGGCATTTTGTATGATTGGAAAAATTTCATTTTCCCATGTATTTTTATCAACCATGACAAATGCATTTTGTGTGCCGGGATAACTATAAACATAAGTCCAAACTGTATCCGGGATAACATTAGAATCAACATCACTACCCAATTGTTTCCAATCAATCCCGCCGCTAATCTCTATTTTATTATTTAATTTCCATAAAAAATCACCTTTGGCTTGAAAATCCTCCTCGATAATTGTCTGATTAGCGTAAAACTGTTTATCGTTATTGTCATCAAGTCTATAAACATCATAATCAAAATATGCACTTGTGCCTCCCATCGTAAGATTTATCAAACTATTCCTACCTAATAATTTTTTATAGGTTAAACCGTATGCATATTGATTTCCTTTTACATCAACATTTTCTGCCCCCCTGCTCCATGCACTATCTTCTCCTTCGAGATTAATTGCATCATTACCGTAAACCATATTGAACATCAATTTATCTCTTGGTGTTAAATCATACACTAGTTTAGATTGAACACTCCAGTATCTTGGAACTGCTGTTAAACCCGTATTTGCAATAATAAGGTCTAGATAACTTTTCTTAAATGATGCCATATACGAGCCGGAATCTTTCCCTATAGGACCTTCAATATTTAGTCCGATCCCTGCCATACTCATATCGAGGTCTTGGGAATGCTTTATTCTGCTTCCTTCACGTAATGATATATCCATCACGCTCGATGCTTTATCGCCATATTTGGCGGGGAATGCACCTGCCATAAAATCCACTCGATCAATAAATAATGTATTGATCATATTAATAGGACCACCGCCGGATCCTAATTCACCAAAATGATTAGGGTTGGCAATTTCAATATTGTCCATAATAAATAAGTTCTCACCGGGAGCACCACCCCGAACTACAATTTCGTTCATTTGATCCGATCCAGATACAACAGCAGGCAATGCCTGCATCATTCTTTGGATATCATAAACACCAGCAGGATCTCTGCGGATTTCATTAAGATCCACTGTCCTGCTAGAAACTATGGCGTCTTTTTCTTTTTCAAAATATTCTCTCGTTACTGTGATTCCTTCTAATTCAACAACTTGCGATACTAACTCCGCTTTTATCATCGCGGGGCGATTTAGACTCACCCTGATATTTAGTTTCACAAGCGGTTTATAACCGATGGCGCTAAATCTAATATTATAGATTCCGGCTGGAATAGCGGTAACCGAAAACAAACCATCAATATTAGATGCCGCACCAAGCTCTGTTCCTTCAATTATTACATTTACACCTGGCAACGGTTGCTGTGTTGTTTCATCCAAAACAGATCCGTTAACAGTACCGGTTTGCGCACTCACAATTGACAAAAGCAACAATATTGCTAAAATATATTTATTTTTCATTATCCCTCTATATTTAATAATGACTCAATTTTTTTTACATATTCATTAAAATCATCTCTACCTTTTTCAGTTATTGAATAGGTAGAAACGGGTTTACGATTGACAAATTCTTTCTTTGTCTTTACAAATGAGGCCTCTTCAAGTTTTCGTAATTGGACACTTAAATTCCCATCAGTAGCTTTAGTTTTCTCTCTTATATATATAAAAGTTGCTTCACCTCTACTTACTAATAGAGCAAGGATAGCCAAGCGGATTCTAGAATGGATAAGATCATCAATTTGCTGATAATCAAATTCAGTCATTTTTAGGTCCTTTTACTAATAATATTATACCGGGGATAAATTGTAGCAATGTCATAAGGATTGCCATTATAAGTAAACCTATTTCGTTTGAACTGAAAAATAAAATTATTACACCTATCCACCATCCATAGCCGAGGTATTTTATCCATTTCATCTCAATTATTTCACCGGTTACAAAATATCCGATTGCTAATAGTCCGGCAATAATTCCATTACCACCTTCTACGAGATTTCCACCAATACCACCAAAGATAGCAAAGATCATCATAGTAATTAATATCGACATCCACAAAGAACCGCCAATGCGGTTTAGTTTATTATAAACTATTTCACTGTGTTGATAGCGTTTATATTGCCAAAATTCAAACATCCAAGCCATGCCAAATCCTGCCAACCAAATCCAGTATTCTGGAAATAAATATTTAATAGATGAACTATAATATGTTAGAAATAATGCTAAAATAACAATTCCTCCCCAAACAATTAAATGTATACCAACATTATAAAATCGCTGTCTGGAGTCCAACATAATTTGTTTTATTATTGCTAAATCTTCTTGAATTTTCTTTTCTACCATTTTAACCTCATTTGATTAACTTTATATTATAAAGTACTTTATATATCTGTCAATGATTAGTTTTAATTAAATCAGAATTATATTGGTTACAGTAAAAGTTATCATATTACATTACTCCATATGTTGTTAAGTTTATACCATATTTTTTACGTCATTTAGGAGGAAAAAATGAAAAAAATAATGCTTATTTCCCTAATCTTGATATTTACAACAGCAAATTTTGCACAAGATACCAATGTGTCCTTTTATGCAAATATGGAAGATCCCGCAGATCTTGTTAATCCAGATGGGTTTTTCGAATATATGATTATTAAAGGGGATTGTTTATGGTTTATAGCTGATGATTTTTACAGCGATCCGTTTAAATGGACAAAAATACACGAAGCTAATCCTTATATCGTTAATCCCGACTGGATTTACCCAAATAATTGGCTAGTAATTCCTAACATTTATGCTGATGATAGCGGTAAACCTTTTTATGGCTTACCACCAACCAAAACTATCGCCGCAAGCGAACCAACACGACTAGTTGCCCTGGATAGTGAAGGTAATGCAATAATTAATGAAAGTGGAGAAGCTGTAGCAATTGAAGGGTATGGAATTGATTCAGACAGTGATGGAGTTATTGATGGTTATGATACAAATAGTGACGGACATATAGATGTTGACGATAGTGATGCACTAACTCTTGAAAAATACAATACTACTAAAGCTAAAATGGATGCTAAATCTAAAGCAGCTGAATTAGCAGCTACAGCAGCAGCAAGCGAAGCAGCCCCTGCGTCATCAGTTACAAAGGACAAAACAGATCATAAATGTGATGAAACACACAAGTGTGACAAGCCTTGTTCGAAATCATATTGCGGAAAGCCAGGTTGGAAATTGGGACTACATGCCGGTTATCCTGTTGGTGGTGGACCTGAAAATGAGAATTTGAATTTAGGATTATTGCTTGGTACTCCTTTTGGAGTAAAAGTTGGACCCTTAAGTGTCGGACTTGGTGCAGGAGCATTTACCTATGATTTTGATAATCTTTATTTTGGAGGTGGTATTCTTGCCAGCCTTTGTGTTAACGATCTATTAAAATTAGATATACCATTAATTCTTCAATTACATGGTGTAGGGTTCTATATTTTTGGGGAAGAACAAGGACTTGGTTTCGGTACAATCGGTTCTGCAAGCTTGCCTTTGGGTAAATCACCAATAAGTTTAGGATTATATGGTGCCTTAGGTAAATACTATCCTAATGATAATGATTATAATTGGTCAAATGTAGGAGCAGTTCTGTTTTATGCACTATAATCGATAAAATCTAATTCACAAAAAAGGCGGCTCATATGCCGCCTTTTTTGTATTATAAATTATACTAAACCAATCACTTGCACAGTGATATTGTCAGAGCCTGAATTTTTCTTTACAATTTCTATCAATTTTGATGTAGCCTGGCTTGGATTATAACTATTTAGTATTTCTTGAATTGTCGATTGTGACACAAAACCCCATACACCATCACAGCATATTATAAATTTATTATTTGATTCTAAAGACTGAGACAGGTAATCTATTTTGGCTTCCCGATGACTACCTAGGGCTCTTATTAACACATGTCTTTTAATATGGGACATCGCATTCTCGGGCAAGAGTTCCCCTTTATCAATTAGTGATTGTACATATGAATGATCTGTTGTCAGCTGTTTTAAGCGATCATTCCTTACAATATATGCTCGGCTATCTCCAATATGTGCAATGTGAGCAGTTTTATCTTCAATTACCATAACAACCGCCGTACACCCTAACATTGCTTTATCGTATTCTGAAACCTTCTTATAGTAAATATATTTATTAATTTCATCAAATGTACTTTCAAAGAACTTCTTAATATTCTTTGGATCTTCTTTTGAATAGTTATTCAAAAATATATCAACAGCAGATTGACTAGCGAACTTTCCTCCTTCTTTGTGTCCAAAACCGTCCGATAATACAAAAATGCTACCCCATTGCAAACATGCGGTACCAAAGCTGTCCTGGTTCACTTCTCGCTCTAAGCCGATATCAGTTCTACCCGAATAAATATACTTCATTTAGTTTAGTTGATCTTAGGTTTCTATATATTATTGAATCTTTGTAATATTTCTTGATATTCAGGTGCTTCGCTGTTGCCATCTTTCCATATATTTAATAATGTTTGATAACTAATTTTTGCCTCTTCCAAGTTGCCCATGGCTTCATTGGCAAGTCCTTCCAAATAAAATGAACGGGGATAAATAAAGGATCGTACCTCAAAAGATAAAAAGGGGTTTCTCATTTCATTTAATAATTCAAATACTTTAGGATAGTTTTCAAGTTTTAAATATGCCAATCCAGCAAAATAATTGTATCTATATTTAAAATCACCTTTATTATCCATATTATTGAATTCAATTATTGCTGATTGATATTCTTCTGTCGCAAAATAATAATTAAATTGAATGGCACGATTTATTATATTATTGAATGTTTCATCTTTATGTTGATTCACTGAATCTTGAACGACTTGTGCAATATCGGATAGTTCGCTGATGTTATTGTCTTGTGCTAATAAATATCCTTTTACCAAATATGCTATTAGTTGATTTTTTAGTGACACAGAATTTGATAATACCTGATTCACCTTATTACCAGCAGTAGTATAATCACCTAAAAGATATGATAAAAATGCCAAATTATTTAATAATTCGGATTGCGTATTCAAATCAGATTCATTTAAATCTGATAGTTTAGTTTCAATAATATCAATGACATCGCTATACTTGCCCTGTTCTATATAAATACTTGATAGTAAATAATGGCCTTTAGATTTCCATAATTCAGGAAAAAGGCGTTCTGTGTTAAAACATTGAGTTATAGCTTGCTCATATTCTCCATTTAGTTGATAAGTTTGCGCTAAATTCAACATAATCTGATATGAGTTCGGCTCTTTGTTTAGCCCCGATTTAAATGTACTGATGGCTCTATTGATTTCATTTTTTCCAATGTACATTTTGGCCAATAAATTATACAATTGTGGTTCAGAGTTTGAGGAATCAATTAAGTCATTCGCTAACGTTATTCCTTCATCAAATTGTTTTAATTCAATAAATATTCGAGTTATATAATGATAAATTATTTTCAGATTTTGATCGATTTGGAGTGCATCTTCAAAAGTCATCTGAGCCTGTATATAATCCTCTTTTCCCATAAACATCTGTCCTAAAAATATATATCCCCATACATTGTCAGGATTTTGTTCTATTAATTGTGTTGCTCTAATGATCCCACTATCATACTCATTACGTAAATTATAAATATCGAAAATATGACGATATGCAATCGTGAATTCAGGATCTAATTCAACTGCCCTTTCAAAGGCATCAGAAGCTTTTTCAAAATCTTGAGATCCATGAAAATACGCTTCTCCTAGACCATACCATGCTTCTTTTTCATCAGATAGAAAATCTATTAATTGCTGATATATATCTTCCGCTTCAGAATAATTATATTTTGTTAATTCCAATGCACCTCTTGCTAATAATTTTTCCTTAGTTGTTGTATACCATGAGCCATTTAATATTTTTGTTAAAGATTTTTGTGCATTCTCAATTGACTCATTATCCATTTCAGACTGTGACCACCATTGGGCTAGTGCTAATTTATAATAAGCACTACTAAACGTTGAGTCTATATCAATAGCTTTGTTTAGCTCAACAATCGCCTCATCAAAATGGGAATCATTAAAATAGTCTGTTCCAATAAAATAGTATTGGAAAGCATTCATCGACGGAGTGGTTTTATCTGCTACAGCCACATCAATTGGATCATCTATACCAACTGACAATTGCATATCAGCCTGTATTTGCATAGTTAATTCATCTACCATAGAATAGATATCATTTCCTTCCACTTGATGTGATTTGATAATTGAGCCATCATTTGTATTAATTAATTGTGACGTTAATATTAAATTATTATCAGCTTGAATTACATTACCTGTTAACATTGTTTTAGCGCCGGCTTCTCGGGCGATATCCGTTGCAAAGCTTGGATCAATTGAGTTTCGATTATCCGATCCAAACTGCTTTTGTATATCAAATAATCTTTGGCTGCTAAAAACCTTTAAATTGGGAATTTCGGAGAGGTCAGCAATTATTAATTCCTGTAATATTTGTCCAAGTCGATTGGGGTCCTCAGGTTCTTGTATATTGTCAAAATTTAAAACAGCTAAGGAATTAACAAATTGCGACGAACTTTTGTCTCCTGTAATAAATGGTATCAATATAACTAATACGATTAATAAAATAGTAATCAATCCACCTTTTAACCTAGTTCGATTTATTTTACTAGGTATTATTGATAACCAAGATGGTTTTTTTATACTCCTTTTGAATGTTCCACTATTCAATTCATTTAAATCATCAAGCAATTCTGAGGCATTTTGATATCTATCGTTTGGACTTTTTTCAATTGTTTTTTGTATAATTGCTACTAGATCGGGATTGGCATCAGAATTTAAAGATGTTACGTCAGGTGGCAATTCATTTACAATAGAATAAAGTGTAGCAGCTTCATGTTCTCCAATAAATGGTACTAATCCTGTGAGTAGTTCGTATAATACAATACCGAAAGAATATATGTCAGAACGTTGATCAACCTTAGATCCTTCTATTTGTTCGGGCGACATATAAGCTATCGTTCCCAAAGTAGAACTAACTCTAGTAATATCTTTTTTATCCAAATCTCTAGCAAGACCAAAATCCATCACTTTTACTGAACCCGATTCATTCACCATAATATTTTCGGATTTAATATCGCGATGAATGATGTTATTGTTATGGGCTGCATTTATTCCACTCAATGTTTCTATTGCAATATTAATAATTTCTTTTAATGATAAAGCTTCCCTATGTATTTTACTTTTTAGAGTTTCTCCAGATATACATTCCATTGCAATAAAATTATATTTACCTGCACGCCCAATTTCGTAAATAGTTGCAATATTAGGATGATTGAGTTGTGACGCAGATCGAGCTTCTTGATATAAACGTTCTAAATCTTCCACATTGTCTGTTAAATGTGGTGATATAAATTTCAGTGCGACTATTCGCTTAAGATCAATATCTTCAGCTTTGTAAACAACTCCTCTGCCACCCTCTCCTATTTTACTCAGGATTTTATAGTGTGATATGGTTTTACCGATCATACATTTACTATCAATTCTTTTTAATAACAACAATAGTTATATCATCACTCTGGGGAACATCTTGTGCATAAGATTTAACAGATTCAAATACTTTTTCTAGGATGACCTCCGCTTTTAACAAAGCACTGTCTTGGAAAATTGACAATAGTCTCTCTTCACCAAATTCTTCGCTATTTTTATCCCATGCTTCGGTAATTCCATCAGAATAAATTATAATTGTATCTCCTTTTTTCAGGCTAACAAAATCCTCTTCAAATTGAAAATCTTCCATAAAACCAAGAACAGTTCCGCCTTTAGTAAGTCGAGTAATTTCATTTTTAGAATTTATTAATAAAGGAGGGTTATGACCGGCATTTGAATAGTGAAAAGTATCATTAAACGAATCTAAAATTCCGTAAACAAGAGTGGCATACATTTGCGTATCCGTACTGCGATATAATAATTTATTTGCCCTAGTTAAACATTCCCCTGCCGATGAAGTGAATAAGGCCTGCCCCCTTAATGTAGCTTGTAAATTTGCCATTACTAATGCAGCTGGCATACCTTTACCAGATATATCACCTAGACAAATTACGAAATTCTTTTCATCGATTGGGATAAAATCAAAATAATCACCACCAACCTCTTTGGCAGAGATGCTTTTACCGGCAATATCAAAACCATCTATTTGTGGATTTGTTTTTGGTAATAATCTTGCTTGTATATCATGTGCGAATTTGAGTTCTTCTTCTATCTTTTTAAGTGATTGCTCCTCATCATATAGTCTTGCGTTCTCAACAACTTGAGCCGATTGAGTTGCAATTATTGATAAAATTCTTTGATCGTCTAGCGTAAATCCCCTTTCGTCCATCTTATTAAATACGTTTAACACACCAATAAGCTTACCTTTAGTTTTTAAAGGTGCGCTTAAAATCGAATTAATTGGAAATTCGCCATCGGAGAGGTTTGTAAATCTACTATCATTTGTAAAATCATTAATCAATAACGGTTTTTGATTTTTTACCATCCACCCCGATAATTGAACTCCGAAATGATAGGGTACAATATCCGTCTCGGTATCAACTTCACGAACTATTGTGTGAAATTGATCATCAGTTTCAGTCTGGTCGAGCAACATGATTGCTCCCTGCTCAACATTTAAATGGTTAACACATTCATGTACAATTAATTCTATTACTTGATCTAGATCATGGGTTGTGCTTACCGCCGTAGCGATATCATTTAGGACTGAAAGTTCTTTAACAGCTAACTTCAGTTTTTGAATTTCAGTAAAATCATTCACTTTAATTCAACGATAGATACTATATAATTGCAGCTACTGCTTCATCGACGGTATCGTAATTTTCCAACACTTTAATAATTTGTGTAAACATAAAAACACTCCTTATTTTTCTGGTAGCACGAGCAATCTTTAGGTCACCATCATTATCTTTTAACGATGTGTAAGATGCCAATAATGCACCAAGTCCCGTACTTCCGAACCAAGTAATTTTTCCCATATCCATTACGACTTTTGTTTTGCCTTGTTCAATAAGGTTTTTAACATAATCATGTAAACCAGCACTTTTGGCATCCAACATCATTTTCCCTGACAATGTTAACACAATAACTCCATTTTTTTCTGTTTCTTTTATTCGCATTGCAACACTCCTATTGATTATTTGTTATTTTTTTTACGATAATTAATTCATTAATATTATCAGATTTTCTCACATACTCTACCGAATCCATCAATGATTTTATGAGAGGAATACCTAAACCGCCGTTCTTGTACTGAAGGAAATCTTGCTCAATTGAAAATGTTTCTTTTTCAGTAACTTTAAATGCCTTACCAAAATTTTTGACAATCACTTTAATACTTTGGTTGTCGTAAAAGAGTTTCAATTCACATAAGGATTTATTTTTTCTTTTAGATCCATATTGGATAGCATTATGACAAGCTTCTAAAATTGACATTTCAAGAATATCTACCTCATCATTACTTTTACAATAATGACGACAGAATTGAATTACAGCTTCCCGAACATGCTCCAAATCGTCGAAGCTGTTCAAACTGATTTTAAGCTTCGTTTTATTATCATCCATTTGATATATCTATTTGAGTGTTGAAATTTATGTTTCGACCACTAGTTATAACAAATGGAATCTTAATTATACAATTTAAATTAATCTTGACTGATAAATGTCGTGTAAACGCAGGAGTCCCACACATTTATCAGTAGTATTATCTAATACAGGTAAAACTGATATTTGCGAAATTCGATCTTCCATCAGCGATACAGCATCTTGTAAACGGGCATTGGAATATATATATATAGGATTTTTATTAATAACATCACTGACAACAAGTTCATTAATATTACCATTTTGAGCAAAACCTCGGCGTAAATCACCATCAGTAATTAAACCAATTAATTTCTTAGAACTATCGGAAACTATTGCAGCTCCTTGCGGTTTTTTTGTCATTAATAAAACTGTTTCTTTAATGTTTTGCTTTGGAGGAACAACTGCAACTTTATCTATTGGAGTCATAACATCCTTAACTTGTAATTTCAGTCTCCTCCCCAAATTACCGCCCGGATGGAATCGTGCAAAATCTTCCTGATTGAATTTTTTAGCAGTCATCAAAACTGCAGCTAAGGCATCGCCAATTGCCATAGTTACTGTTGTGCTATTAGTTGGGACAACTCCCAATGGATCAGCTTCAGAGGATACAGTACTATCAAGAACAACATCGACTTTGTCGGCTAATTGTGAATCATTATTACCTATAATTCCAATCAAAGGGGAATTGAATTCACGAAGAAACGGAATTAAACGTACGACTTCATCGGTTGCACCACTTTTAGAAATAAGAATTGTTGGATCCCCGGGACGATAAATACCCAAATCTCCGTGAAGAGCATCGCTAGCGTGTAAAAAAACAGCTTTCGTCCCGGTACTGCAGAATGTGGCTACTATTTTCTGCCCAATCAATCCGGATTTTCCAACACCGCAAACTACAACTTTACCATCATGTTTTAATATTATCTTAGCAGCTTTTACAACCGATTTATCAATACGGTCAGCTACATTTATTAATTCATGTGCCTCAGCTTTTAAAATATTTGAGGCAATTCCATTAAGTTTAGTAAGTATTTTTTCCATAATCAATATTGTTCAATTTACACAATCAATATAATTAAGGAGAAGTATTACGTTAGGTAGTGACTATTTCAAATCGAGGTGGATTTTCCAGATGTTTTTTGACTGCACATAAATTTGCTGAATTGATTACTGCTTTTTTATACTTTTCAGGGAAACCGTCTGGTAAAATTATATTTAATTTTATTTTATCAATCATTCCTGATAATGGATTGAAATTCATTGATTGCACTATTTCCATTTCATTCGTATCAATTCCACGTTGTTGACAAAACCCCAAAACATAAATACCTGCGCATGTACCTATTGAAGACAAAAATAATGTAAACGGTTCTGGCGCGCTACCTTCACCACCACTTACAAGAGCTTGATCAGTTTTATGAGTAAATCCATTAAACTCCGCATTCACTTTTTTCCCACTGGGGAAGGTAATCTTCATGTCCATATAAATATCCTTTGAATTCTTTTAGATTATAGATGAAAGACCAAGGTGATGGTTACAAATTATAGCGTTTAGAGTTAGAGAAGATAGAAATCAGTATTTAGTAAAAAGGTAAATTCAGAATATTAACATTCAAAATATCTGAAATTATCAACTTCGTTTCGCCTGATTTACACCTTTTAATATTTTAAGATTTATCACAATAAATCGGTATAATTGGTAAATCCAATTCTTCATCATATGTCTTTGAAATTTTGTAATTTGCATAATTTTCTCCCTATTCTGGAATAATTTTCCAACCTGGATTACCCTTTAGTTTATAAATGAAAGTTGTATGTAACATTCGTTTCATCCATGCTCCTGCTAGTCCCATTTCCATTGTTGAAGCAAAAATATCTCTGCCGGTAGTTGGATATTTCTTAAAATCGGGAACAACCGGATTGACCATAATTACCGCAGCAGAACCATCGAATAGTGAGTCGCCCATAGATGCGATACACGCTGCATACATCTCTGTCATTCTCTCTTCATGAATTTTACCTGTACCATTTATCTGAGCAATAATATTCTTTGCGACAATCCGCCCGGTAATTCCCGACACCATTCCAGTTCTTGGCGGCGCGGCTGATATTGCTGTCCCATTTTTATTTGTGAAAGGTATAGATATTGGTCCGGGTGGCGCAAATGCGATACCGGCTGCATAAATGTTTGAATAATGTGGTGATTGATAAGTCGCAGGCCAGTAACCGGGATTTTCTCGAAGTTCGCTATAAGGTTTCCCATAAACTCCATCAACTAATAAAAATCCTCCAGGATTATTCAACTTATTGGAAATATCATTTTTGTCTTTATCCCAATAAGTTAATTTGTTCGCTTTAAAAGCCGGAATTAACATTGCAAAATCAAATTTTGTTGAACCTGTTTCAGCTTCATAATTTTCCCAATGAATTGTATTCCCATCAATTTGCTTAACTGCAGTTTGAACTTGATGGTTAATATCATATTCATCATAAATTGCTTTAATAAACTCTTCCGACGTACTTATTTTTTTTCCTTGCGTAACTGTAACGCCGTCAATTCCGAAATCACCAGCCACAGCTTCATTGGAAATCCATTTGATTTCCGCTTTATCTCGCAAATTCCTGCGAATTAAATCCTTATGGACATTTGTGATATATTCAAATGCAGCGCCTTGACAGGTTGCAGTTCCATGCCCGGTTCCTATTACAAATGTTTGTTTTTCCCCACTCTTCATTTTGTCAATGGTTTTAAGATATTGATTTTTTGCTTGCTCAGCATGTGGTGGTGAACAAATCGATTGTGTTAATCCTGCATGTGGTCCCAAACCTGGAGTTGCTTCAAAATTTAAATAAGGACCGGTCGCATTAACTAAATAATCATAATCAAATCTAAGTTTTGTACCGTCAGTTTCATTTGTAACATTTACATATTGATCATCCACAAAGATATCGGTTGCGCGTCCGTGGAAAAATTTTACATTGAACTTGTCATAAACTGGCTTAAGAGCAAATTGTAATTTTTCCAAATCCATTCGATCTATACCAGCCCAAACTAATGAAGGAATATATACGAATTTCTCTTGACGATTGATAACTGTTATTTCGTTTTTATTCCCCAATGCATTTCCTAGGTATAATGCCGCAGTGTGTCCTGCAAATCCTGCTCCGATGATTACAATTTTTTTACTCATATTTAACCTATGTTCTAATTTAATTCATATAAAAATTTAAACTCAAACTTAAACCATTATTATTGTCATATCTCAAGTCACGGTATGTTTTAGAAAAACCGCGTCCAATTATTGTACCTAATCCTGCACCGACAATGACATCGCTCAAGTAATGATCATTATCGTTAATCCTACTTATTGCTACTAAACCTGCAATCGCGTAAACGGCAGCTCCAACTTTATGCCCATACAATTCATTGGCTACTGCAGCAACAGCAAAGCTGTGCGATGTATGCCCAGAGGGCATAGAATGTTTATTTTGACTATTTGGTCTTTCCCTGCCAATTAATTCCTTCAATATTATAGTGACTACCCCGTTAGCAACTAATGCAGAGGATGCAAATTCCAATTTTTCCAACATCTCACGATTTGATTCATCTGCCGACTTTGATGTAATTATTATTGAAGCAGGTAATAACCAGGCTGACCAAATCCCACCATATAGATCACCAAATTGCGAAACTCTAGCCGGGAGCAATCCTTCTCTTTGAGCATAATTCTGTACATTATCATCATATTTATAGGCAAGCAATGCTCCAATTCCTACCGTTCCAAAAAGTATTAAATTAGATTTTTGTGTGACGGAATGCTTCATTCCGGTAAATCCATATTCGGGAACACTTTTTACCCACGTTGGGAATGATTTATATCGATCTTGAGCAAAAATGGAACTTAGGAAAACCATTAAAACAATAATGATATTTATTTTTCGTACCATAAAGCACTCAATTTAATTCAGTTGAATGATTTACAAAGATCCTTTTTTCAGAATAATATTCATCTTGTTGATTGTTCCAAAATATCTTCAAAATCCATACACCTTTTTCAAGATTTATGTTACTTATACTTTGCAGCATATCCTTATTTAAATCAATTTTAATACTAAAGTCTAAGTTCGAATCTGAAGGTCGAAAAAACATCATGCTACCACTAATATTTTCAGGTGAAAAAATTGATGGGAATTGCAAAACCACTCGTTCATCATTATTATAAATATTGACTTTCTCTGAAAGTTGATTAGCTCTCGTTTCCTTGTCAATTTGAGTCTGAAAATTTATTTCTTTTTGGTAGTAATCCTTTTCCACCAGTTTAAAGGAATTTTGACTACTGTAAATAACGAAAACAATAAGCAGTATGATCGGAGCTACTATAGTGATCACTATTCCTTGAAAGAATGTTATTGGAGCTTTCATTATTCTGATTTTATCATAGGTGCTACAAAAGTCGTTTCATATTTTTCTATAAAAGTATCACCGGATAGTACATCAATAATAATAGGGATTCCAGTACTTGATATTGAGCTTTTGGGAATATCTATAAGAAATACTGATTCATTGAGATCATCTGCTGCCAAAGACAATTTACTCATCATTCTTAATACTCCATTGGTTGGTGAAACTAAATGTAAACTAATTTCTCTTTGTTCATACGATTTATTAACAACCTTAATATTATACATATTTGTAATATAATCTTCAACGATTTCTTGATATAAAGTCCCGGGCGTACGAAGAATTGTTGCTTCAATCGGTTTTCTCGATGCCAACAGTAAACTCAAAATACCTATTAATACTACCAATACAGCTGTATACCCAACGATACGTGGATTAAAAATACTCTTTTTATCACCCGCGATATTATTATATGAGTCATAACGAATCAGACCACGTGGTTTTTTAATTTTATCCATAATTGCATTACATGAATCTATACAAGCAGTACAATTAACGCATTCTAATTGGGTACCGTTTCGAATATCGATTCCCGTGGGACATACATCAACACAATGGTGACAATCAATACAATCGCCCAATTTTGAATCATTAGTCCGTTTACCTTTTCCACGTGGTTCACCACGACTAAAATCATAGTGAACAACAATTGAATTTTCATCTAACAAAACGCCTTGTAATCGTCCGTATGGACATACTAAAGTACAAGCTTGTTCTCGAAAAAACATAAAATTAGCAAAGAAAATAAATGTAAAAACCATCATTGCTATAAATCCACCAGTATGCTCTGAAATAGGTTCAGTCATTATTTTAAAGAGTACATCTTTACCAATAATATATGCCAATAACGTATTCCCGATAATAAATGCTATTGCTAAGAATAATATTGTTTTCAGACCTCTTTTAAAAATCTTATCCCCTGACCATGGAGCTGCACTTAATTTCTTTTGTTCTTTCGGTCCTCCTTCGATCCAACGCTCAATTCTACGAAAAACCAATTCCATAAAAATGGTTTGTGGACACATCCACCCACAGAATATTCTCCCAAAAACAGATGTAAACAATACTACAAATACAACTAATGTAATTAAAGCAATACCAAATAAATGTAGGTCCTGAGGCCAAAATGCTATTCCAAATATGTAAAATTTTCTACCTAGAAAATCTAACAATAAAAATGGATGTCCGTTTATAGTAAGAAATGGTCCTGCAAAAAGTAATGCCAACAAAAATGTTGCTACAACTGTTCTAGCTGTAAAAAAATTACCTTTTGGTGCCTTAGGATAAATCCATACTCGTTTTCCAGCACTATCAACAGTTGAGATCTTATCCCGATAGTGTTCCTGATCTTTTGGATCAATTTTCTTATTATTCATTTCCTGTAAACCGAATTAAAATTATTAAGCAAAATCGGGAGTACAATTTCTCATACTCCCGATTTTTTTCTTTGAAAAGGTTTTAACCCCGCGTGTACAACTCTCCTTCGGGCGCTTTCTGATTTGGAGGATTGGTTCCTTCAAATGTTAAAATATAACTGGCAACTTGCAGGATTTGTTTCGGTGTTAAGGTTCTATCCCATGGTATCATCCCTTTAGCAGGAACACCAACATTAATGATTCGTACTAAATCTTCAATCGCTCCGCCATGAATCCAATTTGAGTCACAAAAATTAGGTCCAATTAATCCTTCACCGCTGGCACCATGACAAGCTACGCAATTAGTTGTAAAAATACTCTTACCTTGATCAATACTTTCGCTGTCGGTAAGAACTGACAATGCTACAAGTTCACTTATAACTTCTCCAGCTCCTTCACTTGTGGCGACTGCTTGATCAGCCCCGGCTCCTTTATAAGGAGATTCATATCTATATGATGGTCCAACCATTTTAAGGTCGGCCTCTGACCATTCCGGATTTACTTCTTTATAATATTCCACTTCTTGTAAATCTCCTGTTCCAAGAACATGATAATGTAGGACATAACCAACTGACCATACAATTGTTATAATAAACAACCATGTCCACCACGGGGGCAAGAAATTATCTAACTCTCCAATACCATCGTATTCGTGTTCTAATAAACGTTCTTTTTCAATTTTTGCCATAATTAATTTTCTCCCTTTTTTGAAATTTGATCTTCGAGAGGCAAATTACTCATGTGATTAATATACCTCTTTCTAGCAAATATTGCCCAGATTGTTGCCCCGACAAAAATTCCGAAAAAAGCCACAAGGACCAATCCTTGTAAAATTCCGAATTCTTGTGCGGGGTCCAATACAAATCTAAACATTTATTTATCCATGGCTTTAATATCTGTGCCCATTCTTTGTAGATAAGCAATTAAAGCGATTATCTCAGTATCCCATTCAGCATCCGGTACACCAGTACCTTTTAGAGTTTCAACAATCTGTTCGGCTTGTTTTTGCAAGTCAGCATTTGCTATTTCATCATATCCTTCCGGATATGGTACACCAAGTGTTTGCATAACTCTTATCTTTTTGGAAGTTGTTGATAATTTTGTTTTCTTAGTTAATAGCCATGGATACGCCGGCATAATCGTACCTGGAGACATTAGACTTGGTTCTTTCATATGGCTATAATGCCATGCATCCGGATATTTCATTCCAATACGTGCAAGATCCGGTCCATTACGTTTTGAACCCCATTGAAAGGCATGGTCATAAACAAACTCTCCAGCTTTAGAATATTCACCATATCTTTCAGTTTCTGATCGGAACGGACGTATCATCTGAGAATGACAAGTATAACATCCTTCGCTTATGTAAATATCTCTACCTTGTAATTCCAATGGAGTATATGGTTGTACACTCTCGATCGTTGGTACATTACTCTTTACTAGATACATTGGTACAATTTCTACAAGACCACCAATCGCAACAACAACAGTTGCAGCAATAAAGAATTGTATCGGTCGGCTTTCAATCCAACGATGTTTATATATACCTTTTACATTATCAGGTGTTTTATCTAATGCAGGAGCTTGTGCTTCTTCATCAGAAACAAATGAACCTTGGCTGATAGTTTTTTTCAAATTCACTGCCATTATAATTGCACCCGTTAAATATAAAGTACCACCGATTGACCTTAAGATATACATAGGAATAATTTGTGTGACTGTTTCTAAGAAATTTGGATATCTTAACAATCCGTCTACAGTGAATTCTTTCCACATTAAAGCTTGAGTTATTGCACCCCAATATAAGGGAATTGCAACAAAGATTATTCCTAATGTCGATAGCCAAAAATGTGCATTAGCTAATTTTACCGAATGTAGTTTTGTATTCCACATCCTTGGAACTAACCAATATAAAATACCAAATGTTAACATACCATTCCACCCTAATGCTCCTATATGAACATGAGCAATAACCCAATCAGTGAAATGCGTTAAGCCATTAACACTTTTTAATGACATTAAAGGACCTTCCAAAGTTGATAAACCATAACATGTAATAGCCACCACCATCATTTTGAGGATTGGATCTTTGCGGACTTTATCCCAAGCGCCACGAAGTGTGAGCAATCCATTTAACATGCCACCCCAAGAAGGAGCTATTAGCATGAGCGAAAAAGTCGTTCCAAGTGTCTGTACCCAATCTGGCGTTGCCTGATATAATAAATGGTGCGGACCAGCCCAAATGTAAATAAATATCAATGCCCAAAAATGTACAATCGATAATCGATATGAAAATACAGGTCGATTAGCCGCTTTTGGTAAGAAATAGTACATTAAGCCTAAATATGGTGTTGTAAGGAAGAACGCTACTGCATTATGCCCATACCACCACTGTATCATTGCATCTTGTACACCTGCATATATAGGATAACTCTTTAAGAATGATACTGGAATTTCGATTGAATTAACAACGTGCAATAGAGCTACTGTAAAAAACGTAGCAATATAAAACCAAATTGCTACATATAAATGTTTTTCACGACGTTTCATTATCGTCCCAATCATATTTATTCCAAAGATGACCCAGATAACGGTGATCGCAATATCAATCGGCCATTCAAGTTCAGCGTATTCTTTGCTAATAGTGTAACCCAATGGCAGAGTTATTGCTGCAGCCAGAATAATTAATTGCCAGCCCCAAAAATGTATTTTACTAAGTAGATCACTAAACATTCTTGCTTTTAATAATCGCTGGAGCGAATAATAAACACCCATGAATATTCCATTGCCAACAAAAGCAAAAATTGCTGAATTTGTATGCAGCGGACGAATACGACTATAAGTCAACCATGGTATATTTAGATTCAATGCAGGCCAATACAATTGTATTGCAATAGTTAATCCGACAGTAAAAGCAGTTATACCCCAGACGATAGTAGCATAAAGAAAATATTTAACTATCTTATTATCATATTTAAAAGATTCTATTGCCATTCTCTTACTCCTTTGTTTTTTTTTCATTTGATAAGTTTTGCTCATCCTCATCAAGTAAAATCCTCATAGACGGTGTGTGTGTATCATCAAACTGTCCAGTTTTAACAGCCCATATAAAGGCTATCAAAAAACCTATTGCAACGGTTAAAGCTGCTATAATTAATAAATATAAAACACTCATCTAGTCTTGGCAAATATAGCCACTAAATTTGTTTTTTTACAAATTATATTATACGAAATTAGTATAATTACTTATCCAATTTTAACTTGGCCATTAGATTGGTGCCAATCGTAGTAAATATAACCACACTAATTGAACTTAACGGCATTAAAATCGCCGATATTAATGGAGACAGGGTACCTTGCACTGCAAAACTTAGCCCGATAAAATTGTATAAAAATGAAATCAAATAACTGACTTTAACAATATTCATACTTGTTTTTGAAAATTTTATCAAATCATTAAGTTTATTAAAACTATTACTTTCTAGAATTCCATCACAAGCAGGGGAAAATGAATTGATATTTTCTGTAACTGAAATACCAAGGTCACTTTGTTTTAAAGCACCTGCATCATTTAAGCCGTCACCAATCATCAATACTGTTTTTTTGTCAGTCTGTAAAGATTTGATTTTTTCCAACTTATCAACCGGAGACTGATCAAAGTATAAATTTGATTCATCATTAAAATACTGAATCAATGATTCCTTTTCATGGTCATTATCTCCAGATAATAGTAACAATTCATACGATTTGTTTAATTTTGATAATACCGATTTGAAACCAGTTCGATAAGTTCCCTTTATGCCAAAATAACCAATATAATTCGCATCTATAGATACATATACTTCTGAAATATCTTTATGATTATTAGTTGTTTTTACACCGATAAAATTGTGTGAACCAACTTTAATTAATTTATCATTAACGACACCTTGTATTCCTTTGCCAGGATGCTCAATTAAATTTTCAACTGATTCCAAATTTTTAGAATCCATCAAATATTGGGTTATTTTTCGACTTAAAGGATGAGTGGAATGCCAAGTTATCGATTTTATTAATGAAAATAGCACTTCTTTGCTTAATTCAAGATTGCCATTCGGAAAGAATTCGGTTCCGCTCGAACCAGCTTCGGTTAAAGTCCCGGTTTTATCGAAAACAATTGTATCGATATTTGATAGGACTTCCACCACTGCTGTATTTTTTATATAGAATTTTTTCCTACCATAAATTCGCATTGTATTGCCAAGAGTGAAAGGTGTTGAAAGTGCCAAAGCACACGGACAGGCAATTATTAAAACGGCTGTAAAAGCATTTATGGAATAGGTAAAATTGGGCATCCAATACCAAGCTGCCAACAAGGCGATTATTAAAACACCACCTGTAAAATATTTACTAACATTGTTAGCTAATGCGGTAATCTTCGCTTCTTGATGTTTATTAAAAGCGTCATTATTCCATAATTGGGTTAAATAGCTTTGTGAAACATCTTTAACTACTTCTAACTCAATAGCTCCGCCTTGATGTTTTCCACCCGCATATAATAGATCACCGGATGCCTTGGCATGCGCATCGGACTCTCCAGTGATAAAACTATAATCGACAAATCCGTTACCATTAATTAAAATAGAGTCAGCCGGTATTATTTCATTATTGCGAACAAGGTAACGATCACGGACATTTAATTGAGATAGCGCAATACTCTTTTCCTCATTGTTTTCCAAACGAATAACTGAAACCGGAAAGTACGATTTATAATCTCGTTCAAACGATAACGCTTGGTAAGTTTTTTCTTGAAATAGTTTACCTACTAATAATAAAAACACTAATCCGGCAAATGAGTCCATCCATCCCATACCTGAGATTGTAATAATCTCATATGCACTGCGAATGAAAAGTGTAAGTATCCCCATCGAGATAGGAACGTCCATATTTACTGCTTTCTGCTTTAAACTACCCCAGGCCGATTTAAAATAATCAGTTGCGCTATATAATAATACTGGAAGAGCGAGTAATAAATTTAAAACACTAAAAAAGATCTTAAGATTATGTGGAATTGTATCATAACTTTTAAAATATTCAGGGAAACTCAATAACATAATATTACCGAAGGCAAATCCTGCAATACCGATTTTAATATATAAATTCCGTAAGTTTTTTTCTCCCACCTTAGTTTGCAGATCAGATAAGTTAAAATCCGGTTCGTATCCCAAAGATGCTAATTGCTCGACAATTAGCCTTAATGATGTCTTGGATGTATCGAAGGATAAAGTTAATTGTTTTTTTAGAAAATTAACTTTTGAATTTGTAACATTCTTGTTGATCCGATAAAAACTTTCTAACACCCAAATACAGGAACTGCAATGAATCGAGGGCAATGTTAAAGTAACTGTGGCAATATCATCATTTACAAATTGATATAATTGCTGTAAGGTATTCTCATCTTTAAGGAAATTGAATTTTTCCTTAAATCCGAATTCAATCGGTATAGATCCGGGAGCTTCATTTAGGTCATAATATTTACACATGTCACTACCTTCAAGGATTTCGAAAGCAGTTTTACAACCATTACAGCAGAATAATTTATCGCCTATGACAATTGAATCGTCAGCACAAGTTAGACCACAATGGTAACAAATTAATTGTGAAGAATCTGATTTATTTTTGATCAAAATTTGAAATATGTGAGATTTTTAGAAGAATAAAAATCCATGAACGTGCTAACTTCCACAGCATTCACGACTCAACCCTACATCATCAATGTTGTTTCCTGAAGTGTTATTCATTTCCTGTTTTTCCAGCGTTTTTTCAATCTTCATTTTAATTTTTTCTTCTTTTGGACTTAAATATGGAATGCCAAGATTCAATCCTCTTAAAATGAATAAAATCCCAATAATTACAATTAAAATTGGAAACAAACTGTTCATTTTATTTCTAAGAGGAACACTGATAAAGTTACCCAAAATTGTAACTAAAAACAGTAAAGGAATCGTTCCTAGTCCGAACATTAACATAAAAATTGCAGCGGTAATTGAATTTCCCGTTCCAGTGGAAATTATGAATGCCATATAAAGTGGACCGCATGGTAATAATCCATTTAGCAATCCTATTAAATACAAACTACTATATGATCTTGTTGAAAATAATTTTTTAAGTGCTAATTTTACATTAGATAATAATGAATTCAGAATTCCAGAAGGATTAAAATTAGACTTAAAAAGCGACGGTGATATAACAGTAACAATCATTAAAATTCCAGCAATAATGGACACCCACCTTTGAAATCCTAATGCTCCAAGACTTTGTCCGAATAGTCCTAAAATAAATCCGAAGATTACATAAGTGGTTGTTCTTCCAAAATTATATAAAAGGCCACCAAATAATTTGCGCAATTTACTTTCGCCATGTAGAGGGAGTGCTATTGCAATTGGTCCGCACATTCCCACACAGTGAAAACTTGTTAAGAAACCAAGTACTAAACCAGATATAATGAATTCCATAATTAATCCTATGATAGGTAAAAAAGTAGACTTAAAACAATCTATTACTAAGTGATTTATATATTAAATTTACTGTTTTCCAGGGGTAAAACAACAATACCCGATATTGTCGGATTCTTCACGCATTTTCTTCCATCGACTTTTATCGGGGATTAATTTAACAGCTTGCGGATATAAGATATTATTTTCTATATCGACATGTTTTTTAAGATCTCTAACTAATTTTCGGCTTACCGATTGTAATTCCTTTTGAAACTCATCATAAGGCATAATATAAATCTCATACATTGTACGTTCTAATTTCCTTTTTAGCACACCTAGATTATCATGCTGCCTACGTATTTCTTGAGATGGGTCAAACTCTGCCATTCCAACCAAACGTCGAATAAATGTATGTTCTTCTCGTATATGATGTTTTTCAGTTCTCAGTAAATGCCCAGATACATATTGAAGATCTTTAAGGATATCCTGAGCATCATTAATTGATGATTTCTTTTTAATATCATTTACTAATTTTTCTAATACTTTACAAAAATTAAGTATAACCTCATGTTCTTGCATTAAAGTACGAATGATATGTTTTTTGCCTAATGAATTATAAAATTCATTATCAATCGCGAAATTCTGAAAAATTGGTGCTTGACAATTGTATTTGTTCAAATTTGCATATTCCTTAAAATTAAATTAAGTATTGTTGTTTACAAATATACGATATTGTTATCCTATTTAAAAGTAACACTTATCAGAAATATAAATTTCATTTTTTGTAATTTATTGCATGCTATTAAATACTAAAATAATATATACTATTACAATTGTACTATTTTTATGGAGCTGTAGTACAAGCACAGTTAGTAATATTTCAGATACTATATCTCTAAAAAATAAACAAGCCACAGTAAAAACCGGTTTGGATGTTTTATTGGAGTATCATATTGAAAAACTCCATGATAAAAATATAGCTTTAGTGACAAATCACTCAGGAATTGACAAAAATAGTGAATCAAACGTATCACGATTTCTAACCAATGATTCAATTGATTTAGTAAAAATATTTACCCCCGAACACGGTTTTACCGGAAACATACCCGATGGAGAGCACATCAAATATGATTCGTCCCCATCCTCATTACCACCAATAATCAGTTTATATGGTGCTATAAGGAAACCAACAATGGATATGTTTGAGAATATTGATCTGATTATATATGATATCCAAGATATTGGAACTCGCTTCTATACCTATATAAGCACTTTGGGATTAGTAATGGAAGCGGCAGGTGAAGCAAATATTCCAGTTATTGTGCTTGATAGACCAAATCCAATTGGCGAGCAAATTAATGGTCCGATACTTGATGAAAATTATCAATCTTTTATAGGGAAATATCCAATCCCGATTCAGTACGGTATGACAGTGGGTGAATTAACCAAAATGATTATCGGCGAAAAAATGATTAACTCGCTACCGGAGTTAACCGTTATTCCAATGAAGAATTATAGAAGGGATTTCTTTTATGATCAAACAAGTTTACCTTGGACGAATCCATCTCCCAATATACCAGATTTGGAAACAGCTATCATATATCCGGGGATATGTCTTTTTGAAGCAACAAATGTAAGTGAAGGGCGCGGTACATTTTCACCATTTAAGCAAATCGGTACGCCGTGGATTGATACAAATATTTTGGTAAATTTATTGAACGAACAGAATTTACCGGGAGTTAATTTTGAATCAGCTCAATTTACTCCGGTTTCTATTGCAACTATGTCGAAATACCCAAAATTTGAGAATAAAAATTGTAATGGCATTGAAATCAATATCGCAAACCGAGATAATTACAAAAGTATATTGACTGGTATAACAGTCTTATGGGCTATTAATAGTTTATATCCCGAAAGTTTAGTAATACAAAAAGACTCAATGGGAAGACTTTGGGGATCTGACAATCTTTATTTCCAACTTCAGGACGGTAAAACGCCCTCAGAGATTGTTAATTTTTATCTAACTGATTTAGATAAATTTATGCAGATTAGAAAAAAATATTTAATTTATGATTAAAACAATATTTTATTCGATTGGAACAAATTTATATATCATAATGCCGTCAAATAACGGTTCTCCCTTGTTAAAATAATATTCAATTAAATTTACTCTTACCGTTTTTCCAGCACCTGACGACGCATGAATCAAATCATTTTGATCGATCAATATTCCCTCATGTGCAATCGCTAAACCATTACTTAAATAGGATTTTCGAATAAAGGCGATACCGCATACTTCAGATAATTTGTTCAATAATTCCAAATCAATCAAATTATTCGGAATATATGATAATTTTATTTTTTTTGACCAATCAAGATCTAGCAGCTCTTTACCATCCTCTTTCTTATTTAATATCATATCAACATTTACTAAATCACCGGAACCAACAAGCTCATCGGTAATATTTACCGTATATGGATTCGATAGAATCCTATCGGACGTAAAATGCCATCGTGATTTATATGTTGGTATATGATTGCCAATTTCATCTTTCTTATAATGGATTTTTATAATATTATCTCGAGCTTCGGTCCAGGTCTTACTTTGTGCAATGGATAAACTTGTTAATACGTGTACTGTACAATCTGAAACATCTAATCTGATTATTGGATCGGTGTCAGGCAGTATCTCCTCTCCTAACTTAAATAATTCATATGGAGTCCCAATTCTCCAAAGAGTAATAGCCTTGAGGCGATCTTCAAAGTTTGGATACCGTTTATGGAATTCCGGTAGAATGTTTGAAACTTCAGTTTCACTAAGTAACCAAGGTTTTGGTAGCGTTTCAATCCATTTCTGATTGTTTACCTTGCCACTACAAGAAGTAAGAAATATTAGAATAGTGACAAATATAAATTTTGAGAATCTATCTATCATTCCAATCTTTCCGCCATTTTAAATTTTGATTCATTTCAGCGAAGCCTAATGATTCATAAACAGCTGAATGAACTCTTTGCTGCCAATCATAATATTTTGGATCTTTCCATTCACGATTAGGATGTACAGCATTGGTAAGGAGAATTACAAAGATGTCATTTTCAGGATCAATCCAAAGTGATGTACCTGTAAATCCCGTATGACCATAACTGCTATCAGATAAATATACTCCACCTGAAGATGCACCATTTGGTCTATCCCATCCTAAATAACGATTTTCACTTCTTGTGCTATCTAATTTGGTAAATATATCTATAGTTTTAGTACTAAATATTCTTTCACTATCATTTCTACCGTCGTTCAACATCAACTGGGAAAAAATTGCCAAGTCATCAGCTGTGGAAAACAATCCCGCATGCCCCGCAATACCTCCAAAACTATATGCATTTTCATCATGCACATAACCATGAATATATTTCTCCTCAATTTCACTATATTCTGTTGGAATGATACGTTTTAACTTTTTATCAGATGGATTATAATATGTATCCGTCATTCCTAAAGGAATAAATATTTCATCTTTTAAATACTGATCCAAAGATTTTTCAGAAACTCTTTCAATAATTTTCCCCAATATTATAAATCCTATATCAGAATAAACCATCTTATCACCGGGTTTTGACTCTAACTTGGTTCTATATACAGAATCTATTCGAGTTCTAAAATCACCTTCAATTTTATAATACAATTTGAACGGTGGTAAACCCGACGTATGAGTTAATAAATGTTTAATCGTAACTAAATCACGATTCTCTAATTCTTCCAATTTTTCATCAATAAATTCAGGTATATATTTACCGATCGGATCATCTAGCGCAATTTTACCTTCATCAAATAATTTCATTATTGCCGAGGTCGTTGATATAACTTTTGTAAGCGACGCCAAATCAAAAATATTTCCGCGTCCAGTTGGTTGTTGTTTAGCATAAGTATGATAACCGAACGCTTCATGGATAAATATCTTCCCATCTTTTGCAGCCAATAGCACACCGCCCGGGAAAGCAGAATCAGCCACAGCATTATTAAACATTATTAGTAAACTGTCAATTTCCGCTCCTACTTCGTAAGGCATAACCGTTTGTAATTTTTCACTGTTATTATCGGGTATTTTCTGTAAATATTTTGGAGATTTATTTAAACTAATTCCCGTACCACGTTTGGCAACATCAGGGATATTAATCGGCAATTTGCCGCTAACATCATTCAGACCTAAAATTACCCTCGCTCCAACCTCTTGTAAATCAATCTGCTTTTCCCATGCACAGAGATATGTAGTGATATTTGGGAATTCTCTAATGATATATGGATTTCCGTAGCTGACCATAATAATATTTTTTGTTTTCTTCGATAGAGTGTCGACAAACGCAGTTTGATTAGCGTTCAATGCTACGGTTCCTCTCCATGCGCTTGGTTTAGAAAAAATATTAAAAATAACGATACTATTTTCATTTATTTTATTGACAACGGACTCTAAATATTCAATATTATCTGTTTCGTCAATTACGTATGAATTAACATTAGTTAAATTTTTTAAAAGTGTTTTTGTTGCAGTGGATTGTGTATGATTAAAACTGCTGCCATAAATATCAATCACATTAATCTGCTTACTATTTAGATAATTCACCGGTATAAGATTACTATCATTTTTTACAAGAGTAATGGATTTCTGTGCAATATTTTCTGCTTTGCGATGTGACTCTACCGTGCCCACAATCCTTTGTATAGTTTTAAAATTTACTTCTTTTGCTAGATGCAATCCTGCCTTCTCTTTCAATATCAACATTTGCATGGCAGATTCATTAATTCTGCTTCTATCTATAATTCCCTCGTTTACCGCACTTTCGATGACATCAATCGCTTTGCGATAATTATGTTTTTGTATAATTATATCGCACCCGGCGTTAATTGCATTAATAAAAGCATAATCAAATGAGAATCCATTGGTAATTCCGCCCATATCCATCGCATCGGTTACAACCGCCCCCTTAAAACCTAGTTTCCCCCGGAGAATATCTTGAATCCAAAATTTTGATAAAGTTGCCGGCGTATTGCTGTTCGGTTGGAAATCGGGGGCGATTAAATGCGAGACCATTACTGCATCAACTCCGGCATCAATTACTTCTTTGTATGGTGCTAATTCCACCGACCATAAACGATCGAAATTGCTTGGAATTGTGGCAAGCGATTTGTGAGAATCGATTTGAGTATCGCCATGGCCCGGAAAATGTTTGGCAGTTGCTAACATTCCACCGGATTGTAGTCCCTTTATATATTGTATAGCATAATCCGCTACTACGTTGGGATCATCGCTAAAAGCGCGAGTATTTATTATTGGGTTATCAGGATTATTATTCACATCAATTACTGGTGCTAAATTCCAATGAACACCTACACTGCGCCCTTCTAAAGCAACAATTTTTCCTGCATCAAAAGCATTTTGTGGATTTCCGGTAGCGGCAATCGCCATTGACGGCGGAATTTGTGTTCCCTCAGAAAAACGCTGCTCCAATCCTCTTTCAATATCCATGTCAACTAGGATGGGTACTTTTGATTTACTCTGCAATTCGTTCAACATTGTAACCGACAATCCGGTGTTGCCTCTCCAAAGATGAATTCCACCAATGCCATCAGTTTCTATTAATTGATTAATTTCCTGCCATTGTTTATTTTCATCATTTCTGAAATCTAAATGCATAGAATATATTAGCATTTGAGAAATTTTCTCACGTAAAGAAAGCTCTTGTAAAGTTTGCTCAGCCCATGATTTTTCAATTTCGATTGAAGCCGGAGGACTGCAGGAGACAGTAACCAATATTAATATTATTGAGTAAAATATGCTTTTTATTGTCATGTGTTTATAAATATCTGATTTCAATTGATATGATTTGTAGGTAATTTAATAATAATTAATTCTATTATTCTTTATTTCAAATATTTTATGAATGCAAAAATAACAACTTTTAAACTATCCCAATTTGCAACCGATTCTAACTCTCCTCAATTACTCAATCAAAAATTAAAGCAAACTGATTCAAAATATATTTTATTAATTGATGATAAAAATAATCTAGTAGAATTAAAATCCTCCTCCCTAAACATAATGCAAATGGCAATGGAAAGAAATTATCAAGCTGGAATGGTTTATGCCGATTATGGAATAATAGCCGATGGGAAATTAGAAGAATTTCATTTATTAAAACATCATATTGGCAGAGTTCGCGATAATCAAGATTATGGAAAAGTATTTTTATTCCGAACATCATTTTTAAAGCAAGTAGGTGGTTTTGATGAATCCTTAATATATAGTTATTTATATGATATTCGATTAAAATTATCAGAAGTATCAGAAATTGTACATATTGCAAATAAAACAAGTGGTTCACTTTATAAAGTGAATACAACTAAAGAAAAAACCAATGTGTTCGACTATTTACAATCAGATGAAAATATTCAAAAAGAAGCAGAAAATGTATTAACAAATCATCTAAAAAGAATTGGTGCATATTTATCACCAAAACAAAAATATGTAAAGCGACCTTCACATTCAATAAAACCATTAAAGAAAGCCACCATAATTATACCGGTTAATAAACGTCCAGATTTTATTATTGAAGCAATAGAAAGTGCTCAAGAGCAAACTATTCAGGATATAGAAATCATTGTTATTGTAAATGGTGGCGAAAATGATCCAACTAACCAATCAGTAAAAAGATATATGGATGGTGGTGATAAGTATTCTGCTGAAAAACCTGAAGTTCGATTAATTACGACTGATATCAATAATATCGGCTTTTGTCTAAACCTTGGAGTAAATAGTGCATATGGAGAATATTATGTTCAACTAGATTCTGATGATCGTCTAAAACCGGATGCAGTGGAAAAGATAATACATAAATTTGAATCAAACTCAACAATTGGAATGGTAATTGGTTCTTACGAAGTTTGGGAGAAACTTGATTCAGGCAAAATAATTCGAGATGAAGATATTCCGATAGTTACACATTCTGAATGGACGGATGAGAACGGAAGAAATAATCTCTTGCGAATTAACGGTGCCGGTGCACCACGTGCAATTCCGATTCAACTCATTAAAGATATCGGTTATTTTGAGATGAACGAGAATCCGTATGCACGCAATTACGGAGAAGATTATGATATGGTTTTGCGGATCTGCGAAAAGTACAAAGTCGGTCGTATTTATGATCCGATTTATGAAGTGATCCGTCATTCCGGCGGAACCGACCATACCATAGATCAAGACACTGTGAAGCGCAACGATGAAGCTAAAGATTATATGCGGAAAGAAGCACTAAAACGTAGAATGAAAATTAATAATGAAAAATAGACCATTAATTATTGGAATTGATGGAGGCGCTAGTAAAGTAAGTGCGCATATTATTGATGTATCGGAAGATGGAAAGAGATTTACACTTGGTAAAGAAAACTCGGTAAAAGAATACCGCAAGTATCCTGATTATCAAACGAATTTCAAACCGGTAAACCTGCAAATACAACTTGAGCAAATTAAAAAAAATAATATTGTCCTCACCCCTGCTGAAATAGAACATTCAAAAGTCTATTATAACGCATTTAGTGATGTAATATCTGATTTAGTAAAGCTCGCTAAAGCTAAAAATGTGCTAATTGGAATCGGTATGCCGGGTATCAAAACTGCCGACGAGCGTGGTATCGTCGCGATGGCAAACGGTCCGCGTATGCCCAATTTTGCATCAGAAATTGAACAGAAACTGTTAGCTAACAATATCGCTTTAGCAGCACCAATTTCTAAGCTCGGAAGTGATGCCGATTACTGCGGAATCGGCGAAGAATACGCCGAAAGCGGTGCTTTCCGTAATATCCAAAACGCTTACTATTTAGGCGGTGGAACCGGTGTAGCTGATGCAATGAAATTACACGGGGAATTGATTTCCTTCGACGAGTGCAAAGATTGGATTGCAAAGACATGGGAAATGAGTGATGAGACCGGTAATTCCATGGAAATTTACTGTTCGGCGAATGGAATACAATCTGTTTACGGTAATTTGGCAGGAATTAGTCAGTCTAAATTGAGTGAAAACAAAACCTACTTAGAGCAAATTTTAGAGATGACTGCAAAAAATGATAGCAAAGCAATTACAACTTACCAAAATGTTAGTAAAAGTTTAGCAAATTTAATTTTTGAGAGGATTAATACTATTTATAGTGGCTGGCAAAATAATTTCTCATTTATTAATCAAAATAAACCACCACTTATGCAAAACCATATTTATAAGAATACCTTATTAGATAGAATTGTCATCGGTCAGAGATTGGGTAATTTATTTCAAAATCATTTAGCACGGGGATACCTAGTTAAACCGCTTATTAATAATTTATCGAAATTAGTCGGTAAAAGTAAATTTTTGAATGAACGCGCAAAATCACATTATTTAAAATCAGATAAATTCGATAAAAATATTATTATTGTTTCTCAATTACGCGAAGCTCCTGTGTTAGGAGCCGGGATAGATGCATTTAGAAATTTTAAATTTTGAGAATTGAATTTTGAATAAAGAACCAATAATCAGTGTTGGTATAGTCCTACCGGAAGATAAAAAGACTGAAATAATCATCGATTTTCCAAATCCTTCACATTACAAAATTAACTCAGAACGATTAACTAAGAGATTAATTGTAAAATGTCAGTCTGATTCAATATTAATAAACAATAAACTTTTCGATAAAGTGTTAATTGAACCGATTGGTAATTCTAATCAGGATGAATTTTCTATTATTAATTCTGTTCCAGCTGGCAGAGGTTTTCACTGGCAAAATGAAATTCAGGTACAATTACCGGGTAAAATCATTATTAAAAATCGTAATGGAAATTTATTTGTAATTAATGAACTGCCTGTGGAACAATATTTACCGTATGTTGCCACATCAGAAATGAATCCGGATTGTCCACCAGCATTGCTAGAGGCACAGACAATTGCGGCCCGCTCATGGCTGCTTGCTAATCGAAAAATAAATCACACCGAATTAGATATTGATGTCTGTAATGATGACTGCTGTCAACGCTATCAAGGAGTTACAAACGTGCCTGATGAATCATTACAGGCTATACAAAAGACTTGCGGGCAAGTATTGCGGTATCGCAATGAAATATGTGATGCACGTTACTCAAAATCTTGCGGTGGAATTACTGAATCGTATAAAAATGCTTGGGCAGGAGAACCAATCCCCTATCTTTCAAGTATACCGGATTTTCCAGACAATAATTATCAAACTAATGATTTACTGAATTTTATTAACTCTTCCCCTCCCGCCTTTTGCAGTGAAAAATTTGTAAAACCATCTGATATTCAAAAATATCTTGGTAAGGTAGATAAATCAGGTTCATACTACCGTTGGAATATTTCATATTCACAGGAAGAATTAACATCAATAATAAATAATAAATTGGATTTAATTGCTACCCACATTATCAATATCTTACCGCTGAAACGCGGCTTTTCGGGACGGATAATAAAATTGGGAATAGATTATATAGATAAATTCGATAAGGAAAAATCAATTGTTCTAAATTCAGAATATGATATACGTAATGCTTTGCATAAGCAATTTTTATATAGTTCAGCTATTATAATTGAACAAGAAACAAAGCAGGATTCTCTACCTAAGAAATTCAAATTTTACGGAGCCGGGTGGGGACACGGTGTTGGGCTATGTCAAATTGGAGCACTTGGAATGGCACTAGATGGATATTCAGTGGAAGAAATTTTGTTGCATTATTTCACAGATACAAAGATAGAAAAAATTTATTAACTTCCTTTACATCCCAATTTCAATAAACAAATAAAAACTATAAAATGGATACATCATTACATATTATTGATTGGACAATAATCGCTGCTTACATTCTATTTTCTGTTGGTGTAGGTTTATATTTTACAAAACGCGCCAGCAAAAATACCGAAGAGTATTTTCTATCCGGGCGAACATTACCTTGGTGGATAGTAGGTACATCGATGGTGGCGACAACTTTTGCTGCTGACACGCCATTAGCAATTACTGAGTTTATTCGCGGAGCCGGGATTTGGCAAAATTGGTTTTGGTGGAATCAACTTTTAGCAGGATTATTAGCCGTTTTTCTCTTTTCCCGCCTCTGGCGACGCGCTCGAGTATTAACCGACAACGAATTATTAGAGATTCGCTATTCTGGTAAACCAGCGGCATTTTTACGCGGATTTAAGGCAGCATATTTCGGAATATTATATAATTTCATTGTAATGGGCTGGGTCATCAATGCAATGGCATCGGTTGCAGCGGTAATGCTAAATATTGATCGATGGACGGCTGTTTGGATCTGTGTTGCAATCGCACTGCTGTATGCGCTACTTGCCGGTTTTTGGGGTGTTGTCGTAACCGATTTTGTTCAATTCGGAATTGCGATGTTTGGCTCTATCGCTTTAGCGATTATCGCAGTAAATGCGGTGGGTGGAATGGATAGTTTATTAACTGCGCTCAACGACATGATACCCGCCTCCGCCGATGTCACAGCGGCGACTACCGTTACAACTAATACGTTAAAATTTATTCCACCAATACCGGATGCGAATTTCTTTACAATGGATTTTTGGGAATCACCATTTTCCAAATTCCTAGTGTTCCTTACAATTTTATGGTGGTCACGTGATAACTCTGACGGCGGTGGTTATATAATTCAACGAATGTCTTCCGCCAAGAATGAAAAACACGCACTCTTAGCAACCTTGTGGTTTAATTTAACTCATTACGCTTTCCGCGTTTGGCCTTGGATTTTAGTAGCAATGGTTTCAATTGTTGCTTTCCCGGATGTTTCCGAATGGGCGCTTGGTGATAAAGTTGGATATCCATTAGTTATGCAAAAATTCCTTGGACCGGGAATGAAAGGACTGTTAGTGGTATCATTTTTAGCTGCATTTATGTCAACTATCGATACACATTTGAACTGGGGTGCATCGTATTTAATAAATGATATTTACAAGCGATTCATCAAACCGGAAAAATCATTTTCTGATGTATCCAAAGCACAACGACATTATGTTGTTGTCAGCCGTATTCTCACAGTTTTTCTCATGATCTTTGCTGCTTTGGTCGCTGTTAAGATGCAAAGTATCGGTAAGGCATGGGAATTTATTTTTGCAATGGGAGCCGGTATCGGCTTAGTATTAATTCTTCGTTGGTTTTGGTGGCGCATTAACGCCTGGACGGAAATTTCAGCACTGATCACCTCAATCCTGATAACAGTAAGTCTTGAAATAATTGCCGGGATTCAAACGGTAAACACTGGAATTGCTTATACCTTATTCGGTAGAGCACCAATTATTTTTGGAATTGAATTGCAAATGCATCATAAATTACTGATAATTGTACCATTAGCCATTATTGTATGGTTGACAGTAACATTTATAACTAAACCGGAAAAGGAATCCACGCTTAAGGATTTTTATCGTCGCGTACAACCCGGTGGATGGTGGAAACCAATTGCCAAAGATATTCCAAGAACTAAAAGTAATGTAACTAGAGGATTTTTGTCGAATTGGCTGGCAGGTATTGCATTTATTTTTGGCGCAACTTTTGCCATTGGCAATTTGATATTTGGCAATTGGGGAAATGGATTACTATTAACTGTAATCTCAATACTTGGATTTGCTTGGATATGGAAGAATACAATTGTAAAATTAGATTCTGAGTAATTACTCTAACCTACATTTCTTCCTAGATAAAATAAGTAAAATATCTTTTTATATTTAATTATTAATAATAACTTCGATAGTTATCGAATTGTAATATTATATGGAATCAAAAAAATTAACAAAAATATTTAAAGCTCTATCCAATCCCAATAGATTAAAATTATATCATGAAATAAGTAAGAAAGATGAAGCATTTTTCGAGACGGGGTGT